>JBGQJU010000050.1:0-40991 GCA_041499185.1 Pyrinomonadaceae bacterium | reverse complement strand
AGCGGGGGCGTGCCCGCTTCCTGACCATGAGACTGCTTAACTTGAGAGATGCTGTGCAGGCTGAAGGATTGCAGGCCGAAGGGTTGCTTCGACCCCCACTGAAGTGGGCTGGCGGCAAGCGCTGGCTGATCCCGCAGGTAGCGCCAATCTGGGAAGCACACAGACAGCGGCGTTATGTCGAGCCGTTTTGCGGGGGGCTGGCAATGCCGCTTGGGCTCAGGCCCGAACGCGCGCTGTTGAATGACCTCAATCCGCACCTCATCAACTTTTATCGCCAGGTGCAGCGCGGTCTGCGACTAACAATCGAAACCGAAAACGACCAGCGGCTTTTCTACGCACACCGCGACCACTTCAATTCTTTGATCAAGGAAGCGAAGTCCGAGACAGCCGAGGCGGCGCAACTTTTTTATTATCTCAATCGTACGTGCTACAACGGCCTGTGCCGCTTCAACCGCGGCGGTCAGTTCAATGTTCCGTTTGGCCGCTATAAGACGATCAACTATCGCTCCAGTTTCCACCCCTACCGCGATCTGTTTGCCGGATGGTCATTCAGTAACTGTGACCTCGAAAGGCTCCCGGTCGAGCGGGATGATTTTATCTACGCCGACCCGCCGTACGACGTGGAGTTTACGAGCTACAGTGCCGGTGGATTCTCGTGGGAGGATCAAGTGCGCGCCGCCGAGTGGCTGGCAAAGCATCGTGGGCCGGTGGTGCTGTCTAATCAGGCGACGCCGCGCATTGTGAAATTGTATCGGCGGCTGGGGTTCAAGCTGAAATATCTGAAGGCGCCGCGGCGAATTAGCTGCACCGGGGACCGGACCGCAGCAAAGGAAGTGCTGGCAGTGAAGTAGCGCGGAGCGGGGGCATGCCCCGCTGGTTGGAAATTCCCATGACTGTAATCCACGTTCCTGCGCGGGACATTGTCTCCAACACCTGCACCGTGCTAATTTTCTCGCCAGGGAAACTCTGGCTCAGATAGAATGAATCATTAGCTGGGGACTAAGTATGATTACCAAAGATCGACTTGAAGAAACGATTCGCGGAGTGATTCAGGAATTCAAACAGGCGAAGCGAATCCCAGATCCAGCGGCGGACGAATTGACCGCCGCCCTGGAGGCGCGGGTGGAAGACTTGTTCGATCAGGAAGCAACCTTCAGCTACGGAGAAGTTGAAGACAGCGCTACCTATGTCGAGCGACTACGGGGTGAGGCGCAGTCCCCATCGGCGGAAGCGTTCCTTCAGGAGATCATGGCGTGGCAACAACTGCGCTCCTAATCGATACGGATGTCTTGATCGATTATCTAAAACGTATCCAGCCGGCGGTTGCTCTGGTTGAGTCTGAACAGTTCGATATCTACTACTCCTCATGGACTAGAAAAGAACTCCTCGCCAAACCCGGTCTACGAGAATCAGAGCGAAAGGAAATCGGAGCGCTGCTGGCGCGATTCAGAATGCTGCCAGTTGATAGTGCAATTGCCGAAGCCTATTGGATTCTCTTGAAGAAGTACGAATCTCAAGGATTGGGCCAGGCAGATGCCATTATTGCAGCTTGGCAAAAGAGCCTTCCTCTCTTGACCCGCAATCAAAAGCATTTCCAATTCGTGAGTGAGATTGAGTTGGCTCCCATCTACAGGCTTCCCAACCATGAGTTGATCTGAGTTTATGAATACTTTGAAGCAAGCCTGGGTGCCCGATTTGATTTACACTGGTGGCCGCTTTCAAAGCGGTCTGGCTCTTGTCTGTGATCGGAATGGGACAATCACCAGTCTCGCTCCTGTGAATCAGATCGACGGCGATATCATCCGCCTGAAAAACCGCGCCCTGCTTCCCGGACTCGTCAACGCACATTCACACGCTTTTCAGCGCGTCATCCGCGGGCGCACGGAACATCGCACCGGAGACGGACAAGATTCTTTCTGGACCTGGCGCGAGATGATGTACAGCGCGGCCACTCGCCTCGCGCCCGCAGACGTTTATGACGCGGCGCGCATGGCGTTTCTCGAAATGGTCCTGGGCGGCATCACCGCGGTCGGCGAGTTTCATTATCTCCATCACGCGCCCGACGGCACGCCTTACGACGATCCGAATCTGATCGCCAAAGAAGTTGTGCGCGCAGCGGGCGACGTGGGCCTGCGCATAGCGTTGCTGCGAGTCGCGTACGCGCGTTCAGGTTACAACACAGAATCAAATCCGCGGCAGGCTCGCTTCATCGAGACCGACGCGGACGATTTTCTGCGACACGTTGAAAAGTTGAAGGCCGATCTCGCTCACAGTGAAGGACGCGCGTGGGCAGGTGTTGCGCCGCACAGTGTGCGCGCCGTTCCGCTCGCTTACTTAAAGGAAGTCGTTCGCTACGCACACGCGCAGCAGTTGCCGGTCCAGATGCATGTCGCGGAACAGCAGGCGGAAGTTTCCGTCTGCATTCAAGAGTATGGCCGTTCGCCGGTGGCGCTGCTGGAAACCGAAGGACTGTTGAGCGACCGCTTCACCGCGGTACATGCGATTCACGTCACGCCAAAAGCGATTCATGCTTTGGCGCAAGCGCGTGCGACGGTCTGCGCGTGTCCGACCACGGAACGCAATCTCGGCGATGGCGTTGTGGCCGTCGATCTGCTCTTCAAAGACGGCGTGCGCGTCGCGCTCGGCACGGACAGCCACGTGGAGATCGATCTGCTGGAAGATGCGCGCGAGTTGGAGTATCACCTGCGTCTGCAAAAGATGCAGCGCGCAGTGTTGGCGCCCGACAGAAGCCCGACGGCGAGGGAGGGCGCCCTCCCTGACGATCGGGCTTCTGCCCTGGCCGCGCGGCTCTTTGATTGCGCGACAAGCAACGGCGCGGAAAGTATCGGCGCTCCGGGTGGCAATCTGGAAGCGGGCCGTGCGGCAGATTTCTTCACTGTGGATCTCAACGATCCATCGATCGCCGGCTCGGGCGCAGACGATCTGTTGACTAACATTGTGTTCTCGCTTTCGCGCACAGCGATACGCGACGTTGTGGTTGGTGGAAGACAGATTGTTGAGGATGGAAGGCACGCGCGTCAGGAGGAGATTGTTGAGCGGTTCAGTGAACTCCAAAAGAAATTGTGGAACTGAAATGAGCCACAGAGGCACAGAGACACGGAGCCAGAAAAGGCAGTAAGCAGGTTGTCTCTTGTTTGGTTCATTCTGCGCTTTGGTTTCTGACTTCGGTTGTTGCTCTGTTGCTCTGTGTCTCTGTGGCTGACTAACATGACTGTCAAGGAAACACTCGCCCAGCTTGTCCAAATCGATTCGGTGTCGTCGCGATCGAATGCGAACATTGCTGACTATCTGACGACTCGCTGCGCGGCAATGGGCCTGCGCGTTCGTCGTCTGCCTTGTATCGACGAATGCGGTATCGCGAAGATCAATTTGATCGCGCTGGCCGGCGCGGAGTTTTCAGACGCTGTTGAAGTTGAGCTGGCGCTGGTCGGACACACCGACACCGTGCCGTATGACCCTTTGTGGACAGCGGCGACGACGTTGACTGAACGCGACGGCAAACTCTACGCTCGCGGCGCCTGTGACACGAAGGGATTCATCGCCGCGGCGTTAACGGCCGTCGAGGGCGTCGATCTGAAAAGTTTGCGCCGGCCGCTGGCTCTGGTCTTCACCGCCGACGAAGAAATTGGCTGCCTGGGCGCGAAGCGTCTGGCGGAGATGCGCGCTCTGCGTGCGCGCTATGCGATTGTGGGTGAACCGACTTCGCTGCAACCGATGCGCGCCGGCAAGGGATATTGTCTTGCCGAAATCACCGTGCACGGCCGCGAAGCGCACAGCGCTTATCCGGCGCTCGGAGCGTCGGCGATCTTTCGCGCGGCGCGGCTCATTGCGCAAATAGAAAAGATCGGCGAACAATTGAAAACTGAAACTTACGAAGCGTTCGATCCACCATACACTACGCTCAACGTAGGTTTGATTGACGGCGGCACGGCGAAAAATGTTATCGCCGGTAAGTGCCGCTTCACGCTCGAATGGCGTAACGTTCCCGGCCAGGAACCGACGCGCGTGCTCGATGCTCTGAAGCTGGCAATCCAGTCACAGCAGCAGCAGGAGCCAGACTTCGATTGCGAAGTTGACGCAGGGCGCGCCGACGAGGGATTCGATACGTGCGCTGAAGCGCCACTCGTCCGATTACTGGAGGAGCACTCTGGAAAAGAGTCGGGCACCGTCGCGTTTGGCACTGAAGCGCCGCAGATGATCCAGCTTGGCGCAGAGGCGGTTGTGTTTGGCCCGGGAAACATTCGGGACGCGCATCGCCCTGGTGAGTTTGTGCCGATTGGTGAGCTGCACAGATGCGTGGAGATAATCGGCAAGGCGATTGAGAGGTTCTGCCTGTAGCTAAGGTGGAGAAAGAGCGGGGGCGTGTGCCCCGCTGGTTGGGAATCGTTGTTTGCGTTAAGCTAGTATCCGATCATAGACAACCACGAAAGCGTTGGTTCCATCAGAGGTTGTCGTGTCTAATTAAGATTCCTGAGAAAGCTGTATTAAAGATGCATCGCATTCATCGTCGCCTTCTGCTCGCCGTAATCGTTCCCGCAGTTGTATTCATCTTCCCACTCAGGGGCTTCGCGCAATCCACTCCGTCAGTGCCGCCACTGACCAGCCAGGAACTGGTGCGCCTCGTTTATGAGCTGCCCAAACATCCGGAAAGACATGACGAGATCGTCGAAACGATCCGCCAGCGCGGGATTGGTTTTCCGTTAACTGACGGCATGCGTTCGCTGGTTGCGGCCAAAAGCGGCAGCGACGCTGTGTTGCGCCGCACGCTCGAAGAGGCTGAGCGACGCAGGCTGAATCCGAAGACTGAAAGTGCGCCATCTGAGACTGAATCAAACGAGTTGCTCGAGCGGACAAGGACGGCGACACTCGGCGCCGCCAACGCGATGCCGGACTTTATCGTCCGCCAACTCATTAAGCGATCGGTCGCTTACGGCAACACCGCCAATTGGCTGCCTCAGGACACGCTGACCATCGGCGTGAGCTACCGGCAGAATGCCGGCGAAGAGTACAAGGTGCTCACGATGAACGGCATGCCGCTCGGTCAGGAGGTGAAGGAAGGAAGTGATTACAGCAAGTACGTCGGCGGCACGACTTCCAGTGGCGCGGAGTATGTTACGGGACTGGCCAGCATCTTCAAAGACGAAGCGCGCGCTACTTTTAAGCCCGTGGACACGGACGTCATTCGAGGGCGACGGACCATTGTCTACGAGTACGCCATGAAGAAAGAATTCTCTAACCTCGAACTCAGAGCCGGCGACAACGTGAATACGATAGCGGGTTCAAGGGGACGCGTCTGGGTCGATCGGGAAGACAATCGCGTGCTGCGTTTTGAGCAGATAGCCACCGAAATCCCGCGCGACTTTCCCATTACCGCCGCCAGCAGCTTGATTGATTTCGACTGGGTCGTGATCAATGAAAAGAGGCACTTGCTGCCGATTCATGCCGACATCCTGCTGACGAGCATTTACAAGGACCATCAGTTAGTCCAAAGCCGCAACGATGTGCGCTTCCGTGGCTATCAGAAGTTCGGCGCGGAGCTGAAGGTCATTGATGAAGTCGATGACGCGGAAGTTCCTCCTGAAAAGCCGGAAAAACCGGCGCCCGTCAAAACTAAACCTCCCGAGAGACGTTAATATGCCTCGTCTCGCGCTTCTACTGTCAGCTCTGATCCTGAGCACGGCCTCGCTGGCGAGTGCCCAGACAAAGCCGGACAAAGACTATCTCGTCTACGCACTTTCCGAATCGGCGGACCAGATCGCGCTCGTGCGCTTTGGGCCAAATGGCGCGCGCGTCGATCACGATCTCAAGACCGGAGCGATGCCGTCCGATCTGAATGGACCACACGGCATCGCCATCTCTTCCGACAAACAGTTCTATTACGTGTCGCTGGCCCACGGCCGGCCGTTTGGCACAGTCTGGAAATATGCAGTCAATGGCGACCGCGTGCTCGGCGAGACCACGCTGGGTCTGTTTCCGGCAACGATGGATCTCAGCAAAGACGGCAGCTTGCTTTTCGTCGTCAACTTTAATCTGCACGGCGACATGGTCCCATCGTCTGTCTCGGTGGTGGCTACGGAACCGATGCTCGAGGTCGCGCGCATACAGACGTGCACCATGCCGCATGGCTCGCGCCTGAACCCACAAGGCACGAAACAATATTCGGCGTGCATGATGGACGACATGCTGGTCGAGATCGACACCCATACTTTGAAGGTCTCGCGTCATTTCCTGCTGACCAAAGGCAAAGAGATGGGCATGAACGGGCCCCCAAATGTTTCACACGCCGGTATGGCGAACATGCCGCGGATGACCGGCATGGACATGGGCGGTCACGGAATGGAACAACCCAAAGCCGGCGACAACTCATGTTCGCCGACCTGGGCGCAACCGTCCGCTGACGGCTCGGCAATCTTTGTCGCCTGCAACAAGTCGAGCGAGATCGTCGAAGTGGACGTTGCGAAATGGAAAGTAGTGCGACGCATCGCGGCGCGCGCGGGCGTTTACAATTTAGCCGTCACGAAAGATGGCACGCGTTTGATCGGAACGAACAAGCGCGATCAGTCGGTGTCTGTTTTCGACATTAAGTCCGGACGCGAATTGGCCCGATTGCCGACAAAACGCAAGGTGCTTCACGGCGTCGTGGTCTCGCCAGACAATCGCTACGCCTTTGTCACAGTCGAAGGGATCGGCTCCGAGCCGGGAACCGTCGAGGTTATAGACCTCGAGGCGCTGAAGACCGTCGCCACGGTGGATGTTGGGCAGCAAGCGTCCGGAATCGATTTTCTGATAACCGAAACACCTAAGTGAGGTCTCCGCAGCGCGCAAACCCACGCGGCCGTTCACAATTGTAGACACGGCGTGCGTCGTATGTTTCCTACTGTCTACACGTAACGTTTCTTGCTAATCCCTTTTGAACTCAAGGCCTCATCGTCTCAATCTTTCCGGAGCGGACGGTACGCTTATTGCTTAGTTCAATCTCGCCGGAGTCTAAGTAAGGAGGCCGGAATCAAGATGAAGCCCAGAATCTTGATCGTCGATGATGACGAAGCAATCACTCAGCAGTTGTTCTGGACGTTGTGTGATGACTATGAGGTGATGACCGCTAACGATATGCAGACGGCGGTGCGGCGCGCCACGATCTACGAGCCCGAAGTTTCGATTCTTGATCTGCATTTGCCGCCGAGGGTTGAGTCCCCCGAGGTGGGACTACGCATACTGGAATACATCAAGGCCCACGTGCCCGATGCGAAGGTGCTGGTTATTAGTTCAGCCGACAGCGTCGAAACGCACAAGGCCTGTTATGCCGCCGGCGCCGACGAGTTTCTGGACAAGCCATTTGAAACTGAACAATTGTTGGCGGCAATGCGCCGCATGGCGCCGCGACAGGCGCTGGATGTTGCCTGATTCCGAGTCAGCCACTGAGTTTCTTTGCCGTCAGTTCTTCATCTTCACGCCGCTACTGACTTCTATCTATCCCTCTGCGATAATGTGACCCACGCAAGCAGTTCGCTTTTGAGCGCGCGCCGGGTGCCTTCAGACAATTCTCTGTCATCCGGCCTGTGAAGCTGATTTCATGAGTGAAGCCATGGACAGAGTTCGCGGAGTGCGCGAGTTGCCACTCTTCCCGCTGCCGCTGGTGCTGTTTCCCGGCGTGCCGCTGCCGCTGCACATTTTCGAGCCGCGCTATCGGCAGATGCTCAGCGACATCCGTGTTAATGACAATCTTTTCGGCCTCTCTTATTTCGACTCGAGCGCGTCCGAGAAAGAAATTCCGCCGGCCGGACACGTCGGCTGTGTCGCCGAGGTAACGGAAACGCAGCCGCTGCCCGACGGCCGTTCGAACGTTCTCACCATCGGATTGATCAGGTACCGTGTGGAAGATTATGTCGAGCGCGGCGATCCCTATCTCGTAGCGCGACTCAGTTTCTTTGAGGACGAAGAAGAGGATCAGGAGGCATTGAGCGATCGCTCGCGCGAGGTGGCAGAGACGTTCACGCGAATTGCGCGAGCGGTGCGGATCCTCAACGACGAGCGCGCTTCGCTGCCGGACATTTCAGATACCGAGCCCCAGCGTCTGTCTTTCCTAGTTGCGGCCGCAATGGAGATCGACGCCGAAGTCAAGCAAGAAATGCTCGAGCTGCGTTCGACCTCTGAGAGACTGCGGCGCCTGCGCGACATGCTGGCGCGCGCCGTCACTAACTATGAAGAGCGCGCGCGTGTGCACGAGCTGGCTAAGGGCAATGGACACAGTGGCCGTAAAATCGAGATCGAGTGATCGAAGGGCAAGAACAACAACTCTCGAGTAAACCAGAAGAGATCAACGTGCGCGTGCTCTTCTTTGGCGCGGCGCGCGACGTCGCCGGTCACAGCGAAGTAAACTTCACGTTGAGTGGTCCAGCCAGTGGGGCAAGCGCTTTTGAACAAGTGCTTGCGGCATATCCTGCTTTGCGGCGCTTCGGGCGCTCGCTATTGTTTGCCGTCAATCAGGAGTACGCGTCCAGCGATCGCGAAGTGCACAACGGCGATGAGCTGGCGGTTTTTCCGCCCGTGAGTGGCGGGGTAGCGAACAAAGAAGCCACAGAGACACGGAGGCACAGAGACGACTTTTTTGAACTAACAACCGAACCGATCGATGTTGGCGCCGTGGCCCGACGGGTCGTCCTGCCCGAGTGCGGCGCGACGGTGACGCTCGACGGGTATGCGCGCGAATGGACGCACGGACGCAGAACGCTCTATCTGATCTACGAGGCGTATGCGCCGATGGCCCTGAGCGAGATGCATCGTTTAGGGCGCGAAGCGCATGAGCGTTTTGATATTGCGCACATCGGTATTGCACATCGCATAGGACGGCTGGAAATTGGCGAGACGAGCGTGGTCATTGCTGTCAGCGCCCCGCATCGCCGCACCGCATTTGAAGCGTGTGAATGGGCCATTCGCGATCTGAAACGCACTGTACCGATCTGGAAGAAAGAAGTTTTTGCTGACGGCGAAGTCTGGGTCGAAGGCGAGGGCGCCTAATTCGCTGGCGTTTCCTCGGTCTCGTCTTCTTCTGCCGCCTCGACCAGCGAAGCGCTGGTCACCATGTCTTCGGCATCGGTCTTGATCAGACGCACGCCCTGAGCGCTGCGGCCTGTCTTGCGAATGTGGCCCGCCTCCAGGCGAATGAGCTTAGCCTGCTGCGTGATGATCATGATCTCCGAATCGTCTTCGACCGGAAAGACCGCTACCACTTTGCCGGTCTTCGCTGTTGTTTTCATGTTGATGACGCCCTTGCCGCCACGCGCCTGCAAACGATAAGTCGTGATCGGCGTCTGCTTGCCGTAGCCCTGCTCCGACACAGACAGCATCCGCTCGTTGTCATCGGCGGAGACGGGACAGACTGAAACGACAAAGTCATCCTTGCGCAGATCGATGCCGCGCACGCCACGGGTGGCGCGGCCCATCGGCCGCACATTCTTTTCATCAAACCGGATAGCCTGACCGTTATGCGTAGCGATGAAGATACGTTTGGTGCCGTCGGTCAACACAACGTCGAGCAACTGATCGCCTTCATCGATGTTGATGGCAATGATGCCGTTCGAACGAATATTCTGAAAGTCCGCGAGCGAAGTCTTCTTGATGACGCCTTTGCGCGTCACCATCACGACGTAGCGGCCTGCCGCGAATTCGCGCACCGGCACCACGCCTGCGAGTTTGCGATCCGAAGGAATACTGATCAGGTTAACGATCGCCTTGCCGCGCGCCGAAGCCGCAGCATCGGGTACTTCGTGGACTTTAAGCTTGTAGACCATCCCGTCGTCCGTGAAGATCATCAGGTAGGCGTGCGTCGAAGCGATGAAGAGATGCTCGACAAAGTCTCCATTTTTGGCTGTCGCGCCAAAGCGTCCCTTACCGCCGCGGCCCTGTCGTGAGTACGTGGTGATCGGCGTGCGCTTGATATAGCCGCTCTTGGTCACCGTGATGGCCACGTCCTCGTCGGCGATCAAATCTTCGATGGAAAACTCGACGCCTTCGTCGACAATCTCCGTGCGCCGTCCGTCGCCAAACTCCTTCTTCACGTCTTCCAGCTCGTTGACGATTACGCGGCGCAACGACGCCTCGTTGGCGAGGATCTCTTCCAGCTCGGCGATCAGCTTGATGATCCCTTCGTATTCGTCGACGATCTTCTGGCGCTCCAGCGCCGACAGCCGGCGCAACTGAAGATCGAGGATCGCCTGCGCCTGCAACTCGGAAAAGGCCAGACGCTCCATGGCCTTCTTCAGTTTCGGCAGATACTTTGTGAGCGGCTCGTTTGACGGCACGCCTTTCCAGGTCTTCACCTCGCTCGTCGTTTTCAATTCGCCGGTCAGCCACTGCCGCGCCTCATCAACGGAGCGCGAGTTGCGAATCAGCGTGACAATGAAATCGAGCGCATCGATCGCCTTGGTCAGACCTTCCAGAATGTGCGCCCGCGCTTTTGCTTTGCGCAGATCGTACTCGGTGCGGCGGCGCACTACCTCGCGCCTGAAATCCACGAAGCACTCGAGCATCTGCTTGAGGTTCAAGACGCGCGGCTGGCCGTTGACGATGGCGAGATTGATGACGCCGAACGATGACTGCATCGGCGTCAGTTTGTAGAGCTTGTTCAGGATGACCTGCGGCACGGCGTCGCGCTTGAGCTCGACGACGATGCGCATACCCGAACGATCTGACTCGTCGCGCAGCTCCGAAACACCGTCGAGCTTCTTCTCGTTGACCAATTCCGCGATGCGCTCGATGAGCCGGGCCTTGTTTACCTGGAACGGAATCTCCGTGATGATGATCGCGTCGCGCTCTTGCGTGCCGCGACCGATGCGATCGATGCCTGCGCGCGCGCGCAGTTGCAAGATGCCACGCCCCTCGAGATAAGACGTTCTGATCTCTTCGCGCCCGTAAATGAAACCGCCGGTGGGAAAGTCCGGGCCGGTTACAATCTTTGTTAGCTCGGTAATCTCGATCTCGGGATCGCGAAGCAAGGCAATCGTTGCGTCGACAATTTCAGTCAGGTTGTGTGGCGGAATCTTGGTCGCCATGCCAACGGCAATGCCGTCCGATCCGTTGATCAGCAAATTCGGAATACGCGCGGGCAGGACCGTCGGTTCGCTCAGCGACTCGTCATAGTTTGGCTGAGTGCTAACGGTCTCCTTTTCAATGTCCGCGAGCACTTCGTTTGCCAGCCGCGCCATGCGCACTTCCGTGTAACGCATTGCGGCGGGCGCATCGCCATCCACCGAGCCAAAGTTTCCCTGCCCGTCAATCAGCGGGTAGCGCATGGAAAAGTCCTGCGCCAGACGGACGATCGTGTCGTAGACGGCGACATCTCCGTGCGGGTGGTACTTGCCGATGACGTCACCGACGATGCGCGCGCTTTTCTTGTAAGGCTTGTTGTAGGTGTTGCCCAGCTCGTGCATGGCCCAGAGCACGCGCCGGTGCACGGGTTTCAGACCGTCGCGCACATCAGGCAACGCGCGGCCAATGATCACGGACATCGCATAATCGAGATACGAACGCCGCATCTCGTCTTCAATGTTTATGTGATTGCGTTCAGAAGTTGTTTCCATCTAAAGAACCTTTCCAGTACAATCCGCCAGTCGCGAGCTTTCGGATCGAGCTTTACACTCCGCGGGCACGGAAGCAGGGCAAGTTCTCTGTGTTGAGAAAGGTTTTCTATGTCCGTTTGTTGAAGAATTTGCGATTCTTTCGATAGTCGCGGAACGTGTGTCGCATCGGCTTTGAAGCACGACCTATTGTACCCGGTGCGGGTAGGTTTTGGCAACCGGTTGGAGGCAGGCAAACCCTAATAAAATCAATGGGTTCGCCTCAAGCCGACAACTGGCTGGAATTGCTATTCTGAGGTAGGCGCTCTGCGCTTGCTTAGGCCAGAGTGAAACTCGCTTGAACAGGCTCGGACGCGCATGAGTGAAGCGGAAAAATCGAGGCGTATTCGCCAACGGCTGGAGTTGAAACTGCCGGTGCGAATCCATTGTCGCGAGACTCCGGATTTCGAGTGGACTGAGGTCACGCGACTGATCGATGTGACGCCTTTCGGCGCCGGCTTTACTCTTAAGCGACCAACCGAGCGTGGCCGTTTGTTGCATATGACGATTCCGATGCCGCGTCAATTGCGCGTCTTCGATCACGTTGAGGACCAATACAGAGTTTGGGCCATTGTGCGCTACATCAGGTCGGTTGTCTCTCCTCAAGATAAGACGCCGCATTTTGAAGTTGGCGTCGCGTTCATCGGTAAACGTCCCCCTGCGAGTTATGAAGAGGACCCGGCCAGGCGATACGAGATCAACGCTCCAGTCTCCGAAACCGGCGCCTTGACCATTAGCGAACAGGCCGAAGAGAACGTCCAGCCAATTGAGAGTACGGATAAGCGAGCCCGCACGCGTCATAACATCCCGGTTGATATGCTGCTCGAAACGTTCAACGAAAAGGGAGAGGTCGAGCAAACTGAGAGCACCGTCACTGAGAACATTAGCCGCAAAGGAGCCGCGCTTTACACTGTTCAGGACATACCCCTGGGTCGCTTCATCCGCCTGACGAGTTCACAATATGACCTGACGGTTCATGCGGCAGTGCGTGGTCATAGCAAGGGGCCCGGCGGCATCCCTAGAATCCACGTTGAATTCATTGATCGCGAGTGGCCGCTTGATTAAATGGCGCAACGATCTAGGATCCAAAGAACCGATGGCTGAGCGCAAAGCGATAATTTTCCCGCGTCAAGTCTTGTTAATCGAGATCGATCGGCGCTGCTCGTTTGCCGACTGCGGCGCCAGAGTTCTTGTCGGGTTGACAAAGCAAGAAGCCTTTAGCTATTCCAGCTTTGAATGTGTCCGTTGCGGGCGTTGGAATGATGACTGCCTGAGTGAGAACGATGTCCCCGACTGGTGGGCGGAGCTTAACAAGCAGAATATTCAGCAACACTAAGTATTGGCTGTTTATTGAAACCTCAAATCCCTTATTCAGGAAACCGTTTTGAGCGAACCAGGGACACGTCGAACGCGCGGGCGATCAAAGCCGGACCAGATCGTGCTGCCGGAACGGGTACTTGCATTCTTGCGGCAATCGCTGAAAATCGCCTGGCGGGTACTGTTTAGAATTCGCTACAAAGGTACCGAGAATATTCCTCAGGACGACCGGCGCGGCCTGATTATCGCCGCGAATCATCAAACCTACATCGATCCGTTTTGGCTTTCGATCCCAATCAATCGGCCGCTAAGATTCCTGGCATGGGATGCTGCTTTCAAGTGGCCGATAATCGGCAAGTCAATCCAATTTCTGGGCGCTTGGCCGCTGCAGGTCGAAGGGAGCGACCCCTCGGCAATCCGTCGTACTCTGGAGTGGCTGCGTGATGGTGGCGCGGTCGTGATCTTTCCCGAGGGTGGGCGTGGGCAACCCGATGGCTCCATGATTGAGTTCAAAGGAGGCGCCGCGCGACTGGCGCTGGAAGCCGATGTGCCGATCCTTCCCGTCACCATTCGCGGCGCGAATCGTGTTTGGCCGGCGGGCCGCCATCTCCCCCGGCTGGCACAGGTCGAAATCACTTACCATCCTCCGTTTCGCGTCGAGCAAGGACCCAATGAAGAGAAAGGCGCGTGCGCGCGACGTGAAACCGATCGGCTCGCGGGAATGATTCGCTCGGCACTCTGAGAGCGAACGATAGACGACAGACCATAGACGATTGACAGGGTTCAACTTGGTCTTTTCCTGTCCATGATCCGTCGTCTATGGTCTATCGTTCGCGCCCCTCGTCCGCGCTTCCCAGCACCCGCATCATTGCGTCGTGGACCAGCCCGTTGCTGGCGAGAACCTTTGGCGTGTAAATATGAAGCGAAGCGCCGAGAAAGTCTGTAACTCTTCCGCCGGCCTCTTCGATCAAAATGATGCCGCCGGCGACATCCCACGGATGCAATCCGTCCTCCCAGAAACCGTCGAAACGCCCGCAGGCAACATAAGCGAGGTCGAGTGCCGCTGAGCCGTCGCGCCTGACGGCCTGCGCCTGCATGGTGAAGTTTGTGAAGTGCCGCGCGAATCGCGGGCGCTCGCGCACATCATACGGAAAACCAGTGCAGACCATCGCCCGATTCAGATCCTCAACTGTCGATACGCGAATCCGGCGCTCGTTCAGCGTCGCGCCCTGGCCGCGCTCGGCGGCAAACATCTCGTCGCGAACGGGATCGTAAATGACTCCGATCTCGATTCGGCCGGCGCGCTCGACTCCAATCGAAACGCAGAAACAAGGGTAACCGTGAGCATAGTTTGTGGTGCCGTCGAGGGGATCGATTATCCATTTCCATTCCCTTTCCCCAGCTTCACGGATGGCCCCATCCGAAGCGCCTGACTCTTCCGCAAGAATCGCGTGCCGTGGATAATGCGATCGAATCCTCTCGATGATCAGTTTTTCGGACGCCAGATCAGCTTCCGTGACGAGATCAATGTCGCCCTTGTTGGAAATCAGCGCGCGGCCCAGTCGGGCAGCGAGGATGCGCCCGGCGTCGCGAGCTGTTTGAATGGCAAAGTTGAGCAAGCAGAATTCCCCCGAGAGTTACGCTGTTGGATGCAGATACTCAGGATATATCAAAGTCGGGCGAGCAGCGAATTGGCAAGCGGTGTGTCTTTTGCGATGTTTGCGAATTCCTTCGCAACCTTGCGTTAGAATTTCTGTTCCCTGCCACTCTAGTTTTGCGTTCGTTTCATTCTCTTCGATTTCGCCCGCCCGTTTCCCGGCGGCAGGCGCATCTTCTGCGCCGCGATCTTCAACACCTCTTGCACCTGCGCATCCCAGTAGGCCCACGAGTGATTGCCCGGCAGCTCGCGAAACTCATGCGGAATCTTCTTCTGCAGCATCAACTCGTCCAGCTCGCGATTGGCATTGAAGATTAGCGGCGAATCTTCCGTGCCACAATCAAAGTAAAAATAGGGCAGCGACGAAAGGCGTGCCGTCGGCATCTCGGCAATCAGATCAAAAAGATCGTTGGCTTTGCGCGTCTGACTGCCGACCGGACCGAAGAGCCTTAAGAATGTCTCCCACGCCGCGCCTTTGCCGGTCTCTTTTTCGGTGTAACGGGTGACGCCGAAGGCGCCGCTCATTGAACCGGCAAACGCAAACTGGCCGGGATACTTCAGCGCAAACTTGAGTGCGCCGTAGCCACCCATTGAGAGTCCCGCAATCGCCCGCCCGTAACGAGCCTCGATCGTGCGATAACGTTTCTGCAGGTCCGGAATCAATTCTTGCAGGATATACGTCTCGTACTTATCGGTCGGCACACCAGCGCTATCAACGTACCAGCCATCGTTCCCTTCAGTTGTGACAACGATCATACGGTACTGCGCCGCATAGTCCGCGACATTCGTGCGCGTGATCCAATCGGTGTGGTGACCCGTAAGTCCATGCAACAGATAGAGCACTGGATAGCGTATGGTTCGCGATTGGTCGTAATCAGGCGGGAGAATGACCTTGTACGGCAGCGTCGTGCCCACCAACTTGCTTATCAACTGAACAGTTTCGATTCGGCGTCCTGTTTTCGTTTGACCGGAGGGACTAATCTGCAGGAATAGCGCGAACACCGCAAGCGAGATTAGTATCTTTCTCATTTTCTCAGCGCGAACTACAACAGTGCCGTGATGTCTCACTGCCCGGACGGCTCCGTCACAAGGGGAGTTCCGAGATACTTTGCAAAGAACCGAACGTACCGACGCACGCGATCCATCTGGTGGCGCGGCTCGGTGAAGCCGTGGTTTTCGCGGGGATACACGACAAACTCCACCGGCACTTTGCGCTCCTTAAGCGCTTGATAAAACTCCTGCGCTTGCGCGATCGGCACGCGCGTGTCCACCTGACCGTGCATGATCATCGTCGGGGTCTTCACGTTGTTCACATACTTCATCGGCGAACGATCCCAGTAAAGTTCCTGTGCGTCCCACGGCGATTTGTCTGAATAGAACCAGCGCAAATATCTTTGAATGTCGTTCTGTGAATACATCGAGTAGATGTTGGTCAATCCGGCGCCAGGTGAAACGGCTTTGAAGCGATCCGTTTGCGTCAGGATCCAGAACGTCATGTAGCCGCCATAGGACCAACCAAATGCGCCGAGACGATCCGCGTCAGCCAGGCCGCCGGCGATCATCGCGTCCACGCCGGTCATACAGTCTTCGTAATCGCCTTTGCCCCAGGTGTTCTTGTTTGCCTGAGCAAATGCCAGCCCCTTGCCGGTCGATCCACGAAAATTCGGTTGCAGCACGGCGAAGCCATTCGCCGCGAGCACTTGTACTGTGCCGTTGAAGTTATTAATAGAAGCTCCTGTGGGACCGCCGTGAGGATTCAGCAATAGCGGAACCCTTTTGCCCGATTCGAAGCCTACCGGCTTTGTCAGCAGGCCTTCGATCTCGGTGCCGTCTTTGCTCTTCCAC
Organism: Pyrinomonadaceae bacterium; assembly: GCA_041499185.1. GTDB lineage: Bacteria > Acidobacteriota > Blastocatellia > Pyrinomonadales > Pyrinomonadaceae > JAOAPY01. The sequence goes on along the minus strand of JBGQJU010000050.1, from coordinate 24,536 downwards.
TTAACGACTTCGTTATCAGCCAGGCTATAGTCTCTCAGCCAGCCGTTGTGATCGGTTAACACGTGGACGTGAGTGAAGTCAGGGGTTGCCTCGTACATTTCAGCTGGCCGCGTGGGTCCCGAAAGGGTGCCTATGATTTTTCCATCGAGACTAACTTCGCTAATGCCGGTGAAGGCTCGGCGATCCGACCTTTGCCTTACCTCGCCCGTGGCGAGATCACACGAGTAAACTTCGATCGCTTCGAGCACATTCGTGCTGAAGTAGAGCGTGCGGCCATCGCGAGCCCAGACCGGCGTTCCCACATTCAAATCAAATTTCGCAGTCAGTTGCTTTGGTGTGCCGCCCGCAGCGGGAATCAGGTAAAGATATGTCTGCGTCACGCCGCTGCTCGCATCCGGACTTCCCGTGTAAGCGATCCATTGTCCGTCCCTTGACCACCGTGCCGCATCACTGGATCCGGGGCCGCCCACCAACCTCTTCTTCTCGCCGGTGGCGACGGTCATCACCCAGACATCGCTCAGACTGCCGTCGTCGGCTTTCGGTGTAGGCCGGGTCGTATAGCTGATGCGCGTCCCATCCGGCGACCACTGCGGATCGCTTATGGTGAAGTTGCCTTCGGTCAGCCGCTTCTCTTCTTTCTTCTCGATGTTCCAGAGCCACAGATGCGTCATGCGAATGTCCGCGTCGATTACCATCGTATCGTCTTTGACTTTTTTGCGGTCTTCTTCATCTTTCGACGGTTGATCGGTGGCGCTCAACAGCAATTGTTTTCCATCAGGTGAAAAGCGAAAGCCACTAACGCCGCCTTTGTGCGTAGTGACTGCCCAGGCCTCGCCGCCGTCCGCCATCATCATCCATACTTGTCGCTCGCCGTCTTTCTCGCGATCGGTCAGGAACGCGAGCAGCTTTCCATCGGGTGACCACTCAGGCGCAGTCGCGCTCTTTTCGCTGCGCGTGTACTGCCGCGGCTTGCCGCCAGAGATCGGGACGACCCACACCTGGGTTACGCTCTTCCATTCCTTGTCCTTCTCCATTTTCGTTTCGCTCACGGTGTAGGCTACTCGCGCGCCGTCCGGCGAAATCCGTGGCCCACTCACGCCGGCAATCTTCATCAGATCGAGCGCTGTCAGCAGCTTCTTTCCGTCCTTGGTGCGCGGTTCCGGCGCTTCGTTCTTGGCCGGCGTCTTAACGTCTTCCGGCTGTGTTGGCTTTTCCTGAGCCCTGGCCCGCGTTAAGTGCGCTACGCAACACAAGAGAATCACCAGACCAATAGCGAGACGTTTGCGTTTCATCGAGGGATACCTCCAGAGGCAAGTTAAAAATTCTGATTCAGAACTAAGACGCGCAAATTATTCTAAATGTAACCGCGCGTCAACTGTTGGTAGCGAGATGCCGGGCGCGAATACCCCCTGTTCTTTGCAGACACAAGAACTGCTTTCGGATTAGCTCCGGAGCAATCAGTCAAACCTTATCTTGGCCTCCACTCAACTCTTGTTTCTTAGATTCGATTAGCTGCTTTAGCTCCGTTACAGGCACAGTGCTGAGCAACCGCTTCGCTTCTTCTCTGCCAAACAGAAGGTATGACTCGGCGACGAGCGCGAACATCTCCTTCTCCTGCTCTGCTGCAAGTGCGCTAAGTGCGCTCAACTTCGCGCGGTGGTAAGGAATGAAGACTGCAGCTTTTTCGGAAGGCATGGGAGACCGGTGTTTATACCTTCTGATTCCCACAAGCCAAGCAATCCCAAACAGGCCGTTTATGAGAATAAGTCCTCCCCAGCCAATCACAGCTTTGTGCATCGCAGACGGCCACCCTTTGCTAGATGTGACTAGAAAAAGGAAAAGGAGATCAACGGCAAAGACAGCGATGGAAAACCCGATACCATTCTTAATCCCCATCCTCTTGTAATCAGCCCAGAAACACTTCTCACAAAGCCAACAACTTATCACATAACCAGAGTCTGTCCTGATCGCATGGTCGGCCTCGATCACTTCATCAAGGCTTAACATTTGGTGAGCCCTGAAGTCGTTGTGGCACTTATCGCATTTCATTGTTGTCCCAAATGAGGAGGCTACCTTCTTTGGCGAGATTGCTTCTGGACCTCGGGCGCGTCACCCGACGAGCGATCCCGCCGGAGGCTTTATGGTAATCCTTTTCATACTGAAAAAACGCCGCAAACTACGTGAACTCCCAGTTAACCTTGTAGCCATATCATCGGCCCTCACTACGCATCATAGGAATCGTAATCCCCTTCTCGCGTGCGGTATTTTTTGCTCGTTCATAACCCGCATCAACGTGCCGCGCGACACCGAGACCGGGATCGTTTGTCAGCACGCGGTTCAAACGCTTGGAACCTTCGTCGGTGCCGTCGGCGACTGAAACCTGACCGGCGTGCAAACTATAACCGATGCCGACGCCGCCGCCGTGATGAAACGACACCCAACTCGCGCCGCTGGCTGTGTTCAAGAGCGCGTTAAGGATTGGCCAATCGGCGACTGCATCCGAGCCGTCTTTCATTCCTTCCGTCTCGCGAAAAGGCGAAGCTACAGAGCCGGTGTCGAGATGATCGCGGCCAATGGCGATCGGCGCTTTCAATTCACCTCGCCGGACCAGATCATTGATCGCTTCGCCCATTTCGGCGCGCTCGCCATAGCCCAGCCAGCAAATGCGCGCGGGCAGACCTTGGAAGTGAATACGGTCACGAGCGAGTCGCAGCCAGCGGTTCAGTGTTTTGTCGTCGGGAAATAGTTCGAGCGCGAGATCGTCGGTTTTGCGAATGTCTTCCGCGTCCCCTGACAGCGCAACCCAGCGAAACGGCCCCTTGCCTTCGCAGAAAAGTGGTCGGATGTATTCAGGCACGAAGCCCGGGATTTCGAACGCATCAAGGCATCCGGCGTCAAACGCCATCTTGCGAATGTTGTTGCCGTAATCAAACGCCACCGCGCCCGCGCGTTTCAACGCGAGCATCGCTTCGACGTGCCGCGCCATCGATTCTCCGGCCCGGGCAATGTAGCCTTCAGGATCTTTCTTGCGCAGGTTCGCCGCTTCCTCGAGAGTCAGACCAGCCGGGACGTAACCATTCAGCGGATCGTGCGCGCTGGTCTGATCGGTAACCGCATCGATCTTAATTCCGCGGCTTACGATACTGGGGAGTATCTCAGCGCAGTTGCCCACCAGCCCGATCGAAACTGCGCGTTTCTGTTCGCGCGCATCCTCGCAGATGTCCAACGCCTCGTCGAGATCCTGAACCATGCGGTCGCAATAGCCGGTACGAACGCGCCGCTCAATGCGCGCTGGATCTACTTCAATACCGAGGAAGACCGCGCCATTCAGTGTCGCCGCCAGCGGCTGCGCGCCGCCCATGCCACCCATGCCACCGGACACAACGAGCCTGCCGCTCAAGTCGCCACCGAAATGTTTGTCGGCCATCGCCGCAAACGTTTCGAACGTGCCCTGCACAATGCCCTGCGTGCCGATGTAGATCCAACTGCCGGCGGTCATCTGGCCGTACATCATCAGGCCTTTGCGTTCGAGTTCATGAAAATGTTCCCAAGTGGCCCACGCGCCGACGAGATTTGAATTGGCAATCAAAACTCGCGGCGCGTACTCGTGCGTGCGAAAAACTCCGACCGGTTTCCCCGATTGCACCAGCAGCGTCTCGTCGTTCTCCAGCTCCTGCAGTGAACGCACGATCGCGTCGAACGCGGCCCAGTTGCGCGCCGCTTTTCCTGCACCGCCATAAACAATCAGTTCATCTGGACGCTCGGCGACTTCCGGGTCGAGATTGTTCATCAGGCAGCGCAGTGCTGCTTCCTGATGCCAGCTTTTGCAGTTCAGTTTTGCGCCGCGCGGCGCACGAATGGTTCGGGTGCTCATGAAACCCTCAGCACTTGAGCGAATTGCTCGGGATTAACAATCCTTAATTTCGGGGCCAGGCGACGGAGCAAATCTGCGCTTTGCGATATGTCGCTCGGGAGTTTCAGCATCCGAGTCTCCCACGTTACGAGGTATTCGGCCTGCACATGAATCGCGAGGTTGAAGAGGTGATCGTCGCCAGGGTCAACGGGCCAGGTGAACAGGCTTGGTACCGATTCGAATATTGTAGCGCTAGCGGCGGTCTCAATGATGAACGCATCCACTGCCGCGGGAGTCAACGCCGGAAACTTCTCGCGCACTTTCGAGCGGGTGAGCCCGTCACGCACTTCGGCTAGAAGCTCGACACTGAGGCACAGTGTAACGAGACCCTCGCGAACGGCTTGAAATGATCGATGAACGCGTACTGGCTGCACGGCAGCTTGCAAGAACAGCATCGTGTAAACGACGAGGATGCTCACGTAGACATGGCCTTCTTTTCGTCGCGCACTTCTTTCAGCACCTCGCGGAAGAAGCCATCAACCTGCCCGTCGTTAAGGCCGCTTTCGGCAACTTGTTTACGCGCGGGGGCTAGCAATTCGTCCGCTGATTGGCGAGTGACAGCCTCCTCCAGGAGATCGGACGCTACGGTGGACAAGTCCTGACCAAGACTGGCAGCGCGTTGACGTAGCTTGGTCTCGGCTTCGGGCGTTAATGAGATATCGATGGTCATGACTTTAATAATTATATCAAGGGAAAGGGGAGTCAAGAAACTGCAATCCCTCAGTGAGAAGCCTTATTGTTTACTTTCGGCTTAGCAGTTGGTCATCACAAAGAGAAATCGGCTACTGCCCCGAGCACGCCGTCACTGTACACCTCAACCGCCTCGTTCTAGAATTCACGCAGCTTTCATAAAAGGGGACAGCGTAATGATTCACAAGTTCAGCGCGAAGCAACTAAGTCATCCGACGACGCAGGCACTGGTCGCGGTGCTGGTCCTGTTGCTCGGAGCAGGACAAACACTGGTTCTTACCGTGCGAGCCCAGGGCTCGCGCGCGCCCAAACAGAAAAATTCAAAGTTAAGTGACGACCGGCGCGCGGCGTTGGTGCTGTCGCGTCTGACCTTTGGCGCGCGGCCTGGAGACCTTGAACGCGTCAAGACGATGGGCGTTGACGCCTTCATCGATCAGCAACTCGATCCAGACTCAATCGACGACACCGCGCTTGCAGCGAAGCTCGGCAAATTGCCGACGCTCGGGATGGCCACGCCCGTGCTGATCGAACAATACACGCCGCCCAAGCCTGCGCCGTTGCCATCGCCGACACCGGCAACAACCAAAACGGCCGCCTCTGCTCAGAGTGCGACGAATCAAAACGCCGGGAGTGGTCAGGAAAAAACGGAGGCGGGTAGGATGCCCGCGGTCCCGGGCGAAGCCGCGATGAAGATGGAGAAGCCTGAGTCACAAACTGCGGCGAACGAACAAAAACCCGGCGCGGAGGAAGTGAAGAAGCCGGCGGACAATGTCCAGAAGACCGATGCATCACAAAACAAACCCGCGGCGCCGAAGCCAACGCCTCCACCCAAGAATCCGCAGATGGTTGTTACCGAACTGCAACGCGCTGCATTGCTGCGCGCCGTTTACAGCGAACGTCAGCTATACGAGGTGATGGTTGATTTTTGGGAAAACCATTTCAGCATCTACGCCTACAAAGACAACGATCGTTATCTGTTGACCAGTTTTGATCGCGACACGATTCGTCCTTTTGCGATGGGTCGATTCCGCGACTTGCTGGGCGCGACCGCGCATTCACCCGCGATGCTCTTTTATCTCGACAACTGGCGCTCGAGTGTCGCGCGTCCTTATCCGGCGACCAAAGACAAACCTGCTGGGGTCGACGGCGGTCTTAATGAAAACTACGCGCGCGAGTTGATGGAGCTGCACACGATGGGCGTGGACGGCGGCTACACGCAGAAAGACGTGCAGGAGGTCGCGCGTTGCTTTAGCGGTTGGACGATTCAAAAGCCAAATGAGGAAGGGTTGTTCCTTTACCGGCCCGGGCTGCACGACAAAGGTGAGAAGATCGTTCTGGGCCACAAGATTCTCGCCGGCGGCGGCATTGCGGACGGCGAGCGCGTGCTTGATATTCTCGCAACTCATCCGGCGACAGCCCATTTCATCGCCAGCAAACTCGCGCGCCGATTCATCAGGGACGATCCGCCACCATCCGTGATCGATCGCGCCGCCGAAGTTTTCCGGAAAACTGATGGATCGATTCGCGAGACGCTGCGCGCGATCATTACTGCGCCGGAGTTTTTCTCCCCGTCGGCTTATCGCGCCAAGATCCGCTCGCCTTTCGAATACGTAGTCGCAGCGCTGCGCGCACTGAACGCGGAGACCGACGTCGACGCGGCCGTGCCCGATTGGACTAAGCGCATGGGCCAACAAGTCTTTGGACGCGTCACGCCCGACGGCTATCCCGATCGGGCCGAACAGTGGCTCTCAGCCGGAGCGATGCTCGCGCGCTTTAACTTCGCGAATGCGTTGGCCACAAACGGAATCAAAGGCACGCGGATCGATCCTGCTCGCTGGCTCGGCAATGCAGATTTGAATGACCCGCGCGCCATCGCTGATCGTTTGACCAGCCTCTTGCTCGCCGGAGATGTGAGCCCGCAAACTCGCGACGCGTTGGACAAAATCGCCAGGAAAGATTCAGCGAAGACGGGCGAACTATCTTCGGAGTTGAAAGGCGTCAATTACTCGGGCGCCTCAGTAACTCAGAAAACTTCAACGCTTCCGCCGTATGTTGCTCAGCTAATGACGATGGTGATCGGTTCACCAGAGTTTCAACGACGCTAGATGACCAGTCGCTCAATGCACCGGGTCAGACGTGTTAGCCGCCCACCGATTCTCGTTCGGATCCTCACCAGCCTGCTCGTGTGCGCGTCTCTTTTTCTTCAGTCGGCAACCGCGAGCCGGGCGCAGAACCAGGAACGGCCGGCAACCGTTACCGTCTTGATCAAACCGGGACGCCCGGCAAATCGATTTATCCCCGCGCACGCCTTCGGCGCCGGCGTGGATGGCCACGATAAGGGTGATGCTGACCGGCAGCTTACGCCAAAGAATATCGAGGCCATGCTCTCCGCAGGTTTGCAGTCGCTGACTTACCGTTTGCGTACGGAACTGGCGATCGACGCGTGGCACTGGAATCCTCAAGGCGTTTGGAGTGACCCGAGCCACAAACGAGGTTACTGGATTTCGGACAGCACCGCGCGCAGACCAATCTCTTTGTCATACGGCTATCGTCTGCCACGCCGCGGCAACACCGTCGATCAAGCAAACAACGAAGGCTATTCGCGACTCGCTGACGGTGACACCGAGAGCTTTTGGAAGAGCAATCCGTATCTCGACTGGCATTTCACACATGAAGACAACTCACTGCATCCGCAGTGGATCGTCATTGAGTTTGCTACTGAGAGACTGATCAACGCAGCGCGACTGCTCTGGAGCATTCCTTTTGCCACCAATTACGAAATCCAGTACGCAAACTTAGATGACATCAGCGACATCGCATTGAATCCTTCAGGGATGTGGCAACCCTTTCCACGCGGCGCTGTGCCCGGCAGCGCGGACATCCTGTCCTCGATACCTGATGGCGAAGTATTCCTCCGCCTTTCAGTGAAGCCTATCAAGACCCGCTTTGTCCGCATCCTGATGACAAAGTCTTCCGGCACTGCCCCACCGGCATCGACCGACATTCGCGATCGGCTCGGCTTTGCGATGCGCGAAGTTTATCTCGGACTGGTCGACGAAAAGGGCGAGTTTCACGACGAAATAAGTCACACCACCGATCGCCATACCCAGACGATCATGCACGTCTCTTCAACCGATCCGTGGCATCGGGAAACCGATCTGGACGAAGGCGCCGAGCAACCGGGTCTTGATCGCATCTTTCAAAGCGGCCTGACCAGTGGATTGCCGGTACTCACGCCGACGGGACTGTTCTACGACACGCCCGAAAACGCTGCGAACGAGATCCGCTATCTCAAAGCACGCAGCTACAACTTTGAGCGAGTCGAGCTGGGCGAGGAACCCGATGGCCAGTACGCGACGCCAGAGGATTTCGGCGCGCTCTATCTTCAGTGGGCCGACGCCATTCACAAAGTCGATCCGAACTTGAAACTGGGCGGCCCAAGCCTTCAGGAGATTCAGCCTGACACCTCGGATCGCCAGGTGAAGCTGGGCAACAGCATGTGGATGCGCCGCTTCCTAAATTATCTGAAGGCGCGCAGCAGGTTGGGCGAGTACGCATTTTTTTCCTTTGAGTGGTATCCGTTTGACGAAGTCTGTGAACCCGTGGCGCCACAGCTTGCGAGGGCCACAGAAATGCTCGACGCGGCGCTGCGCGAGATGGAGCGGCGCGGTGTGTCGCATCGCATTCCCTGGATCATCTCCGAGTACGGCTATTCGGCATTTGCCGCCAGAGCGGAGATTGGTATCGAAGGCGCACTACTAAACGCTGACATCGTCGGCCGTTTTTTAACACTCGGAGGTGATCAGGCGTTCCTCTACGGTTACACACCCTCGCAGGTGCTGTATGACTCGTGCAGTCCGGGAAACAACATGCTGTTTTCGATGGACGACGACGGCAACATCACGCATCGCTTCGCAACCTACTTTGGCGCGCGACTGCTGACCCAGGAATGGAGCAAATCATCCGGCGGGTGGCACGAGATCTATCCGGCGATTACCAATGTGCGGAATGAGAAAGGTCAGGCGCTGGTCACGGCTTATGCAGTTCACCGGCCGGACGGATTCTGGGCGTTGTTGCTGATTAACAAAGACCCCACTCGCTCGTACAAAGTGCAAGTCGGATTTCTCAATGAAGCAACCGGCGCAGTTTCAGCGTTCCGCGGTCCAGTCGATCTCTACCAGTTTTCGAGGGCTCAGTATGAACTGAACGACGACTTGAGGAATCCTTATCCGATCAAGGCCGACCCGCCCGCACACTCAGTTATGCAAAGCGACCAGACTAGTACGCTTGAGCTGCCGGCGTATTCGTTAACTGTAATCCGTGGCGGTGGGCCCGGACTCGAACGGCAACACCGCAAGCGAGCCTGAATGCCGCCAGCACGAGGTGCGAGGCGCGTCGAGCGCACAGTGATCCGGCAGAACGACAATACAATCATTCAGTTCTTTTCCGCCAGGCAACGATGTAGAATCAGGATCAAGGAGTGAGGCACTAATGTCGAGAAGAATCACAACAATAGATGATACCGCTTCGGTTTCGTTACCGCCGGAAGCGGTTGATGCATTGGGCGTTGGCGAGGGCGGTGAACTGGACATTGAAATTGTCGGACGGGCTCTGGTCGTTCGCTCCGTCGAGGAAGCGCAGCGCTCCCGTGACTTCGGCAATATATTCGAGTCGGTTCTGAAGAGACGCCAGAAAGCCTATGAGAAGTTGGCGGAAGGTCCTGATTAGTCTCCGGCAACAACTCTTCCTGGATATCGCCGCTGGCCTACTAAGCCGCGATGAAGTAGAGCGATTGTTTCGGACGAGGATCGGATAGTGAGTTCTCTGCAATCTGATTGAATGCGTTGGCGATCGTCGATTCGATCGCGATTTCCGTCACCGCACTACATGCGTCGAAGTCGAGCGTGTGAGATGGGTGGAATGGCAGCAAGACAAACTGCTTGCTTTGGGCCAGGCGCGCATATTTAGCCCGGAAGTCGAGTGGCCGGCCTTTCTTCTCATTCAGATAGTAGAGTTCGGCTATGACGATGGCAGGTATGTAGATCAAGGCTTGGCCGGCGTCGGCTTCATCGAAGGCGACGCGGGCATTTACCGCGAGCGCCGGTGAATTGATGAGGTACCATCGAAAAATCTTGTGCTATACTTTCGACCATGGAGCAGCAGGAACTGATCGAGAAAATCAAGAGACTTCCTCAGGACAGTGTCGCTGAAGTTGAGGATTTCGTGGACTCCCTGGTGCGGCGTGAACGTGGTCTCAATCGGAAAAGTCTCCATCAGGCGCTCACCAATTACGCAATTCAACACGCGGGAACGGATGCCGACCTGGATCCTGATCTCGAGGCCGCGGCGACCGATCACTTGCTCCAACAAGACTCAGAAAAATGAAACGGGGCGAAGTTTACTGGGCCGATCTCGTTCCTCGTTCAGGGTCCGAGCAGCAGGGCCGACGTCCGGTGATTGTGATCTCGCACGACGCTTTTAATCAGACGCAAAGCTGGCGATCGATCATCGTTGTCCCGCTTTCAACTTCAGCAGCGCAAGCCGGGCGTGGGCCGTCCGCCGTGTTGCTGCCACAAGGCACAGCCGGTCTCGGCAAAGACAGTGTCGCGCTCTGTCATCAAGTGACCACATTAGATCGCTCGAAGCTCACCCAGCGAATTGGCAAGTTGAATTCAACGGAACTTAGTCAGGTCGAAGATGGGATCAAGGCCGCGATGGACTTGCGGTAGCTTTGGGCGTGAAGAGTGATTCTTGGTTCGCCAACGCGCAGCTGATTAGTCGCCGGTAACAGTCTCTAGGCCAGCGCATCAAACTCACCACCGCGAATCGCTTCGACAATCTTCAGAATATTCGGCGCCAGCGGACGATCGTGCGTCAGGCGCAGGATGTGGGCGCGCACGATCTCATGAGCGCGCTTGACGCCGCGTCCGGGTTGCAACGGCGCGCGATATTCCAAGCCTTCAGCCGCGGTGATCAGCTCGATCGCGGTGAGCTGCTCGGCATTCTCGACAATCGAGCGCAGCTTGGTGGCGGAAGTCATGCCCATCGACACATGATCTTCTTTTCCGCCGTCGGTGGGCACGTTGTCGATGCTCGCCGGATGCGCGAGCACTCTTGCCTCGCTCAAAAGCGCCACGGCTGTCACCTGCATCATCATGAAGCCGGAAGACGTGCCGGCGTGCGCGGTCAGAAACGGCGGCAAGTCTTCGTTCGCATCCGGATTCACCAGCCGATCGATGCGGCGCTCGCTGATGCTCATCAGATCTGTCAACGCGATTGCGGCGTAATCGAAAGAGAGCGCGAGCGGCGCGCCGTGAAAATTTCCGCCTGACAAAACTTCACCGGTTTCGGCAAAGACCAGCGGGTTGTCTGTCGCACTGCCGGTTTCTATTTCGACGACTTCGCGCGCGTGGGCCAGCGCGCCGCGCACCGCGCCGTGTACTTGCGGCATACAACGCAAACTGTAGGCATCCTGCACGCGCGGATCGTTTTCCAGATGCGACTGGCGGATCTCGCTGTCGCGCAGAAGTTCGCGCAGATGAGTGGCAACCTCAATCTGTCCCGGATGTGGCCGTGCGTCGTGAATCCTTTCGTCAAACGCGACTGGTGTTCCCCGCAACGCTTCCAATGTCATTGCGCCCGCGACATCCGCGAGGCGCGCCACTCTTTCCGCGCGATACAAGGCGAGCGCGCCGACGGCAGCCATCGCCTGCGTGCCGTTCAAGAGGGCGAGCCCTTCTTTGACTTCCAGTTGCAGCGGCTCGATCTCAGCGCGGCGCAAGGCGTCGGCGCTCGGCAAACGTTCTCCGTGATAGAAGGCTTCGCCTTCACCGATGAGCGCCAGCGCCAGATGCGCGAGCGGCGCCAGGTCACCGCTCGCGCCCACTGAACCTTTTTCAGGAATCACCGGCGTGATGCCGCATTCGAGCATTGCAATCAGCGCATCGATAAGGGCTGAACGGCAGCCGCTATAGCCACGAGCGAGCACGTTTGCTCGCAGCAACAACATCGACCGCGCTTCAGCCTCGGAGAGCGGAGCACCGAGACCGCACGAATGACTGCGCACCAGATTCAGTTGTAATTCGCGTAGCTGAGGCGGTTCGATGTGAACGTCCGAGAGTTTGCCAAAACCGGTGTTGACTCCGTAAACGATGCGCCCTTCGGCAACGATCTTTTCTACCACACGCCGCGACTGCTCGACGCGCACACGCGCGGCCGTTGAAAGGGTAACGTGTTCCTCACCGCTGGCTACCGCTGCAACCTGTTTGAGAGTGAGCCTCTGCCCGTCGAGTTCAAGCATAAAAAGCAGATGTCGGAGATCAGAGGTCGGAGGTCAGAGATCAGATTTCGGGTCCCACCGTCTGACCTCTGATCTCTGATCGCTGATCTCTGGCCGATCCGGCGTCTCCGAGATATCGATCTTCTTAAACTCTCCCGTCACGGCGCCGCTGCGCACGCGCTGGCGCGCGCGCTTCGCACGAACGGTCGTACGAGCACCGGTAGTAGCGGCCTGGGTCCACTTACGCACCGTTCGCAAGGGCCGCAGTGCGAATTGATGTTGGGGCAGAACTTCCCCGGTAGCCTCGCGCAGCCGCAGCGTGCCAATCGCAAAGATCGCTATTAGGGCATTAAAAATGAAGCCGCAAACGAACACGATCCAACCGGGAACGATCCCGACAGTCGCGCGATCAATAAAAGAGCTGAAATCGCGCGCCGGCAAAGGATGCATATAGACCTTGAGATTCCAGCTCAGCGCCAGCAGCGCAAAGATCCAGAGGTAGTTGCGACGTAGTCGCCGGCCGATTGCTTCCCATTCGCTGATCGTGAAATGCGGAGTGATCAGGTCGGCGGCCAGATGCTTGGCCCATGCCTCTTCGGGCGCAACGCTTTCCGGCGCCAATAACTGCGCGAAGTACCCGGTTTCCAACACGCGCACGCGGCTCGACCAGATTTCATAGTAGCGATAGCGCCGCGCTTCCATCAGCAGGAAGATCGCGACGAGCACGGTGTTGATCGGGATCACGAAATGCGGATTGCTCGGCGAGCTGAAGACGAACGATAGCGTCCCCGCCGCCGTCAGCACCGCCCAGTAAGTCGTGGTATCGAGCCGAGTGCGCCACACGTTGGAGCGCTGCACTTCACCGCGATAAAAATGGATCATCGCGGTGTTGAATTCTCCCGGCGACATCTGGCGCATTAACGCGGACGGATTCTGTATTCCACCCTTTTCTTGCGCCGGCTCGGGAACAGGCGCCGGACGCAGTCGACCGGTTACCCGTTCGGCTGACAACGGTCCGCTTCCTCTTTGCTGTGCCTCGGTAGTCATCGAAATGAAAGACCGCAACGGAGCGCCGGAAGGATTGCGTGGAGCGCCCTGTTTCAAAGAATTATAATAGCACGCGCATGCACGGAAGTTCGATCATTATTGCTGATCTACGTAAAGAATCGCTCGCTTGACAGCGCTCAGGACGCGCCCCTATAGTTCAAATTTCGGTTGTTTGAGGAAAGAATCGGCGATGGTGTCCGTGGGCGAGCAAACAGAGGTTGACGCGCAGTGGATGCGTCAGGCTCTGGCGGCCGCGCACGAAGCGCAACAGCGCGCCGAAGTACCGGTCGGCACCTGCATCGTAAGCGGGGCTGAGCTGCTCGCGGTTGCCGGAAACCGCACTCGCACGGACCGCGATCCAACCGCGCATGCGGAGATCGTTGCGTTGCGTGAAGCGGCGCGAAAGCTCGGTAACTATCGTCTGGCCGGCGCGGTTGTCTATTCCACCATCGAGCCCTGCGCGATGTGTGCCGGCGCTTTGATCCAGGCGCGGGTGCAACGATTGGTTTATGGGGCGCCAGATGAACGCGCGGGAGCAGTAGAGTCGCGCTTTCAGATCTGCGATACAGATTTCTTGAATCATCGAATTGAAATCACGTCTGGAGTGCTGGAGGAAGAGTGTCGCGAGATCATGCAAGAGTTCTTTCGGGCACGACGAAACGGAATAAGTCAAAAGTAGGCAGGGAAACGCGACTTTGCTTTTTTGCCTTTTTCCTTTTACCTTTTGACTTGATTTGCGGAGAGGTCGCATAGTGGCTTAGTGCACCGGTCTCGAAAACCGGAGTGGGGGAAACTCCACCGTGGGTTCAAATCCCACCCTCTCCGCCAGAACATTGCCGATTGCCGATTTCCAATTTTCGATTGGTCTTTTGCCTAAAGCCTTTCAAAGAGCGCGGCTAATTGGCAATCGGCAATCGGCAATCGGAAATGCTGGAGAGGTGCAAGAGTGGCTGAATTGGCAGCACTGGAAATGCTGTGAGCGGGAAACCGTTCCGTGGGTTCGAATCCCACCCTCTCCGCCATTAAAACAGAGGTCGGATGTCAGAGATCAGATGTCAGTAAAACCAAGACGTCAGCAATGAAGATAAGATCAAGGCTTCTACACTTAACAACTGTCGGTCTGGCAGCAGTCGCTGTGTTCGCAAACGCAGTTCCGAGCGCAATGAGTCAGCGAAAGCGTCCCGTCAGGCGAGCGTCTGTTTGCGGCAATCCGATGGTGCCGTGCAAGACCACGGCGACGTTCCAGCCAAACGATCTGCCCTTTCGCGTGCCGAAGGACGCCGTCATTTACGATACCGAACTGTTTTATGCAATCATCTTGAAGAGCGTGGGCAAGAGCGAAGAAGATTGCGATGTCTTTGTCTCTGAAAGCGAGCGCCTGGCGGCTCAGGCATTGTTTCCTGATCATAAAGTTTTCGCCTCCCGATGCCCCGACGTTGAGACCCTGTTCTATTCGAACGTTAGTCCGAAGCACAGAATCTTGGCGGTCTATGCTGGAGCAACGTTGGCCGAAGCGAATCGTCTTCTGGTGGCAGTCAAAGCCACCGGGAAATTTTCCGGCGCTAACATTCGGCGGATGCGAACTGGTTTCAACGGCACGTGACATCGATCGCCGCGGGAGACGCGTATGGATGACGAAAAGTTGGCCCTGGAAGAATCGCGGCGGGCAATGCAACACGAAGCCGTCAAGGCGCAAGTTGAAGGAGACGTGCACTCCGAGATAGCCGAGCGCGCCGTACGCACAGCTCAGCCCGAAACGCGCAAGATGGATCAGGTGGCCGGGGACTTTCGCGCCAAGGCAGTCGATGAGATTGTGGAAACTGAGCGCGAGGTCGGACGTTCACGCTCACTGGCGCGCGTGTCTCAAGTGGTGGATTATATCTTCTATGTGATCTACGCGCTGCTGGGGATGCGCTTTCTGCTGGCGCTTTTGGCGGCGCGCAGCAGTGCAGGTTTCGTCCAGTTCATCATAACGGTCTCGAATCCTTTTTATGTGCCGTTTCGTGGTATCGTGGCAAGTCCGACCGCGGAAGGCGGACATACGTTGTTGCTGCCGATAGTGATTGCAATCATCGCATATCTGTTATTGCATCTCGGCATCAATGCTCTGTTGCGACTGTTTGCGCACCGCAAAACCGCGATTTGAGATTCTGACAAGTTATCAGACTTCGGGCTCCGCACAACGCTCGCCTTGTGAACCCCGCCAGGCCGGGAACGGAGCAACGGTAGCCAGGTCCGCGTGTGTTGCGGGTAAGTCCGGAGTCTGGCCAATGCAAAAAGTGATGAGTTATGAGTGATGAGTGATGAGTTCGCTAGCTAATATTGAAACAATCATCATTCCCACGCCCATAACTCATCACTCATAACTCAGTACTCATCACTTTCGATGTCCTATCAAGTCATCGCCCGCAAGTGGCGCCCGCAGTCGTTTGAAGAAGTAACGGGCCAGGAGCCTATTACGCGCACGCTGCGCAACGCCATCGAGCACGAGCGGCTGCATCATGCGTATCTTTTCTCAGGCGCGCGCGGCGTCGGCAAAACGACGACGGCGCGGCTGCTGGCAAAGGCTCTGAATTGCCACAAGGCTAAGAAGCCCACCGCGACACCGTGTCGCACAGATGATCCGACTGCTTGCCCTTCGTGCAAGGAAATCTCTGACAGCCGCTCGATCGACGTGCAGGAGATCGATGCGGCTTCGCACACGCAAGTGGACAACGTCCGCGAGGTAATCATCGGCACCATTGGCATTGCGCCCGCGCGCGATCGCTTCAAGATTTTCATCATCGACGAAGTCCACATGCTTTCGGGGCATTCATTCAACGCTCTGTTGAAGACGATTGAAGAGCCGCCGCCACGCGTCGTCTTCATCATGGCAACGACTGAGCGGCATAAAGTTCCCGAGACGATCCTTTCGCGCTGCCAGCAGTTTGAGTTTCGCACGATCGCCACCGCAAAGATTCTTGAACGCCTGCGTTTGATTGCCGACGCCGAAAAGATCGCTATCGAGGAAGATGCCCTGCGCGAGATCGCGCGCGCCGGCGAGGGTTCGATGCGCGACGCGCAATCAGCCTTTGATCAGGTAATCAGTTTTGCCGGCGCGAAGATCAAGAAGGAAGACGTCGAGCTGGCGCTGGGCGTGGCCGGCGCCGATATTCTGACGCGCGTGATGGACGGCATCGCCGAGAACAAACCGGCGGAGGCGCTCGCGGTGGTCGATGACCTCGTAATGCGCGGCCACGATCTGCGCAACTTCTGCCGCGATTTGCTCGCGCACCTGCGCGATCTTTTGGTAGCGAAAGTTTCCGGCAATGATGAACTGCTCGAGGCGACTGTTTGCGATCGCCGCGAGTTAGATCGCCAGGCAGCGCTATTCTCGGAATCCGATCTCGTTCGCTTCTTCCATTCGCTTGCCGAGACCGAAACGAAACTCGCAAAGGCCGCGCATCCGCGCTACCAGTTAGAAGTTGGTCTGGTGAAGCTGATGGAGATGCGGCGTCTGCAATCCCTCAATCAGATCGTCGAAAGAGTCGCGGCGCTGGAAGAGTCTTTGCGCACCGGGAAGCCACCGGCTCAAACTCAAACTCCTTCTCCGGCTACTGGTGGCTCGCATGGCCCGGAAACAAGAAGCTCCAGGGCCGTGAGTTCATCGGCGCCGAGCGCGAGCAGTTCTTCAGCGGGAACAGCGGCAAAGCTCGCGATCGATCCTAAAACCCAACCCGAATCGAGTTCCGCTGTCGAATCTCCGGCGATGACAGGGGTTAAAGAAACCTCGTCCGCCGATCCGGTTGGCGCTGGCAAACAGGTTGCGCACGTCTCGGACGACTCAGAAGTCGGACGGATCAAAACCGCGCTGGAGCAGAAACGCAAAATGTTTCTCGTCACCGCGCTGGAAGGCGCGCGGCTTACGCGCGTTGAAGAGAATGAGTTGTACATTGAATTCGCGCCAGAAGCGAAGCACCTCCGCGATACGCTCGCGAAAAGCGACAACGTCAAGGTGATTCGCGAGGCGTGCCTGGAAGTGACCGGCAAAGAGATGGGTGTGCGCATTGCAATCAAAGATCACGACACCAACGACGGTTTGCCGCTTTCCCGGGAAGAGGAAGAACGCCGCGAGAAACAGCGCCTGCGAGAAGTCGCCGAACAAAACCCCGTCGTCCAGCAGATACTCCGCACCTTTCGCGGAGAGATAGTCGACGTGCGCCGCGTTAGCGAATCGTAATTCCCTTCAGTTCGGTTTTCTGTTTCACGAGCCTTGTCGCCGCGTGGTCCTGAGATCGACCAACCAACTGTGCGCCAGTCGCCGCTCGATTAGGTATCGATTGAAGTTTGTCCAGCGCGCCAAACGATCCAGAACCAAACTATCTGAAGTAATCGCGATGCGATCTGACAAAATTATGTTCTTATCAGGATTGAACACGACCTCAACCTCCCAAGGCCAGCCATGCTCCAGCGCGAGGTCACTGATCTTACGTGCTAGCCGCCCGCTGTTCGAAATAGGCCGGTCCAGGAGCCAAAGCACCGCCAAAGGCTTCAATTCCGCCAGCACCTCGCCGATCAAACAGATCGCGCTCTCCGTTTCCTGGACCGACCGGTAAGAGCCATGAACGCTCGACAAGTCACGCAGGCAATCGTCTCGGCAAATAAGCAGAGCGCCGCCACTCAAAGCGGCCTCGACGGTGATGATCAAGTTGAAGCCGTCGACTATGACATTCTCATTCCGAATTTCCTCGGCAGACACGCAATGCCGTCCGCGACGCTCCCGGCTTTCGTCAGAGCAAGCGGCGCGGGAGACAGCCAGCCGCTGGCGTGCTGTAAGACCGTGGCGATCGCCGACGAGCTTGAGCGAAGAGGTCATTTTGTATTCGTGGCTCAACAGCCAGGACAATTCCACTGTGGCGGTGCGCAGAACAGGCAATTGGTCCTCGCCGAATTGATGCGCATCGGCCGGATGTGCGCCGCGGTGTTGCCTGATGTCGGGGCTCACTTCAGACCTCTAATTGCGGTGAAGAATGTATAACGAGTCGTTCGCGACGAATGCAGCGCGCGAAATTGTGTATTGGACCACATCGATATTGTAATAGCTGGTGTGTTTCTCGTAATGCATTCCGAGCTTTTCCATTACGTGTATCGAAGCCGCGTTCGGTGGTTTTGCAATGGCCAGAATCCGATCAAAGTGATGTTCTTCAAAGCCATATCTGAGGCTAGCTCTCGCCAACTCTGTTGCCAGCCCCTGACCCCAGTTAGCGCGAGCGAAATGATAGACAACTTCCGGAGTTCCGAAAAGTGAACGCAGCCCGCCAAAGCCCAGAAACTTTTGCGTCTCTTTATCAACCACGGCCCAACGGCCGAAGCCATGCGTTTCCCAATGTCTGATGATGCTCTTCAAGGCAGCATCGGCTTCTTCTCTGGTGCCGGGCTTGCCGTTGCCGACGTATCTCATAACGTCCGGATCGAGAATCAGCGCAGCCAGACAGTCCAAATCATCCGGTCTGAACATTCGTAGGTGCAGTCGGTCTGTCTCAATGAGGAACATGGTTTGAATGCGTGAAGTTACTTAGGTCCTGGTGGCTCCCACAACTCGATTCGGTTTCCTTCCCTGTCCATTATCCAGGCAAATCTGCCGTATTCATACTCTTCAATTCTCTCATCAACCTCGATGCCTTCACTGTGAAGCTGATCCAACAGCCGATCGAGATCCACGACCCGATAATTGATCATGAAGGACGATTGGCTCGGGGCGAAGTATTTCGTGTCCGCCGGAAACGGCGACCAGACAGTTCGACCAATCGTCTCAGGTTGGTCCGCTTCGCGCCACTTAAACACGACGCCTCCTGCTTCGGAGTCTGGTTCCAGACCTAGATGTTCCTGACACCACGCTTTCAGCTTCTCTGGATCCTGAGCCTTGAAGAATATGCCGCCGATACCTGTCACTCGCTTCACGATATTTTTTCCCTCACTTCGTAATCAGTAAAGGCGAATTGACGTTGTAATTGAAAAGCGACGCCTTGTCTCCGTTAATGTGGAAGACGAACTGCTCGCTGGCATGACCTTCGGTGAACTGAGTGTCGTACTGATTAACTTCGGTTTCGCTGGTAGCGACAGAGCCGCATGGGCTACCGGTTACATCGAGGCGCAGCCGCTGGAATCAGTTAGGGCGCCGGCGGCAAGGGTTTGCTCAAGGCACTCGCAATCAACTCTTTGAGGCCCGCGTCAGAATCAGCGTGCCGGAATTTGTAGAGCACGGTCAGACGGTTGAGCCAGGTCGTTTTGTTCTGCGCATTCTTGGGATCGTCGCCCGAAGCGGCAACCGCGCGCGCGTAGGCGTCGATGGTGCGATCGATGACCTGGTTCAGTTTTTCGACCGCCTGTTTACCCTCCGGCGTTTCGGGCTTGTCGGCGAAGTTCTTTTGGTAGTCGGCGGACATTGTTTTGTAAGGTCCAGTTTCGTACGCCGCGGCCAGAAAGTAATAGGTTGCCGGCAGCTTCTTGAGTTCGCTTTCGAACTGCACGGCTTTAATCACATTTTCAATCGCCTGATTGGGCGCGCTCTTCAAATTCAGCAAGCCCAGGGTGTAATACAGATATGCTAGCGTATCTTCTTTGCCTTTGAAGGGCTCCCACTTGTCCGGTGATTTGCCGCCCTCAATAAACTGGATCGCCTTCTTCGCATAACCTATGGCTTCGGCGTTGAAGTTCTCATTCCGTGCGCTCGCCGCCAGGTAACCCGCATTTCCCAGAGCAATCAGCGCGTCGAGATAATCCGGCTCGTCAGCCAACACTTGCTTGCCAAGTTTGAAGGCTTCGGCGAAGTTTCGATCTTCGTAAACCAGTCGCCTCAGTTGATCCTGGCGCAGTTCTATTTCGTAGCCCGCAACCCAGTCTTGAATGTACTTTGAATACTGGTCGTTGTCCTTCGCATAACGCTCCAAATACGCCTTGGCCGTCTCGTAGGCGAGCGGTTTATTGGTTTTGTACGCCAGCGTAAATTTTGTGTAGATATCGATCTTGACTTGGTCATCGGTCTCTGTAACGGGCGTTTGCCCCTTTGCCGGCGACGTTTGAGCGCGAGCTGAAAAACTCGTCACCGAGAGCGTCAAAATAATCGCGCCCGCCACCAACTGAACCAAACCCCTGATGCGCATAGATTCCTCCAAATGATTTCCCGGATATCCTTACCTGAGCTTCGCTACTATACCAAAGGCCTCAGCCTTCAACGAATCTTAGTTGTTGTTTGCGTGAAGCGGGTTGCTGGGTCAGCGCCTAAGGTTTTCGCACTCTTGAGGTTATAATTCAAGTACGGAAAGGCAGAACGCATAAACACGGGAGCTTTGATGTCCAAAAATAGAATCACAAAGCGGCTCAATGACCAGCGGTTCATGGGCCGGATACTATATCTGACCGAAGACACGTCCCTCATTCGAGCACAGCTCGAAAGAGGTCAAGGGTCAGGGGTCAGGGGTCAGAAAGAATTAGAAGACGAACTGACGCAGCGTCTAATGAACGATGATCTGCCGCTGATGAATAACATCTCGACTGACGAGATCACGCCGGGGTGGGTGTGCTTCCATTACGACGAGACGTTGGGGCAGTACGTCTACGTCGGCATGCGCGAAGGCGCGGTGCAAAAAGATGAGGTGAAGAATGGCGGCTTTGCGGTGGTTGTTTCCGGGCTTTCAAAAGGTTGCGGGTCGTCGCGCGAGACGGCGCCTTACGCGGAAAAATGGGCGGGCATTCAACTTGTGATCGCCGAGAGCATCGAAAAAATCTACGGGCAAAACTCGCAGAACATCGGTCTATTGACCTCGACTGACTTTGGCTTGATCGAACGTATCCGCCGCGGCGAAGAGATTCCTTTGGAAGAATTCACTAAAGGTCTCGATCCGATTTCAAAGGCGATCGTCGAGTACGGCGGACTATTTAATTACAACAAGGCGCGGCTGGCGGGCGAGGTTTCGCCGCCGCCATTGTCAGAACCACCTGCGGTAGCGGGTGGGTCCATCGAACATCGCCCAATGACGATCGTCGAGAAGATCATCGCACGCCATGCTTTTGTCACTGCCGGAAAGATTGGCGTCGCAGCGGTCAAACCTGGCGATGCGCTGTTTGCCGTTGCCGACGTGCGCTTCTCGCACGAGTACGTGACGCCGATGGCTGAATCTCTATTGAAGCAGGCGTTGGGCCCGGACGCGCGCGTGACCGAACCTGAATCAGTCTTCGCGTTTCGCGATCACCTAACGTTCTTGGGCCGCGTGATGTCGCAGAAACATCGTGACATGGGACTCCTGGAAAAGGCCGAAGGACTGGCAACCACGCAAGAGCGTTTCACAAACAAGCAAGGCATCAAGCTCTACGGCGAGAATCCCGAGGGCGGCTCGGAAGCGATCTGCCACAACGCCGTCGTCGAAGATCTCGCGCTGCCCGGACAGATCGTCATCGGCACAGATTCGCACACGTGCATGGCGGGCGTGCTTGGTTGCTTTGCGTTTGGCGTCGGCTCGACCGACATGGCAAACGCCTGGTACACGAAAGACATTCGCATCCGCGTGCCCGAAACCGTGCGCTATGTTCTGAAGGGTCGCAAGCGCGCGGACGTCGCAGCAAAAGACGTGATGCTCTACATCCTCGCTTCCGATTACATGAAGACGAGCAAAGGCATCGGCAAAGTCCTCGAGTTTGCTGGAGAAGATCTGACGAACTGGCCCATGGACGAGCGTGCGACGTTGACCAATATGTCGGTTGAAGCCGGCGGCACGACCGGAATCATTGAACCTGACGACGCCACTCTCGAATACATCGTCCGCACACGGGGTCTCGACGAAGAAGAGGTGCTGAAAGGATTTCTCTACAGCGACCCGGACGCAGAGTACGCCGCTGTGTTTGAAATAGATCTCGACGAGATCCATCCGATGGTGGCGCTGCCCGGCGATCCGCGCAACGGCATTCCGATCGACGAACTCCCCGAAGAAGTTCGCATAGACGCCGCGTATGGTGGCTCATGCACAGGCGGCAAGATGGCCGACATGGACATGTATGCGACGGTCTTGCAGAACGCGCTCTCCCAAGGCAAGCGCGTCGCACCCGGCGTGCATCTCTATCTCCAGTTTGGCTCGCAGAAAATCAAACAGTACGCGCGTGAAAAAGGCTACCTCGAAATCTTTCAACGCGCCGGCGCCGAACTGATCGATCCAAGCTGCGGCGCCTGCATCAACGCCGGCCCCGGCGCTTCTCCGAACGCCGAGACCGTGACCGTCAGCGCCCAAAACCGCAACTTTCCCGGCCGCAGTGGCCCCGGAAAACTTTATCTTGCGTCACCATACGTCGTCGCCGCTTCGGCAATCGCCGGAAAGATTGTCGAACCATTTGAGTTTTTGCGTGAACCGGAGTCTGAGTTAGTTGGAGTATAGAAAGTCGGTTAGCAACCTCGGAGAAATCGCCCAGCACTTCAGAACGCCCCAGCCTTGGCCCAGATCTCTACTTGCTCTAGTCACATGGGCTTGACTGCCACGGCGACCGACTTAGCTGTCTTTCTGTTTCCCAGCTCATCGGCATAAGAAATCGTTTGCTCCGTCGCAATACTCTCTCCCGATTTCAAAGAACGCCGCAGCCGAACAGTGACCTTAATCGTGGCGGTTCGATTACCGGAGATCCCACCGCGCTCTCCCACTCGCCACACGATGAGTTGGGAACCTTCTTGCCTGACTGGCTTTGGACTGGAAGAAACGTACTCAAGGTCAGATGGCAAGTGTTCACTGATTTCCACGTCTCTGATCACACCGGGGCTTTCATTCCTGACCGCTAAATAATAATCGCCGGAGTCTCCCTTTTCCTTAAGCCTACTTGTTGGATCAAGAACCACGCCTACAGCCGATGGGCCAGTCGACACGCGCGGTGAGGTCGTGGCAGTCGGCGTCTCAGACGGCGTAGGCGACGATGTTGGAGTAAGTATTGCCGCGGGCTTGGAGCTAGACGTGGGCGTGGCAGCAGTCGGCATCGTTGTTGGCGTCGGGCTAGGAGATGCCACGGGAGCCGGCACAGGCGACGGACCTGGTGCAACCCAGATCCGGTAGCCGATGTAAGCCAGCCCTGCTACCAGTGATACGACCAGCACTGCGAAGGCTAGTGCAATAACTGGCGGCATCGGCGAGCTCTTGTAGACTCGAGCGTCAACGTCGCGCAAAGGCTCAGGTGGATACACCGATTCGGCTGCCACAGCCAAACTTTGAGAGCGATGCTCCGGAGGTTCTGTTGGCCAATCCGCCGGGGGCGCCTTGAGATATCTAGGGGACTCTGTTATCCAATTGTCGAAGCCGCCTCCGGCCTTCTCCCCCGGCATCGGAGGGGACACAGCAGGACGCGCTTCCTCCTCACGCCTTGGAAACTTGTAAAAGTGCAGCCGCTTCAAAGCCTCCGGCGGGAGGTCAGGTTTCACCTCGGGCAGCGGTTCTTCCCAGTAAACAGGTCGAATAAACTTGGGCCGGTTGAGACCCAGCGCATATTCCCATTCCTGCCTCACGAACTTAGAGGGCATCGAGTTGGACGACCAGAACAGTTGAAAGACGCTGGCCTCCCTAATCATCCTCTCCAACTCTTCGCTAAAGATCTCACCGGCACGCAGAGTTCTTACGTCACGCAGATACTTATCCCCGAGCGCCTGGACGTAATCCTCGAAGTCTTCAACGATCTCGGTATCCTTATGCGAGTAGGAAGCGAATATCTTGCGATATGGCTCAGCGGAAGCCGCCTCAAAGACTGCCTGCTGAGATTCCGGAGCCACATACTGACTATCGACATTGATGCGCAGCGGGACTTCGGTCAGGATAATGTTGCCGAGGTAGACAGTCATCTGACCCTCCACCTCCCGCCCGTTGACGCTTGCCGAAGCCGTCATCTCGAACTCCACCTTATGGACAGTCTTCCGCCAGCGGACGCTCTGGCTGGGTGGGTTAAATTCGCACCCTTCGATCAACGGCACGAACGTCAGGAGCCCCTTGCGGGGGACGGAAAACGCGCGGTCGAGTTTGGTGGATTCGTATCGTGCGGGTTGGTCACTGAGGATCCGTGCCGCCTGCCGCTGGACCTCTTTTACAGGGTCGGGCTCGTCCTTAGGCGCGTTGGGCCGGGGCTTCGATAGGTGCGCAAATGCCAAAAGCGCATACCATCGCTCGGGCACGATCGTGGCGGGGCGGTAGACAGTGAACTGCACGTTCTTGTCTATGTCAAGGTCGGCCCCCCAACGTAGAATGAACTGTGCTACCCTTTGCAAGCTCCCCAGGCCTGGCTTTATGCCTGCCTTCATTAAGCGGCGCTCATCTCTGAGGGACATGAAGAATGAGATGAGAAGGACCCCAATCGCGACGGCGATTACAATCCAAAGTGAAGTGTTCATGCTATATCACCTCCACCTAATGCGGCTGTGAACAAGGCAGGACGATTGTCAACATAAGAATCGTGTGCGTGAGTTGAGTTTGTAACCCTCCCCTCTTTAGGACCAGTCATAACTAGAGACTTTCGGGTTTTGGGTTAAGAGATATTCCCTGGGCGTCATGTCTCCCAGAGACTCGTGTGGCCGTTCTTCGTTGTACTCCTTGAGCCACTTTTCCGTCTGCT
>JBGQJU010000049.1:0-41048 GCA_041499185.1 Pyrinomonadaceae bacterium | reverse complement strand
GTCCTCAATGATAATCTGGCGTCGAATGATGAACTTCACTCGCAGTGGCCCGCTTTTGCTACCGGAGCCAGAGCCGGTGCCGTTGACTTCACTCACTTCAACGCGCGCCGCAGCCACGCGGCCCGAATCAAACAATGCCTGCAGCGAGTCGCGGATATGCACGGCTGAGTAGTCGGTGCCGGGAGCGACACTGAGCAAAGACAGAAACTCAGCTTGGGCCGCCGGATCGGGGGGCGATCCCTCGAACACGACTTCGACCGTCTGGATCGGTCTTCCTTCAAGATCACCGTTGTCCGGCGCTGCGATTGCAGTGGCGTTCAGCGTGAGCAAAGCCGCTAAGACACACAGGAAGCTGAGCACGCGTACCAGGAGGCATGAAGATTTCACATCTGTTTGGCGACACCAGGCATCCTGCATTCCGCTTTCCGCTCTCCGCTTGCTTCCTTTCACTGTGTGCCCGCCGGTCCCCCTGCGTCAGAATCTTTTCCGAAACCTGATCTCGAAGTTGAATATGTTGCTGCGGGAACTGAGTTGTCTGGTCGAAGCCTGTTCGTACTGCGCCACAAACGAGAGCCGATCCGAAACGCGATATTCGATGGCCAGTATCTGATTGGGATCGGAAGAGACGTTGGTCGAATACGTAACTGACAATTCCTTGCTGATCCGTTTGCCCAGCGTAAGACGCGCGCCCGGAGTCAATCCGGTACGTCCGCCGAGTACCGGATTTACCTCAAAGCGGCTCAGCCCGAAGAGTTTGTTTGTGGCGCGCTGCGCGGGGGCGTTGATCAAAGCATCGGTCAGCAAGCTTGTCGCCGTTCCCAGCCCCGACTGGGCCAAAACCGACGTGCTTGTGTCGCTCGATGAAAGGGTCCCGGTGGTGATCAGGGAGACCACGTCCGCCTGAGGCAGCGCCGGCTCGGAGCTTACGGCCGCCTGGGGCTGCGACAGCGGTCCAGTGAGGCTGACGATGACTCGGTAGCCGCGAATCTGTGACTCAGCCTGAACGTTGATCAACGGATCAGCGTCGCGGCGAGCCGGCAGGTCCATGAAAGCCCGCGTGATATCGTAGCGATCATTGCGAAAGTTTAGGATGCCGCTTGTCACGGTGATGCGGCCGGCAATGATCGGGTCTTTTATCGATCCATCGATCTGCAGGGAAACTGACCCTATGAGATCGGCAAGATTGTTTTTCACGGCCAGGGCGTTGCGGCCTTCAACTCGCAAGCCGCTAAACTGAGCGGTCCTGACCAGTGGTGACTCGCCGCCTTGTTCGATTGACTCTGGAGGACGGCGATTGATGAGATCAGCCAATTCAATGTCCTTGGTATATTCCGCGCGACGCAAGTTGACGACGCCTCCAATCACCTGGGTTTGCACCGTGCCTTTGATCTCGAGGTCGGCATCTACCGTTGATCTGAAATCCCGCGGAAAGGGGACCGTTATCTTGTCGCCACGAACGTTCATCGAGAACTGAGAAATGTTGAAACCGTCGAGTACCGCGCCTCCGGTTGCAGTGATGCCGCCACCGCCCAGCCTACCCGTGAACGATTCGATCTGCGCCTGATCCGCGCTGAATCTCACTACCGATTTAACATTGGAAAGTTGCCAACGATCGTTGCCGGCGAGCACTGCGAGCGAAGCGCCGACCAGCGATACTGCGCCATTGATCTGGGGCTGGCTGAAAGTCCCAGAGAGTCTCACCGCAAGGTCGGCAGTGCCCGACGCGAACACATCCTGAGAGAAAGTGTTGAGAACGCTCAAATTCAGCCGGCCATCAACCGAAAGAGTCTCTCGCCCGCCTTCTCTAATGGCGACCGCTCCGTCAATAAGAATGTCTGTTCCAGTACCGGTAAACCTTGTCCTATCGAACGCGACTTCATTCGCCGTCAGGTGCACCGTGAACGGCGCGGCGGCCGCGATTGGGATCTCTGCAACCTGGAAGCTGAGTTTCTTAAACTCCGCGGTGCCCCGCAGTCCGTCAAGCGAAAAATATCCGTCCTCATCAACCAGATTGCCGCTGGCCTTAACTGTCGCCGTCGTGCGCCCCGTGAGCTTCACGCCGGCGTTGGGAAAAGCGATCGCCAGTACATTCGTTAGATCGGCGTCGCTGAGCGTGGCATCGATGGTGGCGGGCAACTGTTCGTTCGCCAGATTAACGAGGGCGGTGGTGACCACAGACTGGCCAAACAGGTCAGTGGTGAACGTGACATTCAGTTGTTTGTTCTCGGTTCGTCCGACCAGTGCAATCGTCTTTATTGGCCGGCCACTGATTGCTACGTCGTGGCCCTGAACATCAAAGCTAATCTGGTAGGAAGAAAAGTCCTTCTCGAGAAAATTGCCCTGTATGTGCAACGCGGAAACGTCGACTGTGCCCGTCAGTTCGCGCAAGCCAGGTTTGCCCGTAAGCGTAGCGAGCCGATTAAGCTGAATCGCCTGGCCCGTCGCTTGTAGATCGCCGATATTGGTGGCCGTGTTGTAAGTGCCGTTGGCGGTGATATGCCCGGCAACGAAGCGCGCGTCGACAGTTTCAAGATTGACGTTTGAGCCATTGAAAGTCGCGCGGGCCACGATGCTGTCAAAGGGCTCTCCTGCCAAACGGCCTTTGCTGAATTGCAGGCCGGCGCTGCCGTTCATTGCTCCTGGTATGCCGGTAATATTGATGTGCCCGGAGAGATCCGACTCTATGTCCGCTTTCGAAACTGCGCTGCCCACCTTGTTAGCGTTAGTACTGAAGAAAGGAAGTGCCGTCAGCACTCCGGCATTGACGCGCTCCAACGTCGCGGCAAACGCAATGTTGTTCTCGCCCACACGCGGCGCGTTGAGCGTGAACTGCATGCCGCCGCCGTTCGTTTCAGTAAGCCGTCCGTTGGTGACGCGAAGCTCCGCGGTTGTGCTGCTGAACGAAGCCGCGAGAGATCCAACATCACGACCGTTAACTACCAGCGACGCGAGTGAAACGCGTCCCTCGACACTTGGATCAGTTAACTTCCCGCGCACTGTTCCGTTGAATGTCAGTTGGCCGGCAAGCTCGAGGCCGTAGTCGTTCATCCGGTCGTCAACGTCGCTGAGAAAGCCTGACGAAACAAACACGCTCTGCAACTCGGCTGCGTCGGATGAGTTGAGATCAACCTGCAAATCCGAGTCGCCTGCGAATGAGAATTGGCCCGCGGCTTTCAAGTGGCTCGCGGCCGTTTGCAGATCGAGGCGTTCAATCTGAAACAGTCCGTTGTTCGCACGCAGCGCAACTTCGCCGGAAATCGGCTTGCGGTCGCTCTTTGCGTCTACGGCTTCGGCGACAAATTGAGTGTTGATGTTTCCCGACGCTTTCTTGAAATCAGTGCCTGGGAACGTTAGATCAACTTTGCCGCTGACCTTTCCCGCCAGTGGCAACGCTTTCCCCGACAGCGCAACGATTGGGCCTGAGACTTCAAGGTTGGAGAAAGCCGTCATAACGTGCGAAGCGCCGCCGCTGGTAAGACTAATAGTCGCGTTGCCGCTGGCGCTGCCGTTGAACATGTCCGCTGTAAAATCCTTTAATTGCAGCTCGCTATTGGTGGCCACCAGAGCGGCCCTGGCTTGGCCCATGTTCATCTGGCCCAACACGCCGCCGCCAATGCTCAGGTCCGCGCTCGCTCGGTAACGGCCGGAAGGTTCAACCACAAACACCGGCTTTGCCAGCTTCACGTTTTCCAATTGGCCGTTCACTAACTTGATCATGCCGGGATTGATATCTGCGGTTGAGCCTTCGACTCTTCCGGCATGCACAGACAAACGCACGCCGGCAATGTTGAAGCTGGCTATCTCCGCTCCAGCGATGATTGCCCCGCCTATCAACACTTCCTTAATGTTGACGTTCGTGCCCGCGGGCGTAGCCGCAAAGTCGACGGCGTTCGCTTTGACGTCTTTCACGTGCGCGTCGGCAGCGGTGATCTCGCCGGCCTTTACGTTGTCGATCGTACCCGCAAACGAGTTCTTTTCATTGCGCAGATGCAGCTTCGAGGCGCTGATTCCGTTGACCTTCGCGCCAGACGCGGTAAGTCCATTGGCAGTAAACTGGCTTGCCGACGCCGTCAATACGCCGTCATTCATTTCGGCCCGCGCATCATGCAGAATCAAACCTACGATCGTCGTGGCGCCATAACTTCTTTCTGCCGCGGCGCGCAGTTCGCCGATCCAGCGAAAGTCTGAACCAGTCCCCATCACTCCGCCCGTGAGCTGCACGCTGTTAAGCTGAAAATCAACGGCCGCGAGTAGTTGCGCAACGGCGCGTCCGTTGAGGTCATAACTCTTGCCCTGGCCTGAACCCGCCGCTGTGACATTCAATCCCTGCAAGCGCACACCATCAACCGCCAGCGCATCTGATTTGATGCTGCCCTGAATTTTGTAGCGCTCACCTTCGCCTGAAACTGTGCCGGTAAAGCTTCCACCGCCCCGCAAAGCATTGTGCGGCTGCAACACATCCGAAAGCTGCGTCAGATCGACCGTCGAAGTGATGTTCATTTGATAACGCAGCGCCCGCCAGTCGTCCATCGTGCCCTGCAGGTGCGCCTCGGCGACCGGCGATCGCAGCACCAGTTCCTGGATCTCGGCGCGGGTCTCGTTTACGCGCGCGCGCGCCTCAATGTCGATGTTGTTCACGGGGCGCCCATCGTAAACGAACGTGGAGTTAGAGGCGGCGAGATTGACGCGGTTCATCGCGCTCGCGGCCGGCGCGTTTGGGTCGTCAGGTTCGATGATGGCGCGAACGTTGTTCGCTTCGCCTGACAGAGAATGCTGCACGTCGCCGTAGTGAATTACTGAATTCTTAATCTCGACGTGCGCAGTTGAATAGGCGAAGAGGATCCACTTGTTGGGTTCGGGCGGCGGAATGTGGAGACGGCGAAAGTTCGAACGGCCCTGGTCGTCAAATTTCACCCAGACTTCGAGCCCTTCAATCTTCAGATCCTTCAGATCGACGTGGCGTTTCAGATTGAGCGCGTACAGATCTTGAATGCGAACGGTCGCCAGCAGCCGATCGATCTTTCCGAGCTTTTCTCCTGACAGCGCGTCATAGAGTTCGATCGCCTGCATCTCGACCACCTGCGGCGGAAGCGTCGCGTGGAAGTTCTTAATCTCAGCGCGGATGCCGTATTTTGAGAAGTCGTCCTTGATCTGGCTGGCAACGTAGCGGTCGATGTAGCCGAGGCGATATATGAGCGCGAGCACCAGGATCAGCAGCGCAATCCCCGCTCCGATCGCGATGGCTGCGATGAAAGCGTTCAGGCGCGTGAAGAACCGGCGCCGACGACGCGGCGTCGGACTAGTATCCGATCGGCGGCTGTTGGCCGAACCCTCCTTAGTTTCGTTTGACGATTCGGCTGAACCTTCGTCGCGGTCGTTTGCAGACATAGCACAAAGCCGCCAGCGCGGCTCTCAGTATCCCGATTGAAAGGAGGAGAGCCCGAAAAACTAAAAACGAGCCTTAAGCCGGGGGGCTTACATATTAAAGGCTCGCAATCCGAAACTCAAAGACGACAGATGGCCGCAACGCTCAGGTCCGTTGCTCCGTCTCCTGCTCGCTCCCTCTTGCACTGAGATGCGCAGGTTCGCCGAGGTAAACATTGCCGACGACTTCGAGCTCGAATCCTTCGAGCGCCGCGACCTTTGGGGGATGGTTCGTCAGCAGCAGGATGCGCCGCAGACCCAGGTCGTGAAGGATCTGAGCGCCGATGCCGTAGTCTCGATTCAACCCGTAGCCGGTCTCCACGCTCGCTTCCTTTTTGCCGAGGCCGCGTTCCTGCATCAGTGCGTAAGTGCGCAGTTGATGCACCAGATCGAGACTGTGCTCGCGCTGCCGCAGATAGAGCACCACTCCTTGTCCGGCGCCGGCGATCTTTTCCAGCGCCGTATGAAGTTGAAATCCCGTGTCGTCGACGAGTGACCCGAACATGTCGCAGGTGACGTTCTCTGTGTGAACGCGCACCAATACCGGCTCGGTTGTCGTGACGTTGCCCATCACCATCGCCAGGTGCACGTCCGCGTTGATGATGTTTTCGTAAGCGATGGCGCGAAAGCGTCCGTAGACTGTCGGCAGATCGGTTTCCGCTACGCGGCGCACCAGCATCTCTTTGCTGATGCGATAGCGCACCAGATCCGCGACGCGGATCATTTTCAAACCATGAGCGCCGGCAAAATCTTTCAGTTCCGGCAAACGCGCCATCGTTCCGTCTTCATTCATGATCTCGCAAATCACACCCGCGGGATACAAACCAGCGATGCGCGCAATGTCGACGCTGGCCTCAGTCTGTCCTGGACGGATCAGCACACCGCCCTTCTTCGCGCGCAACGGAAAAATGTGACCGGGACGCGCGAGGTCTTGCGGGCGCGTCTGCGAATCGACCGCTGTCAGAATCGTAGTCGCGCGGTCCGACGCTGAGATGCCCGTGGTGACGCCTTTGCGCGCGTCAATTGAAATCGTGAACGCTGTGCCATGAAAAGAGGTGTTGTCGGCCACCTGCGTCGTCAGGTGCAACTCGTCGCAACGATCTTCGGTCAGCGGCAAACAGATCAGGCCACGCGCGTGCCGGGCCATGAAATTGATGATTTCCGGCGTGACTTTCTCCGCCGCGCAGACGAGATCGCCTTCGTTCTCGCGATCCTCGTCGTCGACGATGATGATCATACGGCCTTCGCGTATGTCGGCGGCGGCGTCTTCGATGGAAGCAAATGGCATCTTGGAATCTGAAATGTTAAATCTTAAATCTGAAATTCTTATCTTAACTAATGTTACCCGAAAGCCCTATTGTTTTCGACCAGATGGCATTTGGCAACCGCAATGCCCGAAGGGAATATTAAGCTTTTCTGCCTTTGCGTGGGGAGAAGAGCAGTCTTGTTCAGACAGATGACTCGGATGAAGCAGCTTCTTTCCCGGACACTACTCGTAGCCCAGCTCGCCCAGTTTTTCAATTGTCAGGGACGGCGCGGGATGCTTTGCATCCGTGGCAAAACTCAGCATGCGCTCGACGTATTTCGCGATGACGTCCGCTTCAAGATTCACTTCGTCGTTGGGCCGCAGGTGCGAAAGGTTAGTTACTTCCCAAGTCTTTGGAATGATCGCCACCTCAAAGTAATCATCGGCAAGACCGGCGATTGTAAGGCTGATGCCTTCGACCGAGACTGATCCCTTGAAGACGAGATAACGCGCAATCTCTGGCGGATAGGCAATGCGCACAGTCCACGAGCCGCCATGATCCGTTGCGCTCAAGAAACGTCCGCGCGCATCAACGTGTCCCTGGACGATGTGACCACCAAGCCGCGTTGATGGCGTCACCGCACGTTCGAGATTCACCGGTGATCCCGGACGTAACCGTCCAATCGTTGAGCGATCCAGCGTCTCGCGCGATCCATCAGCGGCAAACGAATCTTGACGCACGTCGAGCGCAGTAAGACACACGCCATTGACCGCAATCGAATCGCCATCGCGCGAACCTTCGGTCACGGTGCGCGCTTCAATTACAACCCGCGCGCCTTCACCGCGTCGCTCAATGCTGCGCACGCGGCCAAGTTCTTCGATGATGCCAGTGAACATCCCTTACATTTCCGATTGCCAATTGCCAATTGCCGATTTGCGGTTAGGACTGGAGGTAGCGCACCAACATTACGATCAGCAAGACCAGCAGACCAAGAAAGAAAAAGCCAAAGCTGGAGAACGTCATCCAGATAGCTTCAGTCTTGAACGAGAAGCTGAATAGGTTTCTCATTTTCATCTCGGTGTCTCTGTGCCTCTGTGGCCATTTCCCGTCTTCTCACGCACTACCGCCATCATTCGTGCAAAACTTTCTGCGACCGACAAGCCGGTCGAGTCGATGATGACCGCATCGTCGGCGATCTTGAGCGGCGAATCGGCGCGCGTTGAATCCCGGGTGTCCCGCTCGTTCATGTCGGCAAAAGTCTCTTCAAAACTGACATTAGAGTCCTGTGTCTGCTCTTCTGCGAAACGCCTGTGCGCGCGTTCTTCGGGCGAAGCAGTCAAAAAGAATTTGAGGTCGGCATCGGGAAAGACGATGGTGCCGATATCGCGGCCATTGAGCACCGCGCCGCGCCGGCCCAGCTCGCGTTGGCTCTCGACCATCGCGCGCCGTACCGCGGGGATCGTCGATACGACTGATGACATGTGCGTGACTTCTTCACTGCGAATCTGTTCCGTCACGTCTTGGCCATCGAGAGTAACTCTCAATGAATCCGGATCGCCTTTGAGATCGATGTCCACGCGCGAGGCGAGCGAGCCGACAGCGATATCGTCCGTTGCATTGACGCTGGATTCAAGCACCGCCAGCGCCACCGCGCGGTACATCGACCCGGTGTCGATGTAGAGCAGCCCCAGCTCGCGCGCGAGCATTCTCCCCAGCGTTGATTTGCCCGCTCCAGATGGGCCGTCGATGGCGATGATCATGAATCTTCATGTAGGGGCGGACCTGCGTGTCCGCCCCAGCCGGAACTAGATCCTCCGCGCGACGAGGGCGCACACGTAGGTGCGTCCCTAAAGTCAGACGAACACCGCAAAGACTTCGTTGGACAACAGCGCGCCGGTTTGAGTTAACTTAATCAGGTCGCCGTCTATCTCGATCAAGCCCGCTTCGCTGAGGCGCAGCAGATCGTCTCGGTGCTCCTCTTTGAGATCCGCCCCAAACAGGTTTCGATACTGCCGCGTGTCAACGCCGCGCATCATCCGCAACCCAAGAAAGACCGCTTCCGCTTTTGCATCACGCTCGCTCAGTTGCACCTGCTCAACGATGGGCGAACGCCCACGTTCGATAGCTTCAGTGTAGCGCGCTGCATCGCGCTCGTTCGACCAACGCCGAAATCCGCCGTCGTAAGAATGCGCCGAACACCCAAAGCCATAGTAAGGCGCGCCGGTCCAGTATTTAGTGTTGTGACGCGACTCGTAACTCGGAAGGCAAAAGTTCGAGATCTCGTAATGCTCGTAACCCACGTCGCAGACTCTATCGACCATCCGCGCGTACATCTCAGCGGCCAGATCATCGTCCGGTGTCGGATGCATGCCGCGTCTGATCTGACCGGCGAGCGGCGTGCCTTCGTGAATATCGAGTAGGTAAAGCGAGAGATGCTCCGGTCGTAGCGCCAGCGCTTCGTCAAGATTGCGTGACCAGCCATCGAGTGTCTGACCCGGCAGCCCGGCAATCAGATCGAAGTTGATGTTGTCGAAACCGGCTTCGCGCAGATGATGAAACGTGGTTCGAATGCCATCTGATGTGTGCGTGCGTCCGAGCCGGCGAAGCTGATCATCATCGAACGTCTGCGCGCCAAAGCTCCCGCGATTGATTCCCAGCCGGCGAAAGTCCTGGAGTTTTTGACCGGATAACTCAGCGTTATTGCCATTGGCTGCTCTCTGCGCAATCTCTGCGCCCTCTGTGTCTCTGCGGTGATTCTCTTCCGCAATGTTCGCCGGATTCATCTCCAGCGTGACCTCGGCGCCGCCAACGACGTTGAAGCGATGATGAACCGCGTCGAGGATTTGCTGAACCTGACTTGGTGAAAGCAACGAAGGCGTGCCGCCGCCAAAATAGATCGTGTCAACATCCTCGGGTTCGACTTCGTTCCACTCGCGAATCTCTTTCGCAACCGCGCCGACATACTTTTCGGCCAGCGCAGACTCGTACATCCCCGTCGCAAAGTCGCAGTAAGAACAACGCGAGCGACAAAACGGTATGTGAATGTAGATGCCGGCGTGCTTCATATCTTCATCCGCAGATTACGCAGATTCATTCAAACCGGATAGCTAGAACTGCTCTGAACTCGTAACAACAGCTTCCTCGGCTAGCAAACGTTTGGTTTCGCTTATGTCCGCCTCGCTCCGCAACCTGGTGCTTTCCGACTATCTTTCTTCTCTACCTGGTCTTTTTATTCTGTATAATCTGCGTAATCTGTGGATTCCTATTTCCGTATTCGTTTCAGACTGCCATCGCCACTAATCGACTTACTCATCGTCCGCGCGACGCGCTCCGCTTCCGCAAAAACCCTCAACAGGTTCTCGCCCAGAATCTTGCGGATATCTTTCTCACTGTAACCGCGCTTGAGCAGTTCATAAGTGATATTTGCCAACATCGACACGTCGCCGGCGCCTTCAGGAAAATCGTTTGCGCCGTCAAAATCCGCGCCGATGCCGACGTGATCGATGCCTGCGATTTTGACGATGTGATCGATGTGATCGATCAGCTTTGAAAGCGGCGTCGGCGGCAGTGGGTTGGCGGCCTCGATCTTGTCACCTTCTTCGGCCAGCCGCTCGGGATCGTCTTTGTACTTTTCTGCCAGCGCATCCATTTGCGCCTTCAGCCGCTTGTCACGCTCGGCGCTGGCCTCGATGGCGTCCGAGTCGACGAACGCAGCGTAGAAGTTTACCTGCACCACGCCGTCATTTTTGGCAATGCGACGCAGCAGATCGTCTGGGACGTTACGCGGTTGATTCGTCAACGCGCGCGCCGACGAGTGCGAAGCGATCACGGGCGCCTTTGTCACGTCCAACACATCGCTCATCGTCTTGTCCGAAACGTGCGAGATATCGACGAGCATACCGAGCCGATTCATCTCACGCACTACTTCTTTGCCAAAGTCCGACAATCCATTGTTGCGCGGCTTATCGCGCGCGCCGTCGGCCCAGTCGTTCGAGTTGTTCCAGGTCAACGTCATGTAGCGGACGCCGAGTCGATGAAATTCGCGCAGCGTCGCGAGCGAGTTCTCAATTGCATGTCCGCCCTCAATGCCCATCAGCGCCGCAATCTTTCCCTGCTTCTTCGCTTTGCGAATATCGGCGACGGAAGTAGCGAACATCAGATCGTTCGGATGACGCTCGACCGCGCGATAAACCGCGTCGATCATGTCGAGTGTGCGCCGCGCCGCGCCGCCGTGAGTGACGTACCAGGGTCGCACGTAAAGCGAAAAGAACTCGGCCGTCAGACCACCCTGCTTCATGCGCTCGATGCTGGTGCGGTAGGGCACAGGCGGCGCGCCGCTAAGATCGTAATCGTCATTGGTCATCGGCGTTGTGATGTCGTTGTGCGTGTCGATGACGATCGCCTTGCGATGAATCTCCAGCGCTCTTTTCCAGAGCTTCTCGTCGCGTGGCGGCGTGGATGATGAAGGAGTCTGCTGCGCGCCGCGTGTGCCTCTGACATTAGCCAGCAGTGGCGCAACAAATGAGAACAGAATCGAAGCGACCGCAGTGAAATGCGAGAGTTTTTGCCAATGCATCAATGCGCCTTTCGTTTTCAGTAAGAATTTGATCGAAGTGAATTGTAGCACCGTCATAGTGCCGAGGACGTACGCGCGGCGTCAAGCTGCCGGGAGCGCGGGCATCCTGCCCGCATTGCACGCTTCAGGTTGAGCACTTGCGGCTTCGCCGCCCGATGTGCGGAAGGTCTCCGACCTTCCGAAAGACACCAAGTGCGGTTGGGGCTGTGCCCCATACTTCTCAAATCCGGGGCATAGCCCCAAAGACTTCCTACGGCCCGTCGGAAGGTCAAGACCTTCCGCATATCAGGCGGCGCAGCCGCACGCGCAACTGTGGCGAGCCACATTGTCCTCGGAGTGCGCAGGATCGAAACTGAAACCGTGCGAAGACCTCTGCTTAACGTCTCTTGTGCCATATTAACTTTCACCTGCGGTGTAATCGCCGCAAGGACTCCGTCGCTCTTTCAAACCACGCCGCCTCGCACAAACGTCGGCGACGTCGCCTCAGTGTCCACGCCAACATCATCAAGCAAATTGCCGTGCGAAGGATCGCCCGAGCTTCCCACAGCGCTAAAGACCGTGCTTGATAAGAACCTCCCCGGCTGGGAGTTTCCCTTTGTCAGCGACGACATTCGCAAGTTTTTGAAAGCGCGCGTTTCAATGGAAGCACGCCCCGAAGTGATTCAGGGTGACTTCGATGGTGACGGTCAGATCGACTACGCCTTGTTGATTGAATACGGAATGGCCACCATCTACGAAGCACCGCATTCTAAAATGAGCCATGATGTCTTGGTGGTCACGTTCCTAAAGAGAGTCGGAGGATACGAGATGCACCGGGTTGGCGAAGGTGGAGAGTATCTCTACTTGATGAAAAAGGGAGTGCGTGATTACGACTATGAAGCTGACCGGCACTTCTACTATTCGAATGATGCGATCTTTGCAGGCTACTTCGAGAAAGGCGGCACCTCATACATGTACGAAAATGGCGGGTTTCGGGCTATCATCACAAGCGACTAATCTATGTCCATCCTGATCGCCGAAGACAACGTGGCCCAGCGGCATTACTTGCGCGAGATTCTGGAGCGGGAGTTTTCGTCGCACGCACCGGTGATCGAGGCCGCTGACGGTGAAGAGACAGTCAAGCTCGCGCTCGAGCACAAGCCCGCGGTTAGCATCCTCGACATTCAAATGCCGAAACTTTCGGGAGTGAAAGCTGCGCGCGCGATTTGGCGCGATTTTCCGACGGCGCGCATTATTTTCTGGACGCAGTTTCCGCACGAGATCTACATCAACGAGATTCGCAAGATCGTGAAGTCGGTCGATCCGCCGCCAGCCTACGGCTTCATTCACAAGAACAATCCCGAATCGCGCTTCTTACGTTTCGTCGCGGCAGTGCTCGAAGACGGCGCCGACATGATCGATCCGGCGTTCAAGGATTCGTTTAAGCGGCCGCTGCTGACTGAGTTCGAAGCCGAAGCGCTTTACTATCTCGCGCTCGGTCTTTCGAATTGGGCCATCGCGCGCAAATGCAGTTTGTCATTGCGCGGCGTCGAGAGCCGGCTGGCGACGCTCTACGAGAAGCTTTTCGTGTCGATGGCCGAAGGCACCGAGCATGAGACCTATGACAAGCTCGCCTACAACATCCGCACGCGCGCGTTCTTCGAAGCGCTGCGGCGGGGACTGCTGAACAACGACGAGTTGGAAAAAGCGGCGGAAGAACTCGATGTTTGGATCGAGCGTGACCGGAAGAAGTTTATTGAAGAGCAGAAGAAGGAAGCGGGGACGCGGAGACGCGGTGACGGGGAGACGCGGCGATAAGCGGACGTGAAACACGACGCGCATGAAGGCCCGAAGGGCCGGCATTCAGTAGCCACGTCCGTGAGGGCGTGGATCAGATGGAACGTATTTCAAAATGAGCGCCGAAGGTGCGGCACTGGTGCGTGCCGGCCCTTCGGGCCTCATCCCCTCTACTGTATTCTGCTCGCTGCCGGCTGCCTACTGCTTTCCGCCTACTGCCTACTGTCTGCTGCCTTCTCTCAAAACGAAGCGGGACAATCTCAACCACAAGCGTCGCCATCGCCTTCTCCTTCTCCCTCGCCAACGCCCGTCACAGGCTTGCATCAATGGGGCGCGGTTACCTTGTTTCACGGCTTGCCGTCGGATCGCGTGCGTGCGATCGCACAAACGTCGGACGGCACAATGTGGTTTGGCACGGATGGCGGACTGGCAAGGTTTGACGGGCGACGTACGCAGGCGGCCACCGATCCGGGACTGCCGAGTGGCCGCGTGCTGGCGCTGCAGACGGACGCCGACGGCGCGCTCTGGATCGGCGCCGACAATGGCGCGGCGCGTTTCACCAATGGAAAGTTTGAGCTGATCAAAGAGACGGCAGGCCAAACTGTCAATGCAATCATCACGCCCGAACGCGGCCGCGCGATCATCGCCACTGAACAGGGAATGATCTTCGAGTGTCGCGCGAAGCCCGACGGCGTCGTGGACGTCAAATCACTGTTGGAGCGTCCATTGCAAAGCGCAGACGCGGATCATCCTGGGCCGTTGCCTTTGACTAGTCTCACAATCGCGCACGACAAACTGTTGGCAGGCTCCTCAAGTCGCGGTGTGTTGGTCATAGAGAACGGCGCCGCCAATGTAGTGCCTGCGCGGCCTCAGGTATATTTCATTCGCGCACTCGAGACCGACTCAAAAGGCCAACTGTGGGTGGGCGCAAGGAGCAGGAAGGATGAGAGCGGTTTCTACGAAGGCAGCGAAGCCGCGCGTATTGCCAGGCTTGATGCGCCGACGGGAACCGTGATGACCCTGCGCGCGGGCGCGGACGATGACGTGTGGGCCGGCACGGACGGGCGGGGCGTGTTTCGCTTCGCTGGCGCAAAAAAGATCGAGCGCTTCACTTTCGACGGCACCGCGGGTGGTCTGCGTTCGGATCACGTCTATTCAATCTTCGTCGATCGCGAAGAGGTTGTCTGGTTTGGCACAGACCGCGGCGTCTGCCGCTACGACCCGCACGCGCCTCGCGTCGAACTTACTGGAGACAATCCGGAGAGTAATTTCGTCCGCAATCTTTATCAAACTTCCGATGGCCATCTCCTTGCCGGCACGAATCGCGGCTTGTTTGCTTACGATGGCGCAACGCGAACTTGGCGCTCGGTGACTGCTCTTGCGCGCAACATCATCTACGCAATGGCGGAAGACAAGCAGGGCCGTTTGCTGGTCGGTTCAGCGAGCGGCCTTTA
This sequence comes from Pyrinomonadaceae bacterium, assembly GCA_041499185.1. Classification (GTDB taxonomy): domain Bacteria; phylum Acidobacteriota; class Blastocatellia; order Pyrinomonadales; family Pyrinomonadaceae; genus JAOAPY01. The sequence goes on along the minus strand of JBGQJU010000049.1, from coordinate 26,571 downwards.
CGCCGCACCGAAATCTGCGCGGGGCGTGAAGTTAGAGGAACAGACGTTCGCGCGCATCGAAGCGGGTTCGGGCAGCGCCGATGCCACGGGCAGTGTGCGCGCCATAGCTCAGTTTCGGGGCGTTACATACATCGCCAGCTTCGGCCGCGGAGTCGAGCGAGTAGAAGAAGCGCGCACGCGCCTCGTTTGGCCCAGTGATGCGGCGGAGACACGCGAAGTCATCAGTCTGTTTGCCGACGGTGATGCGCGCCTGTTGGTCGGCACGACTAACGAAGGCGTTTTTGTTTTCGACGGCCAGCAGACGAGAACCGATCCCGCGTTCGCGAAATTGAAAGGGGCAGCGGTTAGATCGATTGATCGGACCAGCGATAACGCGCTCTGGTTGGCGACGAGCCGTGGCGTTTATCTGTGCCGGCCGGGCAGCGAGTGCGCGCCAATAGCTCCGAGCTTTGACGTGCGCAGCGTTACCGCCAATCACAATGCAAACTCGAACGAGGCCTGGTGCGCAACGACGGGTGGCGGTCTCCTGAAGATCCGTTTGGATGAGAGTGTTGGCCCAATCGTCTCGCAACTCGACGCTGAACAAGGCTTGCCTTCTCAGAATGTCTTCGCGGTGTTGCCGCAGCGCGACGCAAGGGGCAACGATCTGCTGCTCATTGGCACGAGTCGCGGTGTCGCTCGCTACGAGCCTGGCCGTGCGGCGCCGTCGCTTTCGCCGACGCGCATCATCAGCAAGCGCGTGCATCAGCCGGAAGAGTTGCGCACCGGATTGAATCTGGAGTATCCGCAGAACAGTCTCTTGATTGATGTGACTGCGACCAGCAGCCGCACTTTCCCAGAGCAGTTTCAGTATGCGTTTCTGCTTTCCGACAGCAAAGGCGCGCGCGTCAAGCAGAAGCTGTCACACGAATCGCAGTTCACGATGGAAGGGCTGAAGCCCGGGAAGTATAGAGTCACCGCGCGCGCTTTCACGAAGGATCTGATCGCCTCGAGCCCGCTTTCATTTGAGTTCAGTATTGCTGGCGCGCCGTTCCCCTGGACTTCGACGGCGTTGGCGGTGTTGCTGGCGCTGGCTTTGATGGCTCTGCTATGGGCAATTCTCGAGCACCGCAGGATTGCGCGCACCAGCACTGCGCTGGTGGAAGCGAATCGCGAGCTGGCCGGAGCCCGACTCGATCTCGCAAACGAAGCAGAACGCGAGCGCCGGCGCATCGCGCGCGATTTGCACGATCAGACGCTGGCGGATCTGCGCCGACTGCTCTTGATAACTGATCGCATTCCCGGCACCGGCAGCGATTACAGAACCGCGAGCAGTAGCGAGCGGGTCGCGGCAAACCACGAAAACCCTTCATTCGATCGCGCGACGTTTCGCCAGGAGATCGAGTCGGTCTCAAACGAAATTCGCCGCATCTGCGAGGACCTTAGTCCCTCCGTGCTCGATAATGTCGGACTGGCCGCGGCGCTTGAATGGGCGCTGGCGAACGCGGTGGCCCATCTGCCAGTTGACAAGAAATTTGAATATGAAGTGCGCGGCGGCGAAGAGATCGAGGAGCGGATCAAACTCGAGTCCAGTGTGCGCATTCAGATCTATCGCATCGCGCAAGAGGTCATTAACAACATCTGTCGCCACGCCGAAGCGAAACACGTGCGGCTTTCCCTCAAAGCATCACCGGAAGGAAGCCTTACGCTGGGCATTGAAGATGACGGAAAATTCTTCGCGCCTGATGCTCGCGCACAGGGACGCGGACTGGCAAACATACACGCGCGTGCGAGTTTAATCGGCGCGGAGATCTCCTGGACCAAACGCGACGGCGCGGGCACGATGTTCACGCTGCGCAAAAAGTTGGGGCAGTAGCCTGCGCGTCAGCAAGGGCTCATTATCGTACCGAGCGGAGCCCTCCCTAACGGTCGGGCTACTGCCCCCGACACACGACTTGAAACGCTCTCATGATGATTCACCGAACATCCGCGGATCGTAGCACTGAAGTGGAGGCTGCTCTCTCTTCGCGGAGTCCGGTAGTCGCGCTCGAATCAACCGTCATCGCGCATGGTCTGCCGCGCCCGCAGAATCTCGAAACTGCACATCGACTTGAAACAATCGTCCGCGACGCCGGTGCGACTCCGGCTACGATCGCGATTCTTGATGGGCAGATTTGTGTCGGTCTGGATCAAGATCAGGTCAAACAGCTCGCCGAAAGCGAGGACACTAAGAAAATCAGTACGCGCGATCTTGCCATCGCTGTGGCGAACAAGTGGAACGGAGCGACGACTGTTGCCTCCACAATTTGGATCGCGCATCGCGCAGGCATCAAGGTATTAGCCACGGGCGGCATCGGTGGCGTACACCGCGGTTTGCTGCCGGACGTGTCGGCGGATCTGCCGGAACTCGCGCGCACGCCGGTTGTCGTCGTCTGCTCTGGCCCGAAAGTCGTTCTGGATCTTCACGCCACGCGCGAATGGCTCGAGACACATGGCATCGCGGTGGTTGGTTATCAGTGCGACGAGATGCCGGCGTTCTATTCACGGGAAAGTAGTCTGCCGATTGATGCTCGGGTTGACTCACCCGACGAAGTGGCCCAGATCGTAAAAGCGCAGCGTGCACTCGGAATCAATAGTGCGTTGCTGGTTACCGTGCCGGTGCCGGCAGACGCTGAAATTCCCGCGGACGCACTTGAGGCGGTCCTCAACGACGCACTCCTTGAAGCAGAACGTAAACAGATTGCCGGGCGCGAAGTCACTCCGTTTCTACTCTCGCGCATGTCCCAGCAGAGCGAAGGCGCGACGCTCCGGGCCAACCTCGCCTTGCTTGAAAATAACGCCCGTGTCGCAGCGGAGATTGCGCAAGCGGTGAGTAAGATCGAAAGCCGATAAAGAGTTTCCCGCAAAGGCTCAAAGAAAAAATATTCACGAAGCAACAACCCAACAGCAACCGAGTTGCATCACAGCGTCGAAATCCGACAAGCTCCTCCCCAGGCTCGCGATTCCATTTCAAAGGTTAAGTAGTAACTGTCAAGCGGTGAAACGATTCGAGTTTCTCCCCGGGCTCGCAGTGTGTCGTTCCGGAAAAACGTTTTCAGGAGGCTACTATGAGTTCCGACGTGAAGCACCAGCCAATATGACGTGCTGCCGGATCGGGTTGTGGCTCATTTGTGGTCGCGCCGGGGGTGGTTGATTCCAACTTCAAGTTTCGTCCACGCTTCGCGCTGACTGCTAAAACCGCGCCATCGATTGCCTACGACTACTACAACGCCGAAGCGCGGGCCTTGGTCGCACCAAAAACTTTCGTCGTGAAATAGCATGAGCATGATCACACTTTTATTTCGGAACTTCTCTGCGCACCTGGTTGTCTAACTCTACGTTGCGCCGACACGAGCTTCTCCCCGGGCTCTCCAATCGATTTTGGACTTGAAAGGAGCCCTTAATATGTCAGCCAAGAAATTCCTCGACAATCTAACCGTCAATTCACCCTGCACCGCAGATTGGGATTCGATGATCGGAAACGATCAGGTGCGGTTCTGTGAACACTGCGCTCTTTCCGTCAACAATCTTTCGGAGATGACGCATAAACAGGCATTACGCCTGGTAGAAGAGTCCGATGGTCGCGTCTGCATAAGATATATGCGCGCCGCAGACGGGCGTGTGCTTACAAAATCCACTTCGCAGATCCATCGGATTGGTCGTCGCGCTTCGCGAATTGCAGCCGGCGCATTTAGCGCCAGCCTGAGCATTTCCAGCGCCGCGGCTGCCACGCTGCGCCCAAATGCATCAGCCATGCGGGCTTCAAACGCAGTGGCAGGACGCACTCTATCGGTCACGGAACTCAGCTCGATGGGTGGCACTATCGCCGGAATTGTGTTCGATCAAAACGGCGCAGTGATTTCCGGCGCATCGGTCACGCTCGGAACTGAGCAATCAAAGTATGCCGCCGGCACGGTGACAAGCTCTGACGGCACGTACAAGTTTGACGGACTCGCGGCGGGTCTTTACAGCTTGAAGATTGATGCGCCTGGGTTTGAGAGTAGTGAAGTGGCGGATATCAACTTGCTGGATAAGGGAGAACTAAGAATCGATCGAACGTTGAGCATTGCCAAGATTGAAGCAGAAGTAGAGATCCGGGGCGGCGAAGCAAGAGAGGAGACCGTATTAGCCGGAGCAGGCGTCATGGTTCTTCCTACATTGCCGTTGGTGAAAGCCGCGCACGCGGACGACCTGGAAGCGGTGCAGTCACTCGTGACGCGAGAGAATGTGAACAATCGCGATGAAGCCACTGACTATACCGCGTTGGAGTATGCGGCGCTAAACGGCAATCGAGAGATGGTGCAGTTGCTGCTCTCGATGGGCGCTGATGTGAACGCCAAAGACAAGAGGGGCCAGACGCCGCTGATGATGCTGGATGGCGACGCGACGGCTGACCTTGTTTGGGACTTGATCAATGCCGGCGCAAAGGTAAATCTGAGAGACAAAGATGGCGACACGGCGTTAACGCAGATGGCGGACAAGAATAATGTCGAAGTACTCAGAACGCTGCTTGAAGCTGGAGCCAAGGTAGACACCAGAAACAACGCGGGGAAGACGGCCCTGATACTCGCTGCGTCTGAGGGGCTCGTGAATAACGTTCGAGTGCTCATTAATGCCGGTGCAGATATTAATGCGCGCGACAATGATGGGAAGTCGGCGCTGGCGGTTGCAATTGAGGAGGGACACAAGCCGGTGATTCGTTTGCTACGATCGCTGGGAGCTTATGAGGCCGCTCCGGCGAGGGAAGAGAAGGAGAAAGGCCAGCCGATCTGAGATAGGAAAGAGTCTGCCTGTTCGGCACGCGGTTGAAATACGGAGCTACACCGAAGGAACTTTGGTTGGCGCGCGTGAACTGTCGAGCAGTGTGTGCTACTCTGTGCACTCCAGACCTGCGAATTACAATTGAAGGAGAACAGCATGGCAGACGAAAAAGAGCCAGCACAGTGTAAGAATCCGGTTTGCACGTGTCCACCGCAACCCGACGGCAAATACTGCAGCGCGTCGTGCGAAGGCGCCGGCCAGACCATCGAACTCGATTGTGATTGCGGGCACGACGGGTGCCAGGGCAATTTCTAAACGGCCTGAGTCATTCCTAAAAAAGAAGAGAGGCGCCGCGGCGCCTCTCTCCTGTTCTCAACTTTTCAGTTCGCCCCACCTTGCGCTAGCGCGTCGACTGCAAGCGCGATCATCTGAGTTCTTCCGTCACGAGGCTCCTCAAATATAAAACAAGTTATGGTTTCTGCTTTTTCGGCGTAGGCGAAGGCTCGGGCGCTGGTTCGTTCCCCTCTGTGATCGTCACCCGACTGCGGAAACGCAGGAAGTCGGTGTAGCGGACCAGCATGCGCATGTGGATAGTTACCTCGGGAAACTCCAGATTGTCATCGGCATAAGTGTAGACCGGAAACCAGTAGTGCCCATCGATCTGCTGACGATAGGTTTCAAAGATGGGAAAGCGCTGTTTCCCTTCGGGCACGCCTTTGCCGCGCACCTTGACGATCTGCAGATCGGTTTTCTCTACCCAGACGCGTCCTTGAAAGAAACGCTCGCTCACTTTCTTGGGCAAGACCTTTGGCTGCACATCGAAGACGTACGTATCCAGCTCGTCGATGTGCTCGGTGCCCAGATAGTTGAAGTTGTACTGATTGATCTTTGCAGCCTCGAGAGCAAATGGTTGAATGCCGCCGAGGTCCTCGATGTCTTCCGGGGTGACCTGCAGTTCCGTTAGCGTGGGGGCCGGGAAAAAAGTGATCTTCTCGAAACGGTTTCCTTGATCGTCGAAAACAAACTGTGAGACGCGATGGTACTCACCCGTGACTCCGCCGCCCATGCCGATTTGCTGAACAGTGGCGTCGCGCTTGAACGCATAGTCATTGAGCGCTCGCCGGAATTCCGTCTCTTTCGCCGAAAACGCCCGTACGATCCGGTCAACATCGACCAGCGCGCCTTTCTGAATGTTATCGGCTGGCTGCTGGGCCAAAACAACTGGTACAGGTTGGAACAAAGCGATGGCTGAAGTTGCCACGATAAGTAGAATCAACGCAAAAATCAGTTTCACGAGCAGCATTCTCCCTCGAGATTGGACTTAAAGAGCCAAGGCGAATTTGGTAAACCGGCTCTTTGATGCAGCGAAGCTTTCGGTGGTTTGGTAAGGATCTGGAGAAATTATCTTATTCGGATGGTTTCGTCGCAAGACCGATGAAGTAGCTCCCAAACATCAGTTCGTCGACTTCAATGTTGCCGGCCAACTCGCGCAGATCGTCGAGCATGTCCACATCGGGATTCCCGAGCACAGTCAGCTTCATCAGCCACATCACAATCGGCCGATACAACCTGCCAACCAGACCGGAGGGAAGCCGCGCATCCATAATGATCAGCCGTCCGCCCGGCTTCAACTGGTTCCAGACGTGGCGCAAAACCTGCCGACGGTGGGGCATGACCGCGTACGATAGACTAAAGATTGCGCCATCGACAGGTTCCGGCAAGCAGTACTCAGCGGCATCAGCATGAAGCAATGTGACATTGCTCCAGCGACGGCGCCCGCTTAACTCCTTTGCCTTTGCGAGCATTCCTTCAGACAGATCCACGCCGTATACGTGACCGTCTCGGCCAATTGCCTCGACGAGATATGAAAGGTTTCTTCCTGTTCCACACCCGATCTCAAGGACTCGGTCACCGGATTTGAGATGCAAACGGCGAACCGCCTTGCGGCGTATTCCGGGCGGTAGCAGGAAGAGCCATTCGAATACGACGAAGAATGAGGCCAGCTTGTTGTAACGCCGCCTCACGAACTGGGGGTCGTATTCGATCCATCTCATCTCACTGATGCTCTCTCGCCGAATTAGGCTCCCGCCAACTCGAGAAACTGTCCCGCCAACTTTGGTCCCGTGCCTTCGTCTTCGTGCTTGAAGAAGACGAACGCTTCTTTCCATTTCTGATCGTTAACGCGCTTGAGCCACTCTTTGAGATTAGCTTCCGAGTATTCGACGCGGCGCAGACGCAGGTAACCCCAGTCCGCCGTCCGATCAATGTGCGTGACCGGCAGGTCGTCGGTGTCAGCGATGCAGAGCGCGTGATTCCTGGTCGAAAGAAGTTCGAGCACATCGTCTTCGTACCAGGTCTGATGACGAAACTCGAACGCCGCGCGCGTTGCCTCAGGCAGGCAATTGAGAAACGTTTCCAGCCGCGGTAGATCCTTCTTCATGTTAGGTGGAAGCTGGAACAGAACTACACCGAGACGGTCTTCGAGCACCGACGCCGTGTCGAGCAGATACTTGGTTTCGTCCTCTACATCTTTCAGTCTTTTGAAATGCGTGATGCGCTGCGAGGCTTTGAGGGAGAAGCGAAAGTTGGCGGGCACCTGTTCTTTCCAGTTTTCCAACATGCTTCGCTGCGGCAGGCGATAGAACGTGTTGTTGATCTCAACCGCGGGCAAACGCGAGGCGTAATACGAGAGCATCTCTTTCGCCGGAAGCTTTTCGGGATAGAAATTGCCCTTCCATTCTTTGTAACTGTAGCCGCTGGTGCCGACGTGGAGTTTCATTGTTGAGGTCGTACTCCACTTTTAAGGCGCTTGCTTGATCAGGATGTTGGTGTTGCTGCCGTCCGAGACGATCGTGGCGGTCACGTTGTCGCTTTTCATCACCACAGTCGGCCCTAGCCGCACGGTTTTGGTTGGTTTGAGTTTCGCTTCGTACCAATCCGCGACCTTGTCTATTCCGTCCGCCGTCTTGAGTTGCAGCACACCCGTTCCTTCTTCAGAGGTTACGTCCAGGATAGTCTGCGCGCCTGGATAGACGAGTGACTTGCCGGCCAGTTGCTTACTGACCGAAACGCGGCTTTGGCTGCGCGATCTGAGTACGGATCTCATGACTCCGACCACTGAGCCAATCCCGAGCAGCACCACGATGATGATGCCGATGACAATCAGCCCGCGCATCGAGCCGGAACGCGGCGTCGCGGTTGGCACTCGGGATGCGACGGCAAACGGCGCTGCCGGTCCAGCAGGAGCCGAGAGCGGAGCGGGGCCATACGCAGCGCTTGTCGGTCGTGGATCCAATCGCTGCGTCGCCGGACCTGAGCGTGTTTGATTAAGGATCGCGGTTGGCTGTTCTGAAGGGTCTGGCGAAACAACGACCGGCGCGCCGCACCGCCGGCAGAAATTCATACCCGCTACGAACTCAGCGCCGCAATTCGAACATAAGGAATTGGCCATGACAGACACAAAATACGCTCGCCGAGTTCTTTGGGCAAGGAATCCAGAACTCGCAGGGTCAGCGAGCACATTGTTGTCGCGTCAAGCTATTCTGTGATACACAGACTGACGCAGCAACAACGCAATCATTATCGTGGGAGACAGTTCAGAGGCCATGTCCACCGTCACGACAAACATCGAATCACTGCAGCAGGAGGAGCGTGTGTTTCCGCCGCCGCCGTCTTTTTCCGAGCAGGCCCACATTAAATCGATGGGAGAGTTGGAGTGGCTGCGCGCGCAGGCGACGGCCGATCCCGAAGGCTTTTGGGCGCGCATGGCGGAAGAGCTTCATTGGTTCAAGAAGTGGGACAAGGTTTTGCAATGGGACCCGCCACACGCGGAGTGGTTTGTTGGTGGCAAGATCAATATTTCAGACAACTGTCTCGACCGGCATCTTTCAACCTGGCGACGGAACAAAGCCGCGCTCATCTGGGAAGGCGAGCCCGGCGATCAACGCACACTCACTTACCAGCAACTGCATTCCGAGGTCTGCAAATTCGCGAACGTCTTAAAGCGGGCCGGCGTTCAGAAGGGCGATCGCGTCGCGCTTTACATGCCGCTGATTCCCGAGTTGGCGATTTCGATGTTGGCGTGCGCGCGGATCGGCGCAACGCACTCTGTGATCTTCGGCGGCTTTTCGAGCGCGGCATTGATCGATCGCATCAACGATGCGAGCTGCAAGGTTGTCGTCACCGCCGATGGCGGCTGGCGCCGCGGCAATGAAGTGAAATTGAAAGCCGCGGTTGATGTAGCCTTGAAAGAAACGCCGTCGGTCAAGGCCTGCATCGTGGTGCGGCGCACCGGCGCACCGCTTCACATGGAAGCCGGCCGCGACTACTGGTGGGGCGAGTTGATGGAAACGGTTGACGCGAAGTGTCCGGCGGAAGAGTTGGACAGCGAGCATCCACTCTACATTCTTTACACTTCAGGCACGACCGGAAAGCCGAAGGGCATTCTGCACACGACCGCCGGTTATCTGCTGCAATCACATCTAACGTCGAAGTGGATCTTCGATCTGAAGGACGAAGACATCTACTGGTGCACGGCGGATATCGGTTGGGTCACGGGCCACAGCTACGTCGTCTATGGCCCACTGTCAAATGGCGCGACGGTCTTAATGTACGAAGGCGCGCCGAATCATCCTGAACCTGATCGTTTCTGGAGCATCATCGAACGTCATCGCGTCAACATTATCTACACCGCGCCGACGGCGATTCGCGCTTTTATCAAGTGGGGCGAGCACTGGCCGCTGAAACACGATCTTTCGAGTCTGCGTTTGCTCGGCACAGTCGGCGAGCCAATCAATCCGGAGGCGTGGATGTGGTATCGCGAGATCATCGGCAAGGGTCGCTGCCCGATCGTCGATACCTGGTGGCAGACGGAAACCGGCGCAATCATGATCACGCCGCTGCCCGGCGCGACGCCAACAAAACCTGGTTCGGCGACGAAAGCGTTTCCCGGAGTCGAAGCTGACGTGATGACGCGCGATGGTAAACCAGTAGGCGCAAACGAAGGCGGGTATCTTGTGATCAAACGTCCGTGGCCCTCGATGTTGCGAACGATTTGGGGCGATGACGAACGCTATCGAGAGCAGTACTGGTCGCAGATTGAAGGTGTGTACTTTGCGGGCGACGGCGCGCGACGCGACGCGGACGGCTACTTCTGGATCATGGGGCGCATCGACGATGTGATCAATGTCAGCGGCCACCGGCTTGGCACCGCCGAAGTAGAAAGCGCGCTCGTTTCGCACGAAGCCGTTGCCGAAGCGGCAGTGGTCGGGCGTCCCGATGATCTAAAAGGATCAGCGATTGTCGCGTTCGTAACGCTCGAGGGAACGTACCAGGCTTCGGATCAACTCAAAGGCGAGTTGCGCGCGCACGTCGCGAAGGAAATCGGAGCACTGGCGCGTCCTGACGAGATACGATTTTCAGACACTTTGCCGAAGACTAGATCGGGAAAAATCATGCGCCGCCTGTTGCGCGAGATTGCCACGAGCGGCTCGGTCGCGGGTGATGTCACTACGCTCGAAGATTTTTCCGTGCTCGAGAAACTGCGCGCGGAAGAAGAATAACAGGGTGTTGGGCGTTGGGTGAAGGGTGTGGGTTGACGTAACGGGCGGCTGGGGATAAGCCACCCTACACCCAACACCCTTGTGCCCACACCCTAAAAAGTTCTGCCCTGTTTGCCGGAAAAGATATAAACTGCTGGGAATATTTTGGCTCTTATCGTTTTCCGTTTATCCGGGTTCTCAAGGCATAGACATCCTGGCGCTGTTACGTGGACGACAAAGTAGCAAAAGACATGCTGGAGCAAAGCGAATTCGAGCCTCGATCCGGGCCGCGCTATCTGGCCGCGCTTGAAGTGCGCGCTGAGTGGGACGAGTCGGATGGCGCTCATATCGTAACTGAAGGGACCACCGAGAACGTTGGCCCCGCGGGCACGCTTGTGCATCTGCCGCGGCGGCTGCCGGAGGTGGGCGGTCGTGTTCGACTTGAAGTGCAAGATCCGGAAGGCAAAAAACTGCTCGTCGTTACAGAGGTACTGCGGATTGAGCGCAATCCGGGACACCCGCTGGCGGCGCTTCAATTGCTGGATCAGACGGACGAATGGCGCGGACTTATCTGGGAGCCCTCCGCGCCTCGCGTTAGTGCACCACCCTCCGAGGTTCAGGATGACGACGAGGACGAGGACGAGGAGGACGAATAATGGACAAAGTGAGAGGTAACTTCTGATGTCGATGTCCCAGACTACAGATAGCACAGCATGGCGAGATCGGCGCAGGTATCCACGCTACTACGTTAGCGCGGGTCTGACGATGGCCATCGAAGACGCGAGTTTGAGAGAATCGATTGGGCTGGGCGAGCCTGGTGATATTAGTCTTGGTGGAGTCCGTGTGCGCAATCTGCCCGCTTGTGAAAACGTCAAAGTGGGCGATCGACTTGAGATGTTGCTGCTCGATCGAGAAGACGCGCTGTCATTGCATGGCGCGGTGGTCCATCACGGCACTCCGGACACTTTCGGGGTTGAGTTTGACAAATTGACTCCGTCGGAACAGCGGGCCGTGAACGGAGTGATCGAGCGTATGTACCGAGTCGCGCGGCGAGAAGAGTGAGTAACAAACAAGAAACCAAAGAAGTCGCGGAGATCGCCGCGCGGGCCGTCATCGAAGCGTCCTGGCCGCCCACGCGCGTCATCCTGCGCGTGATCTTCATTACAATGATCGTGGCGGCCGCGCTCTGGATTCTTTTCAAACTCACAACCGTGATTCTGCTTCTGGTTCTTTCCGTTTTCTTTGCCTATCTCGTCTCGCCGCTGGTCGAATTTTTGCGAAGCCCGCGCAGCATCGCGGGCCGCACACTCGCGGTGCCGCGGGTCGTGGCAATCGTGATTGCGTATCTGCTAATTCTTGCGGGCGTGTTTGTCGCGATCTATTTCCTGGTGCCCCAACTCAGCAACCAGTTCCCTGAATTTGCCCAGCAGGCCCAAAGCTATGGGAAGACCATCAGCGCCAAGACGCAAAACTTGAATGAGTACTTCAAACAACACCGCATGCCTGACAGTGTAGTCCGTGCGGTTAACAACGCTGTGCCGAGCATTATCGAGAGGGTTGGCGGATCGGTCAGCGTGGTATTGACGAGCATAGCGGGATGGGTCGTCTATATTCCCTGGCTGGTGCTGATTCCCATTCTCAGCTTTTTTCTCTTGAAAGACGCTGACACGTTTCGCCGCTCGGCGCTGCACATGTTGCCGCGTGGCCGCTGGCGCTGGCGTGGCGACGAGTTTTTCCAGGACGTCAACAGCACGCTGGCTGCTTATACTCGCGCGCAGCTCACTGCGTGTCTATTCATCGGCGCGGTCTGCGCCGCGGGCTTCGCGCTGATCAGGCTGCCGAGCCCGCTGGTGCTTGGTCTGATCGCCGGGCTTTTTGAATTCGTGCCGTTGGTTGGGCCGCTAACGATCGCCATCCTGGCGGCTTTGGTGGCGATTCTGCACGCAGGATTCGCTTCGGCCCTGGTGGTGCTGCTCTTCCTGGGAGTGTTGCGCATACTGCAAGACTACTTCATCTATCCCCGTCTCATCGGTCACGGTATTCATCTTCACCCCCTCGCGGTCATCATGGCGATTCTCTGCGGCGCGGAACTGGCCGGCGTTGCGGGAATCTTTTTGGCGATTCCGATGGTGGCAGTGTTGACGGTGAGCTATCGCCACTGGCTGGAACACCGAGGCAGCGAAGGATTGGCCGATCTGCTGGAAGCGGATCTGGGAGACGCCTCTTCGGATGAATCGAATGTGGCAGGTTTGTCCGGCGACGAGACTCTGCCAAATGATTTGCAATCCGGCCCGTCGTCCGCGCCTGAACGTCCAACGTCGCACACTACAGCGGAAGAAATGGCCCGCCAGCGTCCGGATCTCACGACCGGCGAATTGAAGTTGCCGGTGGAGGATTAGCCTACGGGACGCGATCACGCAGCGACTCGGCGCTCCATCAGCTCAATGAAACGTTTGAAGTGATGCTCGGCATCGTGTGGACCAGGTGCAGCTTCAGGGTGATACTGAACTGAAATGATCGGGAGTGTCTTGTGGCGCAGGCCTTCGACGCAACGGTCGTTGAGGTTGATGTGGGTGACTTCGATTTCGGGCGGCAGGCTTTCAGCCACTACTGCGAAGCCGTGATTGTGTGAAGTGATTTCGACGCCGCCTTCCTGCAGATCTTTCACCGGTTGATTCCCGCCACGATGTCCGAAGACGAGCTTGAAAGTCTGGCCACCAAAAGCGCGACCCAGCAACTGATGTCCGAAGCAGATGCCAAACGTCGGGACGCCTGACTGCGCGATGCGGCGCACCTCCTCGACTTCTTTGGTCATCGAGGCCGGATCGCCTGGGCCATTTGAAAGAAATACTCCGTCGGGTTTCATTGCCAGGGCTTCATCCGCCGACGTGGCGGCTGGTACCACCGTGATGCGACACCCAGCGCCCGCTAAATTTCGTAACGAGTTTCGCTTGACGCCGAAATCGTAGCAGACCACGTGAAAGCGCTCTTTACCTTCAGCCGGAACTTCATAAGGCTGCTTCGTCGTGACCACACTAGCCAACTCCCGATTTTCCATCGACGGCGAGTTGCGCGCTTTCTCAACCAAACTCTTTTCGTCCAAATCGATCGTCGAGATGCAGGCGCGCATCGCGCCTTTATCGCGAATGTGGCGCACCAGCGCGCGTGTGTCGACGCCTTCGATAGCGACGATCTGCCAGCGCTTCAAGTAATCATCGAGCTTCTCTTCAGCGCGCCAGTTTGAAGCTACGCGGCTGGCCTCGCGTACCACGAAACCCTCGACCCACGGCCGCGACGATTCAGCATCCGCGCTGTTCACACCGTAGTTGCCAATCAGCGGATAAGTCATGCAGACAATCTGGCCGGCGTACGAAGGGTCGGTGAGCACTTCCTGATAACCCGTCATCGACGTGTTGAAAACCATTTCCCCGCACGATTCACCGCTGGCCGCCCAGGAGCGGCCGCGAAAAGTTCGATTGTCTTCAAGCGCGAGCAGGGCTGGAGTGGAGGAACGCATGTAGCTAGTCTACTGACTACTCTTCATAAACTGCTGGGCTTCGTTCAGCCAGCGCTTTTCCAAACGATACTTGTACGCCGGAGCGCTTTTGACCGCGTTGATGCAGGCTTCCATCAGACTAGCCGCTTCGCTGCGGTGGCCGAGACCAGCGTGCGCGCGGCCCATCAAGTAAAGGCCTTCCGGATCCGACTCTCGGTGATCGAGGAAGCGCTCAAGCGCCGTCCGAGCGTCTTCAAACTGACCGGCGGCAAGGTAAGTCGCGCCCACTTCGCGCCAGATTTCATACTGCGAATGCGACTGATCTCGTGCCACGACTTGCTCGAAATGCTTGATCGCATCCGCGGAGCGCTTTTGCTGTCGAGCAATGCGTCCCAACTGGTAATGCCCGTCGATCTCATCGGCATCAATTTGCACGGCGCGCTCGAAACGCTCGCGCGCGGCATCGAATTCGCCGCGCTGCTGGTGAATAAGTCCCAGGTTGTAGTGAGCCGATGCGTCAGCCGGATTGAGCGTCGACGCTTCAAGATTCTGTTTGAAAGACGCGCGCGCGCGCTGCGTTTGCATAATCCCCTGGAAGTAGCCGCGCAGCAAAAAGAAGAGCATCAACAATAGAAAAGGAGAAACCAGGACTCTGGTTAACAGCAGGGTCCACAAACGCGCGGTAAGTAACATGAACCCGAAGCTGACAAACAAGACCGCAACCGCACGAAGAACCGAGACTCGGAAAACTGTGCGCACTGCCAGAATCGCACCGACGATGAAGAAGGAATACTTGAATGTCCGGAAGAGAGTGGCGGCGATGAGCTGCGGATTAGTCAATGCTGCTTGCAACTGCGGATCAACTTCCGGCGGCATTCTCATCCACGCGCGCAGCCTCACGGCAGAAGCGAGTACTTCCGGAGCAGCCGCAGTCGAACTAGCCACTTGAGCTGCCTGGATGCCGCTGAAGTGCAGAAACACGGCACTCAGGATAGCGAGCAAGTTGGCGGCGCCGAGAGCGAAGAGAAAAACTGAAGCGAGCGAGACATACTCCTGCTGGAGAAACAGTGTGAAGCTGCCTCGTCGCTCGAACAAGTTGCCGACAAAGGCGATTATCGGTACCAGAATTCCGCCCAAAAGAAAGACTGTGATGGCTGCTTGAAACAGCACTCCGGACGCTCTTCCCGCTCCACCAAAGACAACCGTACGGTCACCAGCCAGCCAACCTGTGGCGACAAGATAACCTACCTGCGTCAGCAACACGACCAAAGCCGCCGGCGCCAGTGAAGCGCGATCGCGCACCTGTCGCATCGCGCTAGCGGGCGCGTAAAAAACCATCAACAGCAGCCGTAACCAATCAAGCATTCCTAACTAAAACTCTCATGAGTGGTAGATCTGAAATCTCAGATCACAGATCTCAACTACCGATCGTCATTGTTGCTCGGGGTCTCCTGCAACTCGGGTTGATACGAGGATGGAGGCACTGCGGGCGAAATATTCTCATGATGAATCACGCTGGCGCTGCCCAGCGGCCAGTAGCGGAACAGCGCTTTGCCGTAGATATATTTCCTCGGCACCAGTCCCCAGATGCGCGAGTCGCTTGAATTGTCGCGGTTGTCGCCCATCACAAAATAGTAGTTGGGCCTTACATAGACAGGCGGCTGGCTGCGATGCGACACGTTAAGCCGCGGGTCGAGATACTTCTCCTCCAGGTCTCGTCCGTTGATGCGCACGCTGCCGTCGTGAACTTCTACCGTATCGCCCGGCAGGCCGATGACGCGTTTGATGTAACTCTTCGAAGGATCGTCGGGAAACCAGAAAACGACGATGTCGCCGCGGTCAATCTTTGGCGCCCAGCGATACTCGTCGTAATAGATGAGCTTGTTGACGAAGATGCGCTCGCCGTCGTGCAGGCGCGGCAGCATCGAGGTGCCTTCCACTTTCACCGGCTGCACGATGAAAACGACCATCAGCGCCGCGAGCATCAAAGCAAAAGCGAGATCGCGCAGCAGCAGGCGCCCCTCGGCCCACAGATTTTCCCGCGCCGCCTCATGCGGCTTCTGCACCTGAATGTCTTTATCGTCGTCGACGTGGATACCACCAAAGGGCGGCGATCGATGAGCTTTCAGTCCCCACATAAGTCGCTATTAGAAAATGATTAACGCACGATTCTCAGTCAGGGAGGCGGCAACGCCTACCGCAATGCTTGAGGTTAACTTCCGCTTACGCGCTTGTCAAACAGACTGTAAAGCAAGTTTTTCCTCTAAGCGCGGGCGTCTTGCCCACATGGCAAGTTAACAACTTTTCCTACAATGGCGCCACATTAGTTGACAGCATTCACTGCGGCTCTCTATCATCGCACCCTGCAATCTATGGCGGTAAAAATTTGTTCCTGATGCGGACGGCAAACGGAGGGCTTTGGCTGTGATCAAACTAGACATCATCAACCGCGTGGCGGACAAGACCGGCGTTCCCAAGCTGAAAGCCGAACAAGCGGTGGATGCGCTTTTTCATTCAATGAAAGAGGCACTCACGCGCGGCGAGCGAATCGAATTGCGTGGCTTCGGCGTATTTGTCGTGAAGCCCCGGAAGCGTGGCGTCGGCCGCAATCCGCGCACCGGTGAAGAGGTCGCCATTCCTTCAGGGAAGACTATTCGCTTTAAGCCCGGCAAAGAGTTGCAGTCAAACGAGAGCGAACAGCCGAGCAATGATACAAGTTCGACCGGAGCCGAAGGGTAGATTTAGTAACCGGAAGTGAAGCTTGCTTGAGGCTAGAGACTGAAATGCCCGTAGGCATCCAGACTCTAGCCTCAACTCACTAAGCGACAGCGCAATGTCAGAATCAGTCCAGGCAATCCCGCCGTTTGCTGAAGCACCGGCGGCGTTTTCCTACAGCCAGGCTTTGCGCCCGACTGTGGGTGAATGGATCCGGCATTCGCTGTTGTTTGTTATCACCGCCGGCTCGACCACTTTCGCAGGCATCTTCGTTGCCGCGCCGAATCTCGACACTTCGCTGCCTGAGCCGTCGACGTTGCTGGGCTATTTGCTCTACATTCCTCAATATTACTCGCAAACGGTAGTCAATTATCTCTCTTTCGCGATTCTGAATCCCCACGTTCTTGAGCAGGGCCTGATCTTTTCCGTGTCTCTTCTTACAATTCTTTTGTCCCACGAGATGGGACACTACATCGCCTGCCGGCGCTATGGCGTCAGCGCGACGTTGCCTTTTTTCATTCCCGCGCCGCCGATGTTTATCGCCGGAACGTTTGGCGCCTTCATCAAGATCAGATCGCCTATACCGACGCGACGCGCGTTGTTTGATATTGGACTCGCCGGACCACTGGCGGGCTTCATTGCCTTGCTGCCGATTGCGGTGATGGGGATTGTTTCACTGCAACCAGGACCAGCGCTGCTGGATCACTCGATTACTTTCAACGACCCTTTGCTGTTTCGGCTGCTGGGCCGCGCGTTTCATTTAAGACTCGAAGACACGGCGCCGAATCCTTATTACATGGCGGCGTGGATTGGGCTGTTGGTTACGAGTCTGAATCTGATGCCGGTGGGCCAGCTCGATGGCGGGCACGGCACGTTTGCGCTATTCGGCGCGCATGCGCACCGTTGGATTGGCCGCATTGCGTTTGTGTTGATGGCGGTGATTGCGGTGCTCGGTTGGTTTTGGCACGGCAGCCCCAGCGGTTTTCTCTACACAGTCCTGCTCGCGATCATGCTGAAGGTGCGCCACCCGCAGCCGCAGTCGATGGAGCCGCTCGGAAACAAACGAATCCTGATTTCCTTACTTACCCTGATCGTCTTCGCACTTTCGTTCTGGCCGTTTCCAATTACGATCAGTTAGTACTTTCGTTCAAGGCGGCTGGGGCTTTTTTCATTTGGACACCCACAGTTGTAAGCTTTGCCGACAACGATGGACATCGCACATCTTGGACCAAAGGACGTTCTGGAAGAAACCGGGTTGAAGGAAAGGAGTATGACGACGGCATCGGCTTCTTCTTTTCGGAACTCGTCGAGTTGAACAAGATCATCTATTTGGCGGAACAGATCATTGAGTTTCCCTTCGACTTGTTTATTCCTCGTGACAACCAGATCTTTCTCACAATAGTAATGAACAGCTTCCACGATTCTGCGATATTGACAATAACCAGACTAGCTACAGATCAGGCGGGAGATTTGTTCACTCTGGATCGGTTTAAGAATAGGGTGCGAGAGTTGATTAAACCCGAATTCAAAAGCGCGTTTGATTCTCGACTCAGGGCAGCGCGCTTCGACAACGAAGTCAGGAGTCTGTTGGCCAAGGCTAGAGATTTGCGAACGCATCGAATTGCTCACATCACCCGTGACTTTGCATCAGGCGGCGTGATGCTATTCCGTCCAAACATTTCGGAGTTGAAAGAATTGCGCGATGCCCTGAATGCTTTACTCGACGCACTAGCGTTTAACGTCGAATTCGGGATGTTACCGATTCCATATGATTGTAGAGTGATTCACCCAAAAGGGAGTAACTATAAGACAGACATTGAGGAAATACTGGACGGCTTTGCCAAGAATAGTTTCTTTCTGAATATGCCCGAGCGCCACCCGGAACGATGGAAGTATCGTCGACCACACCTGGATGACGATAAGGTTAGGATTCTGAACCATTACCGTCGCAAGTTCAATTTGCCTGAAGTATGAAGGTTTTATAACGATGAAAAATGCGCGACGGGGATCTTCTAGATTCTTTCAAATGGTTTTGTTCTGGTAGCAATGTCGTGCACGGCGTGAAGGATGTCGGCGCTGTAATAGCTCGTGCCGCATGCGTCGCAGACACCGATGACTATATCTTCAAGCATGATGAATCCTTTCTTATGCTTAAAGGCCTCGCGCTCGACCTTCTTAGGACGGACGGTTCCGTCACAATATTCGCACCGATAACCATAGATGGAGTTGTTGTTGGTCTTCGCTGGCTTCATAGATCGTGATGATTTAATATCCGATCGCGCCGACAAAAGTCCGCGGAGCGGACGGTTGAAAATAGCCCGGCAATTCATTGCTGGGATCGCAGTAATCCAATGTTCGTTAGTCCGTGAAACGGACGGCTGAAGTCAGCGAAAGACATAGCGTCGATCGTATTCCACTCCGTGCTTGTCCAGGAACTGTAGAAACTCTTCTTCAAAAGTTTTCTTGCGGTGGTGTTCTTTCTGCCTAGCGATGTAAGCGACCGTCTTATCCATTTGTGAAGCGCTTACGCTGAACGCGCCATAGCCCTCTTGCCATTCGAACTTGAGATATCTGGCAAACGTATCGTGCACCCATTTTGACGACCCGCCTTTTATCAACTGAACTGCCTTGGCGACACTCATCGTAGCCGGCAAGGATAGCAGTGTATGTACGTGGTCAGCTGTGCCACCAATTGCGAGAGCTTTCATTCCGTTGTCTCTGGCGATGCCGCCGATGTAAGGCCAAAGGCGTAATTCTAATTCGTGATCGATAAAGGGAAATCTTTCTTTGGTACCGAAGATATAATGGACGAGATCGCAGACATATGAATGAGGCATCGTGGGGCTCCTTTCAGTCGTCCGCTTCGCGGACTCATATCTGTCTCTTCTTGCCTCCCAGCACTGAAGTGCTGGGTTATTATCAATCGTCCGCTACGCGGACTGGCGCTTGCCGAAACAATTTTGCCTAGGCGGCAGGCAGCAACCCCTTAATCTCACGCACGACGCGATTCACCTCATCCTGATCCGCAAGCGCGATCATGAAGAACTTGTAACCCTGATGAAAGCAGATGACGCCGTTGGCAAACAGCCAGACGCCGTCGAGGAAGGGATTGCCGCCGAGCAGCCAGCTTATCGGCGCGCCGGTGATCGCGCCCGGAGAAACGATCTGCGCGAACATCGCTGCGCCTGCGGCGCAACTAAACGCGCCGAGCAAAGGCGCGCCGACGTACTTCGTTATCTTGCGTTGAAATTCAATTCGCTCGCGCTCGGCTTCGCTTAGCTTGCCCGCGGCGATCAACTCTTCTTGTTTACGAAGATAACCGTCGAACTTCTCACTAGCTTTATGCAAACCCCACACGGGAAGCGCCGAATGCGTAAGCCAGTGCGGATGCGAGCCGAGCAAGACCGCATCGAGACCGGGGAAAGCAGCGCCCATGCGTACTCCCAGGATCAGGGAAAAAGAAACTACGGCTGCCTTGCCCGGATTCTCTTTGACCCAATCTTTCGCTTTCATGACTCCCGCGGTCGCCGCGGCCGAAGCGCGCGTGGCGCGCACGCCTTTGCCCGCAACCTTCGACGCGCTGCTTATGTAGCTCTTCGCTTCATCAAAAACCTCGCCGGCCTTCTTGCCGGCATCACCGGCAGCGCCGCGAATAAACTCGCCGGCGTCTTTCGCGCGGCGCACGGCTTCGTCCTTAGCGCGCCCGGCAGTCTCGCGCAGTTGCTTTTCATCCGCGAGACGCTCAGCTTCGGCGCGTATTTGCTCGGCGCCGTTGACGACCGTCTCAGCCCCACGCTTGGCCGCCGCACCCGCGACGCGCGCGCCTTCTTCGACCAGATCCTTGATCGCAAATTTCTCATCGAGGTCGCGCGCTTTGCGCCGCGCCGCCCGGTGCAATTCGTCAAGCTTTTCTTTGTAGTCAGCCATTGGCGCTGTGCTCCCCGCCTATTCTACGCCATGACGTGCGGCATTGTTCAGGAATAGTTGGCGACTCGCTTTACCGCCTTTACTTTTGCCTTTTTCCTTTTTACCTTTGCCTTGTGCGAAAGTGTCCAACCTGCAAGAAGCCCGTCGAGTGGAAAGACAATCCGTATCGCCCGTTTTGTTCCGAGCGCTGCAAGCTGGTGGATCTTGGCCGCTGGGTCAACGACGAGTATAGCGTGCCAGGCGAACGAGTCTCTGAAGAGGCCGAGTTGCCCTCGACGCCGGCGGCTTCATCCAATGAGGATTAGTCGCGTGCGCAAGTCGTGTAGAATAGCCTTTCGATATGCGAACGGAGCGATCCAAGTTTTGTCACGCGAAGATAGCGCTGGTTCTAATACTCGGCGTCTGCCCTTTGGCGCTGGGCGGGTGTCACAGGGGCTCAGCGAATGCCAATACAGAGACGCCGACTGTTTCTCGACCGCCGGAAACAACTTATCCGATGCCTCCAGTGAAAGCGGCTCACCCCGACATGGGTTGGACGCTGAGTAACGACCGACACATCCGATTGTCAGACTATCAGAACAAGGTTGTGGTGCTGGATTTTTACGCGACCTGGTGCGAGCCGTGCCGCGACACCATTCCACATCTGGTCGATCTGCAAAAGCGTTACGGCCCGCAAGGTCTGCAGATCATTGGGCTGAACCTTGGTGGGCAGGACGACTACGACAAAGTGCCGGAATTCGCACGCGAGTTTCACATCGAGTATCCGCTCGGGATTCCCGATCCTGAGTTGGAGAACGTGTACCTGCATGAATACTCCATTCCGCAGACCTTGGTTATTGATCGCCAGGGTCAACTCCTGAAACACTTTGTCGGTTACGATGACTCAATGGCGGAAGAATTGGAGCGGGCAATTCAGGCTTCGCTTGGCTCCAGAGAAGCAAGTCAAACCGGACAACAATGATGCATTCAGGAAAGCGCGCTCAATTGCGGCATCGGAGTGCTCTCGATTTGTCTCGCGGTCTTTCGCGGACGATACTCCGGCCTGGCCGGCCCGATCTACATGCTGACGGCCATTGTCTTGACTGTGAACGGGACAATCATGGGCAGACGCCGGAGAGCATTGGAAAAGCTTGCTGCCGGTGACGCCCAAGCGCTCGATCAGTAGTGCGATTCCAATGTTCCGGGGACTGATGAACAAATAAGGTAAAGTCAATGAGGAGAGCGAAAATTCTGGCCACCCTTGGACCCGCGACGCGCGATCCGGCGGTCGTCGAGTCGATGCTGGCGGCTGGCGTGAACGGCGTGCGCATAAACATGTCGCACGGCACCCAAGAAGAGAAAGCGGAGGACATTCGGATGGTTCGCGCCGCGGCAAAGAAGTTGAATCATCCGCTGGCTGTGGTGGTCGATCTGTCAGGACCAAAAATCCGCACCGGCGCCCTGAAGGACGGTCGTCCCGTCACGCTCAAAGCCGACGCGCAATTCACGATCACAACCAGACAGGTAGAAGGCAACGCCGACGAAGTGTCGACAAACTATCCCGATCTGGCGCGCGTAGTCCAACCGGGCGCAAAATTACTTTTAGATGATGGCGCTATCGCGCTCAACGTCGAGGCGACCACGAAGACCGATCTGGTCTGCCGCGTCATCAACGGCGGGATCTTGGGCGAGCGCAAGGGAATCAACCTGCCGGGCGTCTTGCTGCCGATCGCTTCGTTGACCGAGAAAGACCGGAGCGATTTGCAGTGGGCTGTCCAACAAAAAGCCGATTATATCGCCCTCTCGTTCGTTCGGAGCGCGGAAGATTGCGTCGAAGCGAAGGGTTTGATTCAAGAAGCCGGAGGCCGCGCTCCGCTGGTTGCGAAGATCGAGAAAGCCGAGGCGATCGATCATCTTGACGAGATCATCGCCGCCGCTGACGGCGTCATGGTCGCGCGCGGTGATCTCGGCGTCGAGACAAGCGTCGAACTCGTTCCCGTTTACCAGAAACAGATCATCGAAAAGGCGGTGCTTGCGGGAAAGATGGTCATCACGGCGACGCAGATGCTGCAATCGATGGTCTCGAGCCCGCGGCCCACGCGCGCGGAAGCATCAGACGTAGCGAACGCCGTCTGGGATGGCACCGACGCGGTAATGCTTTCGAACGAAACCGCCATGGGTCTTTATCCTGTGCCGTCAGTCGCAACGATGGCCCGCATCATTGATTCAGCCGAGTCGGGAAGACGGCCGGATTCTGAACGAGTCGCTAAATGGGTCGGGCGACAGTCAGGCCGTGTCAGTCGTGCGTTATGCGAGGCCGCGGTCTTTGCCGCTGAAGAGATGGGGACGCAGATCACCGCTGTGTTGACCCAATCAGGATTAATGGCGCGCCGGCTTTCCTCCCTGCGTCCCAACCAGCGCATCGTCGCACTGACACAGTCACTCGAAGTACAAAGCGAGCTAGCGCTGATCTGGGGAGTCGAGCCGCTGATAACTACGCCAGCGGACTCAACGGAAGAGATGCTCAAGGCCGGAGAGCAGACTCTGTTGAAATCCGGCATTGTTCAGCAAGGTGAGCTGATCGTGATGATGGCGGGGAGACTTTCCGGCCTCGGTCTTTCAAGTTCAGTCACCATCTACACCGTGGGCGGCGACACGCGCCCACTACAAACGTGAACTTCCATTGGCAGATATCTGCCGGCGAGTTCTTTGACCTGCTGCGTCCGGCTGCTTTTATCACCTCGGCACTGCTTTCCACCTGGGTGATGGCGAGCGCGCGCCGCTGGAGTTTCCGTTCCTATGTAGCCGCGGCGTGGGCGCTCGGAACGTTCTTCCTTCCGTTCGTAGTCCTGCCGCTCTACTTGATCGCGCGCGGTTCAGTAAAACGGCAGGCACAATCGATCCAGCCGGAAAATCAGGGATTGGCGGAACAGTCCGCTGAGTCGCCAACTCCGCCTGTCAGGTTTAGATTTGTGGCGCCAGTTGTTTATGGCGTTTTGCTGCTGTCGATCATCGGTCTCTATCTGTACCGGGATCGGAACAGCGTTGATGCGCACCTCGCGCGCGCGGCGCAAGCGAAGGTGATGAACGAAAGAGACAAGACTATCAGCGAATATCGCGCAGCATTGGCGCTGGAAGACAATCCCCATACGCATAAGCTACTGGGAATCGAACTGGCGGATGCCGGCCATTGGAGCGAGGCACTTGCTGAATTTCGCGCTGCCGAACGCGGCGGTGAACCAGATGAATCACTGCCCTTTCGCATCGGGCGGGCACTCGATGCAGCCGGCCAATCTTCAGAAGCGGTGATTGAATACAGCAGGTTTCTCAACAGCCACGCGTGCACGCAAGCGTTACCGGATGACAGATGTGAGATCGCGGGAAGGCGCACTATGGTCTCGCCCACAAATCAGGTGGTTCGTTGAAACGTCTACTCGGTGCGCAGCACTTCGTTAATCCTATCCTTCAGTGAACCTGCAGGCTTCGTAGCGCCGGGTGCGTGCTGCGGGTCGCGCCAGTTGTCGAGGATGCCAACTTGATGCACGCATTGAAGTGTACACGTGGGCGCGCACCATTTTTCGGTACTGTATTCGCGCTCGAAATCCTTCATTGTGTACTCTTCGAGCGGCGTGCCCGGATAGCCGCGCTGCTGCGAGCACCAGTGGACCAGTCCATTCTCACAGATGTAGAGATAGCGCGCGCCGGCCCGGCAGCGCCACTCGTAAGGCTTGCCCTCGGCGATGCTGTCTTGAAACCAGTTAAGGCGCGCGTGGTCCCTGTTCCCTAGTTTCTTGACCTCCTGAAAAATACTCTTCTCTTTTTCGGTGAGCGGTTTCAGCGTTCCGTCGTGATCGTGTATGACACCAACCGTGGTTGAGAATCCGAGCTCAACCGCGCGCCGCGCGACAGCCAGTGCGTCTTCGGGATTCTTAATCCCGCCCCCGATGACGGAGTTAATGTTGACGTGAAAGTCCGCATACTCGGCCAGGTAACGCAGTTTCTTATCGAGCACCCGCAGACTCTTTCGCGAAACCTCATCCGGGTCAACGTTGTCGATGCTAATCTGTAAAGAGTCGAGCCCGGCTTTATTGAGTCGTTTGATCCGCTCAGGAGTGAAGTAGTAACCGTTCGAGATCAATCCGGCGATCATGCCGCGCACACGTATGTGATGAATGAGGTCGTCTAGTTGCGGGTGCATCATCGGCTCGCCGCCTGAGAGCGTCACGATCGACGTGCCGAGGTCAGCAAGCTTGTCGAGGCGCCGCTTCATCACGTCAAGCGACACTGGAGACGACGAATGGTCGTACTCGTTGCAGTAGCCACACGCCAAATTGCAACGTCGCATCGGGATAATGTGCGCCAGCACCGGGTGGCGCGTGGAGAGCAAGGCGCGGGTGATAAAACTCGCCTCGCGAACTTTCCACTTGAGAAAAGTGCTTCGTTTCATGTTAGTCGCGGGATCGACGAATCAGAGGGCGTTTGGCCCAAATTGAACCCGAAGAATAACCAGACACTGACCGAAAGGCAAGACCGCGTACACGCAACCACCTATTACTGAAACGACGAGGGCTCTGGTTTCGCTCCAGAGCCCCGAGTTTCTTGATTGGCTTTTGGGTCAGCCCTAGCCTCTGATGATCTTAACGTCCGGATCGAGCTTGATATTAAAATCGGGAGCCGAGATCTTCGGATTCCTCTCGATAGCGCTAAGACGAATGGTGGTCGCATCGTCGTTCTTCTCGACCACTTTTGACTGCACCGGCATACCGCTTGAGTCAACCCAGATCTCCGCATACTTAAAGCTTGCGGCGCCCTTCGGCACCAGTTTGAGGTGAATCGTGCTCACACCATAGAGCGACTCTTCGCGCACGTCCTGGAATGGCTCGAATCGCATTTGCAGTTGCGTCCGCGACATGTTCATTAGTTCCAGGATGTCGCTGGCTTCTTTTCTCTTTCCCGTGCGGCCCTTGTAGGCAGTTCGAAGTCGCGGTCGAAACAAAACGTACTCCCCATTCGAGACCGCGAGGATCTCGTGTTGTGGGCTGCTCCACTCAATGCGCACCGAAGCGCTTCTTCCAGCGCCGGGCATATAAAGCACGATGCCATTAAATTTCTCGGCGAGCCCAATTTGGGGATTGTACTTTTCCATGCTGATGCCGGAGCGCAGCGACTTCAAACTTTGGCGATTGCGCTCCATCTTACTTAGCACGGAACTGACCAGACCGGCACTCTGTCCGCGGGCGTCATTGGGGAAGCCGACCGCCAGCGCGGTTAGCAAAACCGCCACCGCAAGGCCGAAGGGAACTAATCTCTTCATAAAAACTCCTTCTATGATTTCAAACTCTGTTCCGCCAGCGCGGAAAAAGCTCAGCAATTATAGGTGAACCCTAGCGTATGTCAACTTCATAACCAACGATCTTGCCGTCCTTATCCCGGCTTGGTCGTACATTGACAACCTGCGCGTTCGTCCGTCCGGTTAGGGCTCGGACGCGCTCTTCAATTTGAACTCGATCCTTTTCATTATCAATCACTTCGGGACCCAGAATGACGGTTGAAATAACCTGAGTTTGATGCCCCGCTTGCGCCTGTCGTTCGCCGTTCGCAAACCAGCTTTTTGGCGACAAAAAGATAAAAACTAGGATAACTACACAAAGGACGTCCCACTGCCACGTATTTCTGGCGTACGACCAAAGAAATGATTTTTTGATGATGCGGAGAATATGGTTCATCTTTCCGACCGTTGACCGAGTGACCTAGCAATTTCCACACCGCATCGGCGTACCGACCTTTAAGATTCTAATCGCCATGCAAACTGCTGTAAACGGAGGATCTCACATTTGCACGCTGACGGCCGGCTCCACGATGTGACCGTCGCGCATTTGTACGATTCGTCGGCACATTGCTGCGGCTTCCGGGTTGTGCGTGATCATGACAATCGTTTGATTGAAGCGGTAGTTGAGTTCCTGAAACATGTTTAGAACGATCGCTGAGTTCTCTGAGTCGAGGTTGCCCGTGGGTTCGTCGGCAAGAACGATTGCGGGTCTCGTGACAACCGCGCGCGCCAGAGCCACACGCTGTTGCTCGCCACCCGACAGCTCGAGCGGTTTGTGGTGCAGCTTGTCTTCCAGCCGCAGCAGG
>JBGQJU010000048.1:0-41181 GCA_041499185.1 Pyrinomonadaceae bacterium | reverse complement strand
CTCAACCTGTTACCGGCGGCGCGATTTATCGGCGGATTCTTTTGAAGATTTCCGGCGAGGCGTTGATGGGCGAGCAGAACTACGGCATCGACGTCAACGTCGCGCGTACCGTAGCTGAAGAACTGAAAGCTGTAAACGACTTGGGCGTCGAGGTCGCAGTGGTCGTCGGTGGTGGCAACATCTTCCGCGGCGTTTCGAAGAGCGCGGGCAACATGGACCGTTCGTCGGCTGATTACATCGGCATGCTGGCAACGGTCATGAATGGCGTCGTGTTGCAGGACGCGCTCGAAAAGCTCGCGGTGCAAACGCGCGTTCTTTCCGCCATCGATATCCCCCAGCTTGCGGAGTCGTTCATCCGGCGGCGCGCAATTCGTCACCTCGAAAAAAGACGCATTGTGATCTTCGCGGCCGGCACCGGCAACCCCTATTTCACTACCGACTCGGCGGCCGCCCTGCGCGCTCTGGAAATCAAAGCGGACATAATTCTCAAAGGAACAAAGGTTGACGGAGTTTATTCGGCCGATCCGATGGCGGATGCGACGGCCGTCCGTTACGACTCGATCACCTACCAGGAAGTGCTTGAACGGCAATTGAAAGTGATGGACGCGTCGGCCATCTCGCTTTGCATGGATAACAATCTGCCCATCGTGGTTTTTAACATGCGCACACCGGGCAACATCAAGCGAGCGGTGCGCGGCGAGGCCGGAGTCGGCACAATGGTCTGCGTGAAAAGATAGTTTCGAGTTCCTGGTTTCGAGTTTCGAGTTTGCGTCTTTCCTCGTTACCTGTAGTTTATGGTGCTCCTAACTTCAAACAACTGATAACAATTGGGGATTACAAACTCGAAACTCTAAACCTGAAACTCGAAACTGATTGGGAGTTGCCTATGAGCGAGAAGGATGTAATCAAAGACACAAAGCCGCGAATGGAAACGGTGATCGAGGATTTTCGTCGCAAGCTGGCGACAATCCGGACGGGCCGCGCCGCCGTTAGTTTGCTCGACAATATCGTGGTTGACTACTACGGGACGCCGACGCCGTTGAATCAGATGGCCTCGGTCCACGCTCCCGAACCGCAGATGCTGACGGTGCAGCCCTGGGACCAATCACAGGTTGCCGTGGTCGAGAAAGCGATCCGCGCCTCGGATCTCGGACTCAACCCTTCAAATGACGGCAAGCTCGTGCGCATTCCCATTCCGTCGTTGACTGAAGAACGGCGCAAACAACTCGCGAAGCAGGTTCACGAAGTTGCCGAAGATCATCGCACCGCTGTGCGCAACATTCGCCGCGACGCCAACGAGCGCCTCAAGAAAATGCTCAAGGACAAACAAATCTCCGAAGACAACGAGCGCGACGGCCTGGAAGAAGTGCAAAAACTCACCAACACCTACATCGCCCGGATCGACGAGCTGTCAAAAAGCAAAGAACACGAAATCACCAGCGTCTAACTCAGGGGGAGCGCGCGCATCCGCAAAGCTTGCGTGGCTTCATCACTCGTTTGTTGACAGATAAAGCTCTCCAAACTATTATCACGGTGTCAAACGGGTCTAACGTCACGCGTCCTTCAAGCTGACTGCGGGCCTCTAGGCTCATCTCAGTATCAGTTAGTCTGTAAGACTTGAGCCTCTGCACGCGAGTAACAACGGCTTAGGAGACTTGCCGTGGCTTCACATAGCTTAAGGAGGATTTCCATGGCTCAGCAGAATTTCAATCCAAACCGTCTGAAATTCCAAGCTTGCACTGAGAGGCTTCAACGTGCTGTCAAGGCAGCAGGGTTGAAGGCTGATGGGCAAATCATCACATCTAAGGATGATCGCGCTCCTGAACTGAGAAAAGCTCTCAGTACCACTAACGTGCCCAAGGGTTTTCACAAGTGGCAATTGCCGGTTCACTTGGACAATCCGAGTCACTTGTTCATTACAGTGGCGGAACCGAATGTTAAGTCACCAAGGCATTCCCACAAAGATGGGGATGGCATTCGCTTCATTGCTGGCGGTTCGATCACTTACGAAGGGAAAGAACTTGGCTCAGGGGATTGGATGTTCATTCCAGCGGGCAAAGAGTATTCTTTTCAAGTCGGCCCGCACGGTGCCGTGATGTGCTACTGCTACTCATGTTGATGTGCGTAGCCTAAGGGCCTCGTGTAGGCCCTAAATATTAAATCGATTTCTAAATTGCAGGCCCTGACTTCGCGAAGGACCTCGGACGTGGTATAGGGGATCTGCCTCCTCTGGCGTAGCGGTTTCGTAAAGAGGCTTCTCGGCTTCTCCGTTCGTTCCAGGAGGCAGACTCTTCAGATAATCATCTACAGACAGACCCGCGCCCGCGCTTCGGCCGCAATCAACTCGGCCGTTTCAGGCTTAATCTGGTCCAGGATTGAACCTCATCGCCGATCCTTTTCATCGAGCACTCTCGTAGCCTTTATCATAGCCGTGAACGAGTCAGCAATGCTTCTGGCTTTCGCCTAAGGCTTCATAAGCCAGCCCAGCCTCTTGATTCCAGCCTAAGCAGTAATCTCCCAGCAGCGCAAAACCTCTTCGCTACGACCTGGTTAACATCTGTTCCATTGAAGCGGCAGCTTCATCAATGCTTGGTAATTCTTCTGCATAGCAAAGTTGAATCTTAAGCGCTTTGGCTAGTGGCTCCAACATTTTCAGTAACCTGTCCGAGCGCAGAGTGAGCCGCTTCGGAACGATCTTGGCATGAATCCATACAAGCCTTCAGCGCCGCGATAAACAGCGACGGATTCATACTCTCCCAGATAGCCCATCACACTGATAAAGCCAAGCTCACCCGTGTCCGGATCTTCAATGCCGAAAATATCCGTTTCTTCCATCCACTGCCACGGCGCGAGCTCTTTCACGCGCAGCGCCAACTCGCACAGCGTTTTCGCTTCATCGTGCGACGGTAGCAGCAGTTCTTCTATTTCAGGTTTCGGCGTTTGCGATTTGCGTTCGCCCGCCGCACTCTTCTTTCCCAATTGTTTGTTAGACGCGGCCTTTGCTTTTTCGTGCGGCGGCTCGTTATCGAGCAGCGTCTTCGGTTCGTCATACGCCGGAAGAAGAAGCAGTTGCTCGCTTTCGTTTTTCGGCGCTCGCGACTTGCTTGCGTCGGCTTCTTGTTTCGTTCCAAATTGTCTGTGTGGCATGGAAGGAATGATAAGGAGTTTGTTCGCTAAAAAGCAAAAACTGCCTTTACTACTTCGACGCCGTTCTCGGGCAGAAAGAGGTGGGACTAATTAATCTCCTGATCCATGCGCGGAGCGCGATGACAGACCGTAAAATGTCGCCATCATGAAGAGGCTTTGGCATTCGCGGTGACCTTCTGTTGCAACCAGAGGTTGATCAGTGTTTCCGTATCGAGGCCTTGCTGGTCAGCAATTTTTCTCACTTCGCGCAGCACTTCTTCTGCGACGCGCACTTCGTGCACCCGCCGCTTCAAGTCCACTTCAAAGTGCACCTCTTTCATGTAGTCTTCATAGTCGGCGCCACTGTGAGTGTCCCAGAACTCTCCCGCCTCTTCCGCACCCCTGAATTGCTCTGGCAACGGATCTCTCTTTTTCTTCTTACTTTTTGCCATACCGCTTTCGTTCTTTCGCATTCATATCGCGAGCCGAGATAGGCATTGCCCTCCCGCCCGTCTTATGGATAAAAAATATCGTCAAATACCGTCCTCCGTCGCTCTGCCCTAGCGCCCAGTACACATTCTCGCCTGCCACGTGGCCCTTTGCAACGAAATCGAAGCAAGGGACGTTGCGGAACACCTCTTCTACTTCGTCTCGTGACACCTGGTGCTTTCGCCAGAGCTTCCTAACGAACTGTTCTTTCCACTCGCATTCAACGATCTTCATAATCAGGTCGACATGATAGCAAACTGCGGATCATTCTGCGGCAGTTGTTCATTGAGGCGGCTGATTTTGCGAGAACCGCCTACAAAAACCTTTCATGCTCTCGAGTCAGTTTGTCATTGAGATTCTTGAGTAGTTAACGCGATCGCTTTGGTCTAGTTCGAGAGGTCGATTTCCGCCGGATGGCTTGCCCAGTGTTTTTCGGGCGTTCGCTTCGTGGATCTTGTTGCTGCCTGGCCCCCTTTGGAGCGTCGGCCCTTCGGGCCTCGATATCGAATCGAAAACATTCTCGACCACGCCCTCACGGACGTGGCTATTGACTGCCGGCCCTTCGGGCCTCTAAAGCGTGGCTCGCTCCGGCTCGCGATGCTCTTCCTGAATCGGCGGCTCATGCGGACAGGATGTCCGCGCTCCCGGCGAAAAGAGGCCGCCCTTGATGAAGGCGGCCTCTTTCGTTTCATCAACAACCGACAGTTGCGACTAGTTTGGAATGGTGAACACGTCGTCGCCGATGGGTTGATTGAGCTTCACATCTTTGACGGTGTATTCCGCGAAGAACGCGCCCTGCGGCATCTCGAGTCTTTGCGTGAAGCTGTAAGCCACGAGTACACCCTCAAGCTCTTTCATCTTTTTGTTTTCGGTGCCGAACGTGTACCCGTTGTAAGGAATGAGAAAGGTCACGACACGTCCGGTAGCCGTGTCGATGTAGAAGTCCGTGGTGTTGCCATCAGCATCGGCGATGCGAAAGGCGCGCTGCTTTTTTTTGTCCGGCAGCGCCGACACCGTGTATCCGGGCTGATCGAATTTCGCCAGCACCGCCGGGCCAAACTTACTAGCCGGCGGCAGGCTCACGCCGGGCATCGAGCTGTACGATCGCTGGCCATCGTAGATCTGCTTGAAGCTGACCGCGGGACGAGCATCGATGTCTATGAGAATCTTGTCGCCCGCATTCACGATCACAAACCTGCCGGGAATTGACTGCGTCGAGTTGGGAGGGTAGAGATCGACCGTGCCGATCAGGACCATGCTCTTGAGGTTCTTAAACTTCTCGCCACCCTGCGCGGCAAGCGCCGCCCGCGCGAGATCGATCGGAGACGTCGTCGCTGTGATAGTGATGGGTGCTGGTGCAGTGCCGGTCGACGCGGTCGCCGCAGGCGTGCCCTTGGCGGGCGCCTCGCCCTGCGCGCGTGCCAGGGTCGAGACGCAAACAATCAAGCTCACGAGCGATAATACAAGAAACTGCTTTCGCATAAAACAAATCCTTTCGGTTGCCGATGTAATGCTCTCAAAAGTTAAAGCGTAGGCGCGCAAAGATTCGCCGGTTGCCCGCGCCGGCGCTCCCTGGACCACCAAAACCGCCAAATCCGTTTAGCTGAAGCGACTGGCCAAAGTTCGGCGATGACAAATTGCCTTCGGGCACAAACAGATTGACGCGATTGAACATGTTTTGGAAGTTTATGGTGAACTGCATGCTGTAGCGCTTGGCTTCCGGCGTACGGCCGCCGCCGAGTCCGCCTGGTCCAACTCCCGGAATGCCGGCGCCAGCCGCTGCGACTTTGGCCGGAGCCCCGCCGCCCGCGTTCGGGCCGCCAGGTGCGGGCTTAACTGATGCGCTCGGCGCCGCGGGAGCTCCACTCTGCCCACTCGCTTTCTGATTTGAGTTGGCCGCGGACTTTCCTGAATGGATGGCGCCAAAGTTCCAGGTCTTACTGATGCCTAAATTCACGGAGAAGTATCCGGGTGACTTACCAAAATTGCGTGGGATTAGCGTCTCGCCCACTGCGGGCAGGAGATTGAAGTTACCGAAACGCGTGCACACAATGTTGACTGCTGGGTGCGCACAATCCACTCCGGCGGGAGCGAAAGATGGCCGCTCGGTGGTTAGACCGTCGCCATTTGTGTCTACGCCCGTGGTGATGTTGAAAGGCCCACCCGAAGAGGCCAGAATGAACGGATTCAAAGTTATTCCGTACCACGGAAGGATCCATGACCCGCCGAACACGAAGCGATGGCGGATATCAAAAGACGCCCGGCTGTACTCGCCGTGCAAATCATAGGAGTTGACCGGAAAGTTCAGGCCTCCCTGCCCGTCCGTGTCGTTCCTGGTGTGACTCAAACCGTAATTGCCAAAAAAACTAATCGTCCGGCTAAACCGGTTGTTGAAGCCGACGAAGATCTGGTTTTGGTTAAACCGGCCACTGGACTCATACTCGTAAATGTCACCAAGATTGCTGAGCGGACGAACTCCTAGTGGATTGGCAGTCGTGATACTCCCCGGCAAAGGCGCGTTCACGTCTCGCGTGCGAATTGCATGCTGAATCTGCAGTACGAAGACTCCCGCAAACATCGTGAACTTGAAGGGCAGTTGACGCTCGACCTGCAAGCCTCCTCCGTAGACTCTGGGCGCTCTCAAATCGGAAGCGACGCGATAAGTTATCTGACGCGAAGCAGTCGCACCAACCAATGACGGAATATTCGGGAAGAGATCGAGCGGCGTCGAGCTGGGTGGCACGAACTGTCCGTTCTTATCAAACAGCGCGTTCTCCCTAATAATGAACGTCTGCTGATTCACACCGTTGAAGCGATTGGCGCGCAGTGTCTGCTGTTCACCAAAGCGATTGAAGAAAACGCCGAAGCCCGCGCGTATCACCATTTTCGGAGGCCGCGCGCTGTTGGCGGCGCCAGGCGACCACGCCAGGGCGAAGCGCGGAGCAAAATTCAAAGGGCTGTGAATGTTCGTCTGGGTCTCGTAACGCACGCCATAACTAACCGTCAGGTTCGGCCGCATACGCCAGTCATCCTGTGCGTATAAGCCCGCATCGACTTGAGAGACTGAAGTCTCCGGATTACCAGCGGCGATGATGAACTGCGCGGCGCCACCACCCAGCGCGCGAATCTGCGTCGGCGTCAGTCCCTGCTTTTGGAACAGCAACGTGCGGCGATAGCGCTCGAGGCTGCTGACAGACACTGGTGGCGCCCCAGGTATCAGATTATTATTTGCGTCCAGCGCCGGCACCAGGCCGCCAAAGAAAGCGTACGTGCCGCCAAAGTTTCCCTGGTTACTGCTGTCGGTGTGCACGCCGCGCAAACGACCGCCAAATTTGAACGAGTGCTGTCCCTTCTGCCACGCAGTGAAGTTCTGCAACTCCCAGCGCTTGTCCACATTGATACCGTGGCCCACCTGCGAACCGCCACCAACAAACGAGCCGCTAACGTTGACCGCCACCGGCGTCAAGTTGCCAATGTTCTCGTTGCGCGAGTATGTGAATTGAAAGCGTGTCTCGTTGATTACTGTGGGACTGAGCACCGCAGTCTCCGTCAACTGAATATTGTGAGTAGTCGAAAGCGAGCTAAACGCCCGTTGGTTGGGCAACACAAATCCATTACCAGAGAGTTCGGGCAATGAGAACCCACTGACGCCGTTATTCTGGAAACTCGAATGGGAGTAATTGTAACGTGCCACCAGAGTGTTATTGGTATTGAGCGCGTAATCCAAGCGGGGACTGAGATTGATGAAGCGTTTGGGCACTAGCACGCCCTGACCGATCTGCTGGGGATTGAAGTTCGAGTCAAGGATCGTAGCCTTGACGAGGTCATTATCGTCGACCTCGCGGCGCTCTAAATCCAGAAAGAACGAAGCCTTCTGCTTAACCAGGGGCCCGCTGAGATTCCCGCCGAACTGACGAATCTGAAACGGCGGACGATTCGCAGCAAACGGGTTGCGCGAATTCAGACTCTCGTCGTTAAAGTTTAAGAACGCACTGCCGCGAAACTTATCCGTGCCCGGCCTTGTTAGAACGTCGATCCTGCCGGAGGGCTGATCATTCTCAGCGGCGAAGGGATTCTGGTTGATGCGAATTTCGCGGATCGAACTCTTCGACGGTAGGGTGCCACCGGAAAAACCGTCGATGAAAATCTGACCGCCGTTTGGTCCCATGGCTGGACCTGCCAGCGCTTGCAAAGCCGCCGCCAGCTCGTCAGGGTCGTCCGGCAGCGCGTCGAGATCCTTACCGGTGATGACTGTCTGATTCGCATTGTTGGTCGCCTCGGTGCTCAGCGGCGTCTCTGCGGCGATCGTTACCTTTTGCTCTTCGATTGTTACTTTCAGCGTGATATCGAGCGACTGGCGCTGGCTGGTCGTAACATCAACCTCGGCATCCGGCGATTTCGCAAAGCCTTTTGCCGCAGCTCGCACAGTGTATTTGCCCGCAGCAAGTGCGTTGAAAAGATAGACGCCGTCGCCGTTGGTCTGCGCAGTCTTCGCTTGACCGTTTGCGTCCGTGAGCGTGACCGTCGCGCCAACGATGGCCGCTCCAAGCTCGTCAGTGATCACACCGCGGAGCGCGCCCCGGCCCTGTTGCGCAAAAGAAAAGAGGGCCGAGACAGCCAGGATCAGGCTGATGCCTAAACTTCGTCGCAGGAGACTTGCAGCTGGATTCATGATGAAACTCAAACTCCAAAAGAAGATTGCCGGATTCTTTCGCGTCAACCTCTTGTTGTCGAACGTTTCGACTGCTTTCGGAAAACCGCAAATTCGCAGCCAGGATCGGTTACGGCAAGCCAATGCCGAACGTGACTCCTGTGCCCAGACCAGCAGCGGGATTCGGCGGGCCTTGTGCGCCCTGCGGCTGCCTGGGCGCCAGCATGGTCAGCAGCGTGTCCGCTCCATTGACTAGCGAGATCGCAGTAAGCCGGGAAGGATCGGCGCCTTTCGTACTCGAGACGATGATCGTGTCGCCGACTTTGAGGTCAGCGATGGCGATTGTCGGCATACGATCAAGCATGTCTTGAATGTTGAAGTTACGACCACCGGGCCGCGGCCCTCCGCCCTGGCCACCCGGTCCGCCACCAGCGCTACCTGGTGCACCACCGGCCGGTTGTGGTTGTTTATTGCCTTGCTGCGCGCCTGCCTGGCCCTGCTTTGCGCCCTGAGCTGGTGCGCTCTGTTCCCCACCTGGTCCGGCGCCAGGACCTCGGCCACCACCCATCATCATCATTCCACCGCCCATCTCGAACTTGCGCAGCACCGAGTCGTTTTTGATAACGACGGTCAAGGGCTTCTTCGTCTGCAGATCGTGTATCTTGATCTCGCCCGCTGCTGCGTCAATGGCAGTCACCGTACCGGCAACCGTGCGAAAAGATCCGGTGACGATCTTTTCCGGTGCGAAGTGCGTTCCGTCCGCACTCTTTTCACCAAGCGCGCGTAGCTGGTCTCCAACTTGCAGCTCGCTGAGACTGCTCGTCTTCGCATCGCTAAACTTTATTGAGTCGGGCGCATAGCGCCGCAGATCGACCTTGTCAGTCACGGGAATGATGATCGGCTGCGGTCCCGCTGCTGTCGTCGTCGAAATCGTGATCTCTTTAGTGTCGGCTTTCACAGTGCTGACGACGCCGAGAATGCCGCGCCGGCGCCACTCGGCTCGGTCCGCCTCCTGCTTCTTCGCGATGTCCGCCTTGGTCATCACTACCACGGCCAGCGCGGGCACCGATTTATGATCGTCGGCAACTTTGCCTCGGGCCCAAACGCGATCTCCTTCGCCAACGTCCGCAAACGTGACCTTGGTCGCGTTTGTCAGTGTCTTTTCGCCGGGCGCCAGACGCAGGTAGGCAGTCTTGTCGCTAAGCTTCACAGTAACGAGCGAACCCGCGTCCGTCTTGACGATCATCTGCCTGGCGGCAGCATCAATTGATCTAACTTCACCAATAACGCCGTTCGGCGTAATGTTCGCGTCACCAGCCTGCGTAGCCGCAGGCGACGACTGAGGCGTCTGGCCGTAAATGTTCACCACGCAACCAGCAACCAACACTAGCGCAAGGCCACAAAAGAGCGCTCTCATTACTCCTCCTATGAGCTTCTGCTGCCAGAACACCGCACGCGCCGTTTTCATGGCAACTAAACCAGGTTTTAGTGGATGTGGTTCCGTTAATTTCAATTGAAACCACAGTTGTTTTACGCGCAGATCCGAGTGAATGTTCTGAGTTTATCCCTGAAGACGACACGTCACGGCTGAAAACTTACAATGCACTCGGGGCACTTGCGTACCCCTCGGTTCCACGCTTCACGCGGGTAAAGGTTGCAATGCAGCTCCCGCCTCGCCACCTTAAGCAACAAGCGACCTGCTCTTTGATGCGATAAAAGTGGGCATCGTTCAGGTTCTTCGCGCCAGCGCGGTCTCAGGCAGCCGTTGCTTTCTTCCAGTCGTTACGGCGCCCGGCCGTCAAAGCGAGGCCGAAGCTCAAGACGAGAGTTACGGCGACGACGCCCGGCCACACGTAAGGCAATGAAGAGAGAATGGCCCAGCACACCGTTCCCAGCAGCAGGGCAACCGACTCTGAATTTTTGCCAAGCGGCAAGTATTTGCGCTGCAGCCAGCGTCCGGTCGCGGCATAAATGACCACGCGACCGAACACACCGGCTAAAAGGATGAACAGCAGCGCCATCATTCCGACCACCGCGCTGAATGGCGTTGGCAACAAACGCAAGCAAGCGGCCACGGCAGCGCCGACGACGATCGCGCCCAGGAATCCAATTGCCCCGACGCGCAAACTGGTCAATTGAAGGCGGGCCACGCCGCGACTTACCGCCCCCGGCATCGCGGCGGTCAAAGCCAACGAGACGACGAACCAGAAAAGAACGGCGAGCAGTCGCAGGCCGAAGTAAGTTGACGACCAGCGCGGCGCGAGCAGTCCAGTCGGGTTACGCATCATGTCGCGCAGCTCTTGCTCGTAGCCTGCATAGATCACGTCATTGATGGTCTTGTTTCGGTTTGGCGTCTTGTCGGCATGGCGATAGCTACCACCGACCACGATCACGTCACCACCGATGCGTGCGCCTTCGAGCTGAATAACCGAGCCGCCGATAGCGGCGACATCGCCTTCCACTGTTCCCTGGACGATGACGTCACCCCCGATTGCCACTGCGCCTTCCTTGAGCGTGCCGGTGATCTTGATGGATCGTCCAAAACCATAGACGTTGCCATTGGTAACTCCCTCAACCACGAGCGGTGGTTTCTCACCCGGCTGCGGATCACCGTTTGTTTGCGCGCAAGTCACAATCATCATCAACAACAGCGCAGAGAGTGCCGCGCACATTTTCCAAAGCATGCGCGCCGCAATCAGATTGCGGGGTTGGTGAATTACCAGTAGATTCACATTTGATACCGGCGAGACGATGCTCATGCGACGCGCCCCCTATTCGCTAAGGCGCGTTCGGTGATAGCTTGCGATCAAGCGTGAGAGCAGCACAACGGCGAGAACAAGAAGAAGAGAGACTACAAAACCAGCGACGTGCGACGGTGGAATAAATCCCTTGCTGACCACCCGCGAGATTACTGCCATACCAGCAACCGCATCATAGGCGGTCGTCCAGACAAGATCGAAAACACCCGAAACCTTGTGCACGATGGCCCGGCCAACTCCAAACACAAGACTGCTTGAGGCCGCTCCCAGCAAAGCAAGCGAAGCCGCCGCCAGCAACGCACAGTAACCCAATGCGCGTTTGTGTTCCGCGCGCTCGCGCACTCCGCTCATGTCGCTCTCGGCATGGGCAGCAACGATCTGCGCGAAATCCTTCGGCAGCGGCAGCTCGCCGGATTGTCCGAGAGCAGAGTCGAAAGCGCACAACAACTGTCGCTGCTCCGTCAGTTCCGCGGTGCAGCGCGAACACTCTTTGAGGTGCTCTTCAAGCAGGGTGCTTGAGTTGCCGTCCAATTCGCCGTCGAGATACGCGGCGATCTGTTCGCTCTGGCAAACCAAGTTGTCCGTGCTCGCCTTCATCGATTAAATGCCTGTGATTCCTCTCTGCAAGAACTGCTGACGCATCATCTCACGCGCGCGAAACAGCCGGTTCTTTACCGTCCCCAGCGGCAGGCCCGTCACTTCCACAATCTCTTCGTAAGTGAGATCCTGCGAATGGCGCAGGATGATCAATTCGCGATAGGCGCCGGGAAGTGCGCGCACGACGCCTTCGATCTCGAGCCTGCGCTCCTCTCGCTCGCTCTCCTGTTCGGGGCTGAGTCGCTTGCTTTCGATCGGTAGTTCGTAAGTGTCGCCTTCGACGCCGCCAACCAGCGACTGCTCTCGACCGTTATTTCTGCGCAAGTAATCAACGGCGGAGTTGTGCGCGATCTTGTAGATCCAGGTTGAGAATTTGAACTCAGAACGATAACGCGCCAACGACGCATAAACTTTGATGAATATTTCCTGCGTCAAATCGAGCGCGGCTTCGTAATCGCCAACCATCCGGTAAACGTAGCCGGAGATTGGCCGCTGGTAGCGCCGCACCAACTCTTCAAAGCCGCCTTCCAGCCCGGTTACCGCGCTGGCAACCAACTCTCGATCGGCGACCGCGCTAAAATTCGAAAAAGCAACGGTGGATGCACTCATGGCCATGACGCTCGGATGTTACGCGTTACAAAGGGAAAATGTTTCAAACCTGAAAGCCTGGAGTCGCAAGTCTGGGGGTCGGGAGTCTGAAAACGAAAACTCCGGCCTTAGCGACTTGAGACTCCAGACCCGCGACTCTAGACCCCAGACTCTTTTACGCCCATCGCAACGTGGCCAAGCCAGCCGGCGCCGCAATCGCGTCGAAGCTGAGATCGCCAGTGGGGAGCCGCAAACCCACGTCGTCCGCATCAAGTGTGCGTAACTTACCGCCCAGCGTTTCGTTGACGATCTCGCTCGCTCGTTTCTTGCTGAAACCAGTACCGAGCACAAGCAGGCGCCCAACAAACTCCGGCGCTGCCTCGCCCTCCACCATGTGGCGATCGCGGTAGAAGAGCAGCAGACGGTAAAATTCGTCTTCGCGCTCCTCTGGTTCACACGCGATCGACCGCACGATGAGCGGCTGCTTATCGCGAAAGACGACGGCGGTAAAGCCCTCATCGTAAGAACTCAGCAACAACGCGTCGCCGGCGTTTCCATTGCTGGTCAGCCAGCGCGCTTCACCCATGTGTCGCGGCTGAATGAGTCCGGCGCGCCAGCCGAGCGAGTGGAACACACTCTCGTACTCCCAAAGCACCGAAGCCCGCAGCGCCACCGCAATGTAACGACCTCGTCCCTGACTATCGCTCGGCAGCCGGTCTCGCGAGATGGATAGCTCGTTCACGGGCGCGCCGAAGCCACGCTCCATTTTCCACTTCAGGATTTCCTCGAGCTCGATTCGGGAGGCAACCTGGCTTTCGAGCGTCAGGATCAGCGTGCGGGTAGTTGCCTCGGGCAAGGCGACCGACCACTTGCGTTGTCGCAGCAGACCGGCGCCGGTGGCTAGCTCCGTCAGCGCCTCGGCCAGTTCGGATCTGTCGGAGATGTTAGGTTCATCGAAACCGGGGCGAATCAACGAGTCGGCAAACGTGATGCTGGCGGCACGTCGCAAGCCAAACTGATTTCCCCGACTGCGCTCAAGCTGAACCATCGAGGCCATGCCCCGCTCAAGTCCAAGTGCAGTGGGCGGGTACCATGGGTCCGTGAGTTTACTCATTGCCAATTTCCGATCGCCAATTGCCGATTCATAAGACTAGCGCACGCAAGTAACGATTCGCGATTGACAACCAGTAGACCAATCGGAAATCGACAATTGGCGATCGCCAATGTTTACCATTCGCTGTACGGCTTGCCGTCGGATGAAACCTCAGGCGATGCGCTGTGAACGTCGGTCACGCCTTGCTCGCCGCCGGACGAGTTCGGATCGTCGCCCATGGTCACCGTCCAATCCTTCTGATCCGTGAATGGATCGACGGGAATCTCGCGCATGTAACCGGAGCTAACCAGCTCGTCCAATGATTGCGGCAGCTTGCCTTTGTCGGCAGCGTACTGGTCAATCAGCGAACGCAACTTGTACAAGTCGTCGCGCAAGACGGCCTCGCGCGCCGCGCTGATTGTCTTCTGGTATTGCGGCAAAACAATGGCCGCCAGAATGATGATGATCGTGATGACGATCATCAGCTCGAGCAGCGTGAAGCCGAGGATGCCAGACGGCAGGCGGCAGGCGGCAGACGGCAGCGAGCCGGAAATTCCGTTTTCTGCCTCCTGCCTCCTGCCTCCTGCCTCCTGCATTTCACCAGTCACTATACTTCTCTCCATTCAGCGCCGTGTCTTTGGACTTCGAGCGGACATCGAAAACATTCTCACCCCCCCAGGACGACACATCGGCGCTGTCGTAGCAGGACCGCAAATCCCATTCGGCTTTCCCGGTCATCGGATCGATGGGAATCCCGCGGAGGTAGACTTTCTTTTTCGTCGACGACTGGGATAACGTCGGCAGATTGGTGCCAGTGCCGGGGTTTGGTCCCAAGCCACCGCCACCAGTTGAAGATGTGCGCGGAATAACATTCACACCCTCTGTCAGAGTTTCAAACGTGGGCGGATAACGGTCGGGATTATCTACGCCAAAGATCGTACAGTCACTGATCATGACCCGACTCCGAGGATCGGTAGGCGGACCTGTTCCGCCCGGGACCACGCCGGTTCCTCCGGAGCAATTCATTCCGAAGGTGTCGCGATGAAACTCGTCAATCGCTAACCTCATCTCGCGCAAAGCGTCGCGCAGTTGCTGCTCCCTCTGCCGCTTGACCGACACTTTGACCAGCGGAATGATACCCAGCGAGAGAATCGTCAGCACGATGATCGTTATGACGAGCTCGATGAGCGTGAATCCCTTCTCGCCGGACGCTGACATGGCAACGCGGTGACCAGTTAATCGCACCACCCTCACCGTGTCACCGCGTCGCCGCGTGGCCGCGTCTTGCTCTTTGTATTTCATCTACTGCTTTATCGTCGTCTGCCCTTGCGACAATTCGAGCACGACATCGCGCGCGTCGGTCGCCACCAGGTGAATGTTGTCCTTATCGAATGCCAGCCCGCTGTCGCCGGCGGCAATCGCCTCGACATCAATGAACAGCAGCACGCCCGCTCCCTTAATCGGCTGCGCGCCACCGAGCGCCGAGATCGAAATCAAGCAAACGCCGTTTGCGTCGACTGACTGGGTGATACGCGGCGCACCGTCTTTGTTGTCTGCGAACATAGTGCCCGCCGACACTCCACGCACCGCGACGACGCGTGGATCAAACCGCAGTGTCAACACAGCCAAGCCAAGCGGAACGTCGGACTTCAGCTCAACCGCAAATCGGCGCTTCTCTCCGACCTTCAGAGCTTCATCTGTCGTCGCGAGTTTAAGCTGCGCGATTCTCGATGTCTTCACCGCATCCACCGAGACGTCGATGGGCTTTGCCAAACTTGTCAGCACTGCATTCATCGTCCCAGCCGCTCCGGTGTTCACCGCAGCGACCTCCGCTGCCGTCTGGTTATTAATCAAAGACTTCGGCGCGGGCACAAAAGCCTGCGACTCCTCGGTAGCCGACGTCTTTCGATCTGGCGCCGCCGCGCCTGCGGTCTGAACCGCCGGGGCGTTGTTCGCGGCCGCACTGACCTGACTGGGCTTCGGCGCGCCGGACTGAGCGTCCCCGGCGCTTGACGTATTTACAACATTCTCAGCCGCCGCGAACACGCCCGGGTTAATATCGGGCACTTGCACCGTCGCGTCGCGAGGCAGCTTACGCGCCGCGGCTATCTGGTCTTCACGATCGGCCTCGGCAATCACGGTCGCAATCGTCCCGAGTGTCGGATTCGAAAGCGTGCCACTCGGCCGGTCGATCAGGTCGCGCGGCCTCACGGCTGGCGCGCGCAAGACGCGTGGCGTTACCGCGATAACAATGTCGACCTGGCGATCGTCCTTAGTGGGAGCAGTAAAGAAACGGCCAAGTACTGGTATGAGACCAAGCAGGGGTAGTCCAGTACGTCCGTTCGATTGGACGTCTTGAGATACGCTTGCCAGCAACATTGTCCTATTGTTCTGCACGCGCGCCGTCCCGGTGATGGTGCGCTCGGTAAACGTCGGTGTGATCGTTTGGGCGCCCGCTACATCCTTCGACTCGATCGACATCTTCACCTGCACGTCGAAGTTCGGATAAACCAGCGGCGTAAACTTGAGCGTCAGACCGGTCGGCTCGTAGTTGATTACGGGGAAACCCCCGGTCGGGAAATTATTTCCCGTGCCTGGACTGGGCGTTCCAGTTTGAACACCAAAGGGATAGGCTTGCGCCGTCTGCACCGGCACGCGTTGGCCAATGCGCGCCGTTGATTCTTCGTTATTGAACGCGTGAACTAGGGTTGAAGCAATTAGTCTGGAGTGCTGTTTTTGTTGCAAGGCTTGAATCGCGGAGCTGGGAAGAATAAGAGCCGCGCCAAAGGCCTGCGGCAGTAACGTAGTGCCCGCGCTGGTTGCGACCGCTGCCTGCCTAAGCGCATTGAACGTTGCGCCGGCCGACCTCATACCACCCAGAGTCGTCAAACTCGTGGCATCACCAATTTGATTTCCAAATTGCATCAGATCACTACGAGAGACTTCATAGATGTTCACTTCCATCACGACTTCGGGGCGATCTTTGTCGATGCTTGTCAGCAGGTCACCAATCAGCCGCACGTTCTCAGCCGTATCACGCACGGTCAAAGTGTTGGTTTCTTTATCCGGCACGACGATCGTTTGCGGCCGGCCGACCGATGGCGGGATGGCCCGCGTAATGAGTTCGCTCGCTTTCTGTGGATCGGTGTTCGAAAGGAAGAACGTGCGCAGTACTAGTTGCTGATATTGCGCGCGGCGCTGCTGGTCGGCAACGAGGATTGTTCGTTTGCTCAGTTTCTGGAAGAACAAACTCTCCTGCAGAAAGATGTAATCCAGCGCTTGCGCGGTCGACACTTCCTTGAGATTGATGTCGATCGTTCGCGGCTGCATGAATGACTGTTTGTCGAAAACAACGTTGAGATTGAGCTGATCGCAGAGACTACGAATGAACGCCTTGAGATCCCCGCTGTAACTGATCACGCGGAGTTGCTCGGTCCGGGCCGGAGGCGCCGCCGCGGGCTCCTGTGCCGTCTGGCCAGTCGCGGGTGTCCCGGCGCCATTCTCTTCCCCTTCTGTCGGCCCATTCGGCGTAGCGGTTCCATCCTTGACCGCCTGCAGGCGCAGC
Source organism: Pyrinomonadaceae bacterium (assembly GCA_041499185.1). GTDB lineage: Bacteria > Acidobacteriota > Blastocatellia > Pyrinomonadales > Pyrinomonadaceae > JAOAPY01. The sequence goes on along the minus strand of JBGQJU010000048.1, from coordinate 24,313 downwards.
ATGCGTTCCATCTCGGAGACCGCCAGTTGATTCACTGGATCGTAGCCGTACGCCTGGCGAAACGCGTTGTAGGCTCCGACATAATCGCGCTGTTCTGCCAGCGCCCGTCCCTGCGACATGAATGCTTGCGAGGCATTAAAGGTGGCGCGCCGGAAATGGAGCTGATACTCCGTGTTCGAAGGGTTGGCGGCCACCGCGAGCGTGAACTCCTGCGCGGCCTTTTCCCACTGTTGGGCAGCCTCGTATTCCATGCCCTTCTTGAAGTGAGCATCGCCCTTTTTCGCAAAGGCGCTAATGGGCATGACCAACAGGCAGAAGGTAACTAGGAGCGAAACGAATATGCGCATCCGAATTGTCGTTCTCATGGTTCTTTCTCCCAGGAGGAGTTGGACATCAAGCGGCGTGATCATGCCGCGGTGGTGGCCAGGATGCAAGTCAACTGGCCGGTTCTCTTTAAACGCCCCGCGGAACCCCTGGTTCCCCAAGTGTCCGACAAACTTTCGGTTTGTCGATCCCTTTGCAACGATCAGCCGCAAACTAAAGTTTGCCGGATTTTCTATTTACTAACGTTTACTTCTTCAACAAACGTTACGCGATTGATCTCGTGCAACGTCGAAATCCCGGAGAACACTTTCTTCAGGGCCGACTCGCGCAGGCCCTTTAGCCCTTCGGCTTCGGCGGCTCGTCTTACTTCCGATCCCGGTCTTCGCTCAACAATCATTTCGCGAATATTGTCTGAAAGATCGAGCAACTCATGAATCGCCGTCCGACCTCGGTAACCGGTGTGGTTGCAGGTGTCGCAGCCGACACTCGTGTAAAGCACTACGCCCCGGTGCTCTTCTGGCTTGAGGCCGGACTCTATCAGTTCCTCGTCTGAAGGGCGATAGGCGCGCTTGCACAAATTGCAGAGCAGCCGCGTCAGGCGCTGGGCCAGCACGCAGTTCAAAGACGAAACGAAATTATACGGCTCGACCCCCATGTTAATGAAGCGCCCGATCACGTCAATGACGTTGTTTGCGTGGACCGTAGTGAATACGAGATGGCCCGTCAGAGCCGATTGGATGGCAATCTGCGCCGTCTCGTTGTCACGGATCTCGCCGACCATGATCTTGTCAGGGTCGTGGCGCAAGATAGAACGCAGACCGCGCGCGAATGTTAAGCCCTTCTTCTCGTTTACCGGTATTTGTGTGATGCCGTGCAATTGATATTCGACCGGGTCCTCGATCGTGATGATCTTGTCTTCCTCGTTTCTAATCTCGTTCAGAGCAGCGTACAAGGTCGTCGTTTTGCCGGAGCCGGTCGGACCCGTGACCAGCACCATGCCGTACGGTTCCGCAATGTAGCGCCGAAACTTTCTCAGATCTTCTTCGGCAAAGCCGACCACGTCCAGATTGAGGTTGCGAAACGATTCGTTGATCTGTTCCTTGTCGAGAATACGAATCACCGCGTCTTCGCCGTGAATGGTCGGCATGATCGAGACGCGGAAGTCGACGTTACGAGCTTTGTAGCGCACCCGGAATCGTCCGTCTTGCGGCACGCGCCGCTCGGCGATGTCGAGTTCCGACATCACCTTGATGCGCGAGATCAGCGTCTGATGGTAAGCAAGATCGATCGGATCGACTTTGGCATAGAGCGCGCCGTCGATCCGATACTTGACCTGCACTTCAGTATCACGGGTCTCGATGTGGATGTCCGACGCTCGCGACTCCATCGCGTTGTAGATGATCGTATCGACGAGCTTGATGATGGGCGACATTTCGGAATCAGTCGCCAGTCGATCAAGATCCAGCACCTCTTCGCCCTGCTCGGTCTCTCTGACCAGCGAGATGCGAAAGCCCGACGCCGCCTCTTGCAGGACGCGCTGGGTTGTGTCGCCCCGGCGCAAAACTACGTCTATCGACCCGGCTGTGGCAACGAACGGAATCAATCGGGCATGAAGCGCGCTGGCCAGTTCGTCGAGACGCTCCAGGTCGGTCGGGTCCGCCATGGCAATGTGCAGCCCTCTCGCGTCTCGCTTGAGCGGAACAAACTGGTGGCGGACCATCAGGTCGACCGGCACTTCGGTGAACAAATCGTAATCGATCGGCGAATCGCCATTGTGCGGCAGGAGATCGATATAGGGCAGACGATAGCGGCGGGCCAGCTCCTTCGCGGCGCTCACTTCCGGAGGCTCGTTGTCTTCCGGCATCAGTGGAAGCTGATTCTCGTCCGGCAACACCAAAGTTTCAGTTTGTTCTTCAGTCAACTGTTTCTTTCCCGCTTGTAGAGCAAGCTGTTAGCTTGTTTAGCCGGCGCGCAAGTTCACAATTTGCGCCGCCTCGATCTAATGACTGCCGACTCCGATGCCGCCAGAGATCGATCGAATAATCGGTAGATAAATGGCCAACAGGATCGTGACGACAACCCCGCCCATGACCACCAGGATCGCAGGCTCAAGGGTGGTCGTCAACTGTTCGAGGCGCACCTCTGACTCAGCGTCATAGAAGACTGCGACCTCGTCGAGCATCTCCCGGAGGCTGCCCGATCGCTCGCCGATCCCGATCATGTCGAGGGCGAGCAGCGGCAACCACGCCGCAGACTCCAGGCTCTCCGTGAACGAACGCCCTTCTCGGATCATGGGCAGGATGGCCGCGCTTCTGCGGCGAAGCTCCCGGTTGGAAATCGATTCGGAGGCGATTTCCCACGACTCGACCAGCGTGATGCCGCCGGCCAGCAGCGTCGCCAGCGAGCGAGTGGCCTGGGCCACCGACAACTGAACCACGAGCTGACCGGCAAATGGGATTTTCAAAACAAATGCGTCTAGTTTTAGTCGACCATGGAGCGTGCGCGACCAAAGGTAAAACAACACTGCGCCGCCAATAACGAGTGGCCCAAACCAGAAAACGTTAGCGGTGAGCCAATGAGAAAGGCCAACGACGATCTTCGTCGGGAGCGGGAGATCGCCTGCAAAACCCGTAAACAGTTCGGACATGCGCGGCACGACGTAAACGCTCAGAAACGTGATCATGCACAGCGACGCGAAGAGCAGAAAAACCGGATAGGCCAGCGCGCCCCGGATCTTGCGCCGCAGTCCAACGCTGCGACGCATGTAGGTGACGTAGCGGCTCAACACCTCGTCGAGCGCGCCGGAGCGCTCGCCGGCCAGAATAGATGCGGTATAGATTCTGGGAAAGATTTGCCCCTGCGCCGCGAATGCCTCCGACAAGGCCGAGCCACCTCGTATCTCGTCTTCTACATCCCCGAGCACGGCACGCAAGCGCGCTGAGGCGGCCCGCTTCCGCAACATTGAAATTGCCTGGAGGATCGGGATGCCCGCGCGAATCAGCGCTGCCAGTTGCTGGTTGAAGAGGAGAAAGTCGTTTGCCTTGACGCGCGCCTGGGCACCCAGTCGTCCAAAATGGGTCAATGCCGTTACGCCCGAAGTTTTTGGCGGCGTAACGTTGAAGACTTTGAATCCTTCACGTTCGAGATGGGCGCGCGCCTCGTTGATGCCGGGCGCTTCAACGGTCCGCGTCACCACCTCGCCCGCAGGCGTTCCTAAACGACAGATAAACTCAGCCATTCGTTGCTATCCATTCCTTGCTCAGGGTTGAAATCCGAATCGGCTTTATGCTGGGACTTATCCGCACCTAGCACTAAGGGCCGAAGTATACCACGCGGTTTCACTCGGCGTGATCTGGCAGACCACGCATTTTCCTACACGCCAGCGCCGCAACAAAGTTGCAAGGGGAAACCATGTCTCACTGGCCAACGCCACTACCCTCAGCAAAATTCCGAGAGTGCATTAGCCGCTCCCCTGCGATAGAATGCGGTTCCCAAAAGTTGTCTTTGCGAGAATTCCAGTGTCGTTTGAACGGGAACGGTGCGATCAATGAACAATCCGGCACAGGCAGCACACGCTGAAGTCAGTCCACAAGAAGCGATGCTCCAGATTATTTCTGGTTTTTGGATCTCGCGGGCAATCTACATCGCGGCAAAACTGGGCGTCGCCGATCTGGTCAAGGATCAACCCAGGACCGTCGGTGAGTTGGCAACTGCGACTGGCACTCACGCGCCGTCGCTGTATCGCGTGCTGCGCGCGCTCGCCAGCGTTGGGATTTTTGCCGAAGACGGTGACACGCGCTTCTCGCTAACGCCGCTCGCGGAGACTTTACAAAGCGGAGTGCCCGGCTCGCTGCGCGCCTTCGCGATGACCGAGCTCGGCGAGGAGCACTATCCCGCCTGGGGCGATCTTATGCACAGCGTAAAGACCGGAGAGATTGCGTTTGATCACCATTTCGGAACGGACGTCTGGAAGTTTTTCGAACGGCATCCGGAGAACGCGAAGATCTTTAACGACGCGATGTCCGGGATGACCGCTGCGGCGAACGAGGCGATTATGGCGCGCTATGATTTTTCGGCAATTAAGAAGATCGTCGATGTCGGTGGTGGGCACGGCGGACTAATTACCTCGATTCTCAAAGCCAACCGTGCGATGAAAGGCGTGCTCTTCGATTCGCCGCAGGTGATTCAGGGCGCACAACCGCGAATCGAAGCTGCCGGTATTGCCGATCGCTGCGAAGTCATAACCGGCGACTTTTTCAAAGCGGTGCCCGCCGGTGGCGATGGTTACATTCTAAAATGGATCATCCACGATTGGGATGAAGAGCGCGCTACGACGATTTTAAGAAACTGTCGCAAGGCAATCACAAACGACGGCCGGTTGATGGTCATCGAGGCAGTGATTCCGCCAGGTGGCGAACCTCACTTTGCGAAGTTCATCGATCTCAACATGCTGGTGATGACCGGCGGGCGCGAACGCACGGAAGAAGAGTTTCGCCGGCTCTTCGACGCATCCGGCTTCCGGCTAACGCGAACTGTCGCGACCGAGTCTCCTTTCAGCCTCATTGAAGGCGCACCCATGTAGCGCCGCAAACGATGAGCGCATCGCTTAGAGAGAGTCTTGCCTGCCCTTCTCGAACATGGAATCCGCGGCGACGCCCGCTCCAACGGTCGGTCCTCTTCCGGACCGAAACGGCCACAGCCAATAATAGAAATGAAAAATAGAAACCAAAAGGAGGATTTCTTTCTTGCGCGCAATAACGCCCTGTCCTACAATGGCAGCAGTTAGCATAGACAGCTAAGGAACGGGCGCGCGGCGTCTCCCACGCAGGCCAGTCCCGGTTGGGATCAATTAAAAGATTCTGAGGCATCACTGTATCCCCAACCCGCATCTGTGTTGGCGCAGTTCCCTTCTGACCAATGACCGTTAGTTCGAGTGCTTCCGAAAGGAGCCGAAGGTCACATGAATCCACGCCAGCGGCATGCGGTTGCAATCGCTTTTGTCGCGTGCTTCGCTTTTCTGCTTGCAACATTCCTCCTTGCCGGCATCGGCCAAGCTCAGGAGAAACCTTCAGGTGACAGTCCGCCGTCACCAAAGCCGACAACCGAACCGCAAAAACTCGGAAAGGAACTGGACCGTCCGGAGATCATTATCAACTCGGACCTTGTTACACTGACCGTCACTGTAACTGACCCTTATGGCCGTTACGTTTCAGGCCTGAACAAAAGCGCCTTCGCGGTCTTCGACGAAAAGCTGCCGCAGGACATTTCTTTTTTCAGCGACGACGACGCGCCGGTGTCGGTCGGCGTCATTTTTGACGTCTCGGGCTCGATGAGCGGCGACAAGATCAGACGCGCGCGCGAGGCTCTCTCGCGGTTTATTCAGACCAGCCATAATGCGGACGAGTATTTTTTGATCGCTTTCAATTCACGCGCGCAGCTTTTGCTCGACAAAACGCGCGACGGCAATGCGGTACTTGATAAGCTCACGTTCGTTCAGACTCGCAATAACACGGCGCTCTACGACGCCTGCTACCTGGGCGTCGAGAAAGTGCAACGTGGCACGCATCCGAAGCGGGCTCTGCTGCTGATTAGCGACGGTCAGGACAACGATTCACGTTACACCTTCAGCGAAGTGCGCCGCCTCTTGAAAGAATCCGATGTAGTGTTGTACGCCATCGGCATTCTCGGCGGCAACGATCCCGGCAGCCCTCTGGGTATGGAAGGTCAGGGTACCCTTGACGAGCTTTCGAATGTCTCTGGGGGAAAGGCGTTCTTCCCCAGGACCAGTGCTGAGATGGACGATATCTTCGAACAGATTGCTTTGGAGTTGCGTCACCAATACTCGATTGGCTACAAGCCGACGAACTTTACAAAAGACGGCCGATGGCATCACATCAAAGTGAAGATTACGCCGCCACGTGGTCTGCCGCGTCTGTTTGTGCGCAGTAAAGAGGGCTACTACTCGCTGACAGGCTCGAAGTGAAGTATGGCCGTAGCCCGGTGGCAACGCATTAACTCTCCGAAAGCATCTTTTGTAGTGTGCGCAGTGGACGCAGTGGTTCGCGACGCTGTTTGCCCCAGCCCCCGCGAAGTAGCCGGAAGAGAGCGGACTGGTTTTTAGCGCCACGCTGTCCCGATAAGGTTGTGGTCGGGCGTGCGGGGCGCTTCGCATTGTCGGCCTGCCGAGATAGACTATTCGCCTCGTAGAATCAGGCGAACCGGGCCTGAGCATTCGCATCGATTAGGCATTTTAGCTTTGTGAGGACTTATCTGGTAAATGAAGGCTTCTAACAATCACTGGGCAAAGTTGCCGCGTCGTATCCTTTTACTTGTCGCGGTTTTTGCGGCCCTCTGCTCGCTACTTTTTTCCTCGCGACTGAGCGGGGCTCAGTCACCAGACGGACGCCCGCGTCGTTCGGGGCCGCAGCCCGCGGCGACGCCAACGCCGACACCCGCGAACCTCCCGAGCCAGACACCGGCGCCTCGAACAACCGCCACACCGGCGCCCACGCCCAGGAAAATCGCCCCAGTGCTGGGCGAGGCGCCGCCGCCACCGAAACTGAAACCAAAGCCAACGCCGACGCCTTCGCAGGAGATCGATCCGGAGAGCACGCTTAGGATCAACACCGAATTGGTGACGCTGAACATACGGGTGATCGATCGCAACAATCGCCCAATCGACAACGTGCGGCAGAATGAGTTTCATGTTTTTGAAGACGGCGTGCCACAGCCGGTTTTCGACTTCTCGCGCGAAGAAGTACCGATCAGTTACGGACTCGCCGTTGACACTTCCGGATCCCTTCGTAGTCAGTTGACCAGCGTAATCGACGCGGCCAAGACAATCATCAATAGCAATAAGCCCGGAGACGAGACCTTTCTTGAGCGCTTTGTCGCCAGCGACAACATTCAAACACTCCAGGAATTCACGGCAGAAAAGGATTTATTGCTGGATGGTTTGGAGAATCTTTACATCGAAGGTGGGGATACCGCCGTCATCGATGGTGTCTATCTTGCCGCTGAGCATGTCGCGGAGTACAAGAAGGGCAACGACAATGACAGACGCCGCCGCGCGCTGATTGTCATTACCGACGGAGAGGATCGCCACAGCTATTACAAGGAGCCTCAGCTCTTCGAGCGCTTGCGTGAAGAGGACGTGCAGATTTATGTGATCGGGTTCGTCAACGAACTCGATAAGGACGCCGGATTCATCAGAAAGAGCCCCCGCGACAAGGCCATCAACTTGATCAATAAGCTGGCTACCGAATCCGGCGGGCGTGCCTTCTTTCCGCAGTCGTTGTCTGAGCTTCCAGAGATTGCCCGCGCTATCGTGCGGGATCTGCGTACGCAGTACGTGCTTGCCTACAACCCGACAAACAAAACGCGCGACGGCTCGTATCGCGCGATTCGTGTCGTGGTGGATGACGGCGCGAGCCGCGACAAGCGGATCGCTCTGACCCGGAGTGGCCGCCTCGCCCCCAGGGAAGGCGCTTCACCTGTGAAAACTCCCGCGTCGCGCACCGGAAACACCTCGCGGCCGGCCAGTGGTCCACCCAAGTCGCCTTAACGACTTGCGCCACAAAATCGAAAAGGGCACGGCATGCCGTGGCCATACGTTTTCGCTCCGCGGAAATGCTCATGAATGAGGTTGGCCGCCGCCATTTCCCTTCGTGTCCCGCAACGAGCTGACGACATTCACCAACTCCTCGATCTGCGCGTCGCGGCCGCTGCTCTTGCGCACAAGTTCTTCCAGCATCAATTCGCTTTTCAGGTTCACTTTGAAATCCTGCTCGGCAGCCAGCCGGTCTTTTTCGGCGGCGCGGTTTTGCGACATCATGATCACGGGCGCCTGCAGCGCCGCGGTCATTGAGAGCATCAGGTTCAAGAGGATGTACGGGTAGGGATCGAATTGGGCCCCGTTCTCACCGTGGCCATAATGAGCGAGCATGAACGTATTGACGCCTATCCAGAAAAGGAGAGCGCCACAATAAATGAAAATGAATGACCACGAGCCCCCGAATGAAGCGACCTTGTCGGCCACCCGCTGGCCGATGGTCGACTTTTCTTCCATCTCCTTATTAATGTTGCGCGACACGCGTTGCGAAACGAGCTGGTTCGTCTGCCTCATGCGCGTTCCGATCTCGCAGATGACATCGATCGCGCAATCCGGGTGCTCCATCAAGAACTGCTGAAAATCATCGCTGCTCAAGCGGTGCAGATGCGTATCAACGATCGCCGTCGCGCTGGTCGAACGCTCGCCGCGATCGAGCACGGCTAGCTCGCCGAAAAACTCTCCTGGCTTGAGCTCCGCCAGCGTGACCTCTTGCACATCCTGGTCCCAGACCCAGATGCGCACCGAACCCGTCTCGACAACGTACAGCGCGTCACCCCGGTCACGCTCGTTGAATATTACGTCGCCGGTTTTGTAGTTAACCTGATCAACTTCCTCCGCAAGTTTTTCCAGTTCGTGTGGCTCCAGACGCTTGAAGAGAGGAACCCGCGAAAGGCTCTCAGCTTCTTCGCTCAATGTTATCTCGGTGGCCATAGCTTCTATTATTCCTCCCAAGCGGGTTCAAATCGTCGTACGATTACGACAACCTAAGGATCGAACGAACGATTTCAATTGGCTAAGCGGGCAAGAACGTCATCTGTCAGCGCAAACGGATCAGTGGGCGGCTCATCCCTGGTTGCCGACTCTACCGCCCCGACCAACTCTGACAGCGCGTGGCCCAGTTCCTCATCATTCGAATTGATCTCGAGGCAGGCAGGCGAGTCAAACGGAGTAACGAACAGGTAGCGTGGCACGTGCTTGTCGCTCAGTGGCGCATCCGGACCAAGAATCAAGAGGTTGTTGTTCCAACGCGCGTAGCGGTGCGCCGAGCCAGCCTCTCTTTCCCAGTGCAGGGCGCCGTCCTTAGTCATTGACCCGAGCCTTGAAATTAGCTGGCGCAGTCGATCAGTGGTGGCGGCATCGCGAGCCATGCATCCCTCCCGGCCCTGGTTGCAAATTCTTCACTAGAGCCGCGGAGATTAGCACCTTTGAGAAAAAATGAAAACATCACGATAACATTTGACTCGCGGACAGCACCTGGCATATTGTCCCGTTGCCTCGCGAATACAGATTGGTGCTCGGCGGTTGCACGCACTTACAGAATCAGCGTTCAAAAGTGTCTTTGGCTCATTCGCTGATCGACAACAAACTCAAGACAGGAGAGATGAGTAATGAACCCCACAATTTGCATAGTCAATAAGTCAAAAGTCGTCTCTGACGCCGACGTGAAGCGCATTATTCCCGCGTTGCAGAAACAGATCACGCGAGACTTTGAACCGGTTTGGGGCTGGGGCGCGCACCTGGTATTCAATGCCAAGCGCTACGACATGAAGGTGATCATTAAGGACACGGCCGGCAAAGGCGGATACCTGGGCTATCACATCAAGGATGGCAAACCTATCACGTATCTCTTCGCGAAGGACGACATCGCGGCCTCGGGCGAGTACACCACCACTCTCTCGCACGAACTACTGGAGATGATCGCTGACCCCGGCGTGAATCTCTATGCCATCGGGAAGTGCAGAGTCGGTGGGCGGTCCAGAACCGCGCTCTTCGGCCTTGAGGTTTGCGATCCCGTAGAGTCGAATTCTTATAAGATCCAGGGCGTAAAGGTGTCCGACTGGGTCGTGCCGGAATGGTTTGAGATGGAACATAAGAAGGGCCAGATGAAGATGGACTATCTGGGCGTTATTGATGCGCCTTTCATGTTGGCGGAGGGCGGATACGCGGACGTCCTGGTTGGCAGCAGATGGCGCACGCTTTGGGGCCGCAAGGCTAGAGTTAAGCGCGTTCGCCATCGAGCGGACACGAGGAAGCTGACGTTAGGTCGATGACTGCGGCAGTAAGCGTCGACAACAGGCTTTGAGCCGCCACGTGTCAGTGGGACATTTACTCGACGTCGCTACTCACTGACTTAGCCTGCGCTTCGCATACTTCACGCTATGCCGGGCCTCCGCTTCTTCAATCGAGTGGCTCTTGGTAAGTTTCAAATCCTTCTTGGCCATCTCGACGAGCTTCTGGTAGTGCACGTGGAGGACTTCAATTTCTTCCTCGGTCAGGTCCTCGACATCGATCAGTCTATTGCTCGCGCCTTCGAGAGCGGCGACGATTTCATTCAGCTTGAGGTGAATCGCCAGCGCGTCTTTGTTTTGCGTGCGCTGAATCAGGAAGACCATCAGGAAGGTGACTATTGTGGTGCCAGTATTGATCACGAGCTGCCAGGTGTCTGAGAAGTGAAAGAACGGCCCCGTGATCAGCCACACAATAATAACGGTCACGGCAAGAATGAAAGCCTTAGATGTCCCCGTTGCTTTCGTAGCTTTCAGCGAGAACTGTTCCAGGAACTGGCTCAACTTGTTTCGTTGTTTTCGTGGCATGCGTCCCTCCCCAAATGTCGTTCGGCTCAAAGCGATTCCCGCGCTGATCAATGGGATCAGCAGTATGCCCTTCGAAAGTGGCAAGCATATCCAATCCGGCGTTGCTCAGAAATCCAGTGAGATCCCAAGCTGCACACCTGCGCGCGGGCTGGCCGCGAACTTGCCGGCGAGGATTCCAAAGTCAAAGGTCATCTTTTTCGTTACGGCATAGTTTCCGCCGACTAGAGTTTGCAATTGACCCCTGCTTACTTTTAGGCTGCTGGTAATCGCGCCAGTTAATTCAACTCCAAGATCGAGTTTCGGTGTAAGTTGCTTCACTAGCGAAGCGCCGCCGACAAAGACCTTGCCCCGCGTCTTAATGCCGATCTCGCCGGTCGTCGTGTTCCCGGCAAAAAGCATCCCGCCGTTCAATCTTAACTTAGTTTTCTTGCTTACTGACTTTTGCAGGATGCCGTTCAGAAAATAGTCGGTGAGGCCCGAGCCAATTTGCTCGCGCGCGTTACCGGTCGGCAGCTCAACGTTCAACGTCGCGGTCAGCGCGGGCAATCGCGAGCCTTCGCGCTCCTTGAGAAAGTTGTACTTGATATGAAAGTCCAGGTCGCCAAAACCAAAAGGGGTCTTCGGAGTTGTTATGCGCGAGTTCGAGATCGCAATCAGAGGACCATCAACACCGATCTCCACTCCATTGAACAGGCCGTAATCCAGCTCGAACACCGTCGTGTTCTGGCGCAGGCTGGGATAGGCGGAACGCTGCAGAATGTCGTATTCGTTGCTTAACTGAAAGTGCAGTTTCTTCTTATCCGTGACATCCGCATCGTCGGTATAGAAGGGCTGTTGTGCGACGGTAGGTAGAGGAGTCAATAGCAGAAAAACGGTAAGCGGGAATATCCAGAGCACCCTGGCGATGGCTTGTTCACGTCGATGCATCCGAGGGAGTTCGCTGGGTTCTTAGCTGCTGGCTCCTGGCTCTTCGCTCTTAGCCCTTTGCTCTTAGCGATTTGCTCTGACCGAGCCGCTGATCTTCTTTCTCGTCGTCTCGCCGGTGCGTAAAACAGGTATCCCACTGTCCACATCCACATGCGGACGCGGGATCACATGTGTAGCTACGACCTCGCCGACGCGCTTTGCCGCCGCGGCGCCCGCATCGACCGCGCTGCGCACGGCCGCCACTTCGCCGCGGACGATTGCGGTCACGAGTCCCGCGTCAATCTTTTCATAGCCGACGAGATGCACGTTCGCAGCTTTGACCATCGCATCCGCCGCCTCGATCATCGCGACCAGTCCTTTGCATTCAACCATGCCAAGTGCTTCTTGCATAGTGACACCTTTCAGAATCCAGCCACACGGGCTGCGCTAAGTCGCCGAGCAAGCGGAAGAATACCACAAGTTTGAAGCTAATTAAGGACGCTTTGACTTGGAGCGCGCAACGTCCTGCTGGGAGCGCGGAAATCCTGTCCGCAAAGCGTGCGCAGCACGCTATATTTCTGCGTCAACTTCGCGCAGCCCCAAGACTAGACATGCCACCCGACTCCGCTGCGGACTTACCGCCCGGTGAACGCCAAGGGCACAGAGGTTATTCGCGAACCGGGTGATCTGAAAGTTACTTGAGCGTGCTGCGCACGCTTTCGACCTGACCGGTCTAAAGATGATCCCATGTGTCTTGACTTCGGTGTTCATGCTAGACTCTCCATATCAAAGGCGTTTGAGTGGTGCAGACAAGGGTTTCGCGTCTAGATGCTCACGCACGTAAAAGTAAGGTGGCAGATCAATGGTCGCTGATTTAAAAGACGTCCCTCGGCCATTCTACACGCTGGACGAATATTTTGCCTTAGAGCACGCGGGCGATGCGCGCTACGAATATTGGGATGGCGACATCGTCTGCATGAGCGGCGGCAGTGAGGCGCACACTCAGATTTGCGGCAACGTGTTTTTCCGACTTAGACTGCAACTGAGTGGCGGGCCGGGCCGGGCCTTCACCGCCGGCTTGCCCGTAAAGACGCCGACTCTCCCACCTTACCGTTATCCCGATGTCACTGTGGCATGCGGCGAGCTGAAGTACGAACACATTCGCGGCGTGGATGCCTTGATGAATCCCGCGCTGATTGTGGAGGTGCTCTCGCCGAGTTCTGAGGCTCGCGACCGCGAAGACAAGTTTACCGCTTACCAAGCCATTCCCACCTTCGGCGAATATCTGCTCGTGGCCCAGGACACGCCCCGTGTGATCCACTATATCCGACAATCAGACAGCAAATGGATGCGCGAAGATCTGACGGACTTGGATGCTGGGCTGACCCTCGCTTCCATTGACTGCACGCTCTCGTTGCGGGACGTTTATGAGGAAGTCAAGTTCAAATCTGTCTGACAAGTGGTGTGAGACCCCGGTCTACGGAACGTTCCGAGCGTTGCTAATTAGTTTCGCAGCGAATGAATCGGCGCGGGAATGCGACCGCCGCGGCGAATAAACTCCTTCGAGGAGAAAAGGCTGACGGGCATGATCCGGGCGCTGCCGAGCAGGCGGCCGAATTCGACCATCTCGTCAACTTCACGCAGCGCCACGACTAACATGCTCTCCACAAAAACCACCTGACTCCGGCTGCGGACTCACCGCCCTCGGGTGAACGCCAAGTGCACAGAGGTTATTCGCGAATCAAGTTTATTCGGCAGCGATAAACGCGCGGTTGTTGATTGACTCGAACCGTCAGCCCGATCATGGAGTAGATGATTGGACCGGAACGATTTTCAGCATACCATTCACCTCTTCGATCTTTTCCGCTCGAACCAAGTTGCCGATTTGTGATTCAGTTACCGCCTTCAATTGAGCGCTTGTCGACTGAAAGCCTAATAGCCGTGCCACCGCCACTGGTATTTCAGTTCTTGCCGCTCCGTGGCTTGCATCCAGGATCGATAAGATTGCACAGCGAATTTCAGATGGTGGGAGATGCTCTGGCTTCCTTAGGGTCGGAGACATGACGTTCGCGCGATTCCGAACTCGCACTGCGGAGCCAGGTAACGTCAGGCACTCGTCCTCTCTCACGCACACTTTGCTTACTACAAGTGAGTGGATAGCGCGCGCAACTGCATCATGAATGCGAGAACCGGCGCGACCCTTGGCCCAGAGCATACGCACTCGGGTTACGATTTCCTCTTCGTGAATTGGGCCTTCGTGCTCCACGATGCGCAGCACAATAGCTGCCATATCTTTGGTGTAAAGTTCGTGCGGCTCTAATTTGCTTGGAACGTCAAAACGCGCTTCGCCATAAGGTTCAGACAAACTGCTGATGCCTCGATTATCGATTTCAAAAATAGTCTCACGCTCGATTCCGTTTTCTGCCTCGGTCGTAACCTCAAAGTGGGAGGACGGCAACTCCTCAAGCGTATTCTCATCGATTGCGCTCTCGGCGCGCGCAATAGCTTCAGCAGCCTTGCGAAGTTGTTCAAACGGCCGTTGGAACCAGTCAGTGCTCCAGATTCGATGGATTATCCATCCGTGATCTTCAAGGACCGCCTGGCGCAGACGATCTCGGTCACGTGCGGAGCGTGAGTGATGGTATGCGGCCCCATCGCATTCAATGCCGAGCACATATCGACTAGGCTGTTTCGGATGGAGTACGCCTAAGTCAACAAAAAACCCAGCAATGCCAACTTGTCGGTGAACCTGATAGCCTAAAGATTCAACTGCCTGGGCGACGGCTTCTTCAAAGGGAGACTGCTCCTCTCCACCTGACGGTTGCGATATTGGAAGTCGTCCGGTTTGAGCGAACGAAAGGAAGGCCTTGAATGCGGCTGCTCCGCGACTGCGTGCTCTTTCAAGATCAATGTCATCCGCCGTGATCGACGAAAAGATTTCACAGCGCAACTTGGCTCTACTGATCAAGACGTTGAGTCGACGTTCTCCGCCTTCGACGCTGAGCGGACCGAAGCCCATCGCCATATATCCGTTAGCGTCCCGACCATACCCTACGGAAATGAAGATCACGTCGCGCTCGTCACCCTGCACGTTTTCAAGATTCTTGATAAAGAAAGGTTCCACGTAGTGCGACGAAAAGAATGACTCAACGTCAGGGTTTTCGCGTCGGAGCAATTCCAACTCATCCTCGATTGCTTGCCTCTGCTGAATAGAAAACGTTGCTACACCCAAACTCTTTTGATGATCCTCGCGTGCGTGTTTCAGGATGCCGCGACAAACAGCTTTGGCTTCAACTCTATTGGTTCGCGATGCGCCGCGATCGTAAACGCCTTCCGGAACATGATTGAATTTGAGGCCAAGGCTACCAGACGCAGAATATGGGCTCGGTACTATATAAAGTTTGTCTTCGTAAAACTCATGATTTGAAACGGCGATCAATGAATGATGTCGGCTTCGATAGTGCCACCGAAGCATCTCTGGCAAGAGACCTCGTGCGGAACAAAGCCCCAGAATGCTTTGGATATCGCGAGCCTCCGCAGTTTGAGGTTGTTCAGTTTCATCATAATCGTCCGACTCGTCGGCATTGGAAGTGAGTCTATTGAAAAACCGCGTAGGCGGGAGTTGCTTGTCATCCCCGACGACAACGATTTGTTTGCAGCGAGCCACCGCGCCGAGCGCATCGACAGGTTGTACTTGACTTGCTTCATCAATGACGAGCAAGTCAAACTCTACCGCGCCTGGTTCTAAAAATTGCGCAACTGAAAGCGGGCTCATCATGAACACCGGCTTAATTGCTTGTACTACTGAGCCCGCGTCCTTCAGTAGCTTTCGAACCGGTCGGTGACCACGCCTTCTCTCCATCTCAGCTCTGACGATCCCAGTCAAGCCTACTCCGGAGTCGAGAGGCGGAAGACCTCCATGGTGGGCCATAAGCGTTCGATACTTAGCTAGCGCAAGCCGCTCTTTGTCCAGATGTCGGAATTCCGCCACATGATTGCTGTGCAGCATTCCATCGAACTGGGCCAACTCTGGCTTTTGACGAGTAATTTCGCGAAGCAACTGGCCATAGTAGATACGATCAAAACAATCAGACACTGACTTCGGTTCAATAGCACCCGATTCCAATCTGTCTACAAGCTGACTAAGTTTGAGTTCTCGCGCCTTTCTCGCGCGCACGAAGTAATTGTTCCAGCGCGACAACCCTTCCATGTCTGAGAGCCAAATTGAGCATCGCTCGGTAAGCGTTTTGAGAGGAACAGTATTCAACATTGGAGCATCGAATGCGATGTTGCAGTCAAGACTTAGCTCCTGAAACAGGTCCGTCAATTCTGTCTTAGCTCGATCTGCTGTGGCTGAAAGCTGGTTAACCAGTGCGGCTACTTGTTTCTGATCTTGCACCGTAGAGAACATCTGCCTGAAGTTCGAGTCAAGGCCCACTTCCTGCTGCTGCGTCACCCAATTCAGAACTGCCTCTAGCTGATCCCAATTTGATTTCTCGTTGCGCCACAAACTTCCAAACGCAGATCGCCCCAGCGATTCTCCGCCACGAATGCGGCGTAATGCGCTTTGACCGGCAATCATGGCGTCACAGATTGAAAGACGATCGGAATAGTCCTTTGGCAACTCGATTTTGAGCGCTGCTCGCACGTTTCGAATGGCCTGACGATAATCGGAATAGAGAAACCGCAGGAAGGATCGTCCGCGGGTAGCGATTTCACCGCGTAACGCTGAAAAGTCAGCTTCCCACGTCGATTCAGTTACTTGCTGTCCGACTCGTCCAAACGCGCTAGCGAACTTGCGTCCTTCATCGAGAAGATCACGTAGGCTGTCTAGGCCAGCGTTCCACACTCCATCGCACAAAGCTTGTTTGTCGACAGTAGGAGCCTTCGCCACATATTCGGCAACAACACGCTGGCGTTCGACTTCGTCGAGGCTAGTTGGAGACGGTTGGGCTAGAACTGACGCCAAGGCGTTAGACTTTTCGACCAGAGAGGAGAGCTTCTCCGCCAAAGAGTAAATTCGGGACTCCAGCGGATCGAGATCTATTTTCAAAACCATTTCTCGACACACACCTCGCCAGTTGTGCTGTGCAGGCAAGCCGATTTCTTCGACGCGTGTTGCCAATTCTTCGGCTAGCTTTCGATGCTCTTTCAAATCCTCGCGTGTCCACGTTTCCGCTTCAGGGAATACAAGATCCGCAGCTTCGCGGCCGCGATCGTTCAGAGAAGCAAGCTCTCCCATCATCACGAAAGGGGTAACGGAACTGGGAAGATGCGGCTCGTGCAGAGAAACAACATGTCTGTTCAGAACCGCTCGCTGGGCCTCAAGCTTCGGCACCACCGATTCGAGATTAAGCGGTACGGGCCGACCGAGTTTCCACGTGCGACCAATCTCTTCAATCACTGCGCGCTTGTTTGCCTTGTTGCTGTGTAGTTCCAGGCACAGCGCGCCCAAGCCTTCGTTTTCCAATCGGCGCTTCACGACTTGCAGCGCGGCCAACTTTTCGGCTACGAACAACACCTTCTTGCCGTCAAGGACTGCACTCGCAATGATGTTAGATATCGACTGACTCTTTCCAGTTCCAGGTGGTCCTTGAATGACAGCGCTATCGCCTGCGCGCACTCGTTCAATCGCGATAGTTTGTGAACTATCGGCGTCTACAACGTGATCCAATTTTGAAACAGGTATGATCTCATCTAGATTTGCGTCACTAGGGATGATGTGTTCCGCTCGTTGGAATCCATCCGAAAGCAGACTCGTGATCATGGAGTGGCCGAGAAGTCCATTTGCATCGGGCCAATTCTGCGAATCAAGATCACGGTACATGAGAAGCTTCGCGAACGAGAAGAACCCAAGAGTCATCGCGTTGGGCAGTACTTCCCAGTCTTTGGCACCGTATTGTCCCAAGCTGCCTTAGCATTAGGATTCGCGACAAGCCTATCCTGCCGGGCAACTTGTCCCAGTTTTTCTCCAACGATTTTGCTACTGGGTCTTTATCCTTTGGCGAATTATCTTTACTCGATTGGCTAACGGAGATGGTAAGCCCTCCATAGCAAACACTAAGAAATATGCTAACGCCCGTC
Source organism: Pyrinomonadaceae bacterium (assembly GCA_041499185.1). GTDB lineage: Bacteria > Acidobacteriota > Blastocatellia > Pyrinomonadales > Pyrinomonadaceae > JAOAPY01. Next base: position 6,574 of record JBGQJU010000048.1, on the reverse strand, counting down.
ATAATACTTCTACCAAAAGCGACTGGTCAGATGGCGAAATGAGCCGCAGGATCAGTTGCGCAGCGAGTGAATCGGCGCGGGAATGCGCCCGCCGCGGCGAATAAATTCCGCTGAGGAGAAAACATTGACTGGCATGATCGGCGCACTACCGAGCAGGCCGCCGAATTCGACTATCTCGCCGACTTCCCTTCCAGGCACCGGAATGATTCGAACGGCCGTGGTTTTATTGTTCATCACACCGATGGCCATCTCGTCGGCGATGATCGCGGCAATCGTTTCCGCGGAGGTTGAACCGGGAACGGCAACCATGTCGATGCCAACGGAGCAGACGCTGGTCCAGGCCTCGAGCTTGTCTATGGACAAGGCGCCGGCGCGCGCGGCTTCGATCATTCCCGCATCTTCGGAGACAGGAATGAACGCTCCGCTCATGCCGCCCACTGATCCGCTGGCCATCGCGCCGCCCTTCTTTACAGCATCAGTAAGAAGCGCGAGCGCCGCAGTGGTTCCGTGCGTACCGGCGCGCTCGAATCCCATTGCTTCGATGATCTCCGCAACTGAATCACCGGGCACGGGCGTTGGCGCGAGCGAAAGATCGATAATGCCGAACGGCAGCCCGAGGCGCCGCGCTGCTTCGCGGCCCACCAACTCTCCGGCGCGCGCGAGCTTGAAGGAAAGCTTCTTGATCGTTTCCGCCAGCTCGTGCAGCGGCAGATCGCGCGGCGCGTGTCTCACGGCGTGATTGACCACGCCTGGCCCCGAGACACCGACGTTGATCACGGCTTCTGCCTCGCCCACACCGTGAAACGCCCCCGCCATGAACGGATTGTCTTCGACCGCGTTGGCGAAACAAACAAACTTTGCGCAAGCGATGCCACCCTGATCGCGTGTGCGCTCCGCTGCTTCTTTGATCATGCGCCCGACCTGTCGGACGGCATCCATATTGATCCCAGCGCGCGTGGTCGCCACGTTTACGGAAGAGCAGAGACGTTCTGTAGCTGCCAGCGCTTCCGGAATGGAATCGATGAACTCCGTCTCGGCGCGCGTAGCACCTTTGGGGACCAGGGCCGAGTAACCACCGATGAAGTCGACACCGACCGTCGCCGCTGCTTCGTCGATGGCGCGCGCGACCTCTACCGGATCGCCGCTCGCTCCTTCAGTTATTAGTGAGACAGGCGTGACGGCAATGCGTTTGTTGGCGACACGGATGCCCAGCTCATCGCCGATCTCATCGACGGTTTGAACGAGGCGCGCGGCCACACGCTCGATCTTCTGGCGCGCGCGCTCGGCCGTGCTTTGCATCGAATCGCTGGCACAGTCGAGCAGACCCAAGCCCAGCGTGACGGTGCGCACGTCAAGGTGTTCCATCTCCGTCATCGCCACGGTCTGAAGGATTTCGGCTTGAGAGTATTCCATCAGATCATTGCCGATTGTCGATTGCCGATTGCCGATTCGATCCAGTCTCTCTCATCTGAGCCCACCTGCGGCGCCAAGATCCACTACGCCGACTTGGGTGACCTGAAGGACTTGAAGCTCGCTATTCCTAACTCGAAACTTGGAGCTTGAAACTCGAAACTCGAAACCTCTAGAAATCTATCCCAACCACTTACTCAACAACAGCAGCACGAGGAAAAGCACGAAGAGCACCACGGCAAGCAGGACGAAACGCAGACTCGGATCGTATCCCGCTTCATCGAGCACAACGCTGGAAACATGGCGCAGTTTCTCGACGCGAGGGAGCACGTTGTCTTCAAACACATCGCGCGCTGCGGCTGTAGCCCGATGAACGCTCACTTTGGAATGGTGCTCCGCCGGCGAACCATCGGCCCCGGCGCTCCGACCGTCCGTGACGTCCGACTCCGCACCTTTCTCTTCTGCGCCGGCGGGCGCGGGCTTCGCTTCGGACGCTTCTTGCACGAAAGCTTGGCCACACTGCGGGCAAAAAAATGCGCGCACCCGAATTGACGCGCCGCATTCCCGACACCGACGTGAGATTTCTGGTTCAGACATAAAGTGATTTTCGATTTGCGATTGCCGATCTGCGATTTGAAGTCTGCATGGTAACGAGTCGAGATCGAAAATCAAAAGTCTAAAATCGCAAATTCCTAAACCCGGTGCATGGCATTGAAGAGATCCTCGCGCTGCGCATAGATCCTCACGCCTAACTGCTCGCCCTCAGTTTTCAGCCGCTCCTTCAATTCAGTCGCGCTTTCGCGCGCGCGCGCCGTATCGGCAATGATCACCATCGCAAACTTTCCCTGCACCACGGTCTGATTGATGTCGACTATGCTGCAATCGGCCGCGGCAAGTATCTGCGACACTCCGGCAACGATTCCAGGATGATCGAGACCAAACACTGAGATGATCATTCGATCCGAAGAACCCTCACTACGTGACTGGCTCGCAAAAGAACCACTTGTATCCGGAATAGATAAAGAAGGTGTGCCGTTGGCGCGAAGATTGGGTTCGATCTCGCGATAGATGTCTGTGACTAACTGTTCAACCGTCTGCTCGTCGGCCGTTGTTCCCAAACGTCCGTAGACCGCGCGCGTGATGCGATAAATCAATTCTTCATTGGCCATGAATGCATTTCCGATTTTCGATTGCCGATTGCCGATTTTGCGACCTGACAAGACCGGTTGGTTGCTTCAATTGGCAATCGGCAATCGGCAATCGAAAATGCTTAGGGTCTGCCGTTGTCGCGCGCCAGCAATTCGCGCGCTGCCACACGCATTTCTTCCGATAGAGTTTCAGTGAGGTCGACTCGGTCCACAATGGCAACCACCGCCGCTTCAATTGCCATCTCCTGATTGCCTATCGCGGTGCGCGCGGCCTTGCCGAAAGCACACATTACCGTCTCGCCGGTTCCCGCGCCCATGCGATCAGCGACCACCACGATGTTCTTCGTAGGCTGTTTGTCCAGATCGTAAGGATGAACGATCAGGAAACGCACGCCCTCAAGATCCGGCGATTTCTTTGTGGACCAAACGGTGCCGACGACTTTGCCTAGGAACATAAGATTAGGTAACGGGTGTCGGGTGTCGGTATCAGAATTCCTGCTGACACCCGACACCTGGCACCTTTTTAAGCTCTCGCAAACACCTCAGCCGGCTCGCCGAGATCGCGCGCGGCGGGCGTAATGATTGTTTTGGAGTTGATGTAAATCTTCTCGCCCTTCTGAATCGCGCGCCGCACGTCGTCTTCGCTCACGAAATCGATTGCCTGGTGACCATTTGCGCTTGACTCCACACCACGCGACGCGGCAGGCGACGTCGGCGCAGACGATCCACCATTTCCAGCTCGCGTTTCACTGTTGCCGCCGGGTCTCGGCCCCGCGTACATGCTGCCAGCTTCTACTTCCACGTGTTGTTGCGACGCTGGTGTTGTCGGCGCCGACGACGATGTATCATCCGCCCGCCGTCCAGCGAGGAATCGGTCGACGATGGCGGCAATTTCTTCGCGTCCAATCTTGCCGGCGGAAGTCGCCACCGGCGCTCGGCCCGACGATTGAGCGACTGCTGGTCGTGTTTGTCCAACAATCTCTTGATGCTTGTCCGGGTTCCAGGCCCTAACGGTGCTCTCGGAATGCGCGGCCGAAACAGCAGGCCGTACGCTCTTCACCGGTCTTGTTTCAAACGCAACGCGCTTAATGTCCATCAAGTGAAGTGGTGAAACGTTGTCGGATGTTACATTGCCGCCCCACGAGCCGCAGCCTAGAGTCATCGACGGCGGCAGCGCGGTCGAGAATCCGATCGCACCGTGCGTCGTCGGCGTGTTGACCGTAACGCGCGACGCTGGCACGGCGGCGCCAAATCTCACCGCGGCTTCGCGTGAACGCGTGTGCACTCCGGCGGTGTGGCCCATCCCACCATAACTAAGAACTTCAAAACTGCGCTCAGCTCCGCGCTCGAGTCCGTCAGCAACGTAGAACGCGAGAATCGGCGATAGCTTCTCCATCGAAAGTGGAAAGTCGCGACCCACACCGCCGACATCCGCGAGGAGGCAGCGCGTGCCCGAGGGAACACTGAGTCCGGCCATCTTGGCGATAACCTCAACCGACTTTCCCACAATTGCCGGATTCAATGAGCGCTGCGGCGTCGCAACTATCTTCGCTAACTGCTCTGCTTCCGCGGGGGAAAGAAAGTGCCCGCCCTGAAGCTTGAACTGTTCGCGCACCGCCTTTTCAACGGGAGCATCCACGACAACCGATTGTTCAGAAGCGCAGATGGTTCCATTATCAAAGCATGTGCCCGTCAGGATATCCTGCACTGCCTTGGGCACGTCGGCTGTTCGTTCAATGAATACGGGAACGTTGCCAGGGCCAACTCCAAAGGCCGGCTTTCCCGAAGAATACGCCGCGCGCACCAAACCGATGCCGCCGGTTGCCAGAATGACAGCCGTCTGTTTGTGCTTCATCAGCGCTTCCGTGCCTTCGATGGTCGCCGTCGTCATGCAGCCAATCGCCTCTGCCGGCAGACCCTCTTTAAGGCCTGCTTCACGCATCACGCGAACCGTCTCGTTGATGCAGCGCGCTGCGGAGGGATGCGGAGAAAGTACAACGGCGTTGCGCGATTTGATCGCGATCAGAACTTTGAATATCGCTGTTGAGGTTGGGTTGGTCGAGGGAATGATTCCGGCCACGACGCCCCGCGGACTGGCGATCTCTACGACGTCTTTCGATTCAGAAACAACGCCTACGGTGCGCAGGCCGCGAAAGTAGTTCCACACGTCCTCGGCAGCGAAACGATTCTTCTCCTGCTTGTCTGCGGGAATGCCGTAGCCCGTCTCTTCAACCGCTAAAGCTCCTAATCGCGCCGATTCGCGCAACGCCGCCCTCGCCATCGCCTCGCAGATACGATCGATTTTCGCCTGATCGAAGCGGACCAACTCAGCCTGGGCGCGGTGCGCCGCTTCAACCAGGTCGCGCGCTTGTTGCACCGATACAAGGTCCTTGTCCGACATCGTGAGCCTCCAAGGCCATTTCCGATTGCCAATTGCCGATTGCCAATTTGAAGCCAATCGGCAGTCCTTGCTCACTTCACCATCGTTTGTGTTGACGCTTTGTGATTTCGCAGATCATCCGCCTTTTGAAACCCCCAATCACAAATCGGCAATTGGAAATTGGCAATCGCCAATGGCGAATCTATCTGGCTCTCTCTTTTGCCGTTTCGCGTGTGCCGGCTGGCAGCGTGCGTCCCTCGCCCTGCCCCAACTGCCCGCGGGCGCCGCCTTGCAGCGCTCTCTCATCCGGGCTAAAGCCAGTGCGTCCGTTGAAGGGCAACACGCGCTCGACCTCGGCATGCGGTCGGGGGATTACGTGCACACTAATCAATTCACCGACTCGCCGAGCGGCAGCCGCGCCTGCATCAGTCGCAGCTTTGACCGCGCCCACGTCTCCACGCACAAATATCGTGACGTAACCAGCACCGATATACTCTTTTCCCAAGAGTCGTACGTTAGCGGCTTTGACCATTGCGTCGGCCGCTTCGACCGCGCCGACGAAGCCTTTAGTCTCCACCATTCCTAATGCTTCTAAGGTCTCCTGCATCCTCACTTCTCCTGTTTTAGAAATTGAAGCGACGTTCCACTCACCGATGTCGTCAACGTACCACCCTGCGAGCGAAGAATCAAGAGCACTCAAACTTTTGAGCCAGTAAAAGTTTGACAACGTTTAGCAGCCCAAGCTATATTGCGGCCAAAGGTAAGCGGTCTTACAACATAGGGCTTCGTTAAGCGCCGCGCGATCCCAGCAAAGGATAGGCAATCATTCCCACACTGGCATCGCCGGAGTTTAGGACAACCAACCGACTAAACGCTAAGGCGACGCGGATTGGTGATGGCAACTACTATCGGTCAACAGTTGCGAGTCGCGCGCGAGGAACGAGGCATGGCTTTGCGCGAGATTTCCGATCAGACGCGCATCTCGATGCGTTACCTCGAAGCGATCGAAACCAACGACTACAAACGACTGCCGGGCGGGATCTTCAATCGCAGCTTCGTCAAGGCTTATGCGCGCTGCGTGGGTTTCGATGAAAAGGAGGCGGTCGAAGCCTACACCAGGCTGATGCGCGACCAGGGCCAGGATGATCCAGAAATCACTCCACACCATTCAAAGGTTTACACGGATGTTCCCGCAACGCGATCGCCGCTGTTGACAGTGGTGATCGCGATTCTGATTCTGGCGATTTTGACCCTTGGTGCGCTGGCTGCGCTGCACTGGTACCAGCGGCGTTCGGCGCCCATTTCGGAAACAAGACAAACAACGAAAACAGTGGTAAGCAGAACTCCGGCAGGCTGGAACGCTAAATTGGCTGGCATCGTTGCCGGCCTTGATCGATTGAGCAGGGATTACGAAGATTTTCGCGACTAAAGATTCTGTTGACAGGCGGTTGTGCCGACCGTGCGCAGCACCGAAACTTGTGTGCCGTCTGTCATTCATCAACGTAAGGAAACGCTGCCCGCTTCAAGTGGCGGGCAGTTCTGTTTTATATTGATGGTTACAACTCAACTGCCGCGTTATCACAAGGAGTAGTCGACACCGCCATGATCACATCAAACATCAACGAAGGTCTAACAT
>JBGQJU010000047.1:0-41668 GCA_041499185.1 Pyrinomonadaceae bacterium | reverse complement strand
GCAGAAGTTTCAGAAACTCGGCGGCCGCATTCCCAAAGGCGTCCTGATGATGGGTCCGCCGGGAACGGGCAAGACCTTGCTGGCGCGCGCGATTGCGGGCGAGGCCAACGTTCCCTTCTTCTCAATTTCCGGTTCCGACTTTGTCGAGATGTTTGTCGGCGTGGGCGCATCGCGTGTGCGCGATCTGTTTGAGCAGGGCAAGAAGAATGCGCCGTGCATAATCTTCATCGACGAGATCGACGCGGTTGGTCGTCATCGCGGCGCGGGCCTCGGCGGCGGACATGATGAGCGCGAGCAAACATTGAATCAGTTGCTCGTCGAGATGGACGGCTTTGAATCTAATGACGGCGTGATCCTGATCGCCTCAACGAATCGCCCGGATGTGTTGGATCCGGCGCTGTTACGGCCGGGGCGTTTTGATCGCCGCGTCGTCGTATCTCGACCCGACGTGCGTGGCCGCGAAGGCATCTTGAAAGTTCATACGCGCAAGATTCCGCTCAGCGAAGACGTCGACATCAGCATTATCGCGCGCGGCACACCCGGCTTTACCGGCGCCGACCTCGCCAATCTCGTCAATGAAGCCGCGCTGAACGCGGCGCGCTACAACAAAAAGTTTGTGGCGATGGGCGACTTCGAGCTGGCAAAAGACAAAGTCCTGATGGGCGCCGAGCGCAAAAGCATGGTGATCTCCAACGAAGAAAAGCGTGTCACGGCGTATCACGAAGGTGGCCACACGTTAGTCGGTTTGAAAGTGCCAAACGCCGATCCCGTACACAAGGTAACGATCATTCCGCGCGGCATGGCTCTGGGTGTGACGCAGCAGCTTCCTGAAGGCGATCGTCACAACTACACCGAAGAATATCTGCTCGGCCAGATCGCGATTCTGATGGGTGGCCGCATCGCGGAGGAAACCTTCCTCGGCAGCATCACCACCGGCGCCGCGAACGATATCGAGCGAGCCACTGAGTTGGCGCGCGCGATGGTTTGCGAATACGGCATGTCCGAGATGGGCCCGCTGACCTTTGGCAAGAAGGAAGAACAGATCTTCCTCGGACGTGAGATCGCTCAGCACCGCGACTTTTCCGAAGACACCGCGATCAAGATCGATCAGGAAGTTAAGAAGATCATTACGGCGCAGTACGAACGCGCCAAGAAGATCATCGAGGAGAATCGCGATACTCTGGTTCGCCTGGCCGAGTGCTTGCTTGAGCGTGAGTCACTTGACGGAGTCGAGATCCGCCGCATCGTTGCCGGTCTGCCGCTTGAAGAGCCGGCGCCGACTGAAGTTGCTGCAGAAGAAGAGCGGCCACAGATCAAAGAGCCCTCAGCCAGTCCGCTGAAACCAATCCTGCCGCCAATTACCGGCGGCAACCCCGCGCCCGCCTAAGCGGGGCAGAAGCCCGACCGTCAGGGAGGGCTCAACGAGAAAATGGGGAACGGGATAACACCTGTTCCCCTTTTTGTTTTGCCCTTCTCTGTGTTAACTCTGTGTTCTCTGTGGTAATGCTTTTCAGGCTGAGCTCTTATGGCGGAAACTAACACCGCGACTCGCACCTGGCACATCGCCGGCCGCACATTGCTCATCGGCGAGCGCACGCTCGTCATGGGCGTGCTCAACGTCACGCCCGACAGTTTCAGTGACGGTGCACAATTTCTTTCACCCGACAAAGCGCTGGAACACGCGGAGCAGATGATCGCCGACGGCGCCGACATTATTGATATTGGCGGCGAATCGACGCGCCCCGGCGGCGCCAGCCTCGTCTCACCCGAAGAAGAAATCCAACGCGTGATGCCGGTGATCGAAAAGCTGGCAAAGCAAACCACCGTTCCGATTTCAATCGATACGACCAAGTCGCTTGTCGCCGCCGCAGCGCTGAAAGCTGGCGCGGCAGTCGTCAACGACATCTCCGCTTTACGTTTCGATTTTCACATTGCGGATGAAGTAGCGAAATCAGGCGCAGGCTTAGTGCTGATGCATTCGCGCGGCACGCCGGCGACGCTGCATCGCTTGCCGCCCGTCGCCGACATCATGCACGAAGTAATACACAGCCTGCACAGCAGCATTGCGATGGCCGAGCGGCGCGGCGTCAAACGCGAATCGATTGTCATCGATCCAGGCATCGGTTTCGGCAAGAGCCAGGAACAGAATCTTGAGTTGATTGCGAAGCTCGATCAGCTCGCGCTCGCCTTCCCCGACTTCCCCATCCTGATCGGAACCTCGCGAAAATCCTTCATCGGCCGTCTCCTCTCTGACGAGAACGGCGAACCAGCCTCCGCCACCGAACGACTCCACGGCACCATGGCCTCCATCACCGCCGCAATTCTCCGCGGCGCGCATATCATCCGCGTGCACGACGTGAAGGCGGCCGTCGAGACCGCCCGCGTCGCGGATGCGATCAAGCCGCGGTCAGTAAATATGCTAGTTCCAAAATGACGACATGACACAGACTCAACTTCACATACGACAAGTGCGTCTAGGCCCGGAAGTGCCGCTCGGGCGCCGCGGGTGCATTGTTGAATCCAGTAAGACCCACAGGAATCCGGAGGGATGGGCCGACTCGTTCTTCGCAGGTGCAATCTCGCGTGGAGGTTTCGACCCTGTCGTTCAATTGCTGCGGAATCGCGGTGAGGAAGTATTCACGGTAATTAGCCGCATTGCTTTCGGAGGCGCGCGAAGGAAGGACGCGTTCAACGCAAATCAGCAAGTAAGCCTCGCGCGGTTGATCGAGCTAGGTGTCGTCTTAGAGGAACCTGTTTCAGGCAACTTTCGAGTGGAGCACCCGCGAGCGAATTGGGGGGCGAGTCTAGAGTGTGCCGTACTTATTTGCCTTGAGGACCTTCAGATCCAAGCCCATCGCGATGTTAAGGTGAGATACCCCTACAACGGAGCTGCCAAGTACGACCCGGATGGACAAAAATATGACGTGCTAGCTGGCTTAGATCTGTCCCGCCTTTTGTGGCTTGAGTGCAAGAAGCCTCGCTATTTGGACGGACTCAGCAACCCTCTCAGACAAGTTCTCTCCACGTCGAATGTCGAAAAGTTCTATCGACGCGCACATTACCTTAAACCAGATATCGCAGTTTATTTAGTCGATACTTTGACAGACTACCGAGTAGAGTTGACTTCTTTGTTTACTGACGATTTTTTGAACTCAGGCTGTTACATGGAGCCTCCGTCAACTGCAAACCAATTAATAGTTCGTTTACATGGCTTTATTTATTTCGTCCGAGTCGATTACGGATCCACGCACAATTATCTGGAGGCGTTACGCCAGAGTATTAGTCAGGTATTACATGACACTCGGCACAACTGGCTACAGTTGAGCTACTCTGGCGATCCATTCCGGCGGGCCTCGAGTGTGGTGGCGTTGTAGAGAGACCTGACCACCACAATGGACGCGTCAACTTAAACAGCCGAACAGTCAACAGCTGACCCAGGGGTCCGCCTAAAGGACAACGGTTCGAACGGTGCGGGTTCACGCGCTCATTGCTTTTTGGTAAGCGGCGGCGACGACGGCGCTGTCGAAGTATTCCTTGAAGGCGACGACCTTGCCGTCGCGGATGGTGAAGACGTGGGCGAAGTCGCTGGCAAACTCGCGGCCAGTGTCTTTCACGCGCCACTCGTAATCTCCGAGCGACACCACTCTGTCACCTTGCGCAATGAAATCGCGCGGCTCGAATTGTAGGACGTCCTGATTGGCGGCCACACTTGCGAAGAATTCGCCGACGGCGGCGCGGCCGGTTCGCTTTCCGGTGAACGACACGTTTTCTACTTCCGGCAATTGCCATTCGATGTTGTCTGAAAGCAAAGCCAAAAGGGCTTGAATGTTGCCCGTCTTGAAGTTGTTGTAGGCTTGCTGTGCCACCGCAATGTTGTCTTGCTCGCTCATGATCGTCTCCTTATTGTTTTCGATTTAGGGGATGCACTTCTAACGCTGATCTTCGCCGAAGTCAACCTCAGGCCCGAAGGGCCGGCAGTCAATAGCCACGTCCGTAAGGACGTGGATGTAGATCGTCAAAGGGAAGTTGTGAGGCCCGAAGGGCCGGCACCAGCCAAGCAAAACGTCGTGCCGCACCTTCGGCGCTCGCCCTGATCGCGGACGCAGCGACCCCGCGCTGACGCACGGGGCTATTACATGCCGCCGCTTCGCGGCTGGTTGAATGACTCGACGGTTGAAACCGTTCCCTTTGATACTTGACTCGAGACAAAAGGCGGGAGCAGAATCAAGGCCCGTCAAGTTCGTCAGCGCCTTTAGCCCGGCACCTGAGGCGCTTAACGCTTCCCGGCGAAGTTCCGAGTGGGGCCTCGCTCGCAACAATGGAGGTATGCTTATGAAAGATGATTCTTCACCGGCTGCAAATCTCGCAGCGAAAAAAAAGCGCGACGCTCGAGCAATTTCCAGTGAAACACGTGACGGCATTAGTCGCCGACGCTTCCTCGGTACGACCGTTGCGGGCGGCGCGGCGTTGTTGACCGGCGGTCTTACCTCGCTTCTTCCTACCGACGCGTCGGCAAAGGTTCCCGACAGTCTTTTTGTTGAAGCCAACATCCTTCAGCTCCAAGCCCAAATGGCTTCCGGACAGCTGAGCAGCAAAGATTTGGTGATGGGTTATCTGAACCGTATCCAGTCGTTTAATCCTTTGCTCCACGCGGTCATCGAGACAAACCCGAATGCGATCTCAATCGCGAGCGCGCTCGACAACGAACGTCGCCGAGGATCGGTTCGTGGACCGCTGCATGGCATTCCGCTCCTGGTCAAGGACAACATCGCCACCAATGACAACATGCAAACAACCGCCGGATCGCTCGCTCTCTACGGCAGCCATGTGCCGGCAGACGCGGTGATCATTCAGCGACTGCGCGCCGCCGGCGCCGTGATTCTTGGCAAAACGAATCTCGGAGAGTGGGCAAACTTTCGTGGCTTTGTTCCTTTCGATCCGGTGCTTGGACTTCTTGCCGTTGGCTGGAGCGCGCGCGGTGGAAATACGATCAACCCATATGTGTTGAGTTACACTTCGTGGGGATCCAGTTCGGGCTCGGGCGCGGGCGCTGCCGCGAACTTGTGCGCGGCGGCTATCGGGACGGAGACTGACGGTTCAATCACCGGACCGTCGGCCGTTGAGAACATCGTTGGCTTGAAACCAACGCTCGGGCTGGTTTCGCAAGACGGAATTGTTCCCATCAGTCATCAGCAAGACACAGCCGGGCCAATGGCGCGCAGCGTGACTGACGTTGCGATTCTGCTCGGCGCGTTGCAGTCGCCATTTGGCGAAGTCATTGGACATACCCTGCCGGGTAACTACACGCAATTTCTCCAGCCTGGCGCACTGAACGGCGCGCGGATCGGACGCGACGTGCGCTATTTTGATTACAGCTACTTCGGCAATCCGGGCGATGACGACACGGTTGCATTTGCGGACAACGCCCTGAGTGTGATGCAGAGCCTCGGCGCGACCATTGTTGATACCGATACGGGCGATGTCTTCGCGTACACCGACGATGAGTTCACGGCGCTGCTCTTTGAGTTCAAGGTGCAAATCGCGGACTACCTCGCCACGCTCACGCACACAAACATGCGAACGCTAGCTGATTTGATTGCATTTAACCTGGCGCATTGTCCCGAGGAACTCGTCTACTACGGCCAGGAGATCTTCGAAATAGCGGACTCGACCAGCGGCGATCTCAGCGATCCAGTTTATCTGGCGGCGCGGACACATGCTCGAAACTCGGCACGCTCCGGAATTGATAATGCACTCGCCGCCGACAATCTGGATGCCATTGTCGCGCCGCACCTAACCAATTCCACCGGCCCGGCGGTGGCTGGGTATCCCAACTTGTCCCTCCCGGTAGGTATTCGCGCGTCAGGCAAGCCGGCCGGGATGTTGATGTACAGCACTTTCCTGCATGAGCCGCAATTGATCGGCTTCGGTTATGATCTTGAGCAGACACTCAACGTGCGGATGCAGCCACAGTTCCTGGGATCGCTGATCCCGGTGCCAAATGCCGGCCTGTGCGAAGGCTTGCCGAAGAAGCCACACGTCTTCAAAGGCAAAGCGCATCTGCCACACGGACGCAATTTCTAGGAATTCGATTGGCCGAGTTGAGCACTGCCGGAATCGTTAGTCAAAGCCACGGCGGTTTTAATCTCTGTCAGTCGCCGTTGGTTGGTCTGGCGCGCCGCACGGAATGATGCGAACGCAGGAACTTATTCACGGTCGCCGGCCTGACTACGCTTTGCGCGCGGTTAAGCAACGGCTGCACCAAGCGTCGTTCCTCGTTATCACTGCTTACCTTGGTCGCTGCGCGCTGTCCGCCTTGCCGGAACCATTGCGTCGACACTCAGACGGGTTGGCGTTATCTGAGTTCCTATGCGGGGAGGGGTAGCAAGCGGGGACGCCCGCTAGCGCGTCGCGGCATCGCAACACTACCTAAGCCCTGTCCCTTTGTACCGGACGGGGCTTTCAACTTTTCTGAGTAGCAGCAACACAATAGTATCCCGACACCGTCACCTGGTTTCACTTGCCTAAGCGTAAGCTGCTGCGAGACAATCGCGATTCAATTGCGCCGCTCTGGAAACGAGAGTCTTGATCAACCGAGAAAGCGAGAGGGTCTTGATGCAAAGGATCGCGCGTTTATCCGCGCTGACGATCGTGCTCTTATTTGTTTCGGGCTTTGCCGAGTGCTATAAGCCGATCACGAAGAACCAGCTTCCTTCGCGCATACACACTGTGGCCGTCCCCGCGTTTGAGATGGGCCCGCAGGCGCTGCGCTACAAGATCGAGCATCGCTTCACGCAGGCGGTAATTGACGAACTGATCCATCGCGGACGCGGCCTGCGCGTGCAGGGCGATCGCGAAGGCGCGGACGCCGTCATCGAAGGAGTCATTAAGAGTTACCAATTCACCGGTGTCTTGTTAGACGACAAAGGCCGCGCCAGAATTTTTGAGGTCGCCATCACGGCAGCGGTGACGGTGCGCGACCAGACGCAGAACCGCGTGCTCTACGACAATCAAAACTTTGTCTTTCGGGGCGAATACGAGTTTGCCAACGACCCGCGCAACTTCTTCAACGAAGAAGACCCGGCCGTACAGCGCATGGCGCGCAGTTTTGCCGAAAGCATTGTCTCGACGCTCATCAACGCTGTCGAACTTGAAAAGAAATGAGCGCGCTTACTCGCCAACACCTCGAACGCTCACTCAAGGAAGGAAAGATCGATCCGCTTTACCTGCTTATCGGTGCGGAAGCTTATCTGCGTGACGAGGCCGCGCGAGCAATTGCGGATGCAGGGTTGGGAGATGCATTTCTGCGCGAGTTCAACGAATCGCATTTTAGCTTGATCGTTAGCAGCGCGCTCGATGCGATTAAAGCTGCTGAGGAGGGCGTCATGCTTCGCGATGGCATTCAGCAATTGCCGATGATTTCAGGGCGCAGAGTCGTGCACATCAAAGATTTCGGCAAGCTTCGCGAGAAGGACGATGAAGTGCTTATTCGCTATGTTGAAAACCCGCGTGCCTCTAGTGTCGTCATCTTCAGCGCGCCCGATGTGGATAAACGCAAGAAGTTGACGAAGACGCTCTTCGATGAATGCACGATTGTTGAGTTTCCGCCGGCCACTGATGGAGAGGCAAAAGCCTGGGCGAAGGACCGTCTGAAACAACTCAGAGTGTCGGCTGATGAAATGGCGCTGAGCGACATCATTGCACTAGTGGGCACCGATATTCAGACGCTTTGTTTCGAATTGGATAAACTGGCAATTGCAGCGGCCGGAACCGGACGCATAAGGGTCGAACTGGTCGATGAGCTGATCGGCCGCTCGCGTGAACTTTCCAATTTTGCTTTGACGGATCACATGATTGCTCGCAACCGCAAAGAGGCGCTCAAGATTCTCCATCGCCTGTTGGATGATGGCTCGGAGCCGGTGATGCTGATTGGACTGATCGCCAGCAACTATCACCGTCTGGCGCTGGCGAAAGATCTACTCACTAGAAAAGGCAAAGAAGCCGTATTTCAAACGGTCCGCATGCCCTGGAAAAAGCAGAACGACTTTCTAAACACGCTCCAACGCAGCAGCGAGGCTGAGATCGCGCGCGGCATTGAGCGCATCGCCGCCGCCGATCTGGCGATCAAGACTTCACTAGCCACGCCGCGTTTGCAGTTAGAGATGCTGGTGTGTGAGTTGGCAAGTCACTGATAACCGCCAAGACGCCAAGTGCGCCGAGAATACTACTTAAGAAGAAAAACATATTGCATTATGGATGAGGCTTTTCACCGCGGTCTGCCGTCGGTCTAATCTTGGCGTCTTGGCGGTTAATCAAACGGCTTCAAATCCGGCTGCATCCATGTTCGCCTTGCTTCTGCTGACCACAAGAGCGCTTGGCTGTAATAATCAAACACCAAATGAGAATTACTGAACGGTTCGATGACGGCGTTCGCGACTTCCAATAACGAGAGTGTCGGATCTAATTCATCAAGTCGTTTTTGCACCACTCTCATCCAAAAGACTGTTAGCGTCTCGTGGTATTTCCCTTCGATGCCGTAGTGATCGATAAAGCGAAAGAGGCTAGCGCGCATCTGCTCGGTTGCCTGTTCCAGACTCAAGCGCCTGAGATACCACGCAGCGACAGTCAAGTGGCTGATGTGAGTGAACTCTGATTTTCCCGTGCTGCACGACTCGAATCCGCGCACGACGGCGTCAATCTCGGTTTCGGTTTTGTAATGACCGCTCATGAATCTGCGCCCTCCCACACAGTGTCCGACAAACTTCAGTTTGTCGTTCCGCAATCTCCCTCCCCCGCCTAGGGGGAGGGTTGGGGTGGGGGCTTGTACGCCTCAGTCCCTCTCCCCTGACCCCTCTCCCATCCGGGAGAGGGGAAACTACTCAGTCGACAAACTGAAGTTTGTCGGACATCAAAAAGCGAGGCGGACCGAATTTCTCGATCCGCCTCGCTTCCTGAATCCGTTATGAAAAAGTTTACTTCGCCGACGCCTGGTTCATGCGCACCGTCAGACGCGATTTGTGCCGCGCGGCGGCGTTCTTGTGCAACACGCCCTTCTGCACCGCTCTGTCGATAACCGAAATGGTTGCCGGCAAAAGTTCGCTCGCACTCTTGTTGCCAGCGGCGAGCGCCGTGTGCAGCTTCTTGATCTGACTTCTCACGCGAGTGCGATTACTGCGATTGATCGCGCGCCTATTCTCGCTCTGGCGCATACGCTTTTCTGCTGACTTATGATTTGGCATCTACAATCTCCAAAAAACCGATTAACGATGGTTCTACTCGCTCGGCGATGCTAGCACGCGCTCCTTGCTCCACGCGCAAGTGACGCAGTATAGGTGCCGTAACCATGCGTGTCAAGCTGACAACCTGACCTGACAACAACCCATCTCGACGCCTCTGTGTTTGACACCTGCGCGAGTCGTGTAGTAGCGTCCGATCTACCAACATATGCAAGCAACCTTCTGCACGCTCACGCCTGCGCGCCGCGCCGACATTCACCGGCAAGGAGAAAGTCCCAGCTCTTGAAGAAGATCGAACTTCCGCCGCGAGGTTTGGAGACTCTGTTCGGCGTCCACGACCAGAATATCAAATACCTCGAGTCGCTGCTGGCCGTCCGCATCAACGCGCGCGGGCAAGACATCTCGATCGATGGCGAGCAGAAAGACGTCGAAACTGCCGAGAGCATCCTTGAAGACTTTGCCGAGCTGTTCAAGGAGGGCAGACAATTTACCGACAAGGAACTGCGCGAAGCGTTTGCGCAAATAGCCGAGGATCGCGCCTACAGTTTGCGTGACTACTTTACGAAGGCGCGCTTCAACCCTTCGGGCAAGAAGCAGGTCGCGCCGAAATCAGCGAACCAGCGCCGGTACGTGCAGGCGATCCAGGAGAAGGACGTCGTCTTTGGCATTGGCGTCGCGGGCACGGGCAAGACGTATCTTGCGGTAGCGATGGCGGTGCAGGCGCTGATGCAGAAGCAGGTGAACCGCATCGTGCTGGCTCGTCCGGCAGTCGAAGCCGGCGAGAAGCTGGGATTCCTGCCCGGCGATTTGCAGGACAAAGTCGATCCGTATCTGCGGCCACTATACGACGCGCTGTTTGATTTGATCGATTACGAACGCGTCGCGCGGCTGCTTGAGAAGCGCGTAATCGAAATTGCGCCGCTGGCGTTCATGCGTGGCCGCACGCTTTCGGACGCGTTCATTATTCTCGACGAAGCGCAGAACACCACCAGCGAGCAAATGAAAATGTTTCTGACGCGCATCGGCTTTGGCTCGAAGGCCGTGATCACCGGCGACGTGACGCAAGTTGATCTGCCGACCGGTAAGCGCAGCGGCCTGATCGAGGCCGAACGCGTGCTGGCGAACCTGGAAGGGATCGAGTTTATTTACTTCACAGAGAAGGACGTCGTGCGCCACAAACTCGTGCAGATGATCATCAAGGCCTACGAAGAGCACACCAAGAAGAGCAATATTTGATCCTACACATCATGATCGAGGTTGTAAACCGGCAACGTCGCCGGAAGATGCGTAATGAAAAGTGGCGTGCACTGGCCGCGAAGGCGTTGCAGGCGATCGGTCACGACAATCAGAGCGCAACGATCGCTTTTGTTTCTGATCGCCGGATGCGCGAATTGAACCGTTCCTTTCGTGGCATCAGCAAGACGACCGACGTGCTTTCGTTTCCCGCGGGTGACGATGGGTTTGGGCACACTGCAACGAATAACCTGGGAGATATCGCCATTTCGGTGGAACGCGCCGAAAGCCAGGCGGCGGAGCACGGACTGAAGTTTGACAGCGAGATTGCTCAACTAATTCTCCACGGCCTTTTGCACCTGTGCGGTTACGACCACGAAACCGACAACGGAGAGATGAACCGGCTGGAACTGCGACTCCGCCGCCGTCTTGGCATATAATCAGAAGTTAGATTGCGTTCAGTTAGGGAGAAACCACAGATGAGTTCTAACAGAATTATCCTGCTCAGCGTCATTATCCTTTCTTGCTCAGCATCCAGTCTTTCGCAACAGAGTCCAATGGCCACTAGTACGTCAACCTCGCCCCCAGAGGTTATGGAACCAGTTGATGCCACATTCATCCCCAAGGTGGAAAGTAAGACCGAAGCTTTGCAGTTAGTGAGCGCTGTGCGTCGGGATCCCTTCATTCGAATACGATTGAAGAATGTCAGCGATAAAAGTATCTACGCTTTTCGCATGTCGTATCACAAGAGTGGGGCGGCGGTTCTTTTCTCATTCATAATGGCCGACGACAAGAAGGCGTTGGCTCCTGGCGAGGTGTATAAATATGAATACAGTTTCAGTGCTAATTCAACAATGGCACGGGAGCCGCTCACTTTTGAGGCTGTCCTGTTTGAAGATGGCTCGGGGGCCGGTGAGGCCAACAAGGTAAAAAGCCTGCAAGATATATTTCTGACGAATAGAAAACAACTTGAAAACGTGATAGCTCTGCTACAAGCGGCAATTGATTCGCCTAATGTTGAGACGTTGTCTAGCTTGCCAGAATTGGAGAAGAAGCTCTCTGAAGTGCCAAACTATATGTCCGGAGTTGCCTTGGAGGGCATGGTGGGACTTACTCTTCCTTCTTGGAAAGACACTGCTCTTCACTTGGTTCTAGATCTTAAGCGTCTGACGCAAGAGACTACGGGAGTGAAGATTCAGGAGGAGCTATCCAAAATAAAGGATCGCTTCGGCAAAACGCTTGCTAAATATCCCGGTACCATCTAACACGGCGTTGGACCAGAGCGGGGAGCGCGTTCTTTACCTGTTCTTTGGCTTCCACGTTCTCCATAATCGCCGCGTCCGGTCAGCTCTGATGATGGATGACAGACCGCAGATTCTGGTCTATTGTCCATCGTCTATTGTCTAAATCATGGGAATTGAATTAGGGCTCACGTTTCTGCTGTTGCTGGTGCTGGTCTTGCTGGCCACGGTCGACATGGCGTTCGGCCAGTTGAGCGACGTCGGTCTGCGGCGATTAATCACCGAAGCGGAAGAGCGCCCCGAAGCCCGCTCAAGGATCTTTCTCAAGCAGGTCCTGGAGAGCCGTCCGCGTTTCAGCTTCGCGCTTTCAGCGACCATTCAGATTCTTCTGGTTGCAGTGGCCGTGCTGGTTACGTCGATCTCACTCAGTCTGTTTTCAGATTCGCGATTTGTTCTCGTCGGATTACTGGCTGGTCTGGTGCTCGCCGGCATCTTCCGCCAACTGATTCCCCTTTTCATCTCCGCTCATAATCCCGAGGGCACGTTGCTCTTTCTCTTGCCGCTGATCCGCCCGTTTGTTCCGGTAATGTCGTTTGCCGCCGATCCGTTCCACCGGCTCTTCGATCGTTCGCGACGCAAAGAGCAAACGCCGGAGGACGAAGCGGAAGGCGAAGAAGACAACGGCGATGACATTCAAGCCTTGATCGACGTCGGTGAGGCCGAAGGAATTCTCGAAGAAGAAGAAGGCGAGCTGATTCATTCGATCATTGAGTTTGGCGATACGCGCGTCAGCGAGGTGATGACGCCGCGCACGGACATAGTCGCCGTGCCAGCGAGCGGAACCGTGCGCGAAGCGCGCGACGTTATGATCGAGTCGAAATACTCGCGCCTGCCGGTTTACCGCGATCAGATCGACAACGTCGAAGGCATCATCTATGTGCGCGACCTGCTGCAGCGATGGGCCGAAGGGAAAGAGAGCGACCTGATTGCGCCGCTGGTGCGGCCTGTCTATTTTGTGCCGGAAACAAAACCCGTCGCCCAGTTGCTGGAAGAGATGCAGAAGGTGCACGTCCAACTGGCCATGGTGATTGACGAGTACGGCGGCGTTGCGGGTCTGGTAACAGTGGAAGACATTCTCGAAGAGATTGTCGGCGAGATCGAAGATGAAGACATCGGCGGTGAGGATTTGAAGGAAATCGTCGAGTGCGACGGCTGTTATGAAGTGTTGGGCTCGACGGAGATCGGAAAGATCGAGCGTCTGTTTGATATGGAGATCGAGGACGACGACTTTACAACGATTGCCGGGCTGGTGATCAATGAAGCAGGCAAGCTGCCGCGGACCGGTGAGCATCTGACCTTCCGCGGACTTGATGTCGAGGTGTTGGAAGCAGACGAGCGACGCATTGGCCGTCTGCGGGTAAAGCGGGCAGAAGAGAATAAAGTTAACGAGATGCGTCAGGCAACGTGATGCCAATTAGCCTGCGAACACTAGCCGGATCTATTTTGCCAAGATGGCGCGGGCCGTCCACTTGCGAAGCGTGTGGTAACGAGTTCAATTGCGGAGCGACGTTCAGGGGTTGTTGGTGTTCACAGATCAACCTGAGCGACGAGAGGCGGGCTGAGTTGCGATCGCGATATCGTGAGTGCCTTTGCCGGGAATGTTTGGAAAAGTTTGCCGAAACGGAGAACGATAAAAACAGCGGATGGCTAAACACAGAAGCAAGTTCCTGCATGGGAAACGAATAGATCCCGCGCCCATCACTCCTAAAACCACCCTGGCGGATCTTGTTGACGAATCTTTTCTCGCCTATAACGCTGCGCGTCTGCGTGAGGCGTGTCATCTATTCACGCGCAAGATGCTCGAGCCCGACGTTACTGTGGGCCTTTCGATCACTGGCGCGCTGACGCCGGCGGGCCTGGGCATCTCCGCTCTCATTCCATTGATCAAGGCCGGCTTTGTTGATTGGATCATCTCGACTGGAGCCAATCTCTATCACGATACGCACTTTGGCATTGGCCTGTCGCTGCACCAGGGCAACGCGCAAACTTCTGACATAGTGTTGCGCGAGGAGGAAGTGGTCCGCATCTATGACATCTTCTTCGACTACAGCGTGCTGCTGGACACTGACAGTTTCTTCCGGAGAATCATCGAAGCCCCTGAATTTCAGCGGCCGATGTCCACCGCCGAGTTTCATTACCTCTGCGGACGCTATGTGCACGAGCGTGAGCGGAAGCTGGGGCTGAAAGACAAATCCCTGCTCGCCGTCGCCTACGAGTATGGCGTTCCGATTTACACTTCATCGCCCGGCGACTCTTCGATTGGAATGAACGTCGCCGCCAAAGCTTTGCAGGGAAACAAACTCGCTTTCGATCCGTCGCTGGACGTTAACGAGACGGCCGCGATCGTGCTGGCAGCCAAGCGAAACGCGGTCAGTGGCAAGAGGCGCGGAACGAAGAAACGAAAAGGTCGTTCGGCTGTATTCATTCTCGGCGGCGGCTCGCCGAAAAACTTTCTGCTGCAAACGGAGCCGCAGATCCAGGAAGTGCTGGGCATAGACGAACGCGGTCACGACTATTTCCTGCAGGTTACGGATGCGCGACCCGATACCGGTGGACTTTCTGGGGCCACACCGGCAGAGGCGGTCTCGTGGGGCAAAGTCGATCCCGATCGCTTGCCCGATGCGGTGGTATGCTACCTCGATTCGACGGTGGCATTGCCGATCATTACAGCTTATGCTCTAGCTGAGCACGCGGCTCGCAAGCCAAAGCGGCTTTACGACCGCCGCGGCGAGTTCATGGATCTGCTCTTGGCCGAATATAGGAAATCGAAGCGAAGGTGAAGGGAGAGAAACTTTGAGTTCCGAGTTTTGAGTTTGCGTCTGCCAACCTTGAAGCGAACTTAAAACTCAGAACTCAAAACTCGGGCGAATCATGGGGAAAACAGCCAGTAATGGACACGCCGAAGCAGCTAATTACGACTGCACAAACTGCCCGGCCTATTGTTGCTCGATTTACGAGCTCGTGCCGGTGACGAAGCGCGATGTTGGGCGGCTAGCGAAACATTTCAATGTCAGCTTTGAAACAGCCACCGAGCGCTACACTAAGCTGTTTGGCAGCGAACGAATACTGCGGCGCAAAGCAGACCCGATATTTGGGGAAGCGTGCAAGTTCATCGACCCGGAGACGCGCCATTGCACAGTCTACGACGCGCGGCCAAAGGTCTGCCGCGAGTTTCCGGAGGAGCCGCGTTGCGCCTACTATGATCTGCTGGAGTTTGAGCGGCGGCAGCAGAAAGATCCAGACGTAGTGCCGGTGGTGAAGATCACGTTTCGCAATGGCAATGGTCAAAAGTGATTATCTGACGTGACTCTGATTCGCGCTGCATCAGGAGGCAAGTCCAATGCAAGAGTTTCTCTCAAAAATGATCGGGCGCAAGATCGATGTCTATTGCGGCGGCGCTTCCAGCCTGCGCGGAGAGGTTGTCAAGATCGAAGCTGGCGTGCTGCATCTCAAAGATAGCGACAACAAGCTGTGCTACGTCGCTGTTGACAAGATCGTCGTGGTTTGGGACGCGCGTGACGCAGAGCATCGGGCCGGTTTTGTTCCGGGCATCCTGAATACCAAGTAGGTACAGTGGGCCATCAAATTCAAAGGCCGGCGCCCAGGTGATTCCGGGCGTCGGCCTTTTCATTCTTATCAGCTCAGTGGCTGAACTAGTCGGTTCGTTGTAGCTGCGCCGGCAGCGGCACCCGTCGAAACCCATCGATGCGAGAGAGCCAGTAATCATTGAAAAGGGCATAGACCACACCGTGGTGCCGCGAGGCATGATAGAAGCCGTGCTCGTCGGCTACGATTCCGACGTGCGTTAGCCCACTGAAGAAAACGAGTGTTCCAAACTTGAATTGTTCCGCCGGAGCCGGAGCTTCAAAGCGCCCCCATAAAGTCCGCGCGCTGCCTCTTTCAAAATCGATTCCCACTGAATGGAAAGTAGCCCAAACAAAACCGGAGCAATCGAATGCATGGGGACCAGTCCCACCCCAGCGATAATGCGAGCCCAGTCGCTCATCGATCGCGCCGGAGATTAATTGCTGAAACCGCGGCAGGTTCGAGCTGCCGCTCGTGATTAGATTCCTGATCGGTTTCGCCTCTTCAACGGCACGGGTCTCTTCGTTGTCGGCGACCGAAATGATTACCGGATCGTCTCCCCGGCTTGATGCGTCACTGGTCTTTGCAGCTTGCGAGATTTGTCGGGGCCGCGCATTCTGCGCAAATGCCGAGAATGAACTAAGACCGAGCGCACAGCATACGACTAGCGCACAGGGGAACGTTTTTCTTAAGAGCATAGTAAGAGGGCCGCTTTCTACCTGAACAAATTTGTGAACTAACTTTTCTTTCTTACGTAAGGAGGGTACCGCACGAATTCGAAGCGGATCTTACAGCCCAAGCAGTCACCTCACAAGAATCAATGTGACTGTTTCGTGATAACTCACCTGTGATCGGTTCAATGCGACCGGAAAGGAATCACAATTCCATTTCAGGAACTTTGAGAGACTGAGCCAAAACCGGGGAAGTGTCCCGTCACAAAACACAAAGCGGTCAATCTGAAGGTAGCTAATCCAGGATCTTAGCTCTGACTGCGGGACGAGGGAGCGGATCAAGCGCGAGCGCGCGAAAGTTTTCTGTATAGGTTCAGCGCAAAGATTAGTGTAAGTGCGAGTGTCACGGAGCAAGACCTCTTCACAAGCAATCGGTCAAAAAACGATTCAGTCTTCTCTAATCCCTATTACTTCAAACATGTAATCACCGCAGGTTTCCGAGATCGAAGTGCGCTCTACTCGCCATTCTTTACGGTACCGAGTGCCAGTCGCACTTGCTCCGGTGTCGCATTGCCGCCTGAGCAGACTAGTCCAACCTTCTTACCGCGCAACTCATCACGCAGCAGATACGCGGCGGCCAACGCCGCGCTGCCTGCGGCTTCGGCGAGACTGTGTGCGCGTTCGATCATCCAGGCCATCGCGCAGAGTATTTCGTGGTCGCTCACTAACACGAAGTCGCTCAGCATTTCCCAAAGGATCGACTGCGGCAGAATGAATGCCGTGCCTGTCGCCAATCCTTCCGCCATCGTGGTGTTTGCCGCCGCGACCAGCTTGCGCTGACGCCAGGACTCGTAGTTCGCAGGCGCAGCCTCCGATTGAACGCCGATAACCCGTATTACCGGATTGATTTCTCGCGCCACGATACAGGCTCCGGCCGCACCGCTACCACCGCCCACGGGCACGATCATTACTTCGAGATCGGGCTGCTCTTCGAGCATTTCCGCCGCCTCGGTGGCCACACCGGCAATCAGCAGTGGCTCGTTCGCAGAGTGGACGTAGCGGAATCCCTGCTCCACGGCCAACGCTTCGCAGTACGGGCGCGCTTCGTCAAAGTTTGCGCCATGAAAAAAAACCTCCGCGCCCATGCCTCGCATTGACGCGACTTTTCCCGGATTTGCTTTTTCCGGCACAACGATGCGTGCGTCAACGCCAAACAAGCGGGCCGCGTAAGCGACCGACTGCCCGTGGTTGCCAGTGGAAACGGCGATCACTCCGCGCGCGCGCTCTTCGGCGCTCAATTGTGAGATCAAGTTAATACCGCCCCGAACTTTGAACGCACCGGTTGGTTGATGGTTCTCGTGCTTGATGAAGACTCGCGTGCCGACGAGATCATTGAGCGCCGCGTATTCGTGCAAAGGCGTGCGCAAAAGGTAAGGCGCGATCTGCTTGCGCGCGCGCATGACATCCTCGTAACTCGGTGCTTCCATCTTCGGGGTCAAAGTTTCTTGCATAAGTTTTCGGCTTACGCCCTCCTCTATTCAACTCCTTGAATTCTACTTTCAATCACATCTACGTCGCCGCCGGACGATAGTTCAATCCAACGGTAATGATCTTCTGCAGCAGTTGTTCATAGGGGACACCAGAATGGGCGGCTGAGTCAGCAAAGTCTTCCCCATGGGCAATTTGCGGATTCGGGTTTGCTTCGAGCAAATAAAACTGGCCCTCTTCAGTCATGCGATAGTCCAGGCGCGCATAGCCGCTGAGGAAAAGATAGCGATAGATTCGCTTTGAGAGACGTTCGAGGATCTTGTGCTGTTCGGGCGACAGTTCCGCGGCTTTCGTGACCACTCCGACCTTCTGCTGGTACGCGGGATCCCATTTGACCTTGAGCGTGGCGATGTTTTCGGAACCCTCGGGCAGCTTGTCCATCACCAACTCCCACGGCGCGTACGTTTGAATATTCTGATTGCCAATCAAGCCGACATAGATCTCGCGACCTTTGATGTATTGTTCGGCAATGGCGTCAGTCTTGTTTTGGCGATGGATGAAGTCAACGCGCTGGGCCAGCTTCTCATCGTCGTGAACCACTGATGCCTGCGCGATGCCGACCGAACCTTCCTCGCTAATGGATTTCACCAGCAGCGGAAACTTCAGACGCTTGGGCCGGTGCACTTTTCGATTTAGCGGAAAGACCGCGAAGTTCGGCACTTGAATCCGATGATAGGCCAGGATCATCTTCGTCAGCGCCTTATCGTGGGCCAGCGTCAAACCGCGCGGGTTGCAACCCGTATATGGTTGCTTCATCAATTCCAAATAGCTGACGACGTGCTGATCGTAAAGCGGATAGCCATGAAACTCTTCGAGCAGGTTAAAAGCAACATGCGGCTTGTGCTCCATCAAAGCGTTGCCGATTACATTCAACTGATTGTACAGCCCCACTGGGTGGACCTCGTGCCCCATCTTCTTCAGAGTTGAGATCACGTCGTATTCAGTCTTGATCTCGACAACTTCCTTTTCGCCGAGGCCTTCGAGCGTGTCCGGCGGTATCAGGTCCTCGTGCACGAGCACGATGATGCGCAGTTTCTTTTTCGGCTCGAACTTCATAAAAGGCTCATACAGCGATGCGGTGATAACCCGAGTGCAAAACGTTCATAACCTGAACCGTTACCACGATCATCACGCGCCGTCGCGCTTCCCTTCCGGGAGTGGCGATGCGTAGTTTCAAATCTTTGCACCGCTCGATCATGTTCTCGATGATGTGTTCGATGGTGTACTGATGCACGCCCGTGCCGTCAGCGACGATTTCGCGCACTTCGCGACGGACGCTTCTCAAGAAACTAGCGGCGCTGGGACGCAATTTGTGTCGCGGATCGTCAGAAAAAATGCGACGCAGATCGCGATCATAGACGGCCGGCAAATCGAAATCGTAGCGCTCGCGCTTGCGCTCATAATGTTCCCGCAGCGTTATCTTCAACACCGAGAGTGGCTCAACCTTCGTTCGGGTTCTGTTCTTCGGTTTCGTTCCCGCCAGCTCTTTCATCAACTCGTCGATGTATTCAAGTTTGTGTAACGCCGTCCAACCCTTGTAGCGCCGTCGCCACTGGGACCGCGGGGTCAGCCAGACAGCAAACGTCTCGGCAAAATCCTCCGCCGGGTGCGCTTGCGCATACCACGCCCGCAGATGCAGAACGTAGTTGCGACTCTTTGGCTTTGGCTTGTAAAAGTTTGGATACTTTTGCGCGAAGGAACCAAACAACTCGCGCCAACGCCGCTTGAAATGCAGACGAAAAGCCGTGTCGAGCGCGTGGCCCGCTTCATGACGCAGGATGCGCAGGCATTCCGTGTCCGTGCCGCCTTCGACCTCGAGCATCTGTTTGCGTTCAAGCTGCATGAGGCGTGGATGCGCGAGGTAGAAGGGAATCGCGATGCCGGGAACGCCGTCAGGCGAGAACCACTCTTCAGACAGCCACACGTGGGGTTTGAAGCGAATGCCGCGGGCGTTAAGCTCGTCGTAAAGACGTTTGATATGAGGCTCGAGAAACGATCTACGGATCTTGATCGGCAGATCGCAGATGCGCAGGTCGAGCAGTTGCTCGTCCGTCAGACGCTGCCAGGGAAAGCGGTAGCTCACGCGGCAGCCATCCCTTTCTGCGAAGCGTTTTGGACGGCGGAATGAGAAACAGCAGAGATCGGCATGCTAAAGGGCAAAATGAATCGAACCCGAAACGCGGGATGAAATTGAACCAGAGCGCCCACATTCTAGCCACCTTTAGCCGCATTCGCTAGCCGGGTGCTAGCTTCCGGGCATTTCGCCGGTTTTCAAGGAGGATGACGGACAGAGCTTTTCTATTACGCATTGAGGGCAGGCAGGATTGCGTGCTTTACAGACCCTGCGGCCGTGGTAGATCAGCAGATGCGAGAAGATTACCCAGTCTTTCCTGGGTATGAGCTCGATCAGATCGCGCTCGATCTTCTCTGCTGTTTTCTGTTCAGTGAGGCCTAAGCGATGCGAGAGTCGCGTGACGTGAGTATCAACGACGATCCCGCTTTTCACTCCAAACGCATTGCCGAGCACGACATTCGCGGTCTTGCGCGCTACGCCTGGCAGTTCAAGTAATTCGTCCATCGTGTCCGGCACTTCACCGCCGTAACTTTCAGTGAGAGCCTTTGCCGTGCCTTGAATAGATTTTGTCTTGTTGCGAAAGAAGCCCGTAGTGCGGATGTCTTTCTGCAATTCCTTTGGCGAAACCTTCAAATAATCCCCCGGGCGGCGGTACTTACGAAACAGATCCGCGGTCACGATGTTGACGCGCTCGTCCGTGCACTGCGCGGACAGGATCGTCGCGATCAAAAGCTCAAATGCGTTCGAGTGATTAAGTGAGCATTTCGCGTCCGGGTATGCGCGCTTCAGCAAACGGATGATCTGCTTCATTCTTTCCTTGAGCTGTTTGTCGCCGCTATCTCGCATCCTCGTTCTCCTTTCGGCCTGAGTCGTAGCGCCGTTCACCGGTTGTGCTCTGCGGAGTGAGGCTCAAAAGTGCCACGCCGAAGGCGTTCGATAACTCAGCCCAGCGTAACACGCTGGGTTGGGAAAGTTAGCACTATTCGTTTCTACCCTGTAAGGGTTGAACAAAATAACACGATCTCCTTTCAATAGGACCATCTTGTAGAACCCCTTTCAGTTAAGCCTTCTCTCCGCTGAACTAGGGGTAAGCCAGCAAATTCAAGCCTGCGATGAAACGAAAGTCGCGTTGATTCTTCGTGATAAAAGGTTGAACATGAATGAGAGCAGTGGCGGCAATTAGCGCATCGGCAATCAGTAACCCATGACTCAAGAAATACTGTTGCAGAAGATCAATCGCGCGGTCGGAGATCTGATGGGTGATTTTGAGAATTTGAAAACGACGCAGGAATCTTTCAAGGTCCTTCAGTTCAGCCTTGTTTCGGCAACCGACAATCAACTCCATTTGCGTCACGGCGCTAATAGCCAGAGGAGAGTCTTTCTCGAGACGCGACAAGCAATCAATAGCATCACTGTCTCCACGCGCCACGTCAATCAAAATATCCGTGTCAACAACAATGGCTGAAGCCACGTTAGTTGCCCCAATGTTTTTCGCGGACATTGCGAACCCAGGCAGTGCTATCACTCATATCTTCGCGGTCTCGCCACATGCCGACAAATGCTTCCGCTCGCAAGTCAGACAGCGGGGCAGTTTGAGCTGCAGGCAAGTCTTTGTAACGTTCCCGCAGAGCGGCAATAAAATCTTCGATCTGGCGCTGTGCCTCAAGCGGCAAAGATGCGATCTCGTTTAAGATTTCTTCCTTCGTCATGCTTCCATTTTCGCCGTTAGATAGAATATGTCAATGCGCCCTGAGGAATTCAGCATTTCAATAGCGCGACTCGCTGCGGGTTGCAGTCACATGTCTTCGCGGGAAAAATTCTCGGGCAATGGCGGAAGATTTTCACTACCCGTGGCCAACTCATCCAGGATCTGATCAATCTCCGCCAGATTCATTCCAGCTTGAGTCTGGGAGGCGCAGGTCCCCACGAGCGATCGCAGATAAGCATCAACGGTTACTCCTTGCGCTTCCGCTTTTGCCCTAATCAGTTGTGCCGTCTCACGCGAGACTTCGATTCTCTCCATCTGTGAACTCATGTACTCAAGGTCAACAATTCAATTTGGACTAGCAATGAAATAAATAGGCCGCGGTCTCGGCATCCGCTATTTTTTTCAGTCTCGATTCGAGAACCTTCCGATCTATACATTCGACAAGAGCTAACGCTGCGCCTTTCTCCTGTAACCATTTCAGCGAAGGCTTCGAGAAAAATGATGAGGTTACAAGAAATCCTCTGTCTGCCTTGTCTCCAGCAACGGTGGCAACAAACTCCTTTACTTGAGAAATACGAATCTTACGGGTCTGCTTGTACCGCTTCGCTTCTACGTATGCAATGATAGGTGTGCCAGACACAATCTTCCTTGCGATGATGTCCTTGCCACCATCGCGCGTTTTGGGTGTCTTTTCTACGCTCCACCCTTCTTCACTAAATACGATGCCGGCTAAATCTTCAAATTGATCTTTATCAAGCATGTGCTCGACAGCGATATTGCGGCCCAGTAGATAGTTGCATAGTAAGCCGGGACTATAAGACGTTAGGCCAATCCTTTTCTTCAAAGCTGAAGAAAGGCCAGCTCTTTCTTCAACAAGCTGTCCCAAGGGACCTCCCGCCGGAAACGGTAGGGTCCAGACAACTTTGCCTCTCGCCCTTGAATCATCAGTTGTCAAGTTCTCAATCTTCATTTGTAACCGAGTGGCTTCATCTTTGACCCTTTTTCGTTGAAGTACGCCTTGCTCCGAATAAAACTCGGTGGGATAAAATGCATAAGCCAACTTCAGCGGCTCGGCATTCTCGAGCGCTGATTTCCAAAGTAAGCGATACAAATCCTGATCCGTAGTCGACAAGATTCCTTGAATATCAGGAAAGTACTTTAACCACAACAAAGCAAGACTGATGCTAGAGCTAGGCGCTTTTATCTGAGAGTTCAACAAATCAGTCTTTTCACAATATCGCAGAAGGTTGATCGCGTATTCTTCCTCTTCGGTAAGATGACGCTGTTGCTCTGGGTGTACGCCTAGTAGCAGATCGAAGGCAGGAGCGAATTCTCGATTCACAGCAAAAGCTGCAGTAATCTCTACGTAGCGTTCAGGAAGTTCTGTCATCTATTTATGCTTGTAGCATCCCAGTCCGCCAGCGCGTTTGACAGTGTTCGGGATGTGCCTAATCCGAATCGAAGTAGTCCCCGTCAACGCGCGGCAACCGGAGACTTCGATAGTGCGTCACGCCAACGCCGTGGTCCATCATTAACGACGCGAGGCGTGACCCGTCGATCAAGACGATGACCTCTGCGAACTGGCTCGCGAAGTCTCGAGCCTCACGGGTGAAGCTTGAAGAGGTAATGAATACACCCTTCCTCGCATGGCGGCCAGCAAGCGCACCGTAGAACGCTTGGATCTCCGGCCGCCCGACGGACCCTTGCCACCGCTTTGCTTGTACATAGATCTTCTCAAATCCGAGCTTATCCAGGGAAATCACTCCATCGATTCCCCCGTCGCCAGCGCGCCCGACACGTTCCAGGTCGTCTGAGCTCGCGCCGTAGCCAAGGTTGTGCAACAAATCGAGCACCAAGTCCTCGAAGAAGGCTGGCGGTGTCTGTGCGATCTTATCGAGAAGCTCCTGCGCAACCGCAACCTGAATCTCCCTCAAGGCGACATCAATTCGCTCGTCGGGGGTCTGTTGGACCGTGGCCGCGCTCGCGTCAGTCCAAATGGCGTCCCCTGCGTTTTCCGCTTGGTTTCCCTTGCGTGATTCCTGGATCACTTGGCGTGCGGTTTCGTCATCGAATCCTTCGGGGTGACGCGCTAGCAGATCGTGGCCCCGGCTCGTAATCCTCCACACTCCTGATGTCGGATTATCCACGTAACCCGCCGCCTTGAGCATGCTAAGGCCCCACCCGCTGCGATGTCGATAACGGAGGTGGGGAAGGTTTGCGAGCCGCTCGGTGCGTTGCTCTTCGTTCAGGTTCAGCAGATCCGGGATCGCATCATGAATGCTCGAGCGTCGGTCACCTTCGGGATGCACAGAAAGATGGCGAAGAATCGCGTGTAGGAAAGCCGCCTGCGGGGGAAGTATAGAAGTAGCAGTCATTGCTTTGTGGTTTAGCTCACATGGCTGGTAAAAGACGTCCTGGTCGCGAGATCCGATCGCATCAGTTAAACATTGGTGTCGGCTGTGAATCAGAGCCGTCAGTGTTCATTTTGGGAGCCGCCTTCCCTTGCTTTTCTTGCGCGCCTTCTTGGCCGGCGGCCTGTTAGTGGTCGAAGCCTGTGTGCCTTGCTTTGGAGGCCGGCCGGGTTTGCGGTCTTCCACTAGCTTTAGATCCTCTTCGTTGACAAACCAATCTCGCCCCATCTTTTGTGCCGGCAGCCTTCCATCTTTGATCATTGCCTGAACGCGCTGTTGCGTGACACCTAAACGTTCAGCTACCTCTTTTGTGGTTAGTAAGTTCATCCGTGTTCAGGCTCGGCGGAAACTATTGGGCAAGACAAAGAATTATCTTGACATAACTATTGGTCTGGACATATAATTCTGCTCGTCGCGGTTAAGTCCAAATACTGAGCGGGCAACACAATCTTCAGCGTAATCAGCGGCCCGCTGCGCAACCACCGTCGAAGTGGAGGTCGCGATGAGTATAGCAAAGAAATTCGAGTACGACTGCGAAAATCTGCTCGTCGACGAGGAGAGCTGGACCTGCTTTCTTGAGCCGGCCTTCCACGAACACCCGAATGCGGCTGAGTCGCTCGCTGGGGTACTCTTCACCATCAAGCAAGCACTGAAACGCGGCCCGAAAGGAGTGATGCAGGCCAGTGATACCCTGATGGACGGTCTCTCGTTGATCTACCTCTACACTGACCATCACAAAGCGGCACGCAAGTTATATATGCTCTCATTGACTGGACATCTCAAGCCGTGGGATGAACCCCGGCAATTGCTCAGCGCAGCCATCGAGCGAGGAATAGCCGAGATCGAACGCGCAGCGGCTGCCAAGCGCGCTACCAAGGATCGGCGCGCTGATCACAGGCAGCTGGCAGTGAAAAAACGACCGTGATCGCGAGGTTGGCGATGACGCGTTCGTTACTCGTGCCATCTCCTGGCTAGGCTGGTTGCGAAAATGGCCGGTATAGGCAGCCGTAGACATCCTTTGTCCATTCCTCATCCTGTCCGCTTCAACTTGCCCGCCCGCTTGGCCCACGTTTCGATTCTACCGAAGACCCAAAGTCCTAACGGCATGATCAACGCGCCCATCAAAGCCAGCACCAGCAGCTCGTGAGTTACAGCGGACAGCGGCGCGCCCGCGAGATGACCGGGCGTGGACTCAGGGTTTCCCACGCCGATCAACTTGCGACACGCCGACAGAGTATACGTCGCCGGCGAGATAGCGGAAAAAAGCTGCATCCACTTTGGCAATATCTCGACCGGATAATAAACTCCCGAAACGAGCAGCAGCGAACCTTGAAAGATGTGCGTCGCTTCGGCCCCTCTCTCTGGACTCATCACGGGCAGCGCCGCGGCCATCAATCCCAAGCCCACGAACGCAACCGTGCTTACTGCGACGACCAGGAACACTCCCGGCAGATTTGCTCCCCTCAGGCTCAGATTTGTGAACAGCAACAGGCCGATCAGTACTACGACGGTTTGCATGACGCTGTTCATCAGCGAAAACAGACTGATGCCGGTTAGATGAATCAGCCGCGACACAGGCGCCATAAAAGTGTATTCGAGAGTTCCCTCCCAGCGCTCATACGCAATCGACATCGCAATTTCATTGTAGAGCACAGCCATAAAGTTCCAGAGCAACGCGCCGACAACCAGCGTTAGCGTCAACTGGTAGTCCTGTGCCGCAACGCCAATGAGCGCCACCGTCGCCGATGTCACGAGCGCGTAGAAATTAAAAACGATGACCCACGAAATGTAGCGTCGGGTCAGGTGATAGCCTCGGAAAACAAAGGCCCAGGTTTGCCGGATAGCTTGTTCCATTTAGACCTCCTCGAAAACCTTCGTGCCTTCCACTTCGCCGTTGGGAGTTTCTTCCTTGTCGAGTTCTTCGCCAGTCAGCTTGATGAAAGCGTCGTCAAGTGTTTCAGCGTTTGCTCTTCGCCTTAGCCCTGCGGCAGTGCCCTCCGCGATCAGTTTTCCGTGCGCCAAAAAACCGATCCGCGCGCACAGCCGCTCGGCCTCGGTCATGTCGTGCGTCGTAAGCAGAATCGTTGTGCCCTCCCGCACTCGCAGCTCTTCGAGAAATTCCTGCACGTCGCGGCGGCTCTTGGGATCGAGTCCGGTGGTCGGCTCGTCAAGTAAAAGCAAGGGCGGATTTATAACGAGCGCTCGCGCAATGCTGATCTTCTGCTGCATGCCACGGCTCATCTCTTCGAGCGGCGTCGAGAACTTGGTCCCTTCAAGGCCCAGCCGTTCCAGAATTTTCATGGCGCGCTTTTCAGCGTCTGAGGGCTTCTGTCCGTAAAGCAACGCGGTGTAGAGCAAGTTCTCACGCGCGGACAACTTCTTGTAAAACGCGGCATCGACACTGACGCGACCGATGAGGCGGCGCACCTGTTCTTGCTCCGCCGGCAGAGAGTGTCCCATCAGACGTACTTCGCCTTCATCTGCTATCAGCAGCGTCGAGAGGATACGAATCAAGCTCGATTTGCCCGATCCATTCGGTCCGAGCAATCCGTAGGTCTCACCGGTGCGCACCTCAAACGAAACGCCATCGAGCGCCCAAAGACGCGAGACCTTAAAGAAGCCATTGCGTTTGCGGAAGCTTTTTCTCAAGCTCTTAACATATATGGCTGGATAGTCCATGAAACCTCCAAAGGCGCATCAAAGACGATGCAACCCGACAAATCGAATCTGAATTGGATTCGGAAAAGAAAGGAAGGAACTGAGCAAACAAAATGCGGCCGTCGCTTTTGGGATGCGACGTGTGACACGCCTCGCAGCTTCCTGCGCGGGCGTCAGCCGTAGTGCTACTCAGTAGTTAGTGAATGATTCGCATAGGCAATCACCTGTGAGCGCTAGCCTACACGGACTGGATTCTTTTTGCAAGAAAACGGCCCAAAGGGTACTGATTCAGTTTGAATTCGTGAACGAAAGAATCACCGCAGAGGTGAATCGCTAACAGAAGCGAAACCGCACCGTACGCTCAAAGGGCCCTTTGGTCTACCGGCGACCTTGCGCGATTTTCAAACTCTCGGGCAAGGCGCGGAGCCGCAGCATCGAGATCACGCCAAAGAGTGGTCCAGGCGCGAGAATCATAAACGCGTAGCGCCACCCCACCAGATTTACAAAACGCGGGATCAGCTCAATCGAGATCGTAGTCAAAAGAAAGCCTAAACACGTTTGAATCGTCAGTGCCGTGCCGATATATTGCGGATCGCCAAGCTCAGTGACGCAGGTTGAGAACTGCGCGGAATCGGCGACGACGCTGGCGCCCCAGATGGCCGCGATCAAGAGCAGGAACAACGGATTTGCTCCAAAGAACAGTCCTACAGCCAGACAACAACTGCCGCTGATGGCCATCGCCCACGAAGTGACGACGGTGCGGCCAACTCTATCGGCAATCAATCCGGCGGCTACACAGCCTACCGCGCCACAGCCGATCACCAGAAACGACGCGACCTCGGCCAGCGCCGGTCTGTCTCCCTGCAGCGCCAGACTCGCTCTGATCATCACCGGCACCCACGTCCACATCGCGTACAGCTCCCACAGGTGGCCAAAGTATCCGAAGTTTGCCAAACGAACGCCGCGGTTGCTGAAGACCTTAATAACTTGTTTCCAGTCGAACCGCGCGGCCGGCAACACGTAGGGTCCGTCATCGACGAAGAAGAGAACGACGATGCCGCCGCTGACTGCCAGCAAAGAAACAAGCAGAACATTGTGACGCCAGTTCGCGCTGCCCAGACCATTGACCAGATACGGCGACGCTTTTCCCAGCGTCAGCGCGCCAACCAAGACACCGAGCGCCATGCCGCGCCGCTCGCGAAACCACGTGGCCATGATCTTCATACCCGGAGGGTAAACTCCCGCGAGAAACATCCCCGTCAAGAATCGCAAGGCGATGCCGAATTGAGGACCGCGCGCGTAGAAACCAAAGGCCGCGTTTGTCAATGCACCCGCGCCGGCTGAGATCGCAAACAGGGTTCGAACGTTGATGATGTCAGGCAAGTTCAGCAGCGCGCTCAGCAACGTTCCCAACACAAAGCCGAGCTGAACTGCAATCGTCAGCCAACTGGCGCTTGAATCAGAAAGGTTCCATTCAACTCGCAGCGCAGGAACAACTGCTGACGCGCTAAACCAAAGCGACATTCCCAGCAGCTCCGCAATCGACAACAGCGCCAGCGCCGTCCAGCGCGCATTAGGTGCGATTGGATTGTCAGCGATTGAATTCGTCACTAAGGAGGGACTCACTTGGGCGCGGCTGGCCAGTAGGATATTGTATCGTAAAGAAGTGACCTTCAGTCGAGATCACTGACTTCGCTTGCTCCGACGTTTCGACCGCGCCGGTTTTTCATAAGAGTCCACTTCGTCGGTTTTGATGATGCGGATTACCTTCCTTCCTTTGCGCATCTCCTTCACGCCGGTTATGGAGTCAAGGGCAGGCATGCCCGCCCTTAGTGGATCCAAGGGCGGGCTAACCGGCTCGTTCTTCGCTGGAGTCCTGATCTTCTTTTTGCTCCGTGATCGCATTCAGGTTTTCCTTTTAACCGAGACACCAAAAAAAGCCTCATGGTTTGAAGGTGATCGTCGTTATCGGGTGCACTTCCCAGATCGTTGGCATACGACTCTTTAAGCTCTTTGGTCCTGGATGCTGACCGGTGGCGTGAGTCATATCAAAGAACAGCGATCCTTCAACGTCAACGGGAATCGGCGGATCGTAAAAGTCATAGGTTGTGCCCGGTAGATTCGTGCCGAAGAAAGCCTTGAAAGCGTCACGGGCAGCGTTTAGCTTCGAGAAAGAGGCGCTGCTGGCTGGTGGCAAGCCAGACAACTCCATCGTCATGTAGATCTCGGGCGTGGCTTTCGGGTCGCGGCCCAGGATCAGGTGGAAGTCGTTGTCCGCCTCCCTGCTGGCAGCATAGAGAAATACCTTGACGCTCACGTTCCGCTTTTCCTCTTTGACGCGGTCTGAAGTGGCGGTCGTCTTTATCTTCGGCACGTGAGCTACCATGGCACTGTCAGCGGTTAAGGACTTAATCAGGGTTTTCAAGTCCTTAAATTTTTCCGTGGGTGCCTTGGCAATAGATAACTTAGCGGCCTTTCGTGCTGTGCCGGTGAAATCATCTCCTGCCGGCGCCGGAGCTGCGGGAGCCGCAGCCAATATCTCGTGCGGTGTTGCGCCTGCCTCATACGCATCTACTTCGTTCGTTGTGATAATGCGATAAGCAGGCGTTGGCGCCGCTGGCGCTCCTGGCGCACGCGGCGCCGCGGGCGCAGTCAATGGCCGAACACTGATAATAGAATCCAACGCAGGCATGCCCGCCCGGAAAGTTGGTAGACCACTCAATGCAACTGGAGCTGAGGACTTCTTCTTACTAGCGGACTTCTTCTTGCTGGATGGTTTTGGCATGAGAGTTTTCTCCTTTTCGACTTGAGGTTTGAGTTAGAGCTTTCGCTCGTAGAAAAGAACAGTGCAAGGCCCGTCGGAAGACTGCCGATCAAGACGGACAACTATCAAGCCGCGGGCGACGTAACTATACGTCATCACCGGCCACATGTTCAAAAGAAAACAGGTCCGTCCGATGTGCTTGCTCGTCTCTGCCGCTAACGTAAGTTCCGTGGTATTCTGAACGCGAACCCCTCATCCCCTGGAAGTATTAACCTTTAGAACTATAGGTGAGTTCTTCGTGACACTGTTCGCAAAGCTCAAGCAGACGACGGATCAGGGCGACGAGTACCCGATTCGCGAAGAACTGTTCAGCGTTGAAAGACTGGAGCAGTTTGCGCAATCGCTTGCGGCGGAACACAAGATCGTCCGGAAGAAGGGCCGTGCTCGATTGCTGCCCCGGCTGGAAGACAATGGCCGCCAACTGATTCTCGCTTATCGCACAATC
This sequence comes from Pyrinomonadaceae bacterium, assembly GCA_041499185.1. GTDB lineage: Bacteria > Acidobacteriota > Blastocatellia > Pyrinomonadales > Pyrinomonadaceae > JAOAPY01. The sequence goes on along the minus strand of JBGQJU010000047.1, from coordinate 11,974 downwards.
GTCGAAGCAATTCGCAGCGGACGCACCATTTCGCCTGCCGCGGAGTGGCTGGTCGACAACTTTCACATCGTCGAGGAGCAACTGCGCGAGATTCGCGAGGACCTGCCGCGAAGTTATTACCACGAGCTGCCAAAGCTCGCCGCGGGCCAACTGAAAGATCTGCCGCGCATTTATGCGGTTGCCGTAGCGCTTGTCGCGCACACAGACAGCCGGCTCGACGTCGCCACCATGCGCCGATTCATCAGCGCGTATCAGACTGTAGCGCCGCTGACAATCGGTGAACTTTGGGCCGTGGCCATCAGTCTGCGGCTCGCCCTGGTAGAGAACCTCCGCCGACTGGCAACAGTGATCGTGAAGTCGCGCGACGAGCGTGAGCTGGCTGACGAGCTTGCGGACAAGTTATTGGAGCTTGCCGCGCGGCAGTCAACCGACCTGGTTCAATTAGTTTCGGATCGGATCGGGCGGCGCGAGAGAATACCGCAAGCTCTGATCGTGCAGTTAATGCAACGCTTGCGCGAGCAAGATCCTGCCGTGATGCAGGTATATGACTGGCTGGAAAAACGGCTGGCGAGTCAAGGCACCAGCGTTGAGGAAGTCATTCATGCCGAACATCAAAGGCAGGCTGCGGGCCAGGTCACGGTCGGCAACATCATCACGAGCATGCGTTTGTTGTCGACACTCGACTGGCGCGACTTCTTTGAAAGCGTAAGCCTCATCGATCCGGTGTTGGGTCGAGATCCGGCCGGCGCTTATCTGAAGATGGAATTCACCACCCGTGATCGGTATCGCCACGTGATTGAACGGATCAGCAAGCAAACGCGAGTGAGCGAAATGGAAGTGGCCGAGACCGCAGTTAAGCTGGCCGTTGAAGGCGGGCACAGCGAACCACGATCGCACGTGGGCTACTACCTGATAGGCGCGGGTCTCGATCAGTTAGAGTCGGCATGGTCATGTCACGCACCGGCATCTGAGGTTGTGCGTCGTTGGGTGTTGCGCCATCCGACATTTACTTACCTGGGCGCCCTCGCGTTTCTAACAGCGCTCGTGATCGCGGCCCTGGTCGTCGTAATGGCTCAAACAGGCGCGGGCCTGACAATTGTGATCGCGACTGCTCTGTTGGGGCTAATTCCTGCCAGCGACCTTGCGCTCGGCGTATTGAACTGGGATGTAACCCGACTGTTCGGGCCACGATTGTTGCCCCGCATGGGCACTGCTGATGGTATTCCTGAGAACGCTCGCACGATGGTCGTTGTGCCAACGATCTTTTCGAGCGAGCAGGTTGTCAGGGAGCTGCTCGCGAAACTCGAAGTCCACTTCCTTGCGAACAACGATCAGCATCTGTATTTCGCGCTGCTCGGTGACTTTGCGGATGCAACCGCGGAGGAGTTGCCTGACGACTCGAGCTTGATCGACATCGCGCTCGAAGGCATGGAGCAACTGAACAAACGTTATGGCGAAGGTGAGTCGCTGCGTTTTCACCTGTTTCATCGCCGGCGGCAGTGGAACGCCTGCCAAGGTAAGTGGATGGGTTGGGAACGCAAACGCGGCAAGCTGCATGAATTCAACCGGCTGCTGCGCGGCGCTCGAGATACGAGCTTCGTGGTTCAAACAGCGCGTGAGACGCTGCTCGCGCAAATTCGTTACGTCATCACGCTTGATTCCGATACGCAGCTTCCGCGCGACGCGGCGCGCCGACTGGTCGGCACGGCAATCCATCCTTTGAACCGCGCGCGATTTGATTCTTCTCTCAAGCGCGTAACCAGCGGCTACGGAATTTTGCAGCCGCGCGTTAGTGTCTCGCTGGAAAGCGCGTCGAGATCCAGATTCGCTCGCGTCTTTTCAGGGAATACGGGAATCGATCCTTACACGACCGCCGTCTCGGACGTCTATCAGGATCTCTTTAATGAAGGCAGCTACACGGGCAAGGGCCTCTACGACGTGGACGCCTTCGAAGCCGCGCTGGCCGATCGGGTGCCTGAAAACTATCTGCTCAGTCATGACCTGTTCGAGTCGTTATTCGCGCGCGCCGGGTTGGTCACTGACATTGAGCTGCTGGACGACTATCCCGCGCAGTACGACGCTTACGCCAAGCGGCAACATCGTTGGACCCGGGGTGACTGGCAGATTCTCCGCTGGCTTTTTCCGACGGTACGCGACGCCAGTCATCGCCGCGTACGCAACCACCTGCCGCTCGTCGCGCGTTGGAAGATCCTGGACAATCTGCGTCGCAGTTTGGTGGCTCCGTCGCTGTTGCTCTGGCTGCTCGTGGCCTGGACCATCTTTCCCGGTTTGGCGGCGCTGTGGACTCTTTTTGTCGTTTTGACTATTGCGTTTCCGGTATACCTTCACGTCAGCACGAGCTTATTGCTTCATCCGCGCGGGATTCCCTGGACCAGCCACTTCTGGAGTGTCTGGGGAGATATCCGCACTAACACCGCGCAGGTTTTACTCTCGATCATGTTTCTTCCTCATCAAGCATATCTGATGATTGACGCGATCGGGCGCACGCTTTACCGCAAATTGATCTCACGCAGGCGCTTGCTTGAATGGGTCACCGCGGGGCAGGCTGAACGCGCCAGCCGGCACGACCTGATTGCCTTCCTGAGGTTCATGTGGCCCGCCGAAGCTCTGGCGCTGGTTGCCGGTGGTTTGACTTTTTTTCTCAAGCCCGCGGCGTTCGTGGTTGCCGCTCCGTTACTGTTCTTGTGGGTTCTTTCACCATTCATCGCCCATTTTGTCAGCGAACGATTGGTCGAGCGCCGCCAACAACTGCTCCCCGAAGATCTCCGCCTGGCAAGGAATGTCGCGCGTCGCACCTGGCGTTTTTTTGAAGCCTTTGTTGGCGCGGAAGATCACTGGCTGCCTCCCGACAATTTTCAGGAAGATCCTCTGCTGGTTCTCGCACATCGCACCTCACCCACCAACGTGGGTCTGCTTTTTCTGTCGACTGTTGCCGCCCACGACTTTGGTTACGTCAGCTTGCTCGAATTCATCGAGCGGCAAGAGCTTACGTTTGCGACGCTGGTAAAGCTGCGAAAATTCCAGGGCCATTTCTTTAATTGGTACGACACGCGCAGTCTTGAACCGCTAACGCCGCTATACGTCTCGACCGTGGACAGCGGCAATCTTGCCGGTCATCTCATTGCCCTGAAGCAAGCTTGTATCGAGTTGCCTGACTTCAAGCTCTTCGACGCACGAGTCGTTCACGGACTGGCAGATACGATCGTCTGCATCAGCGAAGAAGCGAAAAAGTTGAGCACTGTTCGGCAGCGCACAGACGTACTCACTGTTAAGGAACTTCGCGACGGGATCGAAACCTGCCAACGCCTCGTATCGGCGACGCCACCTGAGACACTCGACGCGTGGCACAAACTGCTGGCTAGTTTGGATCGACGCGCAGCCGTCATCGAAGACATCGTCGGCGCCCTTGCGCACGAACATGGCCAGGAAGGCTTCCAGGATTTGCGTTGGTGGATCGGAGCGTTGCGCAATCAACTTCGTTCCTACCGCCGTGATTTCGATACTCTCGTTCCCTGGGGTTCAGCGTTGACGACCCACCTTGAACCAGTGGTCACAGCCTGTGGTGCGGAAGCTGCAGCCCAGTGGCAACCGATCGCGAGTTTGTTAAGCGGCGGCCCGCTTACGTCGGAGATACCGGATATCTGCGACTCAGCTCTAGTGCAACTCGCTGCCTTGCAGGCGCAGATCGATCAGGGCCCAACTCAATCGGAGCCGAATCGCGAAGCGGCGCTCAATGGTCTCAGGCTACTAACCAGCTCCATTGAGCGTGCTGCGGCGGCAGTGAAAGAGTTGATGTCGCGCTCGAGTCGGATCGCGCAGACTTGCGAGCAGATCGTGGCCCAGATGGACTTTCGGTTTCTCCTCGATCAAGACCGCAAGGTGTTCACTATCGGTTACAACGTCTCAGAGCAGAAGGACGATAACTCGTACTACGACCTACTGGCCTCTGAAGCGCGACTGGCGAGCTTTGTAGCGATTGCGAAGGGCGACGTGCCTCAGGAGCATTGGTTTCGAATGGGCCGGCAACTGGCGTCAGTTGATGGCGGGCGGGCGCTGATTTCGTGGACCGGCACAATGTTCGAGTACCTGATGCCGCTGCTGGTGATGCGCAATTACGACAACACGCTACTCGATCAAACCTACCGCACCGTCGTGGCCCGACAGATTGAATACGGATTTGAACGGGGCGTGCCATGGGGTATCTCCGAATCCGCTTACAATGTGCGCGATCTGCAATTGAACTATCAGTATGGACCCTTCGGCGTGCCCGGCCTCGGTCTGAAGCGGGGTCTGATCGAAGATCTGGTAATCGCTCCGTATGCCACGATCCTGGCGGCAATCTTTGACCCGCCGGCAGCAATGGCAAATCTTCGCGTGCTGAAGCGAGAAGGAGGGCTGGCCGGCTACGGCTTTTACGAAGCGATCGATTACACCCCCGAGAGACTGCCACAGGATCAAAAGCACGTTCCGATCCGCACGTTCATGGCCCACCATCAGGGCATGAGCCTGGTCGCGCTCGATAACGTCCTGAATGACGGTTGCATGGAGAAACGTTTTCATGCCGACCCACTCGTGCAGGCCACTGAACTGCTCTTGCAGGAACGCATTCCCATCGGTGTTCCCGCAGTTCACCCGCGCGGAGAAGAGGTGCTGACCGGTCGCGTTGCTGGCTCGCTGTCGGGTTTGACAACACGCGTCTACGACACGGCCGATCTACCTACACCGCGCACGCAGTTGCTTTCAAATGGCACGTACAACGTGATGCTGACGACGGCTGGGTCGGGTTACTCCGCCTGCGGCCCCAATGCCGTTACTCGTTGGCGCGAAGACGTCACGCGAGATAACTGGGGCGCCTTCGTTTACCTGCGCGATGTTCGCAGTGGGACAGTTTGGTCGGCGGGACATCAGCCCATTCAACGTGCGGCGCAATCATACAAAGTGGCTTTCTCCGAAGATAAAGCCGATTTCTGGCGCAGCGATGCGGGTATCGTTACCCACATGGAGGTCGTCGTCTCAGCCGAGGATAATGCCGAAGTCCGTCGCATCTCGATTACCAACAACTCAACCCGGACTCGTGATATCGAGTTGACCAGCTATGCCGAAGTCGTCCTGGCGCCACCGCAGGCCGACGCTGCCCACCCGGCTTTCAGTAATCTTTTCATCAAGACCGAATTTATTGCGGCTGAGAACGCTCTGCTTGCGCATCGACGCGAACGGTCCGCTGAGGATCAAGAGATTTGGGGTGTTCATGTGGTGGTCGCGGAAAGCGACACCGTCGGCACCGTCCAGTATGAAACCGATCGCGGGCGTTTTCTTGGACGAGGACGTACTCCTGCCGATCCGCTGGCGGTGGTTGAAGATCGCCCGTTGTCGAATACAGTAGGCGCCGTGCTTGATCCGGTCTTTAGTTTACGGCGTCGCGTTCGAGTCAAACCAAGGCAGACAGTGCGTGTCTTATTCGCTACCGCGGTCGCGCACTCGCGAGAGGTAGCGATGACGCTCGCTGACAAATATCACGATGCAAATGTCTTTGGGCGCCAGGCGAGACTGGCGTGGACCAGAGCTCAGGTTGAAATGAGTCATCTCAATCTGGATGCTGAAGAAGCGCACCTGTTTCAACGTCTCGCCGGTCGGGTGTTGTATTCCGATCCTTCGCTGCGCCCGCGGCCCCATGTGCTGGCCCTCAACACACGCGCGCAGTCGGCCCTCTGGGCCCATGGCATCAGCGGCGACCTGCCCATCGTTCTGGTGCGAATAAATCGGGAAGAAGACCTCGGTATGATGCGCAAGATTTTGCGCGGTCACGAATATCTTCATTACAAGGGCCTGAAGATCGATCTCGTAATCATGAACGATCATCCGACCAGCTACAGCCAGTGGCTTCATGATGAGCTACAGGCGATGATCCGCACCAGTGGCTTGCAGGCTTTGCAAAACAAGCCCGGCGGTGTGTTTTTGTGTCGCGCGGACATCATGCCCGAACCGGATCGCATTCTGTTGCACTCGGTTGCTCGCGCCGTGATAGTTACCGATCGCGGTTCGCTCGAAGACCAGCTTATCAGACGCCCAATCGAGGAACCACTGCCCGCGTCTTTCGTTCCGCGTTTGCCTTCCGACACGTATCCCGAGACGCCGGTGCCCATGCCGGAACTGGCCTTCTTCAACGGGCTAGGTGGCTTTAGTCAGGGAGGACGCGAGTATGTGACAGTGTTAGGCGAGGGACAATCGACGCCCGCGCCGTGGTCTAACGTGATCGCGAACGGACCTGATTTTGGCTTTCAGATTACCGAGACGGGTGGCGGTCACACCTGGTCGGTCAATAGCCGGGAGAATCGTTTGACGCCGTGGTCCAACGACGCCGTCAGCGATCCGTCCGGCGAAGCCATCTATATTCGCGACGAAGACACGGGCTCGATCTGGTCGCCAACTCCGCTGCCGATCCGCGAGGCCGAGCCTTACACGATCAGACACGGCCAGGGTTACACGGTCTTTGAACATGCGAGTCACGGGATCTCTCAAGAGCTGCTGTTATTCGTTCCGCTGGACGCCACGGCAAAGATCTCGCTTTTGCGTTTGCGGAATCGCACCAACCGACGCAGGCGTCTCTCGATCACTACTTATTGTGAAGTGGTCCTCGGCGTTCAGCGCAGCACCTCGGCTCCTTACATCATTACCGAGATCGATCAGGACGCGGGCACCGTCTTTGCGCGGAATCCTTATAACAATGAGTTTGCCGAGCGCGTCGTTTTTGTCTCGACGAGTGAAAAGATTTCCAGCGCCACCTGCGATCGTAGAGAGTTCCTGGGTCGCAATGGTTTGCTATCGAATCCGGCGGCGCTGCGCCGGACGAAACTAGCCGGGCACGATGGCGCCGGGCTGGATCCTTGCGCTGCCGTCCAGGTGACGATCGAACTCGCCCCCGGAGAAGCGCACGAAATCGTCTTCTTGCTTGGCGATGGAAAATCTCGGGCGGAGGTCGAGCAGATAGCTGCAACGTACCGGCACCCTGCGGCTGTGAACGAAGCTTTCGAGCGCGTGCTGGCCTACTGGGACCGGGTTCTCGGCGCTGTTGAGGTACGCACGCCAGACACGGCGCTGGACACGATGCTGAACCGCTGGCTGGTCTATCAGGTGCTGTCGTGTCGCGTGTGGGGGCGCACTGCGTTTTATCAATCGGGCGGGGCTTATGGTTTCCGGGATCAGTTACAAGACGTGATGGCGCTGATCTACAGCCAACCCGAAATCGCTCGCGAACAGATTCTGCGCGCCGCCGCTCATCAGTTTAAGGAAGGTGACGTGCAGCATTGGTGGCACCCGCCCATGGGACGAGGCGTGCGCACACGTTTCTCCGACGACCTGCTTTGGTTGCCGCTCGTTACCGCTTTCTACGTCAACGCCACCGGCGATGAATCTGTTTTCGACGATGTCGCTCCTTTCCTCGAAGCGCCGCTGCTTGATCCCGAGGAAGTTGAGTCATACCTGCAGCCGGTTGTAGCTGGCGAGTCAGCGACGGTGTTCGAGCATTGCGCTCGTGCCCTTGACCGGAGCCTGAAGGTGGGAGTGCACGGTTTGCCTTTGATGGGTTCAGGCGACTGGAATGATGGCATGAATCGCGTCGGCCATCTCGGCAAAGGCGAAAGTGTTTGGGTCGGCTGGTTCCTGCATACGACGCTTGGGGCGTTCGCGCCTTTCTGCGATCGTCGCAAAGATGCGGCTCGAGCTAGTCAGTATCGCCAGCACATGGAGCAACTGAAAAAAGCGATCGAAGAAAATGCGTGGGATGGTGACTGGTATCGTCGCGCCTATTTTGATGACGGCACGCCGCTTGGCTCGGCTCAAAACGAAGAGTGCCGTATCGATTCCATCGCGCAGTCGTGGGCGGTAATCTCCGGCGCAGCCGAACACTATCGCGCCGTGCGAGCCATGACGGCCGTCGATGAATATCTGATACAACGGGGCGATGGACTGGTAATTCTTTTTACGCCGCCGTTTGATCGGGGAAATCTCGATCCCGGTTACATCAAAGGCTACGTTCCCGGTGTGCGCGAGAATGGCGGTCAATATACGCACGGGGCAATCTGGACGATGATCGCCTTTGCGTTGCTCGGCGATGGCGATCGTGCCGGTGAGTTGTTCTCGTTGCTGAATCCCATCAATCACGCGTCGACGCGCGCCGGTTTGCACAAATACAAAGTCGAGCCCTACGTAGCCGCCGGCGATGTTTATGCGGTCCCGCCGCACACCGGACGCGGCGGCTGGACCTGGTATACCGGCTCGGCCGCCTGGATGTATCGCGCCGGGCTCGAGTCGATCCTGGGTTTCAAGTTGCACGCCGATCGCCTGATTATCGATCCCTGCATTCCAAAGTGGTGGCGCGATTATGAAATTGTTTATCGACACGGACGCACTAGCTACCACATTAGAGTCGAAAACCCAATCGCCGTAAGCCGCGGAGTGGCTGCAGTAGAGCTTGATGGCGCGCTGCTGCGCAACGACGAGATTCCGTTAACTGACGACGGTCGCACGCACAACGTTAGGGTCGTACTTGGCGAAAAGCCTTCAGCACAAAAACTCGAAACAGATGTCCAGGCTAGGCAACAGAAAGAGGGCGCGACGCGCTAGATAGACATAGACTGCTCTGTAACTCAGAGCTCTGCTCTCCCTCTCCCGATGGGAGAGGGATGGGGAGAGGGTCTTTACGAGCGCAAAAACCCTTCCCCTCAACCCCTCCTCAGTGGGGAGGGGAAGAAAACCGCAACAACCGGGGCAGTAGCCCGACCGTCAGGAAGGGCTCCCCAGTTTCTCGGAGAGAACGCGCGCATCGGCTCAATACGAGCAGAAGCCCGACTGTCAGGGAGGGCTCCGTAGTTGTTACTCGTGCAAGACAAGAGCCCTTGCTGACGCGCGGGCTTCTGCTTGAGTAGCTGACCCGCTAACGGTGTGAGCGAATTCCGCCGCTGGGCCGGAGCAGTAGCCCGACCCGGGGTCCCCGGCGACGCAGCGTCGCTGGGGTGGTAGCGTGAGGGAGGGCTCAGTAGATGCGTTCAAAGACGGCGTCGGCTACGACCGGAGAGAGTTGATTCAATCGGTGCAGGGGTTGGTGGGTATTCGGTAGACGGTGAAACTTTTCTCACGATTTGATCACTAACTAGGTTGCCTACAAAACGATCCGGAAGGAGGTGCGCATGTGTGGCGCGCTTTGAGATTCAAATCGACCGCTCTGCTCGGCGTCTGGTTCCTGTTTCTCTCGTCTTGCCCTTTACGCGCTCAGAACCTTACAAAGGCGGACTGGCTCGCCGACATTGATTACACTGTCGACCAAGTCATCAAGACACACCCTTTTCCCTTTCGTCGCATCAGCAAAGAAGAATTCGAATCCAACGCTACGAGTCTGAAAAGGGATCTGCCCAAACTGGGCGACGACGAAATCGTAGTCCGATTGATGCAGATCGTTGCGAGCCTGCGAGACGGGCACACCTCGTTGGATCCTTCGCCTGAAGTTGAGGCGCCATGGTTTCCGATTCGCTTCTATCAATTCAATGATGGCTTGTTCGTCACCGCCATCGATAAACAGTTCGCGAATTGCGCAGGGGCGAAGGTGCTGAGAGTCGGCGAAGTATCTGCGGACGAAGCGGTCAAACGCGCGCAATCCGCGTTTTCGGCGGACAACAATTTCGGCGCGCAAGAAGCGGCGGTGTCGCTCTCTTCGCCGCGTATCATTCGCGGCCTAAGCATCGCGGACAACGTTGATCGTTTGAAGCTGCAACTATTGACCAGAAAAAATGAAAACCTCACCATCGAGTTACCAACCGTGAAAGCTAAATCGAATCTTGAGTACCGCCTTTTTGGCGAGATGTTTGGTCCCGTGTCGAATCTCGTCACCGCATTCAACGACCTCACAAACGACTTTCTTAATCCTGACAACAACCCGAATCTGCCGCTGCACCTCCGCGGGCGACGGGCCTATTGGTTCACCTACCTGCCAAAGGAGCGGTTGCTTTACTTTGAACTCAACGCGATGCGCGAAAAGAGCGGCAACACCAAAGAAACTCTCTCCGAAATGCTGCGGCGCATGTTTACCTTCTGCGATCTGCACAGCATCGATGTGTTCGTCCTGGACCTTCGCTACAACAGCGGCGGCAACGGGCAACTGGTGAATGGGATCGTGCATGAGTTCATCAAACGCGACTCCACGATAAACCGCGAAGGGCATCTCTTCACAATCGTCGGGAGAAAGACATACAGCGCCGGCGCCACCATGGCGATGACGATGAAGGAGCACACGCACACAGCCTTCATTGGCGAACCGATGGGCGTCGGTCCGAATGGTTCCGGCGATCCCGATGCGACTGTGCTGCCGAACAGCCACCTGCACTTGTCGATTTCAACCAACTATTACATTGGCGGAAAGAGCAAGGACCAGAGCTGGGAAGTTCCGGTGCAGTTTCCAGCGCAGTTTTCTTCCGCTCAATACTTCAGCGGACAGGATCCGGCGCTCGACGTGGCCTTGAACGAATCCGGACACGCCGAACTTTTGGAGGTTCTGCGGACTGACGGCAGCGCCGCGGCGATGAAACTCTATGAAGTGCGAAGGCAGCGCTATGGATCGTTGAGCTGGTGGCAGCCGTTCGAGCGCGAAAAACTCAACGCTGCCGGTTATCAACTGTTGAATCAGGGCCGAAAAGAAGATGCGATAACAGCATTTCTGATAGTTGCGGATCGTTATCCGGAAATGTGGGAACCGTGGGACAGCCTGGCTGAAGGTTATATGGGAGCCGGCAAGTATAAGGAAGCGATTGCCGCATACCAGAAGGCGCTCCAGATCAGCCCGAACAATTTCAATGCGAGCTTTGCAAAGAAATCGATTGAGAAAATGGAAGAGGAACTAAAGAAGCAATCGCCCGAGAAATGAACGGAAACACCCGTCGCAAAGATCAGCGACAAGGACAACCTCGAGATCGTTTTCAAAGACGGCGTCGGCTACGATTCGGAAGAGCTAATTCAATCGGTGCAGGGGTTGGTAGGGATACGTTAGGGAACCGGGCTGAGCTTTATGGAGTGCGCCGGCAAGCGAAGCGGCGACGGCGCGTTGGATTCGCTCACTATCAATCTTGCGCGACATTGATTGATCTCCGGTCGGGTACGGCCTAATCTTGGCCAATGCAACTCGCGCGACAAAAGAGAATTTTCACCAGCGTCAGACCAGCAAGAGTGGCGGTTCTCTTGGACCAGACTGATGAAGACTGGCAATCAAGCTGTATGCGGATCATCGAATTTTTCTCAGGTGCCTGGGGAGGTGGCTACAACATCATTGTGCCCACGGATGGATCAACCATCTCGGAAAGATTTTGGGAGATTCTTAGTGTTTTTGACGCAGATTATTTGTATTTCTACTACAAAAACGGGAAAGGATTTGAAGATAAACCACCCCGACAAATACGAGCAATGGCTGGAGCGAGAGCTATGTGCCTTTGCAGCCGGTGGCACGATTCATCATAACTCGACGCGCACACAAATCGATGAAGCTCTGATGAGAGCTGACTTTGTTACGGAACCTTCCGCTGAACTCCAGGCAGAGCTAATCAGAAGGCTCGCTCCTTTTCATATCGCGGAGCATGCTTTTGAAAAGGGAGTTGCGGCAGGCTCGATGCCGGACTATCCATTGGCAGCCATTAACCAAGCTCATCCCAAACGCGGAACCCAAGCACACTGTGGTGATTTACGAACCTCACTATGGAGGGCCTTATCCGCTGGCTCGCCTCGGTGACAGGAGTACTTACCGATCGATTGAAGAGGGATTTGCTCGCTTTAGTGTAACCCTCCCCAAAAACTGGACCATTGAAAAGTAGAGGTTTCCGGGCGAGTATGACGCCAGGAGGCCCAAGTGAAGAAGAGCAAATTCAGTGAACACCAGATCATCGCGATCTTGAAAGCAGTCGAAGCCGGACGGACG
>JBGQJU010000046.1:0-42095 GCA_041499185.1 Pyrinomonadaceae bacterium | reverse complement strand
CTGAATGATCCCGTTGCGCGTGTCTACCTCGACCGGCTGGCCGAGCTTGACGTCCTTGATCTGCGTCTCGGCGATCTTCAACTCTGCCTTGAGCGATGCGGGATCGGCGACGCGCGCCATATTGAACCCTGGGGTTACCTGTTGGCCGATCTGGACCGAAACCTGCTGCAGCACGCCGCTGGTGCCGGCGCGCACCTTCAGGGCATCAACCTGGTCTTTTTTCAGTTTGGCGAGAGCGCGCAATTGCTGGACGCGCGACTCCTGGGCATTGATCTGCGCTTTCGTGGACTTTGCGCTGATCGCCAATCTTTCTCGCTCGACCTTGAGCCGGTTGGCAATGTCCTGCACGCGTACGCGGGCGACCTTAAGCAAAATCTCCGGCACCAGACCTTGTTTGCCGAGCACTTCATCCGTATCAAGTTGCAATTTCGCCTGGCTGTACTCGGCGTTGATGCTCGCGATGGCGGACTGCTGCGTCAGGTTCTCGCTTTCCAGACGCACCTTCAGATTCTCTGCGTCGGCCTGCGCGGCTTTCATTTGAAATTCCGCGTCGATGGCCTGCTGCTCCATCTGTGGATTTGAAAGATCGAAGATCACCGTACCGGCGCTGACTTCGACTCCGGGCTGAACCAGGATTGTTTCCACGCGGCCATCGGCTGGCGCCGGCACCCAGCGAGTTAACTGCGGCACCAAGGTTCCGTTGCCACGCACCTGGCGCAGAAATTGGCCGCGCTTGACCGTGTCAATCACTGCGGTAGAGCGATCGAGCGTCGGCGCCGCGGGCTTCAGCTTGGTGAGACCATACGTGATGCCGCCAACGGCAGCCAGACCAATGACGATTAAGATCGCGGTGCGAATCCGTTTCTTCAGTTTCGATTTTCCCGGCCGCTTAATATCCATGAACTCAAACCGCGAACTGCCGGAACGGGCGAGCGTAACAACCTCGCCAAAGTCAAAAGATTTCTTGGAGAGCTGTACAGGCCATTTGAGAGAGCGGCGAAGTGCGCGGGAAGTGTGCTCAGCTCGTAGCGAATTACAGACTTCTCCGGCAACTGTACAGTTCTCCGGCTAGAGTCCGAATCAAGGGCTGTGCCAACGTGCCGCGTCCACTCTCACTCGTAAGCAAGTCTCCGCCAGTTGCTTCATTAATTGGCCGGTTTTTGCTGACTGGCGAGCCTGAACAAACGGGAAAACGTTGCAGCCTCGAGGCGGGACAAAGGCCGAACGGTTAGTCGACGAGTTTCACTTTTGGGACAACATGATCCCAATCTCAACAAATGTTCGCCTTCCAGACGAGGATGTTCAAGTGATCAATTCTTGCGAACAAGCGCATGCTGGTCTTTAGTCCGCTCCAACTGTTCTCATTCTGGTTTCTAATTCATCCTCAGACGCATTGGTCATGCAACATCGGGATAAATTTCTCTTCCGCCACCCATCGTCAATACTTACTGCCGCCGGCCCTTTACGCCTCTTTCATTTCCCGCTACGCTTGCCGGCACATTATGCCTTTTCAACAAGTGCCGCCGAGCCTCGGCAATCAATACGAAGATGATCCGGTGCTGCGCTCGTATCTGGCGCGGACGGTTCCGGCGGAGATGCTGCGTGAGATCGAGCCGACGCTCGTTGAGATGGGGCGTCTGGCCGGCGGGGATCTTTATCAGATGCAACTGGCCGACAGGCTCAACGAGCCGACGCTCACGCAATGGGACGCCTGGGGAAATCGTATCGACCGAATTGAGTTGACGCCTCTGTGGCGCGTCGCCGAGCGCATCGCCGCTGAGCACGGCGTGGTCGCCACCGCTTACGAGCAAAAGCATGGCAGATACTCACGCGTGCATCAGTGTGCGCTCGCCTATCTGTTCACACCTTCGACCGACATCTACAGTTGTCCGCTGGCGATGACCGACGGAGCGGCGCGCACGCTACTCGGTTCCGGTAACCAGGCGCTCATCGATCGCGCTGTGCCGCATTTGACCAGTCGAAATCCGAAAGAGTTTTGGACCAGCGGCCAGTGGATGACTGAACTCACCGGCGGCTCAGACGTAGGCACCTCAGAAACAATCGCGAAGCCACATCCTGATCAAAGCCAACACTGGCTTCTCTACGGTCGCAAGTGGTTCACGTCCGCTGCTACTTCACAGATCGCTCTGACGCTGGCACGTCCCGAAGGCAATCCTTCCGGTGGGCGCGGGCTGGCGCTCTTCTATCTCGAGATGCGGGATAAACAGGGCCGCCTGCGCAACATTTCTATCGATCGTCTCAAAGACAAGCTCGGCACGCGCAAAGTCCCGACCGTGGAATTGACTCTGGACGGCACGCCGGCGCAACTGGTTCTGGGGACGACCGATGGCGTGCGCAACATCACACCGGTGCTCAACATCACGCGTCTCTGGAATGGCATCAGCGCCGTTTCTATGATGCGTCGGGCTTTCGCCCTTGCGCTTGACTACGCACACAAGCGGACGGCTTTCGGTGCGCTGCTGTCTGAAAAGCCTCTGCACATGGACACGCTGGCCGGTTTGCAAGCTGAAACCGAAAGTGCGTTTCATCTCGCTTTCCTGGTAGCTGAACTGACCGGTCGCGCTGAGACTAAAGAGATCGATGAAGAGCAGAGTCTTTTGCTTCGTCTGCTCACGCCTCTGATGAAACTAACCACCGGCAAGCAGGTCGTGGCCGTTGTCAGTGAAGCGCTCGAAGCCTTTGGCGGCGCGGGCTACGTTGAAGACACGGGCGTGCCCGTGCTCTTGCGCGACGCACAGGTGCTGCCTATTTGGGAAGGAACGACGAACGTGCTCTCGCTGGATGCCCTGCGCGCCCTTGGTGTAGACGATCGAGTTTTCAACGCGCTCAAGGCGGAAGTGAACAGTTGCCTCGACGCTATCCATGACCAACGTCTGGCGCCACCCGCGCGGATTGTGCAAACGGCATTAGCACATGCCGAAAGCTGGTTGGCTGAAGCAAGAAAGGCTGGTCCGCCAGTGTTGGAAGCCGGCGCGCGCCGGTTTGCGCTTACGCTGGGTCGGGTAATGGAACTGGCGCTCCTGTGTAAACACGCTCAGTGGTCACTGAAACACGAAGCCGACGTTCGAGCGACAGCAGCCGCCCGACGATTTGCAGGTTCCGGGATCGATCTTCTTGGAGCTGCGGACATGGACACCGCCGCGGCTTATTCGGCGGTTTCAGACTTTACCCGCGGATGGGACTAATGCTAGTTTTACACTCCATTTAGTTTTCAGTTTTTCTTGATACCCGAAAACAACGTGCGTTACCAGTGAAGCGTCGGGGCCAGCCCGGCCGATTCATCTCTTGCCAACCTGTTTGTGGAAATGAAAGCCTGCCCGTACTGCGGCTTTGCTAACGAAGAGGAGATTATTTTTATGCGTCCCTGTGCCAATACGACTTCGCAATCGGCTCGTCTCTTTCTGCCAATCTCTTTAATCGCGCTCCTGATCGCGCTCCTGATCGCGCTGCCGCTCGCGGCCTTCGCCCAGCAAGAGAAGGCGCCTGGAAAGCCGGCGGCTCAGAAACCCAAACCGGAAGCTGCGGCCAAACAGCAGCCGTCGCCCGAGACCGCAAAGACGGACGAGACGAAGAAGGCTGAAGAGGAACAAAAGCCTGAAGATGAGAGCAAACCCAAAGACGCAATGTCGTCGCCGACGTTCAATGGATTGAAGTTTCGCTCCATCGGCCCGGCGTTCACATCCGGCCGCGTCGTCAGTATTGCCGTCGATCCGAATAATTCTGCGCGCTACTTCGTGGCGGCGGCCTCGGGCGGCGTCTGGAAAACCATCAACGATGGCACGACGTGGACGCCGGTCTTCGACCGCGAAGGCTCCTATTCCATCGGTGTCGTCGTGCTCGATCCGAAAAATCCTTTGACGGTCTGGGTCGGCACGGGCGAGAACAACAGCCAGCGCAGCGTCTCGTATGGCAACGGCGTCTATCGCTCGGATGATGGCGGCAAGACCTGGAAGAACGTCGGGCTCAAAGCCTCCGAGCACATCGGGCGCATTGCCATCGATCCGAAGGATTCAAAGACGGTTTACGTCGCGGCGCAAGGGCCACTATGGGGGCCAGGTGGGGATCGCGGACTCTTCAAGACGACGGACGGCGGGAAGACCTGGAAAAATATTCTCAACATTTCGGAGAACACGGGCGTCACGGATGTGGTTATTGACGTCCAGAACCCTGAGACACTTTACGCAGCGTCGTATCAACGCCGGCGTCACATGTGGACGTTGATTGACGGTGGGCCGGAGAGTGCCATCTACAAATCAACCGACGCGGGCGCGACGTGGAATAAGTTGCGAGCTGGATTACCGACCACCGAACTCGGTCGCATCGGGCTGGCCATCTCTCCGGTTGATTCGAATGTTATCTACGCGACTGTTGAAGCTGCCGATCGCAAGGGCGGCATCTTCCGCTCGAATGATCGCGGCGGCAGTTGGGAAAGACGCAACGAATTCGACGCGGCCGCGATGTACTACGCGCGCATTGTCGCCGACCCGAAGGACGTCGATCGCATTTACGAGATGAATGTTTTTCTCATGGTCTCGGACGATGGCGGCCGGACGTTGCGGCGTCTCGGCGAAAGATCGAAGCACGTTGACAACCATGACATCTGGATCGATCCGAACAACACCGATCATTATTTAGTGGGCTGCGATGGCGGCGTTTATGAAAGCCATGACCGCGGCGCCAACTGGGATTTCAAACGCAACCTGCCGGTGACGCAGCTCTACGATGTGACCACGGATAACGCCGCGCCGTTCTATAACGTTTACGGCGGCGCCCAGGACAATTTCGCCTTTGGCGGCCCGTCGCGCACGCACAATGCGTCCGGCATCGTCAACAGCGATTGGTTTGTTACCCAGGGCGGCGACGGCTTTCGCACTCAGGCCGATCCGGAAGATCCGAACACGATTTATGCTGAGCTACAAAACGGCAACCTTGTGCGCGACGACAAGCGCACGGGCCAGCGCATGGGCATTCAGCCGCAGGTAGGGCGCGGCGAGGATCCTTTGCGCTGGAATTGGGACTCGCCTTTCATCATCAGCCCGCACTCGCACACGCGGCTCTATTTCGCCGCCGACAAATTGTTCCGCAGCGACGATCGCGGCGACAGTTGGCAAGTCATCAGTGGCCAGCTCTCGCGTGCACTGGATCGCGACAAACTGCCGGTAATGGGCAAGGTCTGGAGCATCGATGCCGTTGCTAAGAATGCTTCGACGGCTTTCTTTGGTAACGCCTCGGCGCTTGCCGAGTCGCCCAAAAAAGATGGACTCATCTACGTCGGCACGGATGACGGCTTGATTCAGGTGACGGAAGATGGTGGTAAGAACTGGCGCCGGATTGAAAAGTTTCCGGGCGTGGCCGACATGGCTTATGTCAGCCGCATCATTGCTTCCAGTCATGAGACGAACACGGTCTATGCGGCGTTCGACAATCATCAGAACGCAGACTTCAAGCCTTACCTTTTGAAGAGCACGGATGCCGGGCGCACCTGGGTTTCCATCAAGAGCAATTTGCCGGCGACTGGTAACGTTTGGGCCATTGCCGAAGATCACGTCAATCCGAATCTACTTTTTGTGGGCACGGAGTTTGGTCTCTTCTTCTCGGTAGACGGCGGACAAAAATGGGTACAGCTCAAAGGCGGTTTGCCAACCATACAGGTGCGCGACCTGACCATTCAAAAGCGCGAGAACGATCTCGTCGTCGGCACGTTTGGTCGCGGCATTTACATTCTGGATAACTACACGCCTTTGCGTTTGCTCAAACCTGAAATGCTCAAACAGGAGGCGCAGCTTTCCCCCGTCAAAGATGCGTGGATGTACATCCAGGCACAGCCGCTCGGTGGGCGCGGCAAGAGCTTTCAGGGAGAATCTTACTACACTGCGGAGAATCCGCCGTTCGGCGCGACGTTCACCTATTATTTGAAGGACGAACTCAAGACGAAAAAGGCGAAACGGCAAGAAGCCGAAAAAGAGGCCGCGAAGAAAAACACCGCAGTCGTTTTGCCCAGCCAGGCAGATCTCCGAGCCGAAGAAGAGGAGGAAGCGCCCGCCGTCATTTTCACTATCACAGACGCGGCTGGTCGCGTCGTGCGGCGTCTGACCGGGCCAGTGACAGCGGGCATGCAGCGAGTTTCGTGGGATTTGCGTTATCCACCGGCTTCGCTGCCGCCTCCGCCGAATCCGGAAGCTGAAGATCCTTTCAACGAAGGACCGGCAGGGCCGCTCGTAATGCCCGGCGCTTACAAAGTCTCGGTGGCAAAGAGAGTTGATGGCGTGCTGACGCCGCTCTCGCAGCCACAAGAGTTCCAAGTTATCGTGGAAGGACAAGAGGGCATGTCGGCGTCCGATCGCGCGGCACTTGTCGAATTTCAACAGAAAGTGGCGCGCTTGCAACGCGCGGTGCAAGGCTCTTTGGAAGCGGCCAACGCGCTCAAGCCACGATTGGTGCTGATCAGACGCGCGCTGCTGGACACTCCATCGGCGCCAGAGAAATTGCTGGACGATGCGTCCGCGTTGGATAAGCGCACGAACGAGATTCTGCGCGCCTTGCGCGGCGACACGGCTGCGCGCCAACGCAACATGAACCTGCCACCTTCGATCAACGAGCGCGTTGGTGAGATCGTCGGCGCGCAACGGATGTCCACAGCTCGCCCAACGCAAACGCAAGTGAATCAATATGCGGCGGCAGCGCAGGAGTTCGAAACAACGCTCTCGAAACTGCGGCAGTTGATCGAAGGCGATCTGGCAAAACTGGAGAAGCAGATGGAAGCGGCAGGCGCGCCCTGGACCCCCGGTCGCATTCCGGAATGGAAGTTCGAGCCTGATAAGTAACCAAGAGAATCAGACAAATCGGTGCGAACCAATCGGAATCTGACCAACTATGGGTTCTCGTACGATTGATCCCTTCTACTCTCTTAAGTGGGAGGCCGCTGATGTTAGAACTGTGGACATAGCTTACGACCTCGGTTGTTAAATTATTATGAGTGGCCCGCGCCACCCAATCCCTCCGCACTGATCAAGCGCAGTTCAAATAGCAATGTCGTTCCGGCGCTGGTTTGATCTTGTAGGCGATGAGCTGTTCGAAACCAGTCGCCGGAAGCAGCCCCAGAATGGTCTATCCTCCAAACCCTCGGGATATGTTGCAAGCGCTCGCAGCAACCAGCGCGCGCCCTCCCTTCTGTTGCCGGCCTCGCTCGCCGCATACGAACGACGCAGGAAGCGTGTGGCGCGGCACCACCGGCGATCGGCGCCTTGAAGCTGGTGCTCGTAAACTTCGGCGCTGCGCTCAAACTCGGCGATCTGGCGATCGTTCTCGGCTACGGTCTTACTTGCTCCGTGCAGCCGGTAAGCCGCAAAAGTCAGCGGGACGTAATCGCAACGATGCCCGGCTAAAAGCATCCGCACGTACAGGTCGTGATCAAAGTCGTAGGGCCACTTTTCATCGAATCCGAATTCCTGGACCAGCTCGCGTTTCCAAAAGTGTCCAGGTTGCGGTGCCTTGTACGCCCACGAAAGACAGTGTGCGGCGGATTTCGGCACGACCGCGCGAATTAATTCAGTTGCATGCCCTTCACCAAACATGACAGTGTCGCCACAAACCCACTGACAGTCAGGATGAGTTTCGAAATGCTCGGCGACGGCCGCTAGGGTACCGGGCAGATAGAGATCGTCGCTGTTGATAAAGCCAAAAATTTCGCCTGTGGCCTGCTCGAGACCTTTGTTGATGGCCTGCACCTGCCCGCGATCCTTCTCGCTGACCCAATAGGCGAGATGCTTTTCGTATTGGCGAATGACGTCGACGCTTTCGTCGTTGCTGCCGCCGTCGATGATGATGTACTCAAGCGGCTCGTAGCGCTGATTGAGCACCGAAAGGATCGTTTCTTCGAGAAACTTTCCCTGATTAAACGATGGCGTGATGATGCTGATCTTTGGCGGCATAACGTAGGGGCGGACCTATGTGTCCGCCCTTCAGACTTCCGAGTTTCTGTCAGGGCGGACATGCACGTCCGCCCCTACAAACCCTCACGACGCGGCCGAAACTCGGCTCGCTTTTTCGTACCATTCGATCGTTTTCCGCAAACCGTCTTCCAGCGAAGTCTTTGCGCGAAAGCCAAACTTCTCGTAAGCGCGCGTCGTGTCAAGCTGGCGGCGCGGTTGTCCATCAGGTTTACTCGCCTGCCATCTGATCTCGCCTTCGAACGCCGTCAGATGCGCGATGATCTCAACTAAATCCTTGATGATCACCTCACGGCCATTTCCTAAGTTGACTGGATCGCTTTCGTCATAGCTGGCCGCCGCGCGCGCAATTCCTTCCGCGCAATCTTCGACATAAAGAAACTCGCGCGAAGCGCTGCCTGAGCCCCACACTTCGACAAAGGGAGTGCCGGCGCGGCGAGCCTCGACGCATTTGCGGATCAAGGCCGGTATGACGTGCGAAGTTTCCAGATTGAAGTTATCGCCGGGGCCATAAAGGTTAGCCGGCAACAGGAAGATCGAGTTGAAGCCGTATTGCTGGCGATAAGCCTGCGACTGCACCAGCATCATCTTCTTCGCGAGGCCGTACGGCGCGTTCGTCTCTTCGGGGTAACCATTCCAGAGGTCGTCTTCTTTGAAAGGTACTGGCGTAAATTTCGGATAGGCGCAGACGGTGCCGGTGGCCACAAACTTTTTTACGTTATGAAGCCGTGCTTGCTCGATTAGCTGCGCGCCCATCATTAAGTTGTCGTAGAAAAACCGGCCCGGGTTCTGTTGATTATGACCAATACCTCCGACAACAGCCGCGAGATGTATGACCATGTCCGGCTTCGTTTCCGCGAACAGGCGCTTCACGTCAGTTCCCTCGACGAGGTTGTAGTCGCGGCTGCGCGGCACTAATACCTCGACCGGCGAATAGGCCTTCAGCTTCTCGACAACGAAGCGTCCGAGAAAGCCAGCGCCGCCGGTGACAACAACTTTTCTATAAGGGAAATCGGGTGTGGCGTTCATTAATGTCCGGGCGTTCCCGTTGATGCGATTTGGGTTAGCTTCGAACGGATGTTAACAGAAGAACAGGCCATGAGTCATGCGCGCGAATGGTTGGTTGTAGGGGCGGACCTGCGTGTCCGCCCAGTTCGATGTGGTGCTGATTTTTGCGTGGCGGGCGGACACGCAGGTCCGCCCCTACAATGCCTATCTATCAAACGACGCTTGCCCAAACGCGGGTCTTTCGTTAAGGTAATCGAGAAAGAGTTCAGCTAATCTAATTGCGATTTAACCACTCCAGCTCGCATCTCAGCATATGGCCAAGCGCGCGTTAATCACTGGAATCACGGGACAGGATGGCTCGTACTTAACCGAACTGCTGCTCGAAAAGGGCTACGAAGTTTTTGGCATCGTCCGTCGGTCCTCGTCTTTCAACACTGAGCGCATCGACCATCTCTATCAGGACCCGCATGAGCCCAGCACTCGTCTGCGCATGTTCTATGGCGATTTGAACGACTCCAGCTCGCTCAACACAATTCTTCGCAAGACCGAGCCGGATGAGATCTACAACCTTGGCGCGCAGTCGCACGTGCGCGTGAGCTTTGACGTTCCCGAATACACTGGGGAAGTATCGGGCCTCGGCGCCGTTCGACTGCTGGAAGCCATTCGTGAAACGGGTATCCGGCCAAAGTTTTATCAAGCCTCTTCCTCAGAGCTTTTCGGCAAAGCGCGCGAGACACCGCAAACTGAAAAGACGCCGTTTCATCCGCGCTCGCCCTACGGCTGCGCCAAAGCTTACGCGTATCACATCACCGTCAACTATCGCGAGTCATACGGACTGTTTGCCTGCAACGGCATTCTCTTCAACCACGAGAGCGAGCGCCGCGGCGAAACTTTTGTTTCCCGGAAGATCACGCGCGCGGCCACACGCATCAAACTCGGCCTGCAGGACAAACTTTATATGGGCAACCTTGACGCGCAGCGCGACTGGGGCTATGCCAAAGATTACGTGGAAGCGATGTGGCTGATGCTGCAGGCCGGCGAAGCGGATGACTATGTGATCGCCACCGGCGAGACGCATTCAGTTAGAGAGTTTCTCGATGAAACTTTTGGCTATCTCGATCTCGACTGGAAAGGCCATGTCGAAACGGATCCACGCTACTTTCGTCCCGCCGAAGTCGACATCCTGCTGGGCGATGCCAGCAAAGCGCGCAAAGTGTTGGGCTGGGAACCGAAAGTTGATTTCAAGCAACTGGTGCGCTTGATGGTGGATCACGATTTGGAATTAGCGCGTCAGGAAAGCGTCACTCAGAAAGTTAAAGGTCTGTCTCCAACCGGAAAAGCGCGCTGGGGAACGATCTGAGGTCCGACAAACTTCAGTTCGTCGTTGCCCACCCGAAGGATTCCTGCCGGACCAGACGACAAACTTAAAGTTTGTCGGACATAAAGCTGCGAAAACTATCCACAACGCGGCGTTGCTGCTCGTCGGTAAGCTCAGCGTACACGGGCAAGGCAAACGTCTCACACGCCGCTCGCTCACTCTCGGGAAAGTCGCCCGCCTGGTAGCCGAGATAGTGGAAACATTCCTGCAGATGCAGCGGCACGGGATAGTAGATCTTCGTGCCGATCCCGCACGCATTCAAGTGAGACATCAGCGCGTCGCGGTGCGTGGGTACGCGCACCACGTATTGATGAAAAATATGCCGGCCGTCAGGGCGGATGAACGGCGTGATCACTTCGTACGACAGACTCGTCTTGGAGAAAAGCTCGTTATAGTGATCCGCTTTTCGTCGCCGCTCGTTTGACCACTCGTCGAGGTGCGGAAGCTTGACGCGCAGCACCACGGCCTGCAACGCGTCGAGCCGGCTGTTGATGCCCACCTCCTTGTGAAGATACTCAGTTAGCCCGCCATGCACGCGCAGCGCGCGCAAGCGCTCAGCCAGCGACTCGTCATTGGTTACGATCATCCCGCCGTCTCCCGCGCCGCCGAGGTTTTTTGTGGGATAGAAACTAAAACATCCCAGCAGTCCGATTGAACCAGCGCGCCGGCCGCGATCCTCCGCGCCAATCGCCTGCGCGGCATCTTCAATGATGGGGATGCCGTGCCGCCCGCTAATCTCCATCAGCGGATCCATGTCGGCGCACTGACCGTACAGGTGCACCGGCATCAATGCACGCGTGCGCGGAGTGATTGCCGCTTCGACCTTTGCGGGATCAATGTTGTAAGTGCGCGCATCGATGTCTACGAATACTGGTCGCGCGCCCAACCGGGCGATCGCTCCGCCAGTGGCAAAGAAGGTGAACGGAGAGGTGATTACCTCGTCGCCTGCTTTGATGTCTAGAGCCATCAAGGCAAGCAGCAGCGCGTCTGATCCCGACGCGCAACCTACAGCATGTTTCGTGTTCGAGTAACGCGCGATTTCTTCTTCAAGAGATCTAACTTCTGCTCCCAGAACAAACTGTTGCGAGTCCATTACGCGCTCGATCGCCGCGCGCATCTGCTCGCGCAAAGGCTCGAACTGGGCTTTCAGATCAATTAAAGGAATGTTCATCTGAGTCATTAGCAGCGCTACTCGCCACAACCCCATTGGGGTTGCGTCCTTCAGCCCAACGCTAGCACCCCACGCGGGCTGCCCGCGCGGGGACCCCGCTGTTGCCGTTTCGGCTACGTTGGGAACGGGTAACAAAGATTGATTATCTCAAAGTTTCACCGGGCTACCGCCCTGGTCGATCGATCGCTGCGCGGCCTCGAGCAAGCGCACGACGCGCAGTCCAGCCTGGCCGTCGGTCAAAGGCCGGCGCGATTGGGCGATCGCGGACAGAAACTCTTTGCAGACATAGTGCAACGCTTCTGTCGAATCGAGCTTAGGCACCCAGACATCGCCGGTGCGATAGCTGACGAGCGTGCGATACGCGGCTTCTTTATCCATGTCGTTCTCGCTTTGCGTCGTCGTCACTCCGCGATCATAGACGCGCACCTTCTCGGTCGGTTCGATATCGTCGTAGACCACCATCTTGCGACTGCCGGCAATCAATGTGTGCCGAATCTTCACCGGAGAAAGCCAGTTGAAATGAAAGTGAGCAATCAATTCGTTGGGGAATTTGAGCAGCACGTAAGCTATGTTTTCGATTCCCTGCTTGATGTGGCAGCTTCCGACCGCGCTAAGCAATTCCGGCTGACCGTCCATGACAAAATCCATGATCGAAAAATCGTGCGGCGCCAGATCCCAAACCACATTTATGTCGTCCTGAAACAATCCGAGATTGATGCGCGTCGCATCGAAGTAAAGCAAGTCACCGAGTTCTCCGCTCTGAACGATCTCTTTAATCTTGCGCACCGCCCCGTTGTAGACGAATGTATGGTCCACCATCAGGGTCAGACTGGTGCGCTCCGCCAACGCAATCAGTTGTTCAGCTTCCGCGACGCTTGCCGTCAATGGCTTTTCGACCAGCACGTGCTTGCCTGCTTCGAGCGCGTCTTTGGCAAAGTTAAAATGCGTCCAGACCGGCGTTGCTACAGCGACGGCATCGAGTTTTGGATCGGCCAGCAGGGATTGGTAGTCTGTCGTCGTTTGCGTCGCCGGATACCGCCGGCCCATCGCATTGAGCCGTTTCGGGTCGAGGTCGCACATCCAGCGCAACTCGGCCGTTTCGTTCTCCGCAAAGTTGCGCAGCAGGTTAGGGCCCCAATAGCCGCAACCAATCACGCCGACTGTTGTTTTCTTTGGCACTATTTCAGAATCAATCGAATAGAGTAACCTGCGAAATACGCGCGGGCTTTCAGCGAGCCGAAGATCTCTAACTGTCTTTCAGGGTCCGGATAACACGCGCGGGATTGCCGGCGACGACTGTATCGGCGGGAACGTCTTTCGTGACCACACTGCCCGCGCCAACAATCGCTCGCGCTCCAATTTGAACACCGCCGAGGATGGTTGCGCTCGTGCCAATGCTGGCGCCACGTCTTACCAGCGTCGGCAGAACCTTCCAATCGGCCTCAGTCTGAAGCGCCCCGTCAGACGTCGTCGCGCGCGGATGATTGTCGTTAATGAAGTTGACCCCGTGGCCGATGAAGACCTCGTCTTCAAGATGGACGCCCTCGCAGATAAAGGCGTGGCTTGATATTTTGCAGTTGCGCCCTATGGAGGCGCCTTTTTGAATCTCGACGAAGGAGCCGATCCGCGAGCCGTCTCCAATCTCGCACCCGTAGAGATTGACGAAGTGGTAAATCGCCACATTGCGACCGAGCTTAACATCAGGCGCAATCTGGCAGTATTTCCCGCGCATCAACTCGACCCGCGCGCCTCCGCGCCATCGCCCGACGCGCCGTCCGGCGCTTCCTGATCCTGGGTATTCGAATAATAGTAGTTTGAGTAATAACCGGCGTAATAGTAGTCCTGTGTTTCCAGCTTCACGTTGTTGAGGACCACGCCGAAGATATGAGCGCCGACGTCGATCAACTGCTGCTTGGCGCGACGAACGACCGCTCGCGAGCTGCGCCCGCCGTGGACCACGAGCACTACGCCATCGACCATGGTTGAAAGAATCGAGGCATCCGTAAACGAGATGGCCGGTGGTGAATCGATAATGATGTGCGCGAACCTTTCACCCAAGAGGCCCAGCAGTCGTCGCATTTCGTCTGAGCCCAAAAGCTCGGCTGGGTTTGGCGGCACCGGACCCGACGTCAGCACTTTTAGATTTGGTTGCTTGTCATAGGTTTGGATCAATCCGTCGAGATCAGATTCACCGGAAAGCAGGTTGGTCAGACCAGCGGAATTGGACAAGTCGAAATTGGCATGCAGCCTTGGCCGCCGCAGATCGCAGTCGATAATCAACACGTCGGCGCCCGTCTGAGCCAGCATGAAAGCGGTGTTGATGGCCGTCGTCGTCTTGCCTTCCGAGGGTTGGCTCGAAGTGATCAGGATTGTCTTCGGTGGTTGCCCTGCTGAAGACAACAGCAAAGAAGTGCGCAGGTGTCTGTAAGATTCGGCGATTGGCGACCGCACATCGTCAACCATCGCAAGGGCCGTGCTTTCGCCGCTCGTGCCCGCTGGCGCAGGAGCGCTGCCCCTGAGCCGTGGCCGATCACTGCGGCTGGCCGGAATCAACGCCAGCGCGGGCAGGTGAATGTAACGGTCAACGTCGTCGATCGATTTGACGGTGTCATCAAGGAAATCCAACAGGAAAGCCAAACCGATGCCGGCAACCAGCGACACCAAAAATGCGAGTATGATATTGCGAAGTCGAGCGGGGCCAATCGCTTCCTTGGGAAGACGGCTGGGAGTTGAAATACTCACTTCATTCGGTCGATCCGCTTTTGTAATGTCCAATTCTTTTTGCTTCTGCGCCAGCGTGTTCAGGTCCTGTTTTTTAGCCTCGAGTTGCTGGCTCATGGCAACCATTTCGATCTGGTAGCGCGTTTGTTGCGACGTGGTTCCGTGCTGTTGGTCGTAGGACTGCTGGAGCATCTTTTCTCTCGATCGCGCCGCTTCAAAGCGCGATTTCATGGATGCCACAACCTCGATGGGAGCCTTCTCGAGGTCGGCTTCCAATGGCTTGAGCTGCGCATCGATCTTCTTCACTGCAGGCCATTCCGGTGTGTAAACTACCAGCAGCGCATCCCGCTGCTCCTTCAACGCAGATATCTTTTCCCGGAGCTTTGCGATACGGTCCGAGGATTGAATTTCCGGGATCGTATAGGGATCTTTCGCATCGCGAGCGGCCTCGTATGCAGCCTGCAGATTCTTTCGCTCGTTTGTCGCGGCTAGCAATTGACCGCTTAGGGTGAGCAGTCTTGTTGCATCAAGATCCTTGGCTGGATCGCTCGGCAAAGGCACATTATACAGTCTCGCGTAATTGAGCTGGACCTCTTGATCATGCTTGATTTGCGTCTGCAACTCGGCGATCTTCTTTGCCAAAAGATCCTCAGCTCTGTTTGAGCCTATCGTTGCCCGCTCGAGATTGTTATTGACGAAAACTTCGGCGAGTGTGTTGGCGATCTTTTGCGCGAGTTCCGGATCGGTATGATGGAACTTGATGTCCACCAGATTGGTCCCGACTTGCGGGTCCACCGCTTCATTCGAGACTATCGCATCCTCGTAAGGCTCAAGCTGGGCCAGTTGCTCAGGCGACAATGGTTGCTCTTTCAACTCCGACTCGCCGACGACGTTCTGTTCCGTGGTGGGCGCCGCCGCAGTGCCAGCCGGCTTCTTTTCTCGCGCGAAGAGTCGGCGGAGTGATGAAAAGATGCCGACCTGGGCTTGTCCGCCAAAGAAGTCGGGGTTGTGCTGAAGATCAAGTGTCAACACCACCTGCCGAGCCAGCGACGGGGTTTGCAGGAGTTTAAGCTGTGTGCCCCAGAAGTTTGGATCGGTGCCACTATTGATCACAAGTTCTTTGGTCTGGAGCACGCTCTTTGGCTTTTGCTCAATGCGAATGGTCGTAACACCCTCATAGATCGAAGGCTGACGAAACATCTGAATCGTCGCCAGCGAGGTAATCACCACCACGAGGCTGAGGATCAACCACTTTCGCTTCAGTACGACGTGCAAGTAGTCGCGAATATTTGTTGGCTCCGCGGCTGAGGTGCCGTAGGGTTTCGATTGAGCAATCTCACTGAGCGGCCGATCCAGGGCACGGTCAATTGCGGGAACTGGCACCAGACGATTATCTTGAGACATCATAACGTTGGACCTCTAAGAGCTAACGCTAAAGAGGAAATAATAGCAGACAAATACCATGTGGCAAGCCGCCGAAGCGTCTTCAATCAGTTTGTGATCCCTGCCGGCCTCTTTACGGCAACGAAATCTCGCAGCGCTTCCCGCCAATCGGACAAAGGATCGAGGCCAATTGCCTCCGAGATCAAACATCGCAGCCGGGAGTTTCGCGGACGCGGCGCCGGCCTTTTAAGAGAATCCATGACCACACTCTGCACCAAAGATTGATCGCCGTGAAGTTCTTCAACAACCGCGCGCGCAAACTCTTCATAGCTGGCGCCAGGGCCCGCATTGGCCACGTGGTAAGTGCCCGGCAGGTCGAGAAGGGCCAACTCCCGCAATCGCACCACAAGGTGCCGGGAATAAGTTGGTGTGCCCCAGGCGTCTCCGATCGCTCCGAACGTTTCTCCACGTTGCACGTGTTCAGCAATCGTGCTCAGGAAGTTTCGTCCACCCGGACCAAAAATGAATCCGCTCCGCACGACGATCGTTCGCGCAAAAGCAATTTGAGCCCGGCGCTCGCCATCAAGTTTTGAAACGCCGTAAACGCTTCTTGGATTCGGGTCATCGCGCTGTGTGTAAAATCCATCTTTCTCACCGTCGAAAACATAGTCAGTCGAGATCGTCACCAAAATGGCGCCAACTTGACGGCTGGCCTTCGCAAGGTTCTCCGGGCCGCCGGCATTCACGGCTTGCGCCCGCGCATGATCAGACTCGCATCCATCCACGTCCGTCCATGCCGCACAGTTAATGACGGCTTCCGGCCTGTCCCTTTCTATCGTTTCTAACACGCGATGCGCGTCGCTGATGTCCAGGCCCACACGATCGTAACCAAACACTTCGTCACCGGACGAGCGGCAATGTTCACTAAGGGCGCGGCCCACCATTCCGGCGGCGCCTGTCACCAGCACTCTCAACCGGGGGCCACCTCCGTCCCGTATTGTCGCGCGTAGAACTCCCGATATGCTCCGCGGCGAGCGCGGGCGATCCAATCGGAGTTGTCCCGATACCAACGAATAGTCTTTTGTAATCCAGTCTCCCAGGTTTCAAAAGGACGCCAGCCCAACTCCGATTCCGCCAGCGACGGATCGATCGCATAGCGTCGATCGTGTCCGGGCCGATCTTTCACGAACTGAATTAGCGAATGGGCTTTGCCCAGTTGATCGAGTACCGAATGTGCGACGTCGATGTTGCGTCTTTCGTTCCGCGCTCCGATGTTGTAGACCGCCCCCGATCGTCCTTTCTCAAGTGCCAGCAAGATCGCTCGGCAATGATCCTCGACATAGATCCAATCACGCACGTTGCAGCCATCGCCATACACGGGAATTGGTCGGTCCTCAAACGCGTTGGAAAGCATCAGCGGCAGGAATTTCTCCGGAAATTGCCGCGGGCCGTAATTATTTCCGCAGCGCGTTATGACCGTATCGAGCCCGAACGTGTGGTGAGCGGCGCGTACCAGATGCTCCGCGGCGGCCTTTGAAGCTGCATAGGGACTGTTGGGCGCTAGGGGAGTGTCTTCTCTGAAGAACGATGCTTCGTCTTCAGGCAAACTGCCCATCACTTCATCGGTCGATACCTGAAGAAAGCGACGCACACGACGCTCGCGCGCGGCGTCCAGCAGGGCCTGCGTACCCAATATGTTTGTGCGCAGGAATTCGTCCGCCGAGGCAATGCTTCGGTCAACGTGCGACTCGGCGGCGAAATTGATTATCGCGTCCGTGTCTCCCCCCAGGGCCCTCAGCACCGTCTCGCGATCGGTAATATCACCCTGAACAAAACGGTGGCGGCGATCGTCGAGCCCTTCCACGTTGTCGAGGTTTCCCGCGTAGGTTAAGGCATCGTAGTTTGTCACTTCACAGGAACTAATCTCGTCGAGGATTAATCGGACAAAAGCAGACCCGATAAATCCCGCTCCCCCTGTAACAAAGAATTTAGACATCAAGGATTAGTTAGACCTGGCCGTTGAAATTTACTTGAATCTTACCACACAGCTATTAGTAGCACAGGTGCGCTTGGCGGACACAATTGTTATGCACCTAAAGACCGAATGGCACGCTCTGGTCATAGGAAATCGCTTGTAACAGAATCTCTTGAGATTCTAGCAACGATTCTGGCAATTAACAGTTGACAGGTTGCCAAAAATAGACTAAAACATTGCGCCAGTTAATCAACCCGACGGTTTTTTCTTCTCAATCGCAAGAACGCTGAAGCTTCTTGGCGGTGGAATGTGACTCAGAGTTGGTTTGTATCTTTGATTAATTCGGGACTGTTGTCACTCTTTGCAAGCAAGCCCGGTTTTTGGCGGGTGTGTTCAGCACTCGAAGGGGCCAATTAAACCTCGTAGCTCAAGTAAGCGGCCAATTTGAAAGGCTCAAGCCTTTAAAAACCGAGTCGCAGGAGGAACCCACAATGAAAAACAGTAATGTACGATATCGCGAAGAATACTTGCGCTTTGGTGTTTTCATACTGCTAATTGCTCTGCTCACAATACCGCTTTATACGGCTTCATCCGCGTCGTCTTCCGGCAAGGCTTTGATTGGCGGTCACAGGGTAAATGACGAAAGCAAACGGGAGAGTTCGACGACAAAGATCGGGAAATACATTTCAGACTTATTCGGGCCAGCTCGCCATCGAAGAGTACTTCTCCCGCAGGCTCCTCCCCCGCCTGAAACGATTGCTACCTTCGAGGTTGTCGCTGGCATTTGTACCACGAACGCAAAGAACTCATTCAACTTGGGCGAAACAGTCTGCGCGAAAATAACGGGAGCGGATTTAGGCGCTGACGGTCGCGCGGCCAGACGTATCGGCTGGGTATCGCCTTATGGTTCACTTGCGCAAGGGGCTGAGATAACAACCGACCCGCAAAATGGCTTTTATGTGATCCCGTCTACTGCCACCCAAACATTTACCGACGCCGGGGGCGGCACGGTAACAGTTGATAATCGCGGCACCTGGAGGGTAGGCCTTAGCTCCGCAGCAGACGGCTCCCTGCGCGAAGCCGCATTTTTTACGGTTCATGATCCAGCAAAGGCGTTCGTGGATCTTTCCGTAAATCAGGCTGTAGGTGTCGTGGAATCCCAGGTGGGCGCGGGCTCAGGCGGTGTGTTCGAGTTGTTCGTCACAAATCATGGCCCGGACGCGGCGCAGGGTGTCGTGCTTAGTGACAACTTGTCGGACAACGCGACGTTCTCATCAATTATAGAGAACACCCCGCAACTCGGTTTCAGCTGCGGTACTCCGGTGGGAACCGTTTTTACCTGTAACTTAGCCAGTATGCCTGCGGGCGCCACGACGCATTTGACCCTCAGCTACATGGTGAATGGAGATACACCGGTGGGGGCAACTATCACGAACACTGTGAGTGTCGCAAGTAGTGACACTCCCTGTGCGCCCGACACACCCTGTGAGCTGCAACCGAATGACAACTCCTCGACCGCCACCGCGCAAGTTCCCACCCCTACGGGAGCAGAGACCTGCACAATTATCTGTCACGAGAATTTTTCAGCGGTCGCCAATGCCTTCCAGGGTGCTACTCACGGAGCCTTGGTGACTTTCTCGGCGGGAAGTGTTTTCGGGAGTTGCGGGGCGATAACGGCGACTCCGGCCTCTGGGACGTTTTTCCCGGTTGGCGTCACTATTGTTCATGTCACCTCCGAAACAGGAGGGGGCAGTTGCACCTTTACGGTGACGGTTGTTGAAGCAACGCCTCCGACTATTACCTGCCCGCCTGATAAGACCGCAACGGCTAGTTCAGTGGGCGGAACGGCAACGGTTGCTGTAGGGACTCCGACTACGAATCCAACGACAGGCGTGATCGTAAAAGGTGTGAGAAGTGACGGTACACCAGCGGTCTACGATGATGACGGGAACGTGGTCACTCCGGCGGTTGAAGTGCCACTGACAGACCCGTACCCGGTCGGCGTTACGGGCATCGATTGGACTGTGACGGATGCAAACGGACTAACCGCAACCTGCCATCAAAAAGTCACGGTCTTTGACCTTTGCGCAACCGATACCGAAACGCCGACAATCGTGGCCTGTGGCCCCCTCGGCACTGAAACCGGCACCGCCTGTGCGGTAACCGCTTACACCGGCCCCAATTCGACCACCTGCGGAGTGGCGTTGTCGCCCTCGGATGACGAACTCGGATCGCCGGCAGTACACGATGATTGCTCGGCAACGATTGCCATCACAGGCGTCCCGGCCTTCAACCTTTTCCCGGTTGGTGTGACAACCATTACCTATACGGCGACGGATGGCTCCGGTCATACAGCTTCGGCCAACCAGACAGTGACTGTGATTGATAACACGCCGCCGGTTATCGCCGCTCCTGCGGATGCAAGTTATACTTGCCTCGAACAAGTACCCGCTGCTAGCCCGTCACAGGCAACTCGGGGCATAGTCCTCGATGAGGACGGTAATCCGCTGCCTCCGGGTCCGCCGTTTGACAACTGCGGCACCCCGATAGTGACAGTTTCGGAAAGCAGCACGGGCGCAGGCACCGTCGCCAGTCCACGAATCATTACGCGGACCTTTACGGCCACGGATACGTCGCCGCTCCATAGCTCGTCCAGTGCTGTGCAGACGATCACTGTAATCGACCCGACACCGCCGACGATTACTTGTCCGGCCAATATCGTTGCCTATCTGCCGCTGAATACTACGGCCACCTCGATGCCGGTAAGCTTCAGCGTAGGCGCGCAAGACAATTGCGCTGGAGTAGGTGTCGTAAGTACGCCGGCCTCGGGCAGCACTTTCCCGGTAGGCACGACGACCGTTAATTCCACGGCCACCGACGCCGTGGGCAATACGGCCAGTTGCAGCTTCACGGTAACCGTGCTGTACGACTTTACCGGGTTCTTCCCGCCAATCAGCAACCCACCCACAATTAATCAGATGAAGGCGGGGCAGGCTGCGCCAGTGAAGTTCAGCCTGAGCGGCGACAAGGGGCTGAACATCTTCGCTGCAGGCTCGCCGATCTCCATGGAGATCAACTGCGACAGCACCGCGCCTCTCGATGATGTCGAACAGACGGTTAACGCTGGCGGTAGCAGCCTCAGTTACGACGCTGCGTCAGACCAGTACAATTATGTTTGGAAGACAGACAGCTCGTGGAAGAACACCTGTCGGCAGTTGACTGTCACACTCAATGACGGGAGTGTCCATGTGGCTTTGTTCAAGTTCAAGTAAGAGTTGATATCGCAGGCAAGGGGCGCGAACGTTGTGGCGCTCCTATCCAGGGGCAGTCTTGAGGCTTGCTTCACGATATCTCGATGGTTTTATAAGGTATGATGCTTCTCGTCAACAATAATGGGCTATTCGGCGCAACAGTGGCCGGAACGGATCAGCGTTCTACTGGTGGCCATCCCAAACTTCAACAGAAAAAAAGGAGACTCCAAATGAACAAGTTTCGGTTCACTCTCAATGTATTGGCAATAGCGATCTTCACGTTCGCTTTTGCGTCCATAGCCCAGGCGCAAGCAACACGTACCTGGGTATCCGGCGTTGGCGACGACGCTAACCCCTGCAGCCGTACGGCTCCCTGCAAGACGTTTGCCGGCGCGATCTCGAAGACCGCTGTTGATGGTGAGATTGATGCCCTGGATCCGGGTGGATTCGGCGCCGTCACGATCACCAAATCAATAACCATCGACGGCGATTCAAACCTCGCCGGGATCCTCGCTGCCGGAACCACCGGGGTCACCATAAACATTCAGACAACCTCTGGCAGTAATACCGTAGAGCTGCGAAATCTATCACTCAACGGAGCTGGTACTGGTATTAACGGCATCAGGGTGGTTGGGCCCGGTGTCTCCGGCCTGGCGGTCTTTGTCGAAAAGTGTGTGATCTTCGGTTTCCGTGCCACAGGCGCCGGCCAAGGCCGTGGAATCAGCGATGAGCGAACGGTAGCTGGGAATCTGTCCGTGCAAGACACACTGGTCAAGAACAATTTTGGCAGCGGGATTGTGGCGATCGGTGCATCAGGGCCTACCACTACCCTTAACAATGTTCAATCGGAAAAGAATGGAGGAGCCGGTATCGTAGTTTCCGGTTCCGGCAGGCAGCTGGCGGCGCGTAACTGCGTGGCTAACAAGAACGGCCTTGCCGGGTTTTTCGCGGAAAACACCTCCAGGCTGGACGTTATCGACTCCATGACAGCCTTTAATCCTCAGGGAATTGAGTCAGACTCCGCCGCAGAAGTCCGAGTCTCCAGAACCACCGTAACACGCAATACGACTAACGGTCTGAACCTGGCTGGCGGAACGATTCTGTCGTACGGTAGCAACGAAGTCTCGGCGAACACTGGTAACGAAACCTTTACAGTTGGCGGTCCGCCCCTGAAATAGGTAGTCACTCAAATCGAGTTCCTTTTTGGAGGTCTCGGAATCCGCGCCGTCTCAGTTCGTCTCGGGCAGAGCACGAACGGAGGTGGCGCGGGTTTTTCTAATAACGTATTGCCAACAATGAGCATTCAGAGATCCGTTTGGCCCAGCGTTGCTACTGTCTCGGCCCGCGTCATTTCATTCACCCGATCAACCTGGTCTACCCAGCATTCGCTTTTGGCCAGACAATGTGACCTCAATCTCGGGAGACTTGGTTGACGATCTTCCCACAGTGTCGCTAGACTGATTCTTTCAATCAGACATCGAGTATTAAAAATTACACGTTGAAAGACCTTGGGGAACGGGCTACACGGCTAAGCGAATGGACATCATACCCAGCAATATCGGAAGCTCTCTGGAAGCAACCCACTCACACCCTCAAACTCGGCCGATAGCGAACGAAGCAACGCATTCACGGCAAGAGCACCTCTTGCCGGACAAGCCACTGGTGACGATCGAGCCTGGCAAGGGATGGGGGAGTCTTGAACTGCGCGATCTGTGGACCTACCGCGAACTGCTCTATTTCCTGACGTGGCGCGATGTAAAGGTGCGTTACAAACAAACCGCACTGGGCGTTGCCTGGGCAATTATTCAGCCTCTGGTAACGATGCTGATCTTCACTCTCTTTTTTGGCAGGCTGGCGGGAGTTCCCTCCGATAATATTCCCTATCCGATTTTTGCTTATGCCGGATTGCTGCCCTGGACCTTCTTTTCAAATGCGATTAGCAACAGCGGTAACAGTCTAGTTGGCAGCGCCAACCTGATCACCAAAGTCTATTTCCCCAGAATGATTATTCCTGGCGCTGCCGTACTGGCAGGGTTGGTTGATTTTGCTATAGCTTTTGTCATTCTAGTCCTGCTGATGATTTATTATGGTGTAATCGTCACCTGGACCGTCTTGATGTTTCCGGTGTTGTTGCTTTTGACAGCCTTGCTCGGTTTGGGAGTTGGAATGTGGCTATCCGCTCTAAATGTGAAATATCGCGATGTTCGCTTCGCGTTGCCCTTCATAATTCAGTTATGGATGTTCGTGTCGCCGGTGATCTATCCGGCGAGTTTTTTGCCGCCGCAGGTTCGCTGGCTGCTTTGGCTCAATCCCATGACCGGAATAATTGAAGGTTACCGGTCTTCCTTATTCGGCCGCCAATTTAACTGGACGGCTCTGGCGGCTTCAACGGTGATAACGCTGGCTGCGCTGATCTACTCCTCATTCACATTCAGGCGGATGGAGAAGACCTTCGCGGATATCATCTAGAGAATCAAGTGAAACCAATTGTTCGAGTCGACAAAGTAAGTAAGCAGTATCGCATTGGCGCGCGCGAGGCTCGCTACGGCACCCTGAGAGATTCAATTGCCGAAGCGGTGCGCGCACCTCTAGAACGGCTGCGACGCCGGAACGGCAAGCGAAACTACGAAACTATCTGGGCCCTCAAGGACGTTAGTTTCGAAGTGGCCCCCGGTGAAGTAATTGGCGTGATCGGTCGCAACGGGGCGGGAAAGTCAACGCTGCTGAAGGTGCTCTCTCGGATTACCGAACCGACTACCGGTCGCGCCGAACTCTACGGGCGCGTGGCTAGCCTGCTGGAGGTCGGCACCGGCTTTCATCCCGAATTGACGGGGAGAGAAAACATCTACCTGAACGGCGCGATCTTGGGGATGAGAAAGGCGGAGATCAACAGCAAGTTCGACGAGATTGTGGCTTTCGCCGAGTTAGAAAAGTTTCTCGATACTCCCGTGAAGCGTTATTCGAGCGGCATGTACATGCGTCTGGCTTTCGCCGTAGCATCGCATCTGGAGCCGGAGATTCTGGTCGTGGATGAAGTGCTGGCCGTTGGTGACGCGCAATTCCAGAAGAAGTGCCTGGGGAAGATGGGCGACGTCGCCAGGAAAGGACGAACGGTGTTGTTCGTCAGTCACAACATGACGGCCGTACAAAACCTTTGTCAGCGAGCAGTATGGCTCAAGGAGGGCGAGATAGTTGAAGACGGATCTGCCGGCCGCGTAGTCGCGAGTTACCTGAAGGCCAACTCCGTCCCGGCCCACGAACAGATATGGGAAGATCCAACTACGGCGCCGGGAAATGAGTCGGTAAGACTTCGCCGCGCCTCTATCAAACCTCTGAAACAGGAATCATTTGATATGCTGACCGTGCGTAGTCCTTTCGATTTGGAATTTGAGTTTTGGAATTTGCAACCGAACGCCAGGCTTAATCTAAGCATCGTCCTGTACAACGAAGAAGGTGCGCCGGTCTTTAATACCGGACCTGCAGACGAGCCTAAGTGGCACGGCCATCCCTTTCCGGCCGGCCTGTTTCGCAGCGTATGTCATGTGCCGGGCAATCTGCTTAACGACGGAACGTATCGCATTCAACTACACGTTGTGAGGGACGAAAGTGTTGTGATCTTCCGCCTGGATGATCTTCTGGTATTCGAGATTCATGAGTCTGTCGAACGACGTGGCGCCTGGTTTGGGAAATGGATTGGGGCCGTTCGGCCTAGTCTCCCGTGGAGCACTGAATTGATTGAGGCTGATACTGCGCTCGTCGGCGACGAAGATTAAACCAACGTTCCTCGCGCAACAGGATTCCCATGCACTACCATAGAATCTATAGAATTGCCAGAGCAATCTTGCCCAAACGATTACGGCAAGCGGTCGTGCGACGAATAGAAGCTCAGCCGGTTGGACTAAGAGAGACATTCTCGAATCTGGCCGCAGAGATCAAACTCGCGCGGGTTGTTAGTCGATCGGCGCCCTGTCTGAAGTCATTGCGCGGCCGCAGAGGCATAAAGCTGCATCTGGGATGTGGTCCACTTGTCAAACCAGGCTGGGTCAACATCGACCTGACCCTGAACCCTCCTCAGGTAAATGAGAACTCCGGAACGTTGTTCGTAAACCATGATTTGCGACTGGGGCTGCCGCTTGACGATGACAGTTGCGATCTGATCTATTCGGCGCATTTCTTCGAGCACCTGGAATACAAAGATGGCATCCAGTTGATGCGCGAATGCTATCGCGTTCTCCGGCCTGGCGGCGTGTTCCGTATCTCGTTGCCGAACTTCAAAGGAATGTTCGACGCCTATCTTCGCGGCGATCATGAATATTTTGATCTTCTCGACATGCGAGAGGTGATGCCGGACGTCGAACCGGGAACCGAAACGTTGGTTGACGTCGTCAATTACGGAGTCTATCAATACGGTGAGCACAAGTGCGTTTACGATGAAGAAAAAGTGAAACTAATACTGCAAAAGCTTTGTTTCAGCACTGTTGCATCCTCGATATTCAACCCACAGTTAGATCCGGAAGATCCTTTGCGCCAACGTTATTCTTTTTATGTAGAGGCTATCAAGTGAGTCTTGATGTCCTCGCTGTCTCATTTTTTCACCGCAGCAACTCGCGTCGGCGGGGTTACCCCGTCGAAGCCGATCTGGATCAAAGCGCCCGGCGGTATCAGACGTACACTCTTGCGCGCCAGTGATGCTCTGAGCAACAATGTGGAAGCGAACCCCGCGCGCGAAACAAGTTATACGTCGGTGGCCGCGATGCTCCATCTCCAAAGACTTCTGGCGCCATTACTCTCTTTTGCCTTCCTAATTTTCTTGTTCCCAAACGCTGCCCACGCAACAGCGGGAGATCTTGACCCCACCTACGGCAATGGCGGCAAAGTCATCAGTGATTTTCTTGGCAATTCAGAAATCATTCGTCACGCGGCAGTTCAGCCCGACGGCAAGCTTGTCGTCGTGGGTGATGGAGTCGGTTCAGATGGAATCCAACGCTTTGGCCTTGTTCGCTACAGACTAAATGGAAGCCTGGATATGAATTTTGGTTCCGGCGGCAGAGTAATCGACTTACGCGGCGTTCGAGCAGCAACGGTCAGCGTCCAGGATGATGGAAAGATAATCGCAGCAGGCCAAGTTTCTCCAGGGGACTTTGGCTTGGTTCGTTTCAACAAAGACGGCAGCCTCGATACAAGCTTTGGTAACGCTGGTCTGGCGACTACGGACTTCTTCGGTACCTCGGACCAAATCTGGAATCTCGCCCTTCAGCCTGACGGGAAGATTGTTGCGATTGGCGATGCCGACAATGCCAATTGGCTTGCTCTCGCACGATTTAATGCGAACGGCAGCCTCGACACTACTTTCGGTAACGGCGGAAGGTTGACTCCGGGCATTGGCCCCGGGATAGAGCAGGGACTAGCCATTGCTATTCAGTCCGATCTGAAAATTGTGGCCGTGGGACAAGCTTATAATGGCGCTCTCAGAAAAAGCGATTTCGCTCTCCTGCGACTTGAGCCAAATGGGGAACTCGACGAGAGTTTTGGCAACGCCGGTAAGGTTCTTACAGATTTCAGCAACGGTTATGATGTGGCTTTGGCCGTCGCTATTCAACCCGACGGTAAAATTCTTGCGGCAGGCGAAGCGCCTGATAAGTTTGGCGTGGTTCGTTATAACGTGGATGGAAGTCTTGATGAAACCTTTGGCAGTGGCGGAAGAGTCATAACCAGCTTTTTCGGCCGGGGCGACGTTGCCATGGCTCTGGCCCTCCAATCCGATGGCAAGATCATAGCGGCTGGAAGCGCTGTCTTCACGGGCGGCGACGGCACCAGTGGCGCCGTCAGAGATTTCGCCCTTGCTCGCTACAACGGCGATGGAACTCTTGACACCACGTTCGGCGATCAAGGCAAAGTTACAACCAACTTCGGCGGCGACTCCGTCGCTACTAGCGCTCTGCTTCAGCCCGACGGCAAGCTGGTTGCGGCGGGCAGCGCGAATTTCGCGGATTTTGCCCTGGCCCGGTACCTGACTACTCCGACGAATTCTCCTGTGTTGCAAACCGAGGCCAACTCAAATCACGCCCTCGCCCTGGACTCCGTTACCTACGTTAAGGATCCCTTCTCTGTAACCAGCGATCTTAATTTCAGCGCGGATCATCGTACGCGCATCTTGTTGTTTGCTACCAACCTCACGCTGGCCGGGAACGAGGCTTTCTCTTCCGTCACAGTGCAAGCAGAAGATACCGGCGGCGGGATTCATGTACTCCCGGTTGAATACGTTGGCGAAGTGCCGGGGTCCGAGTGGCTAACGCAGGTAGTCGTCAAGTTGCCGGATGATCTTGCACATGCGGGGTCGGTGCAGGTGAGTATCAGTCATGGCAACACCAGCAACAAAGGGTCTCTCTTAATCAACTAGACGAACGTGACTGGATACGCCAATGCTGACTATGCTGCATCCCTGGTAGAGTTCGGCTCGCCGCGGCTGCTGCCTCAGTGCGAAAGCTGGATTCTGCAACGGTCGATCCCCGGCACACCTTATGTCGACGCAATGGGCTGCTATCCACTCTTCTCTTGCCGCAACTGGTCGCAACTGCGGGATGATATGGAGAGTATCTCCGACGAGCTTGTGAGTCTCGTCCTCGTGACGGATCCATTTGGAGACTACACGGAAGAAATCCTGCGCCGCACGTTCAAGGATTTAGCAAAGCCTTTTAAGGAGCATTTCGTCGTTGACCTGAAGGCTTCCGCCGAGACCTTTGTGCACGCACACCATCAACGCAACGCTCGCAAAGCACTCGAGACCGTCTCAGTGGAAAGATGTGAAGAGGCCGCCTCATGCGTGGAGGATTGGAACAATCTCTATGCTAATCTGGTCGCGCGACACAACATTCGCGGAATCGCTCGTTTCTCAAATTCCTCCTTTGCACAGCAGTTGAGAGTGCCCGGCGCAGTAATGCTGCGGGCCACGCATGATGGGCAAACTGTCGGCATAACCTGGTGGTTTGTTTCCGGCGGTGTAGGTTATTATCACCTCGGCGCCTACAGCGAGTCCGGCTACGAACTAGGAGCATCTTTCGCGCTTTTTTGGCGGGCCATTGAGCTTCTTAAAGCCGAGGGCTTGCGCTGGCTGGATCTCGGCGCGGGCGCCGGACTCGGCAACGATGCAACGGACGGCTTGAGCCGTTTCAAACGCGGCTGGTCTAACGGAACGCGCATGGCTTATCTGTGCGGTCGGGTTTTCGATCGCGCCCGCTACGAGCAGATCGCGAAAGCCAAAGGCATTCAGGCCACGGAATATTTTCCTGCCTACCGTCAGGGTGAATTCGTCTGAGATGGAAGATAAAAGCTACCTGAGCATCGTCTCGCATTACGAGTCATGTCTGGAGAGGCATGGAGATACGCACTTGGGCGTTGATTGGCCAAAGAAGGAAGATGCCGAGACGCGCTACAAAGTGATGCTTGAGATA
Organism: Pyrinomonadaceae bacterium; assembly: GCA_041499185.1. Lineage (GTDB taxonomy): Bacteria > Acidobacteriota > Blastocatellia > Pyrinomonadales > Pyrinomonadaceae > JAOAPY01. The sequence continues at coordinate 13,787 of JBGQJU010000046.1, read as the reverse complement.
ATCAGGCGTGAGGATGAAGGACGGACTGTGCGACTGTTGGATTTCGGGTGTGGCGCATCGCATCTTTACGAACACATTCTTGCGCGCGGAATTCAGAATGTCGCGTACTCCGGCCTCGACCTCTCTGAGAAGTTCGTGCGGCTTTCACAGAGCAAGTTTCCAGAAAATGAGTACTACTGTGTGGACGTGCTCTCGGACGAGGCGGCTATTCCCAGTTTCGATTACGTAGTGATGAACGGGGTCTTTACGGAAAAGGGCGTGCTTGCATTCGACGAAATGTTCGCTTACTTCAAGCGGCTCGTAAAAAACGTTTTCGAGAAGGCGGATATCGGCCTCGCCTTCAACGTCATGTCGAAGCACGTTGATTGGGAGCGAGAAGATCTTTTTTACCTGCCTTTTGACCTGCTGGCCGCTTTTCTCAAGCAAGAGCTGACGAGAAACTTCCGTATCAGAAACGACTACGGGCTCTATGAATACACGACCTTTGTCTACCGTTAGAAGCACCCAGCTATGGCTAAAGTAATCATCTTCGGCATTCAGGATTTCGCGCAGCTCGCGCACTTTTACTTGCAGCACGACAGCGAGCATGAAGTCGTCGCCTTCAGTGTCAACGAGCAGTACTTGCCGGCGGGGAGATCATTCGAGGGTCTGCCGGTCATTGCTTTCGAGAACATCGAGCAAACGTATTCGCCCGCGGACTTTCGCTTCTTTGCTCCGATGTCGCCGAGACGCATGAACAGGTTGCGCGAATCCGTTTACGGACAGATTAAGGCAAAGGGATACGAGCTGATCAGCTACGTCAGCTCGAAGGCGACCGTCTTTCCCGGGGTTCCTATCGGCGACAACTGCTTCATACTCGAAGACAATACCATTCAGCCATTCACTGTGATCGGAAACAATGTGGTTTTATGGAGCGGCAATCACATTGGGCATCACAGCCTGATTAAGGATCACGTCTCTTTCACCTCGCACGTAGTTCTCTCAGGTCATTGCGTCGTCGAACCATACTGTTTCTTTGGCGTCAATGCGACAATCCGCGATCGCATACACATCGCCGAAGGCTCATTGATCGCGATGTCAGCCTCAATTACCAGCGACACCGAGCCGTGGGGAGTCTATAAAGGTAATCCGGCTAAGATAGGCGAGGTCTCAAGCAAGGATCTCGATTTCTGATGCACCCGGTACATTTTATGAGCTGGGAAAAGAAGGGTCTCATCTTTGAGCCACAAAAAAACCATGACTGGATGATCAGCCACGCTCAGGTGCCGCTTGTGGATCGCGTCAATGACGACGTTTTAAGAATTTATTTTGGAACGAGAGACGAACGCAATCGAACGGTCACCACCTACATTGAAGTTGACGCCAACGATCCGAGCCAGGTGAGGTATGTCCACGACCAGCCGGTGCTGGGCCTCGGCGAGCTTGGCTGTTTTGACGACTGTGGCGCAATGCCATCATGGATAGTTGATCGGGGCTCCGACAAATATCTCTATTACACAGGCTGGAATACGAGCACGACAGTGCCCTATCGGAATTCGATCGGCCTGGCGCTAAGCAAAGATGGCGGGAAAACGTTCAGCAGAGCTTATGACGGGCCAATACTCGACCGCACTTATTACGAGCCGCATTTTTGCGCCGTCCCTTGTGTGCTGGTTGAGGACGGCACGTGGAGAATGTGGTACCTTTCGGGCGTGAAATGGGACGTTTTCAACGATAAGCCGGAGCCCCGTTATCATATTAAGTATGCGGAGTCGGCGGACGGGATAAACTGGGACCGCCGCGGCATTGTATGCATCGACTTCAAATCTGAGGCGGAAGCCGGGATCGTACGACCGAGCGTAATCAAAGAGGGCGGGGTTTATCAAATGTGGTACTCCTATCGCGGACTGGAGAACTATCGAACTGACAAGCGCTCCAGTTATCGGATAGGATATGCTGAGTCTCAAGACGGAATCGAATGGACCAGAAAAGACGAAGACCTGGGCCTGGATATTTCGCTCTCCGGTTGGGATTCCGAAATGGTTGCGTACCCTTATGTCCGTGCGCAGGCTGGAAAGAAATACATGTTCTATAACGGAAATGGATTCGGTAAGTCAGGCTTCGGATATGCAATTCTGAGTTGAGAGAGAGCAGCCGCTATGTCGACAGTGGACGTCACGGAATTCAAAGAGAATGGCTTTGCCATGGCAAAGGCCTTCTTTCAAAAGGAGGAAGTCGAACGCGTGCGCCGCGACGCAAAGAACGTTTTCCGGACGCAGTTGCTGAGACATCGGATATTGAAGGTAGACGATCCGAGTGAGGAAGAATTCGAAGCCGCCCTGTTTGCTTACTTCAAGCTGCACTTGCAGGAATTCATCAACTGCGGCAAACAGATTCAGCACCTCGTCTCCTTACACCGGCTCTCTTTGGACAAACAGATAGAGCAGGTTCTGCGAGAAGAGTTGGGCTTTCAGTTCCCCAACATCAGTACTCGACCGGTTCTCTATTTCAATAGCCGGTTCCTGGCAAAGGAAGAAGTTTACTGGCGAGTCTTTCCGCATCAGGACTGGAGAAGTATGCAGGGCTCGCTTGACTCGATCGTGGTCTGGGTTCCGCTGGCGGATGTTGACTTCTCGCTCGGCGCTCTGGAAGTCGTCCGGGGGAGTCATAAGCTCGGTCTCTTGACTACAGAGGTGGTCAACAGCTTTGGCAAAGTTGACCGGTTCGATGATGTCGACTTCATGTCCGTCGAGGCCGCTCAAGGCGACGTTCTCTTTTTCTCTTCGTTCCTGGTCCATCGCTCAGGAGTCAATACTACCGACTCGATCAGATGGTCGTGTCACTTTCGTTATAACAACCTTGGCGAAGAAACATTTATCGAACGGGGATATCCCCATCCTTACTTGTACAGGCCTCAGGACGAATTAATAACCCCAGACTTCCCTGACCAGGAGCGGCTAGCCAGGTTGTTTCAGTGATCTAATCTTTGGGCGGACGTGAATCGCTAATCACAGGTTGTTTTGTGTGTAAGCCCAGGTGAATAGGTTTATCTTGAATAGAACTATGACGACATTGAATGATTTGGCTATCCTGGGAGGGACACCCGCGTTTGCGGAGAAACTCCATGTGGGCCGGCCCAACATCGGCAATCGCGACCGCCTGATGGAGCGCGTTAACAATATCCTGGATTCAAGATGGCTGACCAATGGCGGTCCCTACGAGCAGGCGTTTGAGCGGCGCATTGCGGATCTGACCGGCGTCAAACATTGCGTCGCAATGTGCAATGCCACGGTGGCCCTGGAGATCGCGATTCGCGCGCTGGGCATGACTGGTGAGGTCATTGTTCCTTCATTCACATTTGTCGCCACGGCCCATGCGCTTCAGTGGCAGGAGATCACTCCGGTGTTTTGCGATATTGATTCGCGCACCTTCACCCTTGATCCAGTTAAAGTCGAAGCAATGATCACGCCGCGCACGACCGGCATCATCGCTGTCCATGTCTTTGGAAAGATCTGCGACGTCAAGGCCCTCAGCGAGATTGCTAAGCGACGCGGGCTCAAACTGATCTTTGACTCTGCGCATGCCTTCGGCTGTTCGTACCACGGCCAACCGGTTGGACGTTTTGGCGATGCCGAAGTATTCAGCTTTCACGCCACAAAGTTTATCAATGCTCTGGAAGGCGGCGCCGTCGTCACCAATGACACTGAGTTGGCGCAAAAAATCCGCTTGATGAAGAACTTCGGGTTCACTCACTATGACCGCACAAATTACATCGGCACTAATGGCAAGATGAATGAAGTTTCGGCGGCGATGGGGCTGACCAACATGGAGAGCATAGACGACTTTGTTGCCGTCAACCATCGCAATTACACACTGTACGCGCAAGAGTTTGGGGATCTCGAAGGCGTCAGTCTGGTAACTTACGACTCAAGGGAGAAATGCAACTATCAGTATGTGGTCGTGGAAATCGATCAGGACCGAACGCTCGTGACGCGCGATCAACTGATGGAATTATTGCACAAGGAGAACGTTTTGGCCCGACGCTACTTCTATCCGGGATGTCACCAGATGGAACCTTATCGTTCGTACTTTCCACATGCCGGGCTGCTGCTGCCCGTCACCGAGCGATTGGCGGAGCGCGTGCTGTCTCTGCCCACAGGTACCGCGATTGGATCTGACGAGATCAGGAAGATCTGCGAAATTATTCGGTTGGTAGTCAACAATGGGCGTGAGGTGTCGAAACGGCTCTCTGCTAATCCGCACATCTCGCAATCCGCGGCTCAGTAATATGAAAGTCAGCGTTTTGGTCAGCACCTACAACCAGGACAAATATGTCGCCCAGGCAATTGATAGTGTCCTGATGCAGGAAGTGGGCTTTGACTGCGAAATCGTCATCGGCGAAGACGCATCGACGGATCGTACCCGACAAATTGTCTTAGGTTTTCAAAAGAGATATCCCGACAGAATCCGCGTCCTGCTGCGCGATGCGGTCGACGCCGAGCGCGACCGCGCGGTTGGTCTCGGTGGCAAAGCAAACTTTGTTCAGAGCCTTCAGGCCTGTCAGGGACAGTATGTTGCTCTGCTTGATGGCGATGACTACTGGACCGACGTTCACAAGCTTCAAAAGCAAGTGGATTTTCTCGACACTCATCCTGATTTCGCAATCTGTTGTCACAACGTAACAGTATTTTACGAGGATGGAAGCAAAGAACCCGCGAATCTGATCCCTCCTGATCATAGAGAAGTTTCGACCATCGAAGATCTGTTTTTCGTTAACTCCATACCGACTTGTTCGACGGTCTTTCGGCGCGGCCTTTTTGGTGAGTTACCTGACTGGTTCTTCAGTCTAGCAATTGGGGATTGGCCGATGCATATAATGAATGCCCAGCACGGCAAGATCCGCTATATCAATGAAGTAATGGCCGCATATAGAGTTCACGGACAGGGAGTGTGGTCCTCAAGGAATCCGATTACCCGCGAGCTGGAAGTGATTAAGATGCTTGATCACATCGATTGTTATCTGGGCTACAAATATCGGAAGCAAGTCAGAGCGGCGAAGGCCGGCTGTTATCATCAGGCCGCCCAAATAGCCTATGCTCAGGGTGACCTTGCACTCGGCCGGAAACTCCTGGCAAGATATTTTTGGTACTCGGGTTTTCAGGGGCGGAGGAACTTGCTTAGCCTCTTACTCAGGCGCCGCGCGCCGACTATTTACAGATCGCTCAGGATGTTGAGAGATTTTGCTCGCTCAGGTACAACCCCTCGCAGCGGAACCGCTAGCTAGATTCCTGATCTGTTGCGCTTCAACGGTCGATAAACGCGCGCCGGATGAAAAGCCTGGCAATTAATCCTTACCCTGATTTCTCCAAACCGGCGAGACACGTGGCGGAAAGGCCAGGGAAAAGTTCTCGCTCGCCAGCGTCAAGTTGGGATTGTAGAAAGGATCATCAGATATTACTGAACTCCACCGGGAGCGCAGACGCTTCATCGCTGTTTCGCACTCGTCCATCGCGGCGTGCTTCCGAGGCTGACAACCAATCTGGGACAACATTGCATAAGGCGTCCAAAGAATGCGGTAGCCGCGATTGCGAATCCGCAGGCAGAGATCGACGTCATTGAAAACAGACGGGAAATTCTTTTCGTCCCAACCGCCGACTTCATCAAAGACTCCTTTTCGCATCAGCAGACAATCGCCCGATACGGCGGAATAATTCTGGATAACCTGCGCGCGAAAGACGTAGCCCTCGCTGTCTGCCGCACAGTTCTTGAAAGCAGGACTCGCGCCGCCTCGGATTCCGAGAATCATTCCGGCTTGGTCAATCAAGCCAGTGTCGCTGAGGATCTTGCCACCAACGGCTCCAATTCCCGGGCGCAACGCATGACTCGCCATCTCGCGCAGCCAGTCAGAAGAAATAATTCTGAGCTCGCTATTAATGAATCCAATCAAATTACCATTTGCTTCTCTTACACCCAGATTATAAGTCGCGGACAAGCTGAAAGGGTCATTACAGGTAAGCACTTTGATGCGCGGGTTTTGCTTCACACGATCGAGATCATCCAAAGTTTCTGGGTGCGAACTCTCACGAGCAACAATGATGACTTCGACAGGTTCATAATCAGTGCGCTCGAGAATGCCCTCAACCAAAGGCCAGAGCGATTCAACGCGATCCTTAGCGGCAATGATAAAACTCACCAGCGGCGCGGGATCGGCAATCGGATAGATGGCGCGATGAAAGATGAAATACGCGGGGACCACTTCGGCGGCGGTTCCGGTTCGCTCAAAGTGCGAGCGGATCGCCCGGCGCGCATTCTCGTGCGCGTAGTCTTTCGCCTTGATGTCGAACCCCACCGACGTCGGCAACTCGCGCCAGTGATACAACACATGAGGGATATGTCGAATGTTCTTTTCCGGTATGCGCTCAGACACTCTTAGGGCCAGATCGTAATCCTGGCTGCCTTCATACCCTTCTCGGAACCCGCCGATCTCTTGCAGGACTCTTCTGCGATAAACCCCGAGATGCGAAATGAAGTTCAGCGAATAAAACAGGTCCGGATTCCAATCAGTCTTGAAGTGCGGGCTGACGCGGTCGCCTGCGGAATTGATCTTGTCTTCGTCGCAGTAGATCAGATCCCCGTCGGGAAAAGCATTCAGCTCTTCCGCGACCATGTAAAGGGCATGCTCTGCGAGTTCATCATCATGATCGAGCAGCGCCACGAACTCGCCGGTGGCGAGTTGCAGCGCGCTGTTGGAGGCCGCCGAGATATGACCGTTCTTCTCCCGGAAGACAACCTTGAGGCGCTCATCTTTGCCCGAGAATTCTTCGAGCACCTGGCGAACGTGAGACGCAGACGAACAATCGTCAGCGAGGCATAACTCCCAGTGTGAATAAAGTTGCCGGCGCACCGACTCGATCGCGCGGCGGAGCCAGACTTCTTCCGTGTTGTAAACGGGCATGACGACGGAAATAAGCGGCTTGTATTTTAGCTGCTCAATCTTTGCCACAATTGCCTGACGATCGTCATTGGTCAGCGTGTCATAAAGCGCAATCCATTTCTGGTAAAGGTCGTGGCTTTTTCCGTCATCATCTTTCCGCGGCGCCCTACGCAGCAGGCGCCGCCCGATGCCTTTGACTCCCTCCGCACGCCAAACCTGATAAACTCTGCGCAGCAAGCGGGCTTTGACTTCGTGCCTGTTTTTGGCGCTTTGCGACATCGCGACCTCGTAACTGTTTTTTGTATTGATTGATTCAGAATGTAACATAGCAGTCAGACGAGGCGAAATCTAAGTAATGCTGGGTCCTGGTTCACTTGCAAACGCTTTGGAGTGCGGTAACCTGTCACCGCTTTGGTCGGTGCAGGACGCGCCGCCAAGCCGCCGCAGGCAAAAGCGGTCACAGGTCACCGCAGTCCAAAGAGAGCAGCGATCGAAATCGTTCTTATAAACCACCGCGAAGCGCAGTTAAATTGCACGAAAGCACCGCACGGCCTTTGGTATCAATCTGCATTCCCACTTACAACGGCGGCAGATGGATAGCCGAATGCATCTCTTCAGCCCTGAACCAAACCTACGAGTCATTGGAGATCCTGATCGTTGATGACGACTCGACCGACAACACCGTCGAGATCGTACGCTCCATGGAGGATCGGCGCGTTCGCCTTGTTCTCAATTCTACTCATCGAGGGTTGGTCGGTAATTGGAACGAATGCGTGCGGCTGGCGCGAGGCGAGTTCATCAAGTTTCTCTTCCAGGACGACGCTTTCTATCCTCAATGCGTCGAGAAAATGATGCAAGTGTTTGCGGCCCACCCCCATCTTGGCATTGTCTTCGCGCGTCGTGACTTTGTTGTCGAGGCGGATGCGCCCGCGGAGCTTGCTCGGGAAATCGTGCGTCACTACAGTGACCAGCATCTGAAGTTTGAAGACGTGCAAGCGGTCAATAACGGCCGCGCACTCTTTGCTCAGCACGTCGCTAAAGGACTCTATCAAAGTTGTATTGCGGAGCCGCCTTCCACTCTGATTCGGAAGGACGTCTTTCACCGTCTCGGACTGTTCAACACAAAGATGCGCCAGGCGTGCGATATAGAGATGTGGCTGCGTATCATGTTCTATTACGATATCGGTTTCGTAGACGAGAAACTTCTCATGTTCCGCATTCACGGCAAGTCGGCGACGGCTTTCAATCGTTCTAATCGTAAAGCTGCTTATGATCGCTTCTGGATGTTGGAAGGGCTGCTGCGTTATCCGGAGATTAAGGTAGCGTACCCTGAAATAACGACGTGGCGGGACGATTTATTCAGACGTTACCGTAAAGCCCTTGTTAGACCGACAGCGGGTTGGCGCAGCATTCGCACAAAGAATGGGCTTCGCGAAGCTGTCAGAGACTTTCGCGAAGTGCCGGGAAGGTTGAAATTTCTAAAAGAGGCGGCAGAGCCCCTGGAAGACAATCGGCCACTCCATCCTCGCTTGGAGGGCGTGTAACCTGAGATGACGGCATTTGCCTTACAAGAGGAGCTTTTATAAAGTTCCTTATCTAAACCATGGATCAGGGCAACACCAGAACCCGCAGCGGTCTTCGAGCTTTAAAGAATGTCAAAGGCATCAGAGGCGCGATCTATCGCGTCGGCGAGTTGCAGGTGCGCAGCGGTTTTGCCGTGCGTGCGGCTCGTAACTTCGCCGCGCTGCGACGGGAACGGAAACTTCATAAGCCGTCAATAGGCGCCGTTGTGGTTGGCAGAAATGACGATTACATGTCCGACTTCGCTCAGCGCTTGCGCGCAACGATCGCCTGGAACGTAAACTATCTCGCCAATGAAGTGGTGTTCGTGGAATGGAATCCTCCGGCTGATCGCGAACTGCTGAGTATCGATCTGACAAAGCAGTTTGATTGCCTGCGCGCCTACGTGGTTTCGCCTGAGATTCATCAGGCCCTCAGCGAAAACGCGCGCGTGCCGCTGCTTGAGTTTCATGCTAAGAACGTTGGCATACGCCGGGCACGGTCAGAGTGGATCGTCGCCACCAACGCAGACGCTGCCTTTGGGCCTGACGCAATTCGCAAGATCCTGCGCACGAAGTTATCCGAGGATGTCGTTTGGTCGGCCCAACGCATCGACATTCCGTGGCGCGAGGGTCGTGATACTGAAATAAAATTGTCCGACATCCTTCGCTACCGCAGGACCATTCCCTATCACCCTCTAGGCACCGGTGAGTTTGCGTTTGCCAGCAAGCGTCTCTGGGAACGTGCTGGAGGATATGATGAATCGCTTGTTCGACATCGCATTGGAGTTGACAAGCGAGGCATCGCGCAGATGATCGCGCACGGCGCAACGACGGAAAGAGCGGGTATCGTTTTTCACCTGGCGCACCCAACTTCCTGCACGGAAGCCGTGCAGGATCATCACGGCGAGCTGGCAACCTGGGAAGGTGATCTGCCTTATGAGAATGACCAAAACTGGGGCCTGGCCGATCGGAAAGAGATCGAAATCGCGGAAAGAGTATGGCTGCTGAAATGAAAGAGTTGGTGTTAGGCGGCGAAGGGCTGATTGGCGCGGAACTGGTGCGAGCGCTGAAGGCAAAGGGCCATTGCGTCGTCTCTCTGGATCTTAAGAGCGGCTGTGATTTGCGAGGACCTTTAGACCTCAAGTCTTTTGAAGAGTGCGACCGCGTTTGGTTCCTGGCCTGGGACACTGGCGGAGCTAAATTTCTCGAGGCAAAGGATCGCCAACACGAGCAGTACAAAAACAATTGCGAGCTGTCGCTCAGAGTTTTCGATGCGTTGGCCCGAACGAAAAAGCCGTTCTTGTTCACTACCTCGCAACTTGCCGGCCTGCCTAACGCTTACGGCACGACTAAATTGATGGCCTGGCAGTGGGCATTGAATCTCGGTGGCAAGGTTGCGCGGCTCTGGAATGTTTATGGTTGGGAGCATCCGGACACGCGAAGCCATGTCGTCACCGACCTGGTACTTTCGGGACTGAAGGGCCGCGTAAGATGCATGACCAGTGGCGAAGAGAAGCGCCTTTTTCTTTACAAGACCGACTGCGTGGCTGCCCTGCTCTCGCTGTTTGATGGGCCTTTGCAAACCGCGGAGATTGCCGGCCCAGAGTGGCTGAAGATCCGCGAAGTAGCCGAAGAGATTGCGCGGCAACTCAATGTCGAGGTCGAGCTGGGCGCTGCCGCGGGGTCAGAAGTACCGATTGATCCAACGGAATTACTTCCCAACTGGCAACCGCGGGTTTCTCTTGCCGAAGGGATTACGCGCGTAATCTCTGACGCGAAGGAATTCCTGAGCAGGGAACAAAACGCCGCGGTGGTTGCCTCACGCGAATGAGCAACAACAGCCCAATCCAAGTTTTAAAAAGATTCGTGGTGGGGATTATTGGCCGCGAGCGAGCCAATAGGATCGCCGGGCCCTATCACGACTGGCGCGCCCGTCAACGCACGGAGCAGTTTCTTGCCGACCTGCCAAAATCTGATCTCTGCGTAAATCTTGGTTGCGGTTACCGGCCCATGAAAGATTGGATCAATGTGGATCGCGCGCGCGGCCCGGAAGTGCAGGTGGTCTGGGATTTGGCGCGTGGGCTTCCCTTCCCTGATGCAAGCTGCTCGGCAATTTTCTCGGAACATTTGATAGAACACGTCAGTAAGGAAGATGCGGCTCGGCTGTTGAGCGAGTGTCATCGCGTGCTGCAGAATGGCGGCGTGCTGCGTCTTTCCACTCCGGACGCGGAGCTGTTTCTGCGCTCGTACGCAGCCGACCGAAAGTTTCTCGCGCATCCGGAGTTTTCCCAACCAATCGACACGCCTGTCGATCGCGTAAACTACATGATGCGCGAGTATGGACAACATCTGTGGTCGTACGATGAAGAGCTGCTGGCGCTGATGCTCAAACGCGCGGGATTCAATAAAGTGGTGCGCAAGCGCTTTGGTGTTTCCCTGCATCCGCGTATGAACAATATCGATTTCGAGGCCAGAAGGTTTGAAAGCCTCTACATCGAAGGTGTGAAAGAGGACAAGTAGTTCGCCGAATCTCCCGGTTTCAAGCATCCACCCAGTGACAGAGAAACCGTCAGCAACGCAGGAAGGAGTAAGCATTGTTGTTTGCTGCCACAATAGCGCCCGGCTGCTGCCTGAGACACTCTCAAACCTGGCCGCCCAACAATTGTCATCCCCGCCGCCCAGTTGCGAAGTCATCGTTGTCGATAACGCTTCCACTGATGACACGGGCAAAGTCGCGCTAGAATGCTGGCCTGACGATTGCCCGATTCCGCTGCGGATTGTCCTTGAACCAAGACTTGGTTTGAGCCATGCGCGCCTGCGTGGAATCGCGGAAGCAAAATATTCAGTCGTGTGTTTCGTTGACGACGACAATCTCGTGAACAACGATTGGGCAGAAATCGTCTCGCGCGTGATGTCGGAACACCCCGAGGTCGGCGCTTGCGGCGGACAAGTCGAGGCGCAATGCGAGGTGGCCCAACCGCTTTGGTTCGAGCGTTTTCAGAACTACTACGCAGTCGGCCGGCAGGCCGAACAGGAAGGCGACATCACAGACACTCGCGGCTATCTTTGGGGCGCCGGCCTTTGCCTGCGTAAGAAAGCTTTGGACGGATTAGTCGAAAATGGATTCAGCTTCCTGCTAACCGATCGCAAAGGCGAGGCGCTGAGTTCGGGTGGAGATGCCGAACTTTGCTACGCGCTGAAACTAACGGGTTGGCGTCTGTGGTACGAGCCGCAATTGCGTCTGCGCCATTTTCTAACCGCGCCCAGGCTGCAATGGAAATACCTGCGTCGGATTAGTCGAGGCTTCGGAGCCGCAACCGCCGGTATTGATGCATACGAGATGGCCTTCAAAGAGGAGCCCGGTACATTCGTTGAACGCCTGCGACGAACATGGGGCTGGCAGACACTCGCCACTGTTTGGCGCTTACTGCGACAACCAGTCAAGCTATTGCAAGCCACGCTGGCCTCCGGGGAGGGCGATGCAAGTATTCTGAAAATAGAAAACCTCTGGGGGCGATTGCTCGAGCTGCTGCGCCATCGTCGGAGCTACGCTTCGAATCTGCGAAGGATTCAGAATAAGATGTCCGATAAACTTTAGTTTGTCGCATACTAACGCCAAATTCCTCTAACGACATTAACGACAAACCAAAGCTTATCGGACTAACTGACCATGCACTATCACCTGATCGGAATTTGCGGCACTGCAATGGCTTCACTCGCGGGCATGCTGCAAGCGCGTGGTGCTGTCGTGACGGGTTCGGACGAAAACGTCTACCCGCCGATGTCTACGATGCTCGAATCTCTGGGCATCACGGTGCGACAAGGCTACCAGCCACAGCACCTGGTGCCCACGCCGGATTGCGTGATCATTGGTAATGCGATACCGCGGGGCAATGCGGAAGTTGAAGAGACGCTCAAGCGCAGGCTGCTCTATCGCTCGCAGGCCGAAGTTGTCAAACAAGAATTTATCCGTGGCCGGCGCTCGCTGGTCGTCGCCGGCACGCATGGCAAAACAACTACGACCAGCATTGCGGCCTGGGTCATGGACCAGGGTGGCCTGAATCCAACTTTTTTGGTTGGCGGCATTGCGCAGAATTTCGGCGTCAGCTTTCGTGTGACTGACAGCGACTACTTCATCATCGAAGGCGACGAGTATGACACCGCCTATTTCGATAAAGGGCCAAAGTTCATGCACTATCTGCCGGAACTCGCCATTGTCAACAACATCGAATTCGATCACGCGGACATCTATCCCAGTCTTGAGGCGATCAAACTGGCCTTTCGTAGGTTTATGAATCTCGTGCCCGGCAACGGAAGGTTAATTGCCGGTTGGGACAGTCCGCACGTGCGTGACGTTGTGGCGGCAATGGGCCAAAAACTTTTCACGCAGCTCGAAACTTTCGGCACAACCGCAGATGCCAAATGGCAAGCGCGCGAAATAGACCATGCCGGCTCGATGACGCGGTTTCGCGTTTTTCGCGAAGGTCATGAATGGGGACACTTTCAGATTCCGTTAATCGGCGACTTCAATGTGCTCAATTCTCTTGCCGCGGTGATCGCCGCCGACGCATGGGGCCTCGAGCGAAAAGTGATCGCCGACGCGCTCGCAACCTTCAAGAATGTGCGCCGTCGCGCGGAGGTTCGCGGCGAGGAAGCAGGCGTGACGGTGATCGATGATTTCGCCCACCATCCCACCGCCGTCCGTGAAACGCTTCGCGCTTTACGCAACAAGTACGGCAGCCGGCGACTCATCGCGGTTTTCGAACCACGCTCGTGGTCGTCGCGACTCGCTGTGTTTCAGGATGAATACGCGAAGGCTTTCGACGCGGCTGACTACGTGGTAATCGCAAACGTTTTTGACGTGCAAAAAGTCCGAGAAAAAGGGATGATGCTCAACACTGCTCAACTTATCGAAGAAATTGCCGCGCAAGAGAAGCCTGCCTTCGCACTCACCGGCGCGGACGACATCGTCAAGCATCTCGCACCCGAACTCCGCGAAGGAGACGTCGTGGCGATCATGTCCAACGGTGGCTTCGGCGGCATTCACGATAAACTGCTGGACACTTTAAGACAGAAGGCAGAAAGCAGTAGGCAGTAGGCAGTGGGCAGTGGGCAGCAAGTAATAGCTAGTGAGCAGTGGGTAACAGGATCATTGTAATGTACAACTGCCTACTGCTTACTGCTTACTGCCTACTGCCTACTGCCTACTGCTTACTGCTTACTGCCTACTGATCGCTTACACATCACACAGCAGCGCCGCTTCGCGCAGTGATTTGAGCGGCTCGCGCGCGGGCACGAATTCGTGCGCGACG
>JBGQJU010000045.1:0-42669 GCA_041499185.1 Pyrinomonadaceae bacterium | reverse complement strand
TTGCTCTCCAGCAGAGCCCGCCTCCGCTTCACCAACCGGCGGCACTCTGCAACAATGGCGCGGCGCTTTGCAACTAGCAATCCGCTGCTATACGAAAACCACCTTAACTCGTGGTCTCACTCTAGGGGCGCACCTCAGTCCTCGAACTTAACAAACCATTCGCGGTGAAAGCGCTCAACTTCTTCGAGCCGTTTGTGGACTTCCGGCGTGTCATTGTCCTTCGCTGACTCGCGAATACGTAACAGATCCTTCTGAAGCCACTCGTTTCTTGTCTTGTAGTGACGCAGCAGCGATTGCGGGATTGAACCGGCGAGCCGAAAAGTCACGAACAGAGTGCTGCTGGGAGGATGGATGTGCGGCAGATGACGCCGCGAGAACTGCTTGTAGGCAAGGTTAGGCATCGGTGTAGGGTGAACTTCAGTTTGCCTTCGTTTGCTCAGATCGTTGACGCAAAGGAAGAAATGACAAGCTGAAGCTTGTCGTACTGTGCAAAAAGCAAAATGGCAAAGAACAGGCGGCAGGTATATTAGTCCACTTCAGATCCACTGGCTAGAGGCATGCCAGAAAACAGGGCCCAACTAAAAAGTAGCTAATTCGGTTTAGTGGGAAAAACCAACCGCAACGCGGTTGCATCCTTCAGCCCAACGTTGCCGTTGCGGCTACTTTGGGTCCCAATGAACAAAAGATTTCCAACCGCAACGCGGTTGCGCCTGGATGTAGGATTCCATCCAACTTGCAATGCCGACCGCTCGGGCCACAACCCGCGTTGGGGTTGGAATCGTTTGTTATCAACCCTGTCCCAGGGTAGCCGCGACGGCAACCCTGGGCTGAAGGCCGGAACCGCTTTGCGGTTGACAAACGAAGCCCTTCAATTTCCAAACTGCCTACTTTTAATTGGCACACTGCCCAGAAAATCAAAGCTGACTTGCCGCGAATTGCTGAGCGAGAACCTCAGACCCGGCGATTGCGCTATCCAATATCCTGCGCGCGAAGTGTCAACAGAGTAGCGCTGAACAGCACGAAGAACATCACGAAGAGTATTGCCGGATCGGTCAACACGTTGCCCCACGAATGGAGGAAGTCGATGTATTCGCTCAAATTCTCGGGCACCTTTTCAGCCGCGGGTACGGTCGGCGGCGGGTCAAGCTTGGGCGCGGCTGGCTGAGTGGCAGATCTGCCGGTTTGTAGTTTTTCGACGTAATCTTTCATCTGCCGTTCGTAGGCTTTAGATTTATCTTCGCTTTTCTTTTTGTAGTTCTCAACGTCTCCCTGCGCCTTCGCAATATTCTTGTCATTAAGGTCTTCATAATACTTGTAGAGCCCTTTGCCACTGGTCTTCCCGTTCGGATCCGAACCTTCTTCCCGCAGCGTATCGAGGCCCGACAGGCGCTTCATTTCGTCAAAGGACCACGTGGCCGGCATCGCGACGCCAATGATTTTTGAAAAGCCCGCCGGCACGCCAACCAAACCTGAAAAGAGAATCTGCGGAATCAGAATCAGCGGCACCAGACTGGTCGCCATCTCGGAAGTTTTCACCACGGCCGAGATCAGCAATCCGAGCGCGAGTCCGACGACGCCCGTCAGGATCATCACTGCAAGTTGCAGCACCGCCCAGCCCTGAAACTTCATGAGCCCCGTGTAATGAAAAAGTTTGAGCGCGCCGTAAAGTGTGGTGCACTGAAAACCGATGATCACGGTAAGCACAAAAAGTTTTGATCCGACATAAGGGAGCAAGCCGAGGTTCACCATACGCTCGCGGTTGTAAACGGCTCGCTCGCGAATAATCTCGCGCGCGGCGAGTGAAGTGCCGAACCACACCGCCACCAATGCCAACACAAAATAAGCAAAGTCGCGCGGGCTCTTCTCACCAACGACCAGATACGTGAGGAAAGCGATGATCGGCGCCTGGCCAAGCAGGATCACAAGATTGAGCTTGTCCCGCAGCAGCACTTCCGCGTAGCGTCGCGACAAAGTGCCCCATTGCCGCACGCTGTCAGTGACGGTGCGTCGCTGCTTGGCGGGTGAAACGGCGGGGATATCAGGACGTATCCCGCTCGCCGGTTGCACCACGTTCTGCTGATAGATTGCGGTCCGTTGAAATCGCTGCCGCCATTCTTCGGCCACTTCTTCGGCGATCTGTTCGCGGCGCAGCTTGAAGGCGCCCTTCTGTTCTTTTGTCGCATTCGGCGGCAGCGGCGCGAGTTGCGCAATACGCTCGCCAATCGGGGCTTCGAGTCGGTCGTAGAGGTCTTTGAAACTCTCCGCGCCGACGTGCGCGAGCGCTTCCTGCGGCTGGCCGTAGAACACCAGCTTGCCCCGCATCATGACGACGATCTTGTCGAACAACTTGACGTTCTCCATCGCGTGCGTTGTCAGGATCACGGTGCGGCCGCTCTCCGCTATTTGGCGGAAGAGCTTCATGATCTTCTCTTCAGTGGCTGGATCGAGCCCCGAGGTCGGCTCGTCGAGAAAGATCACCGACGGTTTGGTGATCAACTCGACGGCGATCGAGACGCGCTTGCGTTGTCCGCCCGAAAGCTGCGCGACGGGCACGTCGCGACGCTCAGCCAGGCCGGTTACATCCATTACCTCGTTTACAATCTGATCGATCTCGCTCGTTGAAACGTCGCTCGACAGGCGCAGACGTGCGACGTAATAAAGCGTGCGATAGACCGTCAGCTCGCGATGGATGATGTCTTCCTGCGGGACGTAGCCTATCGATTGCTTCAGCGAGTTGAGATGCCGATAGAGATCCAGACTATTGATCAGCACCTGGCCGTTGGTCGCCGGGCGCATGCCGTTTAGTGAGTCCATCAGGGTGGACTTGCCAGCGCCAGACGGACCGAGCAATCCGACAAACTCGTTCGGCAGGACCGTGAGATCGACGTCGTCCAGCAGTTTGATCTCGCCTTTGCCCGAACGGTTCCGCACGACTTTGGTGATGTCAATCGCGTCGATGCGCGTCTTCGATCGCGTGTCAAACACCGCGACGCCACGCTGCGGATGCGCCTGTAACACAAACGGACCAATCTGGATAATTTCCTGATCGCGCAGCGCTTGTTTGCCGGTGATTCGCGCGCCGTTGACATAGACTCCGTTGGTGGATCCCGCGTCCTCGATGAAAAGTGTTCCACCCTGAAGAAACACGCGCGCGTGGTGATTCGAGATTGTCAGGCCGTCGAGGTGTATGTCGCTGTCCGGCGCGCGGCCGATTGAAAGGGCGGCGCCGCGATCGAAAGAGCGCTGGAACAGTAGCTGCGGTTGTGGGGCGCCGCGCCCGGGCATCTGCGGTTGCAGCGCGCCGGACCCTCCGGGAACGACTATGGTCTTCGGCCTCGGCCCGGCCATCTCGCGAAGTTGAGGAAACGGTCCGGTGGGTATCGGCGCGACGATGCCCGCGGGCTGGCCTGGAGGTTTTCCGCCGACCGGGGCCGGACGCGATTGATCGAGCAGACGCAACAATGGGCCGCCCATTCCGAGTTGAATGCGATCACCATCGAACACTGGCGTCGGCTGCGTGATGCGATAATCGTTTATCAGCGTCCCATTGAAGCTGCCCTGGTCCACGACCACCCACTGACCACCTAGTCTTCTGACTTCCGCGTGTTGACGCGACACAACCGCGGCGGCCGCATCTATGACCACGTCCAGATCAGGGTCGCGACCGATTCGGATCACGTCTTTGTTCAAAGGAATGCGTCTGGTCCTGCCTGACTCAGACTCGGTCAGCTCCAAACTTGGAGGGGGCAGCGCCTCCGCTCTTTCCGGGCCGGACGGCCGCAACTCGCGGTTTACAATCGGTGGCGACGGAATGACTGGTTGAGGAATGCTGTCGCGCGGCGCGGCTGGAGTAGGCACATCGTGCTCAGTCTCTCTCTCATGAACAGCAGCGATCGGCGGCGCAGCGTGCGGAGACTGTTCGATCCCTGCGACGCGCACCACCGGACCACCGGCGCCAAACTGCACGTGTGCGCCGACGCGGACTTCGCTTGGACTGACGACGCGTTGGCCATCAAGAAAAGTGCCGAACTTTGAATTGGTATCAACCAGCGAGCAGCGCCCATCTCGCAGGCGAAACTCGGCGTGGCGGCGCGAGACCATTGGCCACTCCGACTGGTCAAAAACGAGATGGCACTCGAGTCCGTCGCGGCCAACCTTAACTACCTCTGAAGTGAATTCGCGTTCGGGGTAAGGCTGCCCGCTACGCTCTTCTACCAGAACAATCTTCATTGGACTTAAGCGAATTTATTTGTTCGCGCCAAATCTGAAGGAATCCAAAATGAGGGGCAACTCGCCTTTGACGCCCACGTCATCCGGCCCCTGTAACTCAGGCGCCAGCGAAGTCGTGAAAATCAGGAGGGTCACTC
Source organism: Pyrinomonadaceae bacterium (assembly GCA_041499185.1). Taxonomy (GTDB): domain Bacteria; phylum Acidobacteriota; class Blastocatellia; order Pyrinomonadales; family Pyrinomonadaceae; genus JAOAPY01. The sequence goes on along the minus strand of JBGQJU010000045.1, from coordinate 38,302 downwards.
CGCTCTTGTTGCCTTCGACGCCGCTGGGTAGAAAGATAACGCGGCCCCAAAGCTTGATATCGCCCTGTGCGGTTCCCTTTGACAACCCTTCAAATCTGAACTCGTAGGCGTCGAGCGAATTAACTTTCGTTGGTCCTTCGGACAGTTTCTGGTAATCGGGGAAACGGGTTGAGTAGTTCGAGCTCAACGACTGTACCAGTTTCGGGAAGTCGTCTTTGTCCAACTCAAACGTCCCTTTGCTGTCGTACCAGCCAATGGCAACATTCTCCTGCGTCAGATCGGGCGGCAGTCTCCTTTCAACTTTCACGAAACTTGTAGCGCCCGGCACACCGGCCTTTGGATCTTTCGTCCACGAGTTAGGATAGTAAAACGAAAAGTCGAGATAGTGTTCGGCGAGTTTGCCGTCGAGGTTCTCCTTTGCGTTTACAAACTTCACGGCGTTCGCCGGAGGCACAAATGCGTCGGGTTCTTTTTTCGTTTCGCTGTTGGCGTTCGCATTCGGCGTGGGATTTGTATTTGCGTTTTCGTTCGCCGGCATCGGCGTGTTTGTGATCACTGGTCGCTCGTTACGAGCTTCCAACCGCGGCTTAATTACCAGGAAAAACAGCGCCGTCGCACCGCCACCACCCAACAACAGCAGCACTACAAGGCCCACAAGAATCCACGGCAGCGCGGATCTTTTCTTTGGCGGCGCGGCCGGCTGGGGCAGCGGCTGTGAAGTTGGTTGGGCAGCGGATGAAACGTCCGCGGTTGGCGCCGGCATGGGAGGCGCAATCAGATCAGAGGAGGTTGGTCCGCCGGTCGGCGTCGTCGGCGTCTCTCTGAGAGTGCCGGTTCCAAAAGACGCGGCCGTCGCGTCTATGTTGGGCAATTGCACGCTCGTCGGCGCCTCGCTCGCGTCGGTTACACCGGCAAGAGTCGGAAGTTCTTTAGAAGTGTCGCGGATGGTAAGGTTTGGATCGAATGTCGCCGCCGGAGGATCAGGCATCAACAGTCCACCATCAACGGTGCAAAACTTTTGCTTTTCATCAGGAAACGTACGACTGCATTTGGGACAACGCTTCATATCGGGGCGCCTCGTTTCTTCAAGGTTTACCGCGGTCATTAGCCGCGCGCTTTGGAGAGTTTCTTTTGCAACTGCTGATTGTCTGGGTCGAGATCCAGCGCTCGCTGATAGACGCGTGTTGCATCGCTGCGCCGCTTGGCCTTCAAGAATCCGTCGCCGACACCCTCGAATCCGAAACTTCCTGCGAGCTGCTTGCGATCGGCCGGCGAAGCAAGGTCAACTGCGCTGTTGTACGTCTTCTCGGCGTCATCATAACGTTCCAGAGCGAGATAGGTCCGGCCCAGCAGATTGTAAGACTGAAACGACTGAGGGCTCACTTCGACCGCCGTCTTCAGTGGGGCTTCGGCTTCCTGATAACGCTTCAAGACCACGAGCATGCGGCCCATCAAGAAGAGCGCGCTCGGATTTCGCGCGTCCATAGCGAGCGCGCGACGCAGCACCGGCTCAGAGTTTTCCCATTGTTGCTCAGCCTGCAGGCTGTCGGCAATCAAGACCAACGTCGCGGGATCTTTTGCCAGCTCACTCGCGCGATCGTAAAGCGGCGCCGCTTCGTTTCCACGCCCCAATCTTTTTAGCACGCGCCCCAGATGCGCGTAAGCAACCGCGAATTGCGGATCGAGATCGACGGCGCGACGATACGCATGCTCAGTCTCGTTGTTGAAGACTCCGCGCGACTGCATCGCAACCCCAAGCCGATCCCACGCCACCGCGTTCTTCGGATCGAGCTGAACCGCGCGTTGCGCGAAGCCCTGCGCATCGGCAAATCGTTTGGCATTGTCGGCGCCGCTTCGCGGCTGGACCAGCACGACACTCAGGGCGACCAACGCATCGACGTTGGTCGGGCTCCACTCAACAGCATCGCGATAATACTTTTCCGCTTCTTCCCAGCGGCGCTGATCCGTATAGACATTGCCCAATCCGTAAGCAGCACGACCGTCGCGCACTTTCAGCTTGAGCACAGTCTCATAAGCTTCTTGCGCTTCCGCGTACTTTCTGGCGTCGCGGGCATCGTTGCCCTTATTGAGTAATTCCTCGACGCGGTTTTCGAGCTCCACGTTTGGTGCCGGCTTTCTTGTTGGAGTTCGCGACGGCTTCGGCGTTGGTTTGGGCACTTTCCCGGTGTTCTTCTTCGTCTCGGGATTCTTTGGTTTGAAGATTCCGGCGCCGCCACCGATGTCGCCGCCCACGTCCTGGGCCAGCGCGGATACGGCAACCATCGCCACGCCGAAGCTGACTGCAACCGACATTAAGACCGCGCGCAGAGTGGCATCAACTTTCATTGCTCCTCCTAAACTGAAACAGATATCGGCAGGAATTATATACGCAGACCCGCGTTGCCTCTAGGCCCTGCAAGGCTCCTCAAGGGCTTCAGCGAACCCGGGAAACTGTCTGAGACAATTCCTAAATCAAATCTCAATCAAGACAAAATTCGATGCCCCGAGGGCAGAAAACTCCGGCTGGCCATGGTTGCATGTATCCCTAGCGCGGGCCTTCGCGCACAAGCCGGAAGCCGAGCGGGGAAACCTTAGTCTCCCCAGAAACCCAATCGCGACGCGTTGCGGAGATGGGTTTGGGATTCTGAAGCGTCGCGTACGAGGCGCCGCGGAAAACGTAATGGCCAAGTTGCTCGCCTTCTACTTTCCCCGGGCTGCCTGGATAGTAGTTGGCTTTGGTAGAGGTCCACTCATAGACGTTGCCCATCATATCCATCACGCCCCAACGCGTCTTGTCGTTCGGTGAAGATCCTACCGGCTTCGGCTTCAGAGCGCCCGTGCTCTTCGTTACCGCATAGTCATCCACCCAGTTATTGCCCCACGGATAGATGTTGTCCTGATTGCCTCCACGGGCGGCATATTCCCACTCTTCTTCGGTCGGCAAACGGTATTGCACGCGATCGCGCTTTGAGCGCCACTCGGCAAATGCGTCTGCGTCGTCGTGGGAAACGAAGGTGACCGGGAGTAATTCGTCGCCGGGTATGGGCTTACCGCCAACCCAGTTGGAGGGTGGCGCGTGCTGAGTCTCATTAACAAACTGTGCGTATTCGGCATTCGTGACTTCGGTCTTGTCGATAGCGAAGGGCTTAACGGTCACGGCATGCGCCGGTAACTCCGCGGCAGTCGCACCGATTCGTCCCATCTGGAAGGTGCCGCCGGGAATCTCAATCAACTCCGGCTTGATTGTCGTCGTTGTAGTGCCGTTCCTTCCGTTGTTTGGGCCGCCTTTGTTTACGACTGGCCTGAGATAGAGATAACCTCCGACGCCGCCACCCGCAAGCAAGACGAGAACCAGGATCGCTCCGACAATAAGACCGGTCGAACTCTTCGGCTTCGGCGTGATACCGGGAATCGCCGCCGTTCTCCCTTGCCAGTCCGTTTGCGCGGCATCAAAACTGTTGTTGCCAACCGCCTGCGTCGCTACGGTTCGGTGCACCTGCGTCGCTTCGGGATCGATGACGGCCGTCGCCGGTGGCATGCTGACGGCGAGGCGCGCGAGTTTTTCTTCCAGCTCTTCGGCCTGGCGCGCGACGCGTTCAAGTTGCTCACGTTGCTGTCGTTCTCTCTGTTCGCGCTCTTCTCGTTCTTTCCGCAGTCGCTCTTCGTCTTCTCTTCGTTTGCGCGCGGCTTCTTCTTCCGCACGTTTGCGCGCTTCGGCTTCGCGCGCCAATTCCTCGTGGGCGAAGCGCTGTTTCTCCTCTTGCTCGCGCCGAAAAGCTTCGCCGGTGGCGGAGAGCTGTTCCTGAAGCTGCTCATCGAGGGCCGAGGAACTGATCGTTCCCGCAAGAGGATCGAAATTCGTTCTTAATCCAGTCGGGTGCGTCGCGGATGCCGGAGGCGGAGTAGCCGACGGCGCGGAAACGAAAGTCTTGTTAGGATCGATAGTGGCGCTTTCGCTCTTTGACTTTAACGTCGCACTCGTCGAGTTAACGGCGGCTCTTAGCTCGTCAAGGAATGCTTCGACTGATGGTGTGCGCGCGGACACTTCTTTTTCCAGAGCGTGTCGCACGACCGCTTCGATCGCGGGTGGTACTTGCACGCCCGCCGCTCGAAAGGTCGGCACCGGCAGCGTCAGATGCTTCTTCATGATCGAAGGGATCGACGAGCCTTTGAACGGTACGTCGCCCGCCAGCATTTGGTAGAAGATGATGCCCAGGCTGTAGATGTCTGCGCGCGCGTCGGGCTCTTCGTCGGACCATTGCTCGGGCGCCATGTAAAAAGGCGATCCCATCAAGCCACTGGTCTTCGCTTGCACAAACGATCCGAGCAAGTCGCTGGACTTGATCTTTGCCAGACCAAAATCGAGGATCTTCAAGCCCTCGCTCACCGGCATGTTGTCCTGAATCATGATGTTCAGCGGCTTCAGATCGCGATGCACGATGTTTTGCCGGTGCGCGGCCGCCACGCCCGCGGCGGTTGGGCAGATCAATTCGTAGGCCCTCGCTGAAGGCATCGGGCCCTCTGCGGTCATGAGATCCTGAAGCGATTTGCCCTTCACAAACTCCATGACGAGAAACGGCATCGTGCCCCGCACGACGCCAAAGTCGGTCACCGAAATAATGTTTTGATGGCGAATCGCGGCCGCGGCCAGCGCCTCTTGTCGGAAACGCGTGACCAGCATGGGATCGTTGCCGACCAGATCGGGCAGGATGATCTTGATCGCGTGCGCCGTCTTTAGAAAGATGTGACGTGCCTGAAAGACAACACCCATGCCGCCCTGGCCCAACCGTCGCTCCAACTGGTAACGCGCGTCGAGGATCGGTTCACCATGAAGGGAAGGCAGCGTTGCGTCGCCGTCCTGGGGACAGTGATTTATCTCGTCGGGGAAGCAGCGCCTACAGGCTGGACATTCTTTCATTGATTGGCTCGGCCAAAACGCGGCCTGTTATCTCTGTCGCAGTCATCTGCGATGAGGGACGCTCAGCCAGTGTTCCGGCAAATAAATTCACAGACGAAGAACTCGGATCTCGTGGCCACCCGTCTCTTGAGAATCGCTGATCCAATTAATGAACTCAGTTGCTTGAGACTACAGCGCTGCTTCATTTTAGCGGCTATGCCGCAGCCAAGCAAGTAAGTGATCAGACAGACTTAAACAGACGTTAGGCCTGCGATCATGATACTACGAATTGTCGTAATGTCGGGGTTCCAATCGAGGCTCATCTTACGACAACGTTGACGAGTCGCTGCGGGACGACGATCACTTTCAGCACTTGATGGTCATCGATGAAAGCGCGAATCTTCTCGTCCGCCAGCGCTGCCGCGCGCAGTTGTTCTTCGGTCACGTCAGGCGCAGCCAGAATGCGTGAGCGCAGCTTGCCATTGACCTGAACGGGAATCTCCAGCTCTTCCTGTCGAGCCAGCTGCGGATCCGCGACCGGCCATTTAGCCTTGCCGCCCAGGAGACCGTCCGCATGGCCCAGCCCTTCCCACATTTCCTCGGCAACGTGCGGGCTGATTGGAGCCAGCATCAAGACCAGCGACTCTAGCGCCTCGCGCACGGCAAACAAGTCAGCTTCGGAAGCAGACGAGGGCGCGGCGTCGAAGTCCGTCAGCGCATTGAAAAGCTCCATCAGCAAAGCGATGGAAGTGTTCAAGTGCAACTGTTCGAAGTCAGCAGTCACGCGAGCAATTGTCTGGTGCGTTTTGCGGCGCAAGGCGCGCGCCCCGGCGCTGAATTCTTCAATGCCGGCCGCGCTTCTTTTCTGAACCGGATCAGAAAGGCGCTCATGCCAGCGCCAAACCATCGTGTACACGCGTCGCAGGAATCGTATTGCACCTTCAATCCCCGTTTCGATCCAGCGCAGCTCGTTTTCCGCGGGCGCTGCAAAAAGCACAAACAGACGCGATGCATCGGCGCCGAACGCGGCAATCATGTCGTCGGGATCGACGCCGTTGCCCAAACTCTTCGACATTGCCTTCCAGTCGTCCGTTCCTGCGACACGATTCGTTACCATGCCCTGGGTCAACAGCCGCTTCACCGGTTCATTGAAAGCAACCAGACCGAGGTTGCGCATAAACTTGGTCCAGAAGCGCGTGTAGATCAAATGCATGACGGCGTGCGAGTCGCCGCCGATGTATTGATCCACCGGCGTCCATTGCTTGATGATTTCCGGATCGAAAGGCGCCGCATCGTTGCGCGGATCGCAGTAGCGGAAGAAGTACCACGACGAATCGACAAACGTGTCCATCGTGTCCGTCTCGCGTCGCGCTGGATGTTGACACTTTGGACAAGTCGTATTGACAAATTCGGCAACGCCCGCTAGTGGAGATTCGCCGGCGCCTGTAAACGCGGCCGTTGCGGGCAGCACAACCGGCAAGTCGGCCATCGGCACGGGAACCATACCGCAGTCGTCGCAATAGATGATCGGGATCGGCGAGCCCCAGAAACGCTGACGCGAGATGCCCCAATCGCGAATGCGATAAGTGATGGCCGCACAACCGAAACCCTTCGCTTCAGCAAAGTCAGCCATCTCGCGAATCGCATCCCGCGAAAGTTTCCCGCCCCACTGGCCGCTGTTGATGAGCACGCCGTAATCCGTAAACGCCGAATGCATTACCCGGGATTGGTCGCCGCCGGTCGCCGGCACAGGTTCAGCTTGCCCTTGACCATGTGAAACGGGAGCGATGACCTGTCTAATCGGCAATATGTATTTCTGCGCGAACTCAAAATCGCGCTCATCATGTGCCGGGACACTCATCACCGCGCCGGTGCCATATTCCATCAGCACATAGTTGGCCACCCAGATCGGAATATTTTCACCGTTGAAGGGATTGATCGCCAGCGCGCCGGTATTGATACCCTCTTTCGCTTCCTCTTCAGTCGGGTCTTGCTTGGCGGCCCGGGCCGCTTTCACCCTCTCGGCAAACTTCAACACATCTGACTTTAACGACGAGCCTTCGAGCAGCTCTGCAACCAACGGATGTTCGGCCGAAAGCACGACCGCCGTCGCGCCAAAGATCGTGTCGATGCGCGTCGTAAACACACGAATTTTCCTGTCGCTATTCTTCACAGCGAAGTCGATGTACGCGCCTTCGCTGCGGCCGACCCAATCGCGCTGGCGCTTCAGAACTTTTTCGGGCCAGCCAGCTTCGATCTCTTTTATATCGGCGACGAGTTGCTCGGCATAGTCGGTGATGCGCAGGAACCATTGATCGAGGTCGCGCTTTTCCACGGCGGCGCCGCAGCGCCAGCACACGCCGCCTGACGACTGTTCGTTCGACAAGACCGTCTTTTCTTTCGGGCACCAGTTGACCTGTGATGTTTTCTTGTAGGCCAAACCGCGCTCGAACATCTTCAGAAAGAACCACTGATCCCATTTGTAGTAGTCGGGCCGGTGCGCGGCGATCTCGCGCGACCAGTCGTAACTGACGCCGAGCCGTTTCAACTGACCGCGCATGTGCGCGATGTTCTCTTCGGTCCAGTCGCGCGGATTGACGCCCCGTTTGATGGCCGCCTGCTCGGCCGGTTGGCCAAAACTATCCCAGCCAATCGGGTGCAGCACATTGAAACCCTGCAAGCGCTTGTACCACGACAGCGCGTCGCCGATGGCATAGTTGCGCACGTGCCCCATGTGCAAAAAGCCCGAAGGGTAAGGCAACATCTCGAGACAATAAAACTTCGGACGCGGATCGTCCTCGCGGGCTTCAAACGCGTGTCGTTCTTCCCAAACGCGCTGCCACTTCTTTTCTATCGCTTCTGGAAAATATTTTTCGTCCATGATTGTCCGCATTCCTTGCCAGACCAAATTAATCGCAAGTGCCGGAACGCGCAAAGGCTTTATTAAATCACTTCCGCGCTCACTAGCCCAATTCTTGAATTGTTGATGGTGTTATTCGCCGCCCCAACCAGCCGCGCTAGAACGCGCAGCGCAGAAGCGGCACCGTTAGGAGGAGTTTATTGAGTAGTATCTGCCTGACCATCGATCTTTACCTGCAAGGAGATTCTAACGAAGAGAGCCGACGCTGTCCAACAGTCCGCGTCGATATTTGCCGGCCCTAGTGACGGTCAAGGCGACGAATGCGCAGTGACAAACGAGCGAAGCGCCTCTAAGTTGCGAAGGTCAGCGCGCGGATCGTCGTAGGGCGTCTCGAGAATGAAAGCGGCATGCGCAAGTTTTGGATGGCGCGCGACGCGGCGTAGGGCATCGCTCCCGATGTGGCCTTCGCCGATGTGCCAATGACGATCGACGCGCGAGTTGTAAGGCGCGCGGGAATCGTTGAAGTGAATGGCCAGCACATTCTTGGTGCCAACGGATCGATCAAGAGACTCGATCGTTGCTTCCAGGCCCTCCTGTTCGCGAATGTCGTAGCCGGCCGTGAAAGCGTGAGCAGTGTCAAAGCAAACGCCGAGCGGGAGTTTTGGACACGCGCTCATTATCTCGCGCAGATGCTCGAAGCGGTGGCCGATGCAATCGCCCTGGCCCGCGGTGTTCTCCAGTAGAATCCGCAACCGCCCGAGCTTTAGTCTCTTGCAGGAAAGCTTCAGGCTCTTGGCACATTTTGCGATGCCATCCGCGTCACCCGCACCGCGCGCGCTGCCGGGATGGACCACCAGATAATTAACGCCGAGCAGAAGGGCGCGCTCGATTTCTTCGCGAAATGAGACGCGGGATTTTTCCAGCATCGCCTCATCGGCCGCCGCGAGATTCACCAGGTAGTTGCAATGGATCATCACTGGTGAGGTTTTCGTTTCGCGCCGCGTCTTGCGAAAAAGATTGATGTCGTGTTTTGTCAGTGGCTTCGCCTGCCAGCCGCGCGGGTTGCGCGAGAAAAGCTGAACTGTATCGCAGCCGGTGTCTTTCGCAACGATCAGCGCGTTGTGCAAGCCGCCCTTGATCGGTGCGTGAAAGCCAATGCGCTGCCTATGCTGAGTTGTGTTACTTGTCATCAATCCTCGCGCCTCTCTCCACCGTAACACAAAAGTCAGTATATCTTTCCTTCATCATCTATCGCGTAGTAGTCATCGCAGACTTGGCAATGCCAACCAAGATCATACTCGCGTTCGACAATCTGTTCTTGCCCCTCAGTTGTCTTGCACATGACTTGTCTTGCCTTGGCGCCGCACCACGGACAAACTGCGCCTTCACGCGCGCACAGACCGCAACGCTTTGGCTCGTGCCCTTCTTTTGCGTTAGAAGACACAACTCGCAAGCATTTCTCACAAACCTTCATCTTCTTTCAATTTCTTCCATCACGCGCAGCATGTTTCCGCCCAGGATCTTATCGATATCGCTTTCTGAGTAACCGCGCCGCAAAAGCTCGCGCGTCAAATTCGGCAGCTCGGCGACCGAGGCGAGATCGCCCAATGTCGCTTGAATGCCATCAAAATCAGATCCGATCCCGACGTGATCGATGCCGACAAGCTTGACGATGTGATCGATGTGGTCCACCAGGCGCGACACGCTGACCGGCGGCAGGCGCCTGGCAAATTCTTCCCGGCGCACCCGGTCACGCGCCATCTTCTTGTGCGCGATGTCGCCCTTTTCGGCATTCGAAGCGCGTTGGACCAGCGGCGCAATCTCTATGTCAACTTGCTTCTTCTTTTCATTCCAGCCCGGCTCGATGAATGCCGGATAGAAGATGACATTTACGACGCCGCCGGTTTTCGCCAGCGCGACAATCATTTCATCCGTCAGGTTCCTCCGCTCGTCAACAATCGCGCGGCAGGCTGAGTGTGTCGCGATGACGGGTCTGGTCGAAGTGTCGATGATGTCCCGGAACGTTTTGTCGGAAACATGGGACACATCAACCATCATGCCGAGTCGATTCATCTCGCGCACAACAGCACGGCCAAAGTCGTTCAAGCCGCGCGTTTTGCCAACCTCATCACCAGACGAGCCGGCCCAGCTCAAGCTATCCGTCCATGTCGGCGACATGTAGCGCACGCCCAGTTTGTGGTAACGCTCAACATTTTCAAGGTCCTCGTCAATGGCGTAGCCGCCTTCGAGGCCCATCAGCGCCGCCAGCTTTCCGGCCGCAGCAATGCGTCGGATATCCGCCGCCGACGTCGCCAGTTCCCAGATCTCAGGATGCTTTTCCGCCAAAGCGCGCACGGCGGCAATCTGATCGTCGGCGCGCTTAATCGCACGCGAACCACCACCACCGAATAACTCCGGCTCGACCCAGATAGAAAAGAACTGCGCGTCGAGTCCGCCTTCCTTCATGCGCGCGGCGTCGAGGTGCCCGTCCGGCAGTCGTTGGGCCAGATCCACGCTTTCATCAACCAGACGCTGCGTCGTGTCGGCGTGCATGTCCATAGCGATCGCGCGCCGGTGAATCTCCATTGGATCGTTCGCGCTTTGGGTGGCGGTTTGGCGTGGCTCAGACGCGGGTTTGTTTTCAGTTTTCTCAGGCATGTGACAGTTAATTAACAGGAGGGAGTTGAAAACCGCAGCCACTAAAAGCCGTCGGCGCGACACAAATTTGCTGTACTTCACAGGAATGCCGCAAGGATTGACAGTCTTTGCTAATTGAAAAAGCATTCGGATGGTACGTGCCCATTTTCACAGAATCAAGCGCACCTTGCCAAGCAGAACAAATTTACGGTATTGTGCCGTGTCCTAATCAAACCTGGCATGGCCTTAGCCGGAAGAGTTGTAGCATCGTGCAGAACTTCCTGATTCGAACAAATTGTGCACGACGTTCGTTAATACTATGGCTCCGCACCTTTCTCCTGGGCTAATTCTCTGAAGGAGTTAAAAACATGTTCGCAAAAGATGGAAGAGCGAAAGACACAAGCACTCCGCGCATTTGCGACGTCGTCTGGCACGACGGCGAGTTCATCAAATGGGATGACGCGCGCGTGCATGTGATGTCTCACGTGCTGCACTATGGTTCGAGCATTTTCGAGGGCATCAGGTGTTACGCCACCAAACGCGGGCCGGCAGTCTTTCGGCTCCGCGAGCACATGCAGCGGTTCTTAAACTCCGCCAAGATCTATCGCATGGACCACAAGTGGAAGCTGGATGACCTGTCCGACGCGTCGGCTGAACTCGTGCGACGCAGCGGGCTCGAGCAGTGCTACATCCGCCCGATTCTTTTTCGCAGTCTCGATGAGGCGCATCCGGCGTTTGGCGTTAATCCGTTTCCGAATCCGCTGGCCTGCTACATCGGCGCCTGGGACTGGGGCAAATATCTCGGCGACGAAGCGATTGAAAAAGGCGTGGACGTTTGTGTTTCAACCTGGAACCGCCTGACGCCGAATTCGATGCCTGCAATGGCCAAGAGCGGCGCCAACTATATGAACTCGCAACTGATCAAAATGGAGGCGCTGCTCAACGGCTTTGCCGAAGGCATTGCGCTTGACGATCGCGGCTACGTTTCCGAAGGCTCAGGCGAGAATATCTTCGTGGTCGCTGGTGGCACTGTCGTGACGCCGCCGCTTTCGTCGTCGATCCTTCCGGGCATCACGCGCGACAGTGTGATTCAGATCTGCCACGAATTGGGTATAACAGTTAAGGAGCGAAGCATCCAACGCGCCGCGCTCTATGTCGCCGATGAACTCTTTTTCAGTGGCACGGCCGCCGAGATTACTCCGATCAGATCCGTCGACCGCATCACGGTCGGCAATGGGGGCCGGGGCGAAATCACCACGCGCATTCAAAAGACCTTCTTCGAGATCACCAAAGGCGAGCGTCCGGCGCCCGGCGACTGGCTGACCTATGTCAGAGAGCAAAAGACCTCGCAACCACAGAGCAACGCTCGCACCGGGCAGCCGGAAGAGCGAAGGAAATCCTCGCTGGAAGAAACTCAACCCATGATGACTTTTCAGTCAGCGGGTGCTGACTGAACGGCAGAGCGGAATCTAAGAACGGCTTGGGGCGGCGGGCAGAGCGATCTGCTTGCCGCCTTTTTCTCTTGGAGTTATTGCCTCAGAAGCCCTGGTTCTGGCGGTCTTCACAAACAGAATCGTTGACCTTTGATCGCTTGCCGGGCTATTATTGTTTCAGGGTCACGGCAGTATCTTGCAATGACCCGCCCCACAATTTCTTCCGGCGCCACGTCCCGGCGCCAAACAATTCATGAAAAAGAGCAAGCGATTCTCGAATCTCTTTGCGCGCAGAAAGGTTTTGTTCAGATGCCAGTTAAGATTGATGAACTATTGCGAGTAGCCACCAGTAATGGCGCGTCCGACCTTCACCTGAAGGTGGGCGCGTTTCCGGTGATGCGGATCGGCGGCGAACTCCACACGATTGATGACGCGCCGCGCTTGAGACCCGAGGACACACTCGATATGGCTTTCGCGATAATGTCGAACCGGCAGAAACAACGCTTTAAAGAGGCTTCGGAAGTCGACATCGCCTACGGCGTAAGTGGGCTCGGCCGATTCCGGGCCAACATCTTTCAGCAACGCGGCTCCGTGAGCATCGTGCTGCGCGTGATTCCCGATAACCCAAAAGGCATCAGCGAACTCGGCCTGCCTCCGGTCATCGATCGCATTGCGGACGAGCAGCGCGGATTGATCCTGGTGACCGGCGCCACCGGCTCAGGCAAATCGACAACTCTCGCCGCGATGCTCGATCGCATTAATGCCACCCGCAGCGGACACATCGTCACCATCGAGGACCCGATTGAGTTTCTTCATCCGGACAAAAAAGCTTTCGTCACGCAGCGCGAGGTCGACGTAGACACAAGATCTTTTGCCGAAGCACTGCGTGGAGCGCTGCGACAGGACCCGGACGTAATACTGGTCGGCGAGATGCGCGATTACGAAACGATTGAAACTGCCTTGACCGCGGCCGAGACCGGCCATCTGGTGCTCTCGACCCTCCACACGCTCGACGCCACCGAGACTGTTACGCGCATCGTCTCGTCTTTTCCTTCGCACCAGCAAAAGTCCGTGCGCCTCCAGCTTGCAGGAATCCTCAAGGCCGTGATCTCGATGCGTCTGGTACGCGCTGCGAGGGGACCTGGCCGCGTGCCTGCCGTCGAAGTGATGGTGTCGACCGGACTGATCCGCGATTACATCATCAATGAAGAGAAGTCCTCCTTGATTCGCGAGGCGATTGCGGCCGGCACATCACAATACGGCATGCAGACGTTTGACCAGTCGTTGTTCCACCTTTTCCAGTCAGGTTTGATCTCGCTCGAAGAAGCACTGCGGAATGCCAGCAACGCGGATGAGTTCAGGATGCGTGTATCGGGTATTCTTTCGTCGGAACAGGCGATAGACGGTCACGACGATCTGAGACGCAAGCGCGAGAGCGCGCCACCGACTGAGAACGAACGGTCGTTTATTGTTAAGCATTAAGATCTCGCCGGACCCAGACAAAACGGGCCGGTCAGCATCAACTCCAGGCGCTAAGAAATTCGCAAAAGCGAAATCCACGCCTGCGCCCGCGTTCGCAGAGTTCATAGACCAGGTTGTCGATTTGACGGTCGAGCGTGCCTTTGTTTGGTACAAAGATTGTCGCGTACTACGTCAGCGAGAAACCGGCAAGGCTTAGACTTTGAAATCGCAACCAGTGCAGGTTCGTAACCAATAGTAAGCTTTACTTGCCTTTTACCGCTTGCTCGCGTGCAGTATCGTGAGACCGACAATCTCCCCGTTCTCATAACGAATGATTACGTCGTCATCCGTGATGTCGCTGTCGGTAGCATGGCTCGGCTTTTTAAAATTGATATAGAGAGTATCCGCCTCGGCATCGTATGATGACCAGAGCAAATGGCTCGGCGACGCCTTAACTGTCGGCAGCAGCTTTAGATACTCTTCGATGTTGGCTAGGGCCATAGTTGCTTCCTTTCCAGAGAGCGCATCCGCCGCGTTAGAAAGGCAGTAATAACAAATCCATCTTCTTCCAATTCACGATACACGACAACTATCTGTTTGCCTAACTCCAGTTCTCGAATAGCGAGCAATTCTCCCTCGCCGCCTTGCACGACACGAACCGGATCGCTGAGAGTTTCCAGGATCTCCACTCGCAAGCCTGCCAGCTCGTTATGCTCTTCTGTGATGTGGGTCCAGCGTTCATCGGTCAAGCGAATTACGATGCCGTTCTTCGAAGTGGCTGCGCCTGTCATCGATCTGTTATTTTCTGTTCACGAGTTGGCAGTGAATCTATTTCTCAGTGGGTTGTTCCAACAACCGTTTCAATTCATCGCGCCAATCTCTATCCGCATACTCACCCTCATCAAGCACCTGAACGCGAAAGGTATTGTCGCGGAAGTCTTCGGCTAACTTTTGCCACGGAACTTTGTGTCCGACTTTGCCAAAGTAATCGGCTACCGAACGTTTGTACTTTGTATCTTCGCTTCCCTTCAACTGTTTGCCCTTGCTTTCGACGACGAGCACTGAAGCGACTGGTTTTTCCTCTTTGCCTTGCTGAACGATAAAGTCGGGGTAGATTCTAGGCCGTCGGTAACCCTGAATTGAAAATTGATCTGCCCCTACAAGGTTTCTATACCACCACAACACTTGTGGACACGCATCCAGATACAAGGCTACGGCCTTTTCATATTCATTCAAATCATCCGGCACGACATCAAAGAGCGATTGCTGTATTTGTTCACCGTCGTCGCGAACGAGCCTCCTCGTCTTTGTCTGTATTTGGACCCTGGGAAGCCTTTCTTAACCTCACGAGCGATGTCCGAAGCTTTGCGCCGCATGCAGAAAACGTAGCTGCTTGGGCGCGAATTGGCCCGCCCAGTTTATTAATTTACTCGCATCCTCCGCATCACGCGCACGCCTGAGCGCCAGTCTTCATTGATGTCGAAACGATAAATCTCGATGTCAGGGGCAATCGCGCGCGCCAGGGTTTGGAACGAGCGGTGGAAACGAAGCGTCGGCGCGACGAGATAGACGAGCGGTGGTTCGTCACTGATTTTCAGTTCGCCAAAGAGTTTTGCGCGTGAGATGTGGCCGCGCCGCCGGTGCGCTTCGACGCGACGCCAGTAGTCGGCGCCTTGTAGAACGTGTTCGCGATCCTCGGAAACTTTCAACTCGATTACCACCAAACGGCCGTCTTGTCGCAAAGCCAACAGATCAACGGGCCGCACGCCCAGTCGACCGCCACGCGCGGTGCGAAACTGCGCGTGCAGCGGCGCGATAATCAAGCCGGGATCGAGTTTCGTGATGTCGCGCCGCAGCAAAGACTCAAGCCAGGCTTCCGCCGCGTTTCGGTAGAGTGCATGATGATGATCAGACGCATTCGCGGAACGGTGTGCCTTCAGATCGCGCAAAAGATTTGCCCATTCGTGCTCGGCTCTTTCATCCAGCATCCGCCGGCGCGACCCTTCGATGCCGAACCAGACACGCTCCCCGCCCATGACGCGACGCACGCGAGCGAACGGCATGCCGAAATAGCGCAATGTCTCGCCGTGCCGCGCCTGGATACAATCGATCGCTTCGGGCGCGTGGGCCGTAATTGTTTTGGACCAATCGCCGGTCTGCGTTTCAGATACGGGCGGGAATCTTGCCAGTCGCTTCTTCCACAGCTCTCTACGCTCTGGAATTTCGACTTGAGCAAGTTGTTGCCACGCATCGTCGATCTCGTACACGCTGATGACGCTTCTGAGACCATCTCGCAGCAACGCGATCCTTTCCATCGTGGGTTTGACCGAGTCGCCTTCGAGCACGAGCCAGAGCTTTTGGATGTAGGGCGCCCGTATGCGCTCGCTTGTGCGCATGAACCAGAGTAGCGCCGCGGAAAGAAACGCGTCTGTCTCGCTCGCGTAGGTCGAGGCTACCGTTGCCGTAACCGCGATGCGCTCGTGTTTGAAGCGAAGAATGATGCGCGCGTAGCGTCCGGGCTGGCCGCGTCGCATGCCGGGACTCAACGCCGCGCGTTCGATCTTTGCGCCTGCTTGAAGCGCGCAGGCCAACTGCGCCAGTTGGTCGCAGCGCACTTGTCGCGCGGCTTTGACCGTCGCTGCAATCGCGCTCGCTGAGGCGCGCGGAATCAACTCCAACACTTGCCGTTCGGCCCCCATGCGCCGCGATGCTTGCAGCAGAAGTTTGTCGCCGGTCCACTCCCAAGCGACTATTCGCCACGAACGAGTTCCCTTCTCAGTCCAGGACGAAAGGATCAGACGTCCATGAGAAACAGAGAGATCGAGTTCTTCCCTGCGCACCGCTTCGGTGTTGTCGTCAGTTTGCGTGATGAACCATTCGGCGTGCGCGGCGATCAACTCCGAGATTTGCCGTCGAGCGTTCTCTACGTCACCAGGATTTGTGAGGCGTTCGAGCATGATGTCAGAACCGCCTGCGGTAGCGGGCGGTTGAACTTTCACATGGACTCACTCTCGATGACGAGAGTTCAACCGCCCGCTACCGCAGGCGGTTCTGACTGGCTAATCAAATTCCGGCAAATCATCACCTTGTCCGTTAATCACGTAATCGACGGCGAGCGCGATACTTCGCTCATTCCACAGATATCGCTTGCTGCCTTTATCCACCCAGGGACTCCGCTGACTCTGCCAGCAACCGACTTCGCGCATTTTCCGAGTCGCGTTTGCCTTGAAAGCGTTGAGCGCAATTTCCGGCTTCTTCTCGCCAATAGAAACAACTAAATGGACGTGATTTGTTCGCACGTTGATTGCGTATAAATGCCATTGGCGAATTTCGCAAGTTTCGCGCGCGGCAGCTTCGACGCAGCCGCGCTGCGCGGCGTCCAGGATGACGATTTCGCCCTTTAGTCTCTGGGTGTTTGTTTCAAGCCATTTCTTCTCTGGCGGCAAGCGACGCGATTTGTATTGATTGCGAAAACGATTGACCGAGCCGCGCTCGTCGCCGTGCAGCCACGTTGCGTAACAGCGAAACGTGATCAGGAAAGCTAGCGGAATGTCAGTATCGTTCCACATGAGATCGTTGGTCAGAACCGCCTGCGGTAACGGGCGGTTGATGTTGCACAGTTTTCAAGTGTCGTGATGAAGTAGTTCAACCGCCCGCTACCGCAGGCGGTTCTGACAGACACAATCTGACAATCTTCTACTCTGTGCTACCATCTCTCGTCAACGAATTTCGTTTGCTCAATCACAATTTGACAATCAAGAAGCAATGAAAGACGTCTATCTCGTCGGCTCGGTGCGCACGCCGATTGGCCGTTTTGGCGGCACGCTCGCGTCGTGGACTGCGGCTGATCTCGGCGTGGCGGTAGCAAAAGAAAGTCTGCGCCGCGCCCGGATCCAGGCCGATCAGATTCAGGATTCGATCTGGGGTTGCGCGCGACAGGCGGGCGGTGGTCCAAACGTCGCGCGCCAGATTACCTATCGCGCCGGAGCGCCGGAGAGTGTTCCTGCCTTCACAGTTAATCAGGCGTGCGGTTCGGGCTTGCGCGCGATCATCCTGGCGGCGGAACAGATCATCCTGGGTCGCACCCGCATCGTTCTGGCCGGTGGCGCGGAGAGCATGTCGCGCGTCCCTTATTTCGCGGAGGGCGCGCGTTGGGGCATGCGCATGGGTAACATGGAACTGACGGACGGCATGTATCGCGACGGCTTTAACGATCCGCTTTCGGGTTTGGTGATGGGCGAAACCGCCGAGAATCTCGCGCGCCAATACGAAATCTCGCGCGACGAACAGGACCAGTTTGCTTTGCGCTCGCAGCAACGCGCGCAGATGGCGATCGAGTCCAACCGCTTTGACGACGAAGTTTTGCCCCTGGAAATAGAAAATCGAAAAGGCGAGACTGTCCGCTTCGCGCGCGATGAACATTACCGACCCAACACGACGATGCAAGATCTCGGCAAGCTGCCGCCTGTTTTCTCGAAAGACGGCAGCGTGACTGCCGGCAACTCTTCGGGAATCACCGATGGCGCGGCTGCCGCGGTCGTAATGAGCGAAGAGGCCCTGAAAGAATCCGGCGCCGAGCCCCAGGCACGCATTGTTGATTACGAGATCGTCGGTGTTGCTCCGGAGATCATGGGCATTGGCCCGGTGCCTGCGGTGCGAACGTTATTGCAACGACAGAAGCTATCACTTTCCGACCTCGATCTCGTCGAACTAAACGAAGCCTTCGCGGCGCAGGTCATAGCCTGCGATCGAGATCTTCATTTCGACGAGGACAAGTTGAACGTCAACGGCGGCGCGATTGCGCTGGGCCATCCGATTGGCTGCACGGGTGTGCGCATTACGACGACGCTGCTGCACGAAATGAAACGTCGCAACGCCCGTCGCGGCCTCGCGACCCTCTGCATCAGCGGCGGCATGGGCATCGCTTTGTTGGTCGAACGTTGAGGCTTAGTCGTCCCCAACACATCGATCCTATTTTTCGGGAAGAGCTTTCAAGCGCAAGCAATGACAATTGGTGGATTCAAGTTGGAAGGGCAACCGAATTGTTGAAGCAGCATAGTGGGATTTCGAGTTCACCATTCGTGCGAAGGCATTTAGTTTTCTTTTCCCCTTCCCTTTTGGGAAGGGGACTAAGGGGAAGGGTCTAGCGGGCGTCAGGCCCTCTCCCCAGCCCTCTCCCAACGGGAGAGGGAGACAAGAACTACGTATAAATCGACGACATCTTTAAGCAAAAGGCATTGCACTCCTAAATTGAATTCGCGATTGATAAATGACAAATGGAAAATGGAAAATTGTTTTCGTCCTCCTTTTGGTGAGCGCATTGACGATCGCCGGAACGCTGACGTACAAGCGATGGCCCCAGTTATTCAAGAAATCAACGGAACAGAAGACAGCGAATTCCTCAAATCAAAATGAGGCCTCCTCAGTGCCTCCGTTTTCCACAAAAGAGCCTGAGCGCTATCAGGCGACCCGCATTATCACTAGCGTCGATTCAACAACCGAAACAGTTACCACCAAAATGCTGATCGCTCGCGACGGAGAAAAGCGGCGTGAAGAGTACATCGGCGCGGAAGCAACGACGGTCTTTCTCGATATACCAACGGGTCGTTTCGTGCTCCTGCCGTCAAAGAAGCTGTATGCGGATCTCAGTCTCGCATCCAGCGATCTCGATTCCCTGGATCCGCAGAGCGATCTCTATTCCGAGTTCTCGCCCGAGAGACTTTTGAACGAGACGCGCGCCCTGGCGCGTTATGAAAAGCTCGGCGGTGAAACATTGGATGGCCGAAGTACAACCAAATACCGAGTGACGACGGCCGACTCAACAAATGGAACCGAAGACGGAAGTGTGACGTTAATCTGGATTGATGCGAGTTTCGGGATGCCAATCAGATCCGAGACGATTTCCGCTGGCGGCGATCATTCGTCGAAATTGACGGTTGAGCTGCGAGACCTCAAGCGAGAGGTTGATCCACGGCTCTTCGACTTGCCCGACGATTACAAGAAGGCGGACTATCGCCAGCTTCAGGCGGCAATCAAACAAGCGCGAGACGCGCAGAGAGTCGAAAATTCGCAAGTTGAGAAGCGTTAAAGCCAACTTGCCGCGGGTTTGCTCGCATCGGAAGGCCGGTGTTTGAATTTGATGTTCGCAATAACTTTTACTTGATCTTCCCGGATTATTAACCAATACCAGGTCGCTGGTTGATGAATCAACGAAAGGTTTTAGATCGTGAAAACAAGACTCTCATACTTTGCAGTCACATTTCTCTTAGCGATCGTTAGTGGCTTTTCCGCCATTAGCTTCGCCCAAAGGCCTCGTTCAACTACACCGGCAAAAGCGCAGCCGAATCTGCTAACTGCGCTTCCGCAATCGGATGTGGTGGCGCTCGTGAAAGTGCAGCGCCTGCTCAACGAGGCTATGCCGAAAATCCTCGCGGGGAACACGTCAAAGCTTGCAGAGGTCAATGCCGACATCGAAAAGTTCAAGACCAGGACTGGCATCGATCCGCGTTCGTTCGATCAGGTCGCGTTCGGCATGCATTACACCTACCCTGCCGAGGGAGTGACGAAGATCGACACAGTGGCGATAGCGCGCGGGACTTTCGGGACGGACGCTTTTGTGGCCGCGGGCCGCAGCGCCGGGGACGAAAAATATCGCGAAGAGAAGTATCAGGGCCACACAATCTACATCTTCACTCTGGACCAGCAATTGAAAGTGTTCGGTCTCATGAATATGAAAGTGCATGAGCTGGCGGTTTCTCCGCTTGACGCGAACACCCTGGCGCTGGGCAAACCGGACGGCGTGCGCAGCGTGATTGATGCCGGCCGTGGGCGCGGAGGTCTGAATCAGGAATTGATTGCGCTTGCGACGCGCGACGAAAGCGCCGTCATCGGCTTTGGCGGCAACGTGACGCCGGCGCTGATACAGAGTTTGAGACTAAGCAACGAGGCAATCGTCAAAGATATTTCGTCGATCCGGCAGGTTTACGGCAGCGTGGGCATCACTGAAAAGGACGTGGAAATGTTTCTCGCCGCGCGGACTGTGAACTCGGATTCTGCGCAAAATCTGAGCCGCACTCTCACGGGTTTGAGCCAGCTAGGGGCTTTCGCTGTAAGTCGTATGCCCGCGCAGAAAGGTAGCGCTGCGCGAGCCGCGCTGGACAATCTGAAGATCACGACGCAAGGAAATGAGCTTCTGATCAGAACGGCAGTGGCCCAAGCAGACATTGGGCCACTATTCGGCGGGGAATAGCGGGGAGCGCAGCTTGCCCGCATTGAGCGCGAAGCGCGAAGCATTTACGCGCCGACCGGCGCGTCTGCGGACAGGGCGAGCACCCCGTCGGATAAAAGAACATCCGCCGGGGACCTGCTTGTCCGCGCTCCCGGCGGTTATTTCGTCGGGATCGGGAAACCTCGACGCCGTGGCTGCGGCATGGCCGCCGGCTCTTCCTCGGCGATGCTGTCTAAGACGTCCTTATAGATCTTGATTTTCCCTTCGCGCTTCAGGCGATCGACAACCGAGGCGATGTAATCTCCAAACACCTGCTCCTGACGAGTCCGCAGCATCGACTGAGTTAGTTGATCGCGCTGCTTAGCAAACTCCGCGAGGTCGGCTTCCTTGCGCTTGGTTGCTCCGACGACGACCCAGTTATCGCCGACCTTGATCGGATCTTTTGTGATGCCGCCCTCCTTCAATGCATAGATCGCTTCGTCGAGAGCGGGGCTGGTTCCGGCCTTGCCCAATGTCCCGCCAAGTTTGTAACCCTCCTGAGTCTCTGCCTCGAACCCAGCCTTTTCTGCCGCTGCTTTCAAGTCGCCGGCGCTATTTACCGATGACGCCAGGTCGCGAGCCTTCTGGTCCAACTGTTCCTTGGCCCGCTGCTGCTTCAACGCCTCCGTCACTTTGTCTTTGACTTCGTCAAACTCAGGAATGCGCGGCTCTTTCTTGTCGACAAACATCGGGATCGCAAAGCCGTCTTTAATGCCGGTTTTTTCGCCGACGTCGTTTGGATTATTCAACGGCGCAATGGCCTGCTCGAATTGCTGATTGCTGCCGATGTCCTGCACGTTGTCGCCCGGTTTGATGTATCCGGTCACGCGCACCATGTCGGCAGGTTTCATGTTTGCTTCGGCGGCCAGCTCCTGCGCGACCTTCTGCGCGTCGTGTGTCTCTTTCAGGCGAGCCTGCGCGCGCGTGGCGATCTTTTGCGCCTCGACGTAACCGCGACGATTGCGCAAAGAGACCAACAACTCCTGCTTCGCCTCTTCAAAAGTCTTTGGCACCGAATCACCGCGGCGCAGGATGTACCAATTGCCGGCATACTTGATCGGAATATCCGAAACGTCGCCGGGCTGCATATCGACTGCGCGCTCATAGAGCGCGTCGGGCTTGTTGGGGTTCTTCTTGACGAGATGAGACAGGAAACCGCCGTTCTTTGCGGTGGCCGGATCTTCCGAGTTTCCGCGAGCCGCATCAGCGAAGGCCTGTTCCGAAGCTTGCCCGTTCCTATCGCGTAGCTTCGTCAGGAGATCCTTCGCTTTCTGCTCAACCTGGGAATCGAGATCCTTGCGCGCAACCTTCAAGAGGATCTGCTGCACTTTAACTCCTGCCTCTTTGTGCTCAGGCGAGAGCTTCTCGTATTCATCGCGCAGATCCTTTTCCGGTATTTGCAGTTTCTCGCCGGACTTCTCCTGATCGATAAAGATGTAGCGAATCCTTTTCTGCGGGACGGTAATTTTATAGTCATTCTTGTGCTGATCATAGTAAGCGCGCAGCTCCTGATCGGAAGGTTGCACTTTCTCGGCCAGCTTTTCCGCGCTGATCGTCGCGTAGGTTAGATCGAAGGTGGTGTTCTTCCGCTTGTAATCTGCCTGCACCTCTTCGTCAGAGACGTTCACGCTCGCGGTAATAAAGGCCCGCAGTTTGTTGGCTTCATAAGCCCGGCGGCGTCCTTCCTCGTAACGCTCGACGTTGCCGTATCGTGAAGTAATGATTTCTTGATACCGAGTTATGTTGCGCTTGCCGGACGCATCGATGAACAAAAATTTTCCGGACGGGTCACTGAACTCTTTTGCGAGTCCCTCTTCAAGCTCGACATCCCCCACCCGAAAGCCTAACCGTTCCGCCTCCTGCGCCAGGACGCGCTCCGCAATGAGCTGGTCCAGTATTACCTGGTCACTATAGCCCAACTGGGCGAGGCTGATCTGACCGCCAAAGCGGTCCTGGATACTCTGTTTCTGCTGGGCGATATCGGCCACAGTAATCTCATCCCTGCCGACTTTGGCCACCACCTGAGTGTTCTTGCTGGGCTCGACGTACTGAGCGTTCCGCTGGGGCGCGTAGAACATTACGAGACTGACGGCCATGATGACGGCGAAGCCGAGGATGATGATGCTGCGCGTGCGTTCGAGACGACCTAACTGTTTGAGCATTATCTCTACCTTTCTCTGAAGCGGCTGATTGTAAGGGACAGAGAGCGCCGGCTGCAACCGAGAATGGGTGCCGGGTGTCAGGTCCCGGGTGTCAGGTGCCGGGTGTCAGGCTCTTAGGCTTCGGGACAGAGTTTGCGAATCTCAAGATGACTTCTCTACTGCGACGCTGCAAGCGTGAGACCTGGCACCCGATACCCGACACCCGATACCTGAAGGGCGTTTGCTTGCTTTGGAATGCGAATGCTATTTTATTTGCCTCGATGAATGTCCTTGCTAACTCGACGTGGTTATGGGTCGGCTTTTCGGCTTTTATCCTGCTAATGCTGAGTTTGGATCTCGGCCTCTTCAACCGTCAGGCCCACACAATCCGTTACCGCGAAGCCGCCGTCTGGAGTTCCATCTGGATCGCCTTGGCGATGATCTTCGCCGGCATTGTGTTCTGGGACCAGGGAAAAGTTCGAGGGCTGGAGTTTGTGACAGGGTACCTCATCGAGCTTTCACTGTCGGTCGATAATCTCTTTGTCTTCATTCTCATCTTCTCCTACTTCAAAGTTCCGACTCGATACCAACACCGTGTTCTTTTCTGGGGCCTGTTGGGCGCGCTCGGGTTGCGCCTGACGATGATCTTTGTAGGCGCGGCGTTGATTAGGCATTTCCACTGGGTGCTCTACGTCTTTGGCGCGTTTCTGGTTTACACGGGCCTCAGGATGTTTCGGCAGGAGGAGACAAACATTCAGCCGGAACAGAATCCGGTCGTGCGCCTGGTGACGCGCTACATTCCTATTACGCGCCGCTACCAAGAAGAAAAGTTTTTCACTCGTTCCGCCGGTCGTCGCGTCGGCACGTTGCTTCTGCTTGTGCTCGTGATTGTCGAGGTCACCGATCTCGTGTTCGCTGTCGATTCAATTCCGGCGATCTTCGCGGTCACGACGAACACGTTCATCGTTTACACCTCGAACGTCTTTGCCATACTCGGTTTGCGCTCGATGTATTTTCTGCTGGCGGGCGTAGTCGAAAGGTTTCATTACCTCAAGCTGGGTCTCGCGATCGTGCTCTCTTTTATTGGCGTGAAGATGCTGATAGTGATGGCCGACGTCGAGATTCCGATCGCCGTTTCCCTTAGCGTGGTCGCCGCCGTTCTGGTAACCGCAGTTGCCGCATCGTTGATCTGGCCTAAAGAAGAGCAGCGGGCCACGCGGGTGAGACTGGAGGGGGGAAACCCGCCGGTTTTCATTCTTTCCGGCAGTGGCTCACTCGCGCATTTGTTGATCTGCGAAACCAGGCAACGAGAATTGGACGACCATCAGGATTTTGCTTTGTGGGAGATTGAGCCTGTCGAAGGATACCTGAAAGGCCGGCGGGTCGAAGACATCGGCGCCATTAAGTATGGCGTTGTGCCGCAGGGTTACAGGCAAAGCTTTCCCGAGAACGGCGCCGCACCAACTCCGCTAGCAACCGGAAATAAGTACGAATACTGGTTCGATACGACGAATGCGCCGCACGCTCGAAGATATTTTGTGATCCGCGACTTCAGGGCCATCGAAGTGGCAGACTGAAAACTCCCTGGCCGCACCGCCGCAACGGAAAAATACTTTCGCCGGAGGCCTGTTCTGTGGTAGAAGTAGCGCTCTCTGGAAGCGTCTCGGTAAGTGGCCACAAGCCATCTCGTCGATTCCAGCATCGCAGACACAACGCGCTCGACACGAAACCGCCGAACGCGCTCACAGCACGCTAGGAAGACGCGGATAGTCTCTGGTCGTTGATAGCGCCGATCACTGCTGATCCGAACAATCTTTTCTCTCAAAGGAGGCCTCGATGGCAAAGAAGCTTTGCAGCCTGGTTCTGGTCGCGATACTACTCTCTATGCTAGCGCCGCAATGCGCCGCGAAAGACACGACAGCACAGATTCTGAAACAACAGGAACGCTACACCTTGTCTCTGGACCTGGAATTCGGGAGAAAGGATTCAAATGGTCTGCCACGCGTCTTTTCTTTTCTTAACGTGGGAACTAATGGGTACGCTACCGGCTTTCTGGTCGGTGACGGATTAGTAATGACCGCTTATCACGTTGTCTCCGGAGACATAGGCAACCCCAAGAAAATACAATTGGGGTTCAGGCCGGACGACCAACTTGAAGTCAAGATATCTGTGAACGGCTGCCAGGCTACGGTGATCAAGGTAGATCAAGATGCTGACCTGGCGCTCCTGCGCATCTGTGGATCGCAAAAGCAGATCAGGACTCCCGCATTTCAGCCGAGCCTCAGCAAAGATGAACAGCTACTCCTGATTGCTCGCCCGCACGGCGACAAGATGGTGCGGCGCGGGACGCTTTACGGTTCGTACACCTTGCGCGGTCAACAGTATTGGTTTGTGAAAATTGATGGCCGCGATGGTTATTCCGGCAGCCCCGTCTACAATCAAAAAGCCGAGCTGGTTGGAGTATTCAGCGGCTATGACTGGTCACAAAAACTTGCACTCGTCAGCCCGGGTATCAGAGCGCAGAAGCTGCTTGAAGACTATCTCTCGAACCCCAAGCCCTGAAGTTTGATCGCGCAACGCTCTGGCTCGCTGGTAGTTAGCGAATGGAGTCCTTTTGGCGCGGCGCTAATCAGAGCATGTCCTCACCAGCGCTTAACTTCTTGCCCCTGCAAGAGCTGTTATGTAAATACATTAGAAACCCCGAAGACCAGCCTCGCCGGTCGCTGTAGTAAAATGACCTGCGCTCCCGGCAATCAACCCGCTTGAACGCACCCGACGCCTGTGTTAGATTTCCAAGTCGGCAGGAAGCTGTACGCTGCCCCGACGGATCGGCGGCAATCGCCCGCCGCCGAAAACGGCTGTTCGGACTTCTCACCTTTTAAAAATGCGGGATTAAATGGCCCGCAGGCGCGAGCGTCTCCCAAGTTGTTGCCCCCTCGAAATCATTTCCTGAAAGATGGTAGCTAAAACCAGTCGCTTCGTTTTTGATTGGTGGGCAGTTCAAAAGCGGATCGTCTATCTCATCATCGCGGTTCTGGTGCTGTGCGGTCTGGCCGGCGGCGTGGCGCTCTACGTCTGGAAGTACGGCAATCCGCTGAAGAACGTCGGCACGAAAACGAAGCTGCCCGCCGGCGCCAGGTTCAGTTCCTTCGAAGGCGACGTGCGCGTCATTCGCGCCGCGACGCGCGAAACGATTCAGGCCAGCAGCGACACCGAACTCTACCCCGGCGACACAGTGCAGACAGGCGCCAGCGGCCGCGCGCGCCTCAGCATGGCCGATGGCTCAACGCTGGTTGTTCGTCCCAACAGCACGATCATCGTGCGCGACAACGCCACCACTGACGATGGCAAGAAGACCAACGTGCACGTCGTCGTCGACAGCGGCCAGATGTACGTTCGCACCGAGCAACAGCCCGCAGGCACCAACAACGTCGTCGAGACACCGAAGACAAAGAACAAAGTGGGCGAGCAAACGGGCGCCAGCTTTGGTGTGAACCCTGAGGGCACGGAAGAGATTCGCGTCAACGCCGGCGTGATCGAAACGACGGACCGCGCCGGCGAAAAGACTTCTTTGCACGGCGGCGAATACGCTAAAGTGAATCCCTCGGGCACGGTCTCGCGTCCGCAAAAACTGCTCGACGTTCCATTGCCTTCTGAGCCGCGCGACCTGCAAAAAGTTTTCATCGGACAAAACGGCGCCGCCACCATTACTTTGAAATGGCTGCGGCCGCAATCGGGCACACCTGCATACTATCGCGTCGAAGTGGCAACGTCGCCGTTCTTTGTCGCCGACGGTAAGGTGATCGAACGCGATCAGTTAGTCGCCACTGAATTCAATGCCAGCGATCTTCGTCCGGGAACCTATTTCTGGCGCGTGCGCGCCACCGCCACTTCCGGACAGACCAGCGACTGGAGTGACCCGCAAAAATTCATGGTGGCGCCGAAAGGAACCGGCTCGCCGGTGCCCGTTTCAAATCTTTCCGCCGAGTTGCTAGGCGGCAACATCTATCTAGTGCGCGGGCGCGCCGAGCCGGGAACGACGATTCGCATTGCCGGTAAGGAAACGATCGTTCCCACTGAAAAGTCGTTTCAGCTTCAGATCACCACGCCGGTCGCTGCCCGTGAGATCACCGTCGAAGCACAGGACGCTCAAGGCAACAGCAGCCAGTACAGGCTGGCTCTTCAGGGAGGCCGGGGCAAAGGTTAGGAACACCGAGCTCAATGTCGAAGCACGTAATACTACTGACTGATGCGCACGAAGCTCCAGCGTACGAATTGATCGAGGCGCTGCGCGTTGCTGGGGTCAAGACGTTGATCGAAGGCCTGCGGGAAGTCGAGGCGGAAGCAGCCCTTGCCCGCCAACACGAAAGCGCAGAGACAACTGAGCCTCAAGGGCCCCCTCCGCTTGCGGTCCTTTACGAGGTTGTGCCCGGTGCGGATATGGTCGAGCTGCATGCGGCTATAGAGCACTCGAAGGCGTTTTGGCCGGGCGCGCCGCTGGTCGCTTGCCGGCGCCAGATGAATGGCTACCAACGTCTGAACCTGCGCAGTCTGGACGGAGCGGCGCTGAAGCGTCTCGGCTTTCGCGCCATCGCCGACAAGGCGGCGCAACTGCCGGCGCTGCTGCGCGAAATCGAAGGCCACGGGATAACCGCCGAGCTGAAGCTCCCGGAAAAATTCGTCGAGCCAATCGAGCCGGGGTCCATTTCGCTGCCGGAGAAACTAAGTGCGAAGAGCTTGCGCGCGGCTTTTGATTTGGTTTCGTCGCTGCACTTCATCGGCGATCAGAGTGGCGCGGCGTACACGGCGCTGGCCGGACTCGATCTTTTGGTCGCCGCCGATCATTGGGTCATCTATTTGATCTCCGACACGAAACCCGACGCTTCGGATCTCGAGCCAATTGCCGTGCGCAAGCGCGGCGATCAGACTGGATCGGCGGTGGATGACGACTGGCGCAGATTGGTGCTGGGCGATACGGTTATCGCTTCCGGATCCGTGTCGAAGGCGGCGAAGCTTGTTGCTGCGGGAATGGGAACCGTCAAGAAGAAGGAGCGCGATCAATACGTCGTCGCGGTGCCCCTCATCTGCGGTGACAGAATTCTCGGCGTGCTCGAAGTTATGCGGGAAGGAAAGTACGCGCGCGCGTTTAGAAAATCCGAAGTTGCTTTGCTTGACGCTCTTGCATCGCCGGTTGCCTCCGCCCTCGCCAACGCGGTGCGCATTGCGGAAGCCGAGCGACTGTCGCAGACGGACGATCTAACGAAGCTCCACAATGCCCGCTACCTCAGACAGTTTCTGCTCAATGAGATCCGTCGCGCGCGACGATACGGTTCGAGCGTGTCCGCGCTGTTTCTGGACCTCGACGATTTCAAACGCGTCAATGATGCGCACGGGCATCTGGTCGGCTCCCATGTGTTGATGGAGATGGCTGCTGTGATTCTGGCCTCGATTCGCGACACGGACGCGGTGGCGCGTTATGGCGGCGACGAGTTTGTGATCGTGCTGCCGGACACCGACACCGAACTTGCGGGGACGGTGGCCGAACGTATTCGCGAAAAAATAGCGCGGCATCAGTTCAACGGCGGGCGCAGATTGACGCTCACTTTGACAGCAAGTTTTGGCGTCGCCGCTTTCCCGCAGCATGCTTCCTCGCCGCAGCAGCTAATATCCTGCGCCGATACCGCCATGTATGAAGCAAAGGCGGCCAGGAAGAACTGCGTGCGGTTTGCGGCGGAACCGATTCCGAATGCCAGGGCCGCCAGGAAACCGACAGCGGAGACAACCGCTGCTAAAATAGAGGACGGGAACATCATTTCTTGATAGCGCACGAGCCAAGTTCGGTGTATCTTAGTGGTTGGTCTTGTTCGGTGTGCTGTTTTCTGAGTCGGCCTCGAGTCTCTTTATTGGGCAGGAGGCGCTGAAATGACCGCCCACCCCCGTCGACACTTTCATTCTCCATACAGGGAAGTGGACCATTTAGATGGCATTTTTCAAATCTATCTTTAGCCTCTTTTCCAGTGACCTTGCTATTGACCTTGGCACTGCCAACACGCTGGTTTACGCGAAAGGACGCGGCATTGTCGTTTCCGAACCATCCATCGTGGCGATCAATAAGGTTACCAACCAGGTCGAAGCCGTCGGGCGTGACGCCAAAGATATGTTGGGCCGCACTCCTGGCAACATCGTCGCCATCCGTCCGATGAAAGACGGCGTGATTGCAAACTTTGAAGTGACCGAGAAGATGCTGCAACACTTCATTCGTAAAGCGCACAACGGCAAGACGTGGGTCAGCCCGCGAGTAGTGATCGGGATTCCTTCTGAGATCACGCAGGTCGAGCGACGCGCGGTCGAAGACTCGGCCTATCGCGCGAAAGCTTCCGAAGTTTACCTGGTCGAAGAAGCGATGGCCGCGGCTATAGGCGCGGGACTGCCGATCACGGAACCGCACGGCAACATGGTCATCGACATCGGCGGCGGCACGACCGACATCGCCGTCATCAGTTTGAGCGGCATCGTCTACTCGCGTTCCGTGCGCGTGGCGGGAAACGAAATGGACGAGGCAATCATTCAATACATCAAGCGCAAGTACAATCTATTGATCGGCGAGCGAACAGCGGAAACGATCAAGATTGAACTGGGCTCGGCCTTCCCTCTCGACGAACCGCTGTCATACGAGGTTCGTGGCCGAAATCTGATCGAAGGTATTCCGAAGACGATCACGATCTCGGACGAAGAGATTCGGGAGGCGCTCGCGGATTCTGTCGCGACAATCATCAACGCCGTTCGCGTCGCGCTCGAGCGCACGCCGCCGGAACTCTCCGCCGACATTGTCGAGCGCGGGATCGTGCTGACCGGCGGTGGCGCGCTGTTGAGGAACCTGGACAAACGTCTGTCCATAGAAACGGGTCTGCCGGTGTCGCTGGCCGACGACCCGCTGGCGTCCGTGGTGCTGGGCACCGGAAAGATGCTGTCCGACTTTGACCTCCTGAAACGGGTGAAGTGGGACAACACATTGTCCAGCGGAATGTGAAAGGGCGTGAACTGTGAATCGTAAACCGTAAACAGTCAAACGCCTTACGTCGGTTCCCAGTTCACGGTTTACGGCTTACGAGTTATGGCAGCCACTCGCACTCAAAAAGAGATTCGCCAGCGCGCGCCAATCTGGCTCTTAATACTGCTTGGTGCCAACTTCGTGATCATGGCGGTTGAGGCGCGCGAGGACGCAACCAAGCAGCGGATGATCCGCGTCTGGGCGCAGACTTTGGCCTCGCCTTTTCAGCGCGCAACGTCGAAAGCGGGCGGCGCGAGTTTCGGTCTCGGCAGAAAGATCGTTAACTTCCAGAATACTGCTGAGGAAAACGAGAAACTGAAAGGGCGAGTGACGACGCTGGAGTTGGAACTAAGAAATGCGCGCGAGGCGGCAAACGAGAACGAGCGGCTTAAAGGCCTGCTCGGCTTGAAAGAAAAGACGGGTTACAGTTTCGTCGCAGCCCGCGTGATCGCGCGTGACCCTTCAGTTTGGTTCAATACCATAACTATCAGTCAGGGAAGCTCATCAGGCGTCGCGCTTAATATGCCGGTCGTGACTGGCGGTGGGATTGTCGGACGAGTGATAGCGGTCAGTCCCTGGACCGCTCAGGTGATGCTGATCACCGACGAGCAAGCGGCGGCAGGGGCAGTCGTAGGCCAGCTCGGCCAATCGAGCGCGCTGGGCTCGGTAAAGGGACTCGGCCAGAGCGGTCTGGTCGAGATGCGATATGTTTCCGGTCTCGAAAAGGTCGAAGTCGGAGACTATGTATTGACGACTGGCCAGGATGGGATCTATCCCGCGGGTCTGAACGTCGGCGAGGTGGTGGAAGTGAAACACGGCACGGCCACGCAACCGCACGTGATCTACATCAGACCAAGCTCGCGCCTGGGCCAATTGAACGAAGTGGCAGTGCTGCTCTATCATCCGCCGCAGCGGCCAACCCCCGACCAGACGCTGCCTAATGTAGACAAAGTAAAAAAGTGAAGCCATTTCCGATTGCCGATTGCCGATTGCCAATTGGCCCTCGGGTTAACATTGCCTCAAAAATGGGCAGTTGGAAATCGGCAATCGGAAATGTTCTAAATGCCTGAGCTTAGGATCGCGGCGGTTCTGGCACTCGCCATCATCCTGCAACTCTCGTTGCGAGCCGTTTGGCCGCCCCTTGTATATATTGACTTTCCGCTGGTGGTCGTCGTTTACGTCGCGCTGCAGCGTGACGCGTGGCAGGCCTTGATCGCCGGCACGATCGCCGGTTTAGCGGTAGATGCCGCGAGTGGCGGCTTGATCGGAGCCGGCGGCTTTTCGAAAACCCTCGTCGCGTTCATCGTCTATTTCGCGGCGACGCGCATCAACCTCGAGAATCCGCTGCTGAGGATTCCCGTCCTGGCGGCGGCCACCGTGCTGGACGCTATTGTCTACGTCGCTTTACATCGAATGCTTGGTCAGTCGTTGCTGGTTCCGTTTGTGCAGACCCTTTCTTACAAATTGATCGGGACCACGGTTATTGGGACGCTCGCGATTCTCATGCTAAATAATCTGTTCAGCGACAAGGGCCGCCAGCGCCGCAAGTTTGCTGACCGACGCCGTGTGGCACGGCGCAGTACGGGGATGCTCAAGCGAAGGTAAACTTGTCAGTAGTCAGTGGTCAGTTGTTGTTAGTGCGATTAGAATTAGTGTTTGACTTAGAATTAGCGTTGGACAACGATGCGGCCTGACGACCATCAACAAAGAAACCAGGAACCAAGAACCACTGACTACTGACCACTGACCAACCGTTATGAAGTTCGAGGACACTTCACAAAACCTGCGGGCAAGACTCGGCGCGATCAATGTCCTGGTCGTCCTGCTGCTAGCCGTTCTTGGTGTCAGGCTATACCTCCTGCAGATCGTCAGGGGCAAGTATTACGCGGAAATTGCCGAAAACCAGCGCATCCGTTTGTTGCCCATTCCAGCACCGCGAGGCGTTATCTTCGATCGCAATGGGAACGTGCTGGTCGACTCGCGTCCGATCTATGAAGTGATCCTGTCACGCCAGGATCTCCGGGGGAAAGATCTCAAATCGCTGGTGCAGCTACTCTCTGCCGGGCTGGGAGTTGACGCCGAGATCCTGCGCGATCGCTTTGATCAGATTCAGTCCTTGCCCGCGTTTGAATCGATTCCCATAAAACAGGACGCCACCTCCGGCGACATCTCGTGGGTCGAGGCGCACAAGCTCGAATTCCCCGAGTTGCGCGTCGAGCAACAACCGCAGCGGCGCTATCCTTCAGATGGAACGCTGGCCCACGTGCTCGGCTACGTTGGTGAGATCAGTCCCGAACAGTTGAAGCAACAGGTCTCCAGGGACAAGGGTCTCAAGCCGGGCGACATCATTGGCCTGAGTGGACTGGAACAAAGTTACGACGACTATCTGCGCGGTCGCGACGGCTATCGCAAGGTTGTGGTTGACAGCCGTGGGCGCATTCAGGACGAGATTGAGACGGTAGCGCCGCAACCAGGACAGGATCTGGTTACGACTATCGACCTCGATCTGCAAAAGGCGGCCGAAGAACAGCTTCGCAACTCGAGTACAAAGCGCGGTGTGATCATCGTCATGGATCCAAACAACGGCGAGCTGCTGGCGCTGGCTTCGGCGCCAACTTTCGATTCCAACCTGTTCCAGCGCATCACTACGAAAGCGGGCCGGGCTGAATACACCGCGTTGATCGACGATCCGGAGAAGCCGCTGCTCAACCGCGCGATCCAGAGCCGCTATCCTCCCGGCTCAACCTGGAAGATTCCGATGGCGGTGGCCGGATTACAACAGGGAGCGATCACTATGGATCATTCGAACTTGGTTTGCGGCGGGGGCATTACTATCGGCAACAAGTTCACGCGTTGCATGGGCAATCACGGCATGCCGGATTTGCGCACGGCGATTACGCGTTCATGCGACGGCTACTTCTTTCGGCTCGGCCTGAAGATGGGGCTCGATGGCATCGTCGCCATGGTCGATGAGTTTGATCTGAACAGGCGCACCGGCGTCGATCTGCCGAATGAAGTTGCCGGTTGGACGCCGTCGCGCGAATTCAAACAGCGGATGCAGCCGCGCGATCCTGACTGGCGCGAGATCGATACCGTCTACTCATCATTTGGCCAGGTCTACGACATCATCACGCCAATTGCTCTGCTGCGCACCGTTGCCGGAGTCGGCATGGGTGGCAAGCTTTATGTTCCTCACTTCGTGAAAGAGATCAACCCGGTCGGGAAACCGGGCGAGCCTGGTTACCGCGCCGGTCGCGCCTTCCAACCATTGGATTCGTCGCGGCCCAATCCGAAGGTCGTGCCCATTCCCGAAGACGAGCACCATCTCATAGTTGAGGGCATGTGGGGCGTTGTCAACAACGGAGGCACCGGCGCCGGCATAAAAATGGCTGGATTCGACATCGCGGGCAAGACGGGCACCGCGCAAGTCGTTGGGCTGGGCAAAGACATTGGCAAGAACAAAGACCACTCCTGGTTCGTCTCTTACGCGCCTGCCTTTAAACCCGAGATCTCGATCATCGCCTTGATTGAAAACGCGGGCTTCGGCAGCCAGTTCGCAGCTCCCGCCGTGCGTGGTGTTTACAACGTCTATTATCGCAAGACGCGACACGAAGAACCGCCCGGCGCCCAGGTAGCAAAAGCGAAGAATGCAAAACCGGCGGTGACAAAGGCGCAGGAAAAGAAGCCAGCGCAGATAGCGCAAACGCATTGAGGACGAGTGCTGAGTGTTAAGTGTCTGACATCTGACCTCTGACCTCTGACCTCTGAACTTCTTAATCATGGTAGCGATTTTCGAAAAACGCACTCTCCGAGATTTCGATTGGCTGTTGGCCTTCCTGGCAATCGGCATCGTCGCCTTCGGGGCTCTGCAAATACGCAATGCGCAGCCGACTGAGACTTTCTGGGTCAAGCAGCTCATCGGTCTCGGCGTCGCGTTCGTAGCCATGCTGGCAATCGCCTTCAGCGATTATCGCCGGTTACTGAATATCGCGCCGGCATTCTACGTTTTCGGAATAGCGCTTTTGGTGTTGGTGTTGATTCCGGGAATTGGCCTGAAACTCAATGGGCACCGGAGCTGGATCCGCGTGCCGGGATTGGGGCAGTTTCAGCCGTCCGAATTTGTGAAGGTCACAACCGCGATGATGTTGGCGCGTTACTTCGGCAAACATCGGCACACCGCTCTTAAGCTAAAAGAGCTTGCCGTCGGCGGCTTCATTCTGGGTTTGCCCATCGCTCTTATTCTGCTCGAGCACGACGCCGGATCGGTTCTCACCTATATCCCTATCCTGCTGGTCGTTCTTTTTCTGTCGGGAATACAGATGCGCCTGGTAATTGCCGTGATCATTTTGAGCGTAGTGGCAATCCCCGCGGCTTACTGGGTGGGAGTGAAAACTCATCTGGTGAAGAATTACCAACAAGAGCGCATCAACGTGATTCTCGATCCGCAGAACGCCGACAAGCGCGGATTCGGTTATCACACCTGGCAGTCGATCCTGACGGTGGGCGAAGGCGGAATCTTCGGCGCCCGCGCCTCCTCCGAACATTCGCAAAGCAGTTTGAAGTATCTGCCTGAGCCCCACTCGGATTTCATCTTCGCGGTCACGGCCGAAAACTCGGGCTTCGTCGGTTGCATCCTGCTCTTGTTGGGCTACACGATTTTGCTTTCGCGGCTGATCGCCGGCGCCCGCCGCGCGCCTGATCGTCCCGGCATGCTCGTCATCATGGCCGTCGTTGGCGGCCTCGCCTTTCAAATCTTTATCAACGTCGGCATGGCCCTCGGGATCTTGCCGGTCATCGGCGTGCCGCTGCCGCTGATGAGCGCCGGCCTCGCTTCACTCGTCGCCACCTTCATCGCCATCGGCTTTGCGATCAGCGTGCGCTTGCGCCGGTTTGTAAACTAAGAACAATCTAAGGTGCGCACGCGCCGATCTAAACTAATCAGTTCAACCATCATCATGGCCGGGTTAATCCCGACCTCGATAGCATTTGCTCAAAAGTCCACGTCTCCCAAACCGCGAACTCAGAAACCAGCGCAAAGGAAGGATAGCAAGCAGGCACAAAGGGCTGCGCTGGAAAAGAGGGTGAGACAAATCATAATGGACGAGCTTGGCGTACGCGAGAGCGAAGTCAAGCCCGAAAGCGGTTAACTCAGACCTTTAAGCAGCCTTCGATAGAGGACCACTGTTATGCTGTTACTTCGCAGCGTTTTCTTTACGTTTCTCCTGCCAGGGACGGTCACGGTGCTAATACCTTATCGGCTTATTTCGTCGAGGGGTGCTGGGCCTTACTCGAATCATCAGTTACTCCGTTATTTGGGTTGTCCTCTCATGGTAATCGGCGCCGCGGGATTGCTTTGGTGCATTTGGGAGTTTTTTTCGGAGGGGCGAGGGACATTAGCGCCAGTCGATCCGCCGAAACGTCTGGTTGTCCGAGGACTCTACAGATATGTTCGGAATCCAATGTATGTGTCAGTAGTGACGATACTATTAGGTGAGGCGATATTCTTCATCTCGATGCCGGTTCTGATTGAGGCTGGAGTTTTCTTTGTCCTGGCGAATCTATTCGTGGTGGGTTACGAGGAACCGGTCCTGCGACGACAGTTTGGTGATTCGTACGAACGATACTCGCAAACAGTCGGGCGCTGGATTCCGCGGTATCGATCCAGGTAACCTAGCAATCGATCCGAAGCCTCGAACACTTTTTGAGATCAAGATGCAGCCATCGCAGCGAAAGGTGAGCGCCAGCAACAGACAAAGAAAGGCAAGAGTGATGGTGGCCTCCTCACCTTTGCCCTTTGCCCTTTGCCCTTTGCCCCTTGCCCTTTTGCCTTTTTCCCTTTGCCTTCTATTTCCCCGTCAGTTCATTCACAATCTCGTTTGCGTGATAGACCTTGCGCAGCGCCTCGAACATGCCGCGCACGTCGACTGAGATCGCGCGGTTCACCGAGGCGTCGAAATAGAAATCTCCGGGCAGTGACTGGATGTTGCCGTCGAAAATCAACCCAACGATTTCCGCGTTTTTATTGATGACCGGCGAGCCGGAGTTGCCGCCGATGATGTCTGCGTCAGAGACAAAGTTGATTGGAGTCTTCAGATTCAGCGCCGACTTGTTTTTCTCCCAACTCTCGGGAACGTGATAAGGATATTTATTGCCATGCTCCGCTGCGTGCCGGAATAATCCAGCGAAATCCGTAAACGGCGCGTAGGTCTTGCCATTCACTTTGTAACCCTTCACCGTTCCGTAAGACAGGCGCAGGGTGAAAGTCGCATCCGGGTACATGCTCGTGCCTTTCATTTCGAACAACGCACGCGCAATCTTTCCGTAGTTGGAGCGCTCGACGGCAATCACTTCGGTTTCGTACCGCTTGCGCGCGGTTCGTGCTTCCTTGTCAATCGATCGCGCGAGCTGAATCATCGGGTCGTCTGAAGCTTCGATTGCGCTTTGCCCGCCGGCGGCAATTTTCTTGCGCGCATCGACATCCTTTATTTTCGTCCCGCTGATCAATTCTTCGGCGCGCGCCTCGGGAGTTTTTCCTTGCAGCACGCGCTTGACGATCTCGTTTTCGGCGCCCATCTCATCGCGCATCAAAGTCAACGAGTCGGCGAGCTTGGCCTTTTCGAAATCATCGTAGATGGGCGCGGGCGAATAAAGTTGCTGCTCGAGCGATTCGCGGTTGGCGTCCGTGTAATCTGGCAGACGCTGCGCGTTCGGTTTCGCGCTCTCTTCTGCCATGCGAACAAGCGTCCGGGCAATGCCGAAGTAATCCGAATTAAAGCCCCAACCACTCTCAAGAAAGCGACGCTCACGCTCGTATGAAGGCAACTCTTTCCGCTCTTTCGCGATGGCCTCCCACGCGGCGCCGTAGTCGTTCTGCATCTTCGGGTTTGCCGCCACAGTCTGTCGCAGCGCGTCCTCTTCTTTCTTCTTCGCCGCAATCACCGGCGGGTCCTTTAACCCGCCGCGACCCGGCGCTCCTTCCTCGCCGATGTAAGCCTTGAGGCTATTATCGACACTGAAAAGTTCCTCATGCGCGCGTCTTTCGTTCTCTGCGCTTTGCGAACCGTATCGAGTCAGCATGTCGTGAAGGTGCTGTAGATACTTCAGCAGCAGGGGAATTCCAAAATCACGAAGGTATTCAAGATGCGCAACTGTATCGAGCCGGTTCGTGCGTCCGGGATTGCCGGATACAAAAACCAGATCACCTTCCTTCGAGCCCTGCTCCGACCACTTGA
Organism: Pyrinomonadaceae bacterium; assembly: GCA_041499185.1. GTDB lineage: Bacteria > Acidobacteriota > Blastocatellia > Pyrinomonadales > Pyrinomonadaceae > JAOAPY01. Next base: position 1,323 of record JBGQJU010000045.1, on the reverse strand, counting down.
AATAGTTATCGGTGTGAATCGGTTTATCGTTTTCGTAAACGCGAAAGAGCGCGACGTCCAAATCGTAGCGCGGGTATTCAAAATTATCCGGGTCGCCACCGAGGAAGGCAATCTCAAACTCCGGCGCAAAGACCAGTCGCACGTCGGTATATTTTTTGTAGGTGTAGAGATTGTACTGGCCACCCTGATAAAGCGGAATCACATCGTTGCGCAAGCCATTTTTCTTCGTGGCCTCTTCCGAAATGTTGTTGATCTCGGCGTTGCGAGCGGCACTCGCTTGAGCCAGAGGCATGTCAGGCTTAACCGCGGCCATCACGCGTGCGGTGACGTCTTCAATACCGACTAGCTGGTCCAATTCGAGATTGGCGGCCTTCACTTCCTTGTCTCGCGTCGGCGCGTAGAAGCCATCTTTGATGTAGTCTTTCTGTGACGTGCTAATCTGCTGGAGGGTCTCAGAAGCGATGTGATGGTTGGTCATTACCAGACCATCCGCGGAAACGAACGACCCCGAGCCGTTGTTGAAGCGCACCGAAGCAAGCTGCACCTTCTTCAGCCATCCGTCAGTGACCTCGAATCCGTATTTCTTTTTGATCTCGGCGCGCGGCAGATTGTTGAATGGCCACATGCCTTCGTCGGCAACGGCCGCAAACTGGAGCGTCTGGAGCGAGAAAAGCGCGAGCGTCAGCGCGCATAATAGTTTTCTAAGTTTCATGAGTTTATGCCTCTAAAGAATGTTAGCGGGAGAAATGTTTTAGAGCCTTCTGCTGCAAAATTGGATGCCTGAGATTAGTAACGGTTGCGAATGCATAATGTCAAGGTGGTCGGGCGGCGGGTACTGGGTCAGTTTCAACACGAGCCCCTCTTTGCGACCATTGACAACAGGTTACGCAGAAGAATACTTTGCTGCCAGCTCCAATTCAAATCTGGTTCTCGAATGTGCTTGCCATTACCCGTATGAAAAACACGACCACCCTCAAACGCCTACCCCTGCCGCTCTGTTTGCTGCTCGTCGCGCCTATGACCTGTGACGCACAGAGACCGGAACTTGTCGTGCAGACGGGGCACAGCAGTGGCGTTCTCTCAGTCGCCTTCAGTCCTGATGGTAAGACGTTGGCGAGCGGCAGTGGTGACGACACAATCAAGCTGTGGGACGTGGCCACAGGCACACAACTGCGCTCGCTCGAAGGGCACGCCTCAGGGGTTCTCTCAGTCGCCTTCAGTCCTGATGGTAAGACGTTGGCGAGCGGCAGTGGTGACGACACAATCAAGCTGTGGGACGTGGCCACAGGCACACAACTGCGCTCGCTCGAAGGGCACGCCTCA
>JBGQJU010000044.1:0-42762 GCA_041499185.1 Pyrinomonadaceae bacterium | reverse complement strand
GCTCCAGCGACTGAAGATTCAAGAACGGCGAGTCGGCGCAGCTATTCTTTTATCATTGATTGATGTTACTTGGCGAGAGAGAAACGATTGATAAGCGCCACTTGGTTTCGCTCCCTCAGCCTTACTCACCTGCTTACTCAAAAGCGGAGCAGGTTTGACCAGATGTTGACGAGGATGAACAAAACTGAAAGCAGAGAGACCAGCAGAGTCGTCAGCCAGGCGGCGAGATTATAGATCGGCCCGTTAACGTGCGCGCCCATCAGGTCGCGATCGTTAACCAGACGCAGGATGGCGATCAGGATTACCGGCAGCAGCAGACCGTTGATCACCTGCGTGACTAAGAGAACTCGAATCAAGGGAAGGCCGGGAATGACAGCGATTGCGGCGCCAACCGCCACCAGGAATGTAAAGATGCTGAGAAAGATCGGCGCTTCGCGAAAGCTCCTGGAGACTCCTTTTTCAAATCCGAGCGCCTCGCTGATCGAGTAAGCAGTAGCCAGCGGCAGCACTCCGGCCGCAAGCATTGACGCGCCAAAGAGCCCGATCGCAAACAGCATTTCCGCATAGCCTTTGGCAAAGGGCTGCAGGGCGCGCGCCGCATCTGCCGCCGTTTCGATGTGAGTGCCGTTTTTGTTAAGAGTTGCCGCGGTCGACACCACAATAAAGAAAACAATCGCGATCGCAAAGATGGTGCCGACCCAGACGTCCGCTCTGGTGTGACGATAATTCTCTGCCGTAACACCCTTCTCTACTACCGAAGACTGCACGTAGACCTGCATGTAGGGCGAGATGGTTGTACCGACTACGGCAACGAAAGTGAAAAGATAAACCGGGTCGAAACTAAAGCTCGGTCGTACCATGGCGATCGCGACCGTGCCCCACTCCGGCCGCGCGAGAAAAGCAGACACGATGTAACCGAGGAACACGAGCGACATCAGAAGGAAGACGCGTTCGACGCGTTTATAGGTTCCCTTGACCACCAGCCACCAGACAGCAACTGCGGCAATTGGAACTGAGAAGTAACGGGGTACGCCAAACAACTCAGTCGCCGCCGCGATACCGACAAACTCGGAAACCGTCACGCCCCCGTTTGCGATCAGCAGCGCAAGCATCACCAACGCGGTCCAGCGCACACCGAAACGCTCGCGAATCAGGTCAGCCAGTCCTTTGCCGGTGACGGCGCCCATGCGCGCGCACATTTCTTGCACGATGCCGAGGCTGATTGTGATTGGGATGAGGATCCAGAGGAGGCGATAGCCGTGGTCTGCACCGACGGACGCATACGTGGCGATTCCACCTGCGTCATTGCCGGCGTTGGCAGCAACCATTCCCGGGCCGAGAATGGCAAGGTAGGCAAGCACTCGCTTGCGGCGCGCCATGGTGCGGCGCACACCGCGGGTGCCACGCTGTAACAAGCGTCGTCCGGCGGCCCTTACCGCTTCCTTGGATTCTGCCACTTGGAGGTTCCTCGCTCATCTACATGAATACCCAAGCGATGATCTTCAACCAAACAATCTCGGCAATCGTTGTCGCCAGTCTTTCGGTAACAAGATTTCCATTGCGTCATCGACAGTGATGATGCCGAGAATATCACCTGCCTCATCTACGACAGGCAGGGCGAGCAGATTGTATTCGGCAATCTTTTGCGCGACTGTGGTAGCGGGATCGTCCGGATGTGCCCTTTGAAATTCGGCGCGCATCACTTCCGCCAACGGCGCCGATGGATCCGCCAGAATCAAGCTTCGCAAGGCAATCACGCCGACAAGCTGCCACGCACCTTCACCCTCTACTACGTAAAGGTAGTAGATCATGTTTGGCGTCTCGGCCATCTCGCGCAAACGTGCGAGCGCCTCACCGACTGTCAGGTCGCGCGGCAAAGTGACGAATTCCGTCGTCATCAAGCCGCCGGCGGTGTCGTCTTCGTAAGGCAGTAGTTCGGCGACGTCCGCTTGTTCTTCGCTTTCCATCAGACCGAGTAGTTCTTCGGCCTTTTCCTCGGGTAGATCGCCGAGCACATCCGCCGCCTCATCCGGCGACATCCATTCGAGAATGTCCGCCGCGCGCTCTTCATCCATGTCGCCAAGGATGCGCGCCTGGTGCTCGGCGGGCATCTCTTCCAGCGTCTCGGCCGCCGTCTCGTCGTCGAGTGCTTCAACGATCTCCGTGCCGTGATGGTAAGAGAATGCTTCCGCCAGTCGCGCAATCTCGACCGGATGGAGCCGCGCGAGTTTGTCACTCGAAGACTTTAACTGCACGGTCGCCGCATCGGTGGCGAGATAGCCGACATCGGCCCAGTCAATGACCTCGACCGGCGTTCTCGTTCCCACGAAGCCTGCGGGAGCAAGCCGCCGCCACAAACCCTGCAGACTTACGTCCGCTCCGGTCACGCGCCACTGGCCGGCCGCCTCGATGATCTGTACGTCGTTGACACGTACCACGCGCTTGCCGTCGACATCGATCAACTGCTTGTCCAAAACGTCGCGCGCCAACAGTACCTCGCCGTCGCGCCGCACAAAAGGCCGCAGGTCGAGAATGTCAGAATTGAGTCGCGCACCCTGTTCGCCAAACTCAGCAATGCGCCAGCGCGAAAGAAAAAAATCGCGGCGGCGATAGCGCGCAACAAAACCCGTCACCGGCGGATGATCGTCTTCGCCGAGACGAATGATGACGTCTTTTACAGTCGCCACACGCTCGCCTTCAAGATCGCGGATAGGGCGACTCAATACTTGAGACAGATACAACATTGATTGATTCAATTCGCGGAGCCGCGTTTCGTAATAAATCATAGCACGAGGTTCGAGTGGCGAACGAAACTTTCACGGGTGCGGAAAGCCTGAGCGCCCTGGAGAGGAATTCAAAGCGTTGGCTGGTCCGGCCACGAGGAGAGCGGGACCATCTCTCAATCCGATTTTTCGATTGGACAAGCGGGCTTTCAATTTCGCGAGTGCCAATTCCAGAACACGGTCATGACCGGAATAGAGATCTCGTCGCTCGAGAGGGATGCTTTCATCAGGTAAAAGGCCACGGCCTTCAAGGCGAACACCTTTGGCGGTGCGATAATCCAGCTCGCTAATATCAAGCTCGCCGCCATCGGGCAAGGCGTGTCGAGCGCGAATCGCCAGCACGCACCCACAAGTCTCACCGCCGATGACGGTAGCGCGATGAGCCTCTTTCAAGGCAGCAACAAAGATCTCGGCCGCGCTCGACGTGCGGTTGCTCGTGAGAACGAGAAGAAGAACTTTGGACCCTGCGATGCGATCGGCGCCGAGCGACGGCGGTGCCCCGGTTTCGAGGCTCAGCGCCACGTTTCCCGAACGATTGGTGAACTGTCCGATCTTCGTCGCCACCGGAAGAAAATAGGACGCGATGCCGGCCATCGCCTCAGCATCGCCGCCGCCATTGTTGCGCAGATCCAGGACAATGCCGCGTGTATGACGCAACTTTTCCTTCAAAGCGTGGGCAAAGTCGCGCGTGATCGCCCACGTGAAGGCATCGATCACCACCACGGCACGATTTCCGCGTTGATTGATTTGCAGAACAAAGTTGCGCTGGCGCCACTGACGGCGAAAGCTCGTCGACTGCTCTTTATCGGCGATGGTGCGCCAACCCACTTGCACACTCGTGTTCGCTGTTCCATCCAACAGCAGGGCCACCGCGCGGCTGCGCGCCGCTTGCGGAGTGGAAGAACCGATCTCTTCGCGAAGCTTGCGATCGAGCACGGACGACGCCCGTTCGCCATCGATGCTTTCGATCACATCGCCCGGACGAACGCGCGCACGCGCGGCTTCCGATCCGGGATCGACGGAGACGATAGTCGGTTGTCCTTCGACTTCGCGCAGGGAAACTCCGATGCTGACAAATCGCGGATGCTGCCACTCGAACTTTTCTTCCGGCGCATAGACGCGCGTGTGCGCATCTTTCAACGAAGCCAGCATCTGTCGCAACAGCGCGTACAACTCTTGCGGCCCACCTGCGTCCCCAGCCTGTGGACGAAAAACCGAACGTTGGGCCAGCCAATCGACACCATGAAAGTTCGCGTCGTAGTAACGGTCGTGCACTGTTTGCCAGACATCGTCGAAGACCGCAAGCCGGCCTTCGCGCGTTGAGGTTGAGACGCCGCCAGTGTCGCCGTGAGCGAAGGCAAATGGAAAGAGGAAAAGGGAAAAAACTACGACCAGGGCCCAGGAGGGATGCTGGGAGTTGCGCCGTTGAAACTTTTGCATTTCTTCTTTTACCTTTTGCCTTGATTTGCTGGCCGGCGGAAGTTGTATCTGAGCAGCACGCGCAGTGGAACCGCCACACCGTCACGCATCGCAGGAAAGAAGTGCAACTGCCGCGCTGTATCTACCGCAGCCTGGTCCAGACCAAATCCGGCCCAGCGCGCAACCTCCACGCGGCTGACTTCGCCTTCTTTATCAAGATCAACCAAAACATCAACCGTGCCTTCGGCGTCGGCGCGCGCTGCCGTATCCGGATAAGACGGCCGCAGACGCCGATACGGTCGCGGCAGTTGAAGGCCATTTTCGGGATTCGTATCGTCTGGAGCTTCTTCAATTACGGGGGTGTTGCGCTCTAGTGCGACTTCGCGTTCATGGCGCTCCTCTTCTTGCGCTCTCTTAATCGCGACAAAGTAACGATGAAGATATTCTCGGTTCGTAATCTCAGCCAGCAGAAGTTTCTCCGCTGACTGAGGGTTTGCGGCTTGAAAGCTCGGCCGCTCCCAGGTGATCAATCTTCCTGTGCGCGCGCTCACCAGAAAAAGCGAAGCGTACGATTCGAAATAGACCGGACCAGTTGAGGGCGAGCGGCGCAGCGTTTGCGATTCGCCGATAATGTAAAAGTCGGAACCGATCGCCGCGCCGAGATCGCGCGCCTCCAGCAACGATAGATTCAATGAACCTGAATAGCCGGCGCCGCGTGCAGCCGCGCGGCTCAAGTCGCGATCGACAAGTAAAGTTTCGGTCTCCGTGGCCAGCGCAGTGGAAAACTTTTCAGTCGCGACTCGCCCGGTGCCAGTCTCTCCAAAATCGAGTACTGCGATGCGAACATGCCGTCCGTCAGACTGCGCGGGCACGTTCAGTGCCAGCGCGTATGTCAGCGATAGAATGAAAAGTGCAGGACGGAAAATCACACGAAAGAGAGAACTTGCCATGATAAGAACAGGCCTGTAAAAAAGAACAATGTTAGAGGGATTCCCGCCAGAGTCCCCGTCCTATGTTCGAAGCTACACTGGCGGTCAGCTCTGCTTAACGCTTCCACAACTTCTGCGAAGGCACGCGCAACGCCCGATTGAACTTACTCGACGCATTCTCCCAGGCGATCGTTGCCGTTATTTCGACGATCGCTTCGTCGTCGTAGAACTCGCGCAGACGCGCAAAGAGTTCATCGCTCACGTCGCTGCCCGTGACCGTAATCGTGTCGGCGTATTCAAGCGCCACGCGTTCAGCCTCATCATAAAGCGGACTCGTCGCATATTCGGGTAGCGCTTCGATCTTTTCGTTCGACAATCCTAACTCGCTGCCGACCGCAGCGTTGATGTCCTGTCAAAACTCGCAGCCGTTGAGGGATGCAACCCGCCGGTTGATTAGCGCCCGCAGTTTTGCATCAGTCAAACCGGAAGCGTCGATACCGGCCCACATCGCGCGAGCGCCGCGGAAGATCGAGGGCCGGCGAGCGTAGACCAAATGATTCAGCAGAGGCGCGCCCCACTTTTTGGCCTGAGCCTCCAACACATTCCTGATGTAGCTTTCAACTTCGCTCGTGTTAGCTTCTTCAATTCTTGCCACGACGGTTTAGTCTCCACCTGAACTTTGATTGCCCACCGCGGAACGCGGTCTCGGCGCGGCGCTGTGGTAGAGGGCATATACCTCTTCTTTGACTTCGGACGGAAAACAGACGCGATGCAGTTCGTAACCACGTTGCAGTCCGCGCACGACTTCGCTGACTTCGCTGATCTCGCGGATTTGCGGGCGCGCGTATCCATCCTCGACGTAGATGCGCGCCTTCGGCTCGACGCCTTTCGCGGTGTAGTAGTTGTAATAAGGAACGTCACTCGCGCGGTCTTCGATGAAGTAGTAGTCAGGATCAAAACCCGCGTGTGCAACACACTCGCGCGCCGTGAAAAGAAAATCAGTTCGCTCGGATACGGGCATATCCAGATCGATAGCCTTGAACAAGCGCCGCCCGACAAATCGTCGGCTGAGATCGCTCAGGATTGGATCGGCTGAACGCTGCCATTGCTTGACGTGAAAGATGACATCTGAATCGTCCATCTCAAGATGCTCGGCGAGGGTCAGAGACTTGGGGCGCAGCACCTTCTCAAAGGCGGTATCGGGAGCGCGCCAAACCGTCTCGCCGGATTCCAAAAGCCGCAGCGCGCGACGAAGAATCGAACGCAGCACCGCTTCCGCGGATCGAAGCGTGCGATGAAAATACACCTGACGAAACATGTAGTAGCGCGCTTGCAAATACTCTTCAACTGCATAAAGTCCACGCGCGGCGACGTAGATGCGATCGCCTTCTTCATCAATGGCGAGTGCATTGATGATCCACTCGAGATCGTAGATGCCATACTTCGCGCCGGTCATCAGCGAGTCACGCAACAGATAGTCCATGCGATCGACGTCGAGCTGAGAAGAGACCAATTGAGCCAGTGCGGCCGGCTGAAACTTGCCTTCAATGATCGCGGCGACCTTTTGGGGCAACTCCGCGGAATAAGCGTGCAGTAGCCTTCCTATCTCGGTCTCTTCACTGAGAACAACTTTCACCGTCCACGACTCGTGATGAAAGCCGAGCACCTTCTCCATTACATGCGAAAACGATCCGTGTCCAACGTCGTGCAGCAATGCCGCCGCTCGCGCTGCGGTGTGATCGTCTCCTCCGATCGCGTGTTTCTCGCCGAGCCGATCCAGCACTCTCGTCATCAAGTGAAACGCGCCGAGCGAGTGTGTGAAGCGCGAATGCTCGGCGCCCTGGTAGGTGTAGAGACCGAGGCCCAGTTGTTTGATGCGGCGTAGGCGTTGGAACTCGGGCGTATCAATCAAGCGCATCATCAACCGTCCTTCGTCATCATTGGTGCGAAGGCGGATGATGTTGTGTACGGGATCGCGATAAATGCGCTCGGTCAAGTTGTCAAATTTTTCCAATAATTTTTCCAATAATCACTATTCAATCGGGGCAGAAGTTTATCACGTCACCGCCAGTGGGCTTGCAATAGCACAATAAGGTAGTGGTTCACCTCTGAAGCAGTAGGCCAAAGAACAAAGAGCGTTTCTCATGGAGCAGAGCTGGAGAATCAGATCGCGACGACTCAGCAGCGACCCCGGGCTCAGGGAGCAAGACTGCTAGATCGAGAGCATTTCTCGGCGAGGTAGGGCCTGGCCAGCCTTTCTGATTTATGGATAGTTCCCATTTTTTTGGATTTTTGCGGGCAATTCAGAAGAGCGACTGTTGGGGTTAAATACTTGAAACTTATGAGATTACCTCTATTGGGCCTTTGCGGGCATAATACTTGCGACTCGTTGCTCCACGAGGTTTTGTCTCTATAACTCGTATGGAATTTTCTAAACTTAGAAAGGAAGGCGCAAGCATGAAAGTATCTATGAAACACATGGTCGCGAGAGGGTTCGCAATAGCGATCGCGGCTCTGTTTTTGCTGGTCATGGTTACAGCCTCAGCGGTTGGCCAACAAGAGACCGGCCAAATAACTGGAAGGGTTGTAGATCCGCAGGACAGGATCGTCCCCGGCGCAACGGTGACCGTAAAATCAGTTGGCACCGGAGCAGAGCGCACCGCAACGGCGGACGACCAGGGGACTTACCTTGTCACAAACTTACAACCTGGACTCTATGACGTCATTGTGAAGTCGGGACAGTTCGCCGAAAACACACAAAGAGTGCAGGTGACGGTCGGCGCAAAAGTCTCCCTCGAGACGAAACTTTCGACACAGGCCGTGGCCGCAAATGTTGAAGTTGTTGCATCCGCTGGCGGTGTCGAGGTCAACACCACAGACCAAACGCTATCCAATATCGTGACTGGCGCACAGGTGCGCGAGTTACCGACACTTACCCGCAACCCGTATGACCTTGTCGGTATCTCAGGCAACGTCAACCAGGGCGCCGGTGGGCGCGGTGCCGGCGGCTACGCTATTAACGGGCTACGTGCCGCCAGCACGAGCATTTTGCTCGATGGCGTCGAAAACGTTGACAACTTTGTTGCGGCGGTGGGCCAAGCCGTACCGATCGACTCCGTGCAGGAGTTTCGCGTCATCACCGGCAACTTCGGGGCGGAATACGGTCGCGCTTCCGGCGGCGTCGTGAACGTCGCAACCATCGCCGGCACCAACGCTTTCCATGGCACGGGATATGGATTCAACCGCATTTCGCGGCTGGCTTCGAACGGCTTTAACAATAACGCCAATGGCATCGCGAGACAGGTGTTCACGCGCAATCAGTTTGGCTATTCGATCGGCGGCCCGATCAAGCAGAACAAACTCTTCTTCTTTAGCAATACGGAGTGGATCCGTGTCCGAAGCGGCGGCGCATCAGTCGCCTGGGTGCCGACCTCGAACCTCATTGCTGCAACTGCTGGGGTGACAAAGGCGTTCTTTGCTCCCTATCAGCTAGGAGGATCAAGTGGCACCACCATTTCCGCCTCTGGTGTGGTCACCGCTTTCGGCGGCGCGGCAGCTTTCGCGCCTACGCCCAACGCGGCGACAAACGCCTTCCTGGCGTTCGCAACGGCTAATCCCAACACTCCGGTGTTCCAAAGGATTACCTACTCCACGCCGAAAGACGTAGGCGGCGGCACGCCGGAGAACGAATACCAATCGGTGGCGCGCATTGACTACAGCATAAGCTCCAAGACGCAGCTTTACGGTCGCTATGCGCTGCAAAATCAGGTGTTCGCCCCGGGCACGAATGCTTCCAGTCCGTTCCAGGGATTCAGCACCGGCTCTTTTGCCAAGAACCAAAACTTCCTGCTCAGCTTGACGCGTAACATCTCCGCGAATTTTGTGTCGCAGAGCAAGCTGGGTTTCAATCGGTTGAACGGTGGGCAACCGCTCGGCGATCAACCCCTCGTGCCGACGCTTTATATGAATGCGGGTAGAACGGTGACCCTCCAGGGTATCGGCATCGCCTTTCCGGGTTATCTGCCATTCTCGCCCGGCAACGCTATTCCGTTTAGCGGCGCGCAGAACAGCTATCAATTTAACCAGGACATGAGCTACACGCATGGCAAGCACAGTTGGCGCTTCGGCGGTCAAATCGTGCACATCCGAGACAACAAGACCTTTGGCGCGTACTCGTACGCGGTGGAGGCCCTCGGTAATACCAATCAGGAATCGCTCAGCAACCTGATAACCGGCAACCTCGTTCAGTTCAGCGTGGCGATTGATCCCGGGAACAGGTTCCCGGGCGCGCTCATACCACTTCCCGTTGGCCCACCCGCGTTCTCGCGCAGTAATAGGTACACGGAGTGGGCGGCCTACGCGGCCGATTCCATTCGTTACAGTTCCCGCCTGACCTTAAATCTTGGCTTGCGCTATGAGTATTATGGCGTGCAGCATAACGCTCAAGACCCACACCTGGACGCGAACTTCTATTACGGCTCGGGCGCGACCTATCCGCTGCAGGTTCGCAACGGCAGTTTCAGTAACGTTCCGAACAGCCCGATTGGCGGACTGTGGAAGCCGGACAAGAACAACTTCGCCCCGCGCCTGGGCTTTGCGTGGGACATGAAGGGTGATGGCAAGACATCTTTGCGCGGCGGCTACGGCTTGGCCTACGAGCGCAACTTTGGAAACGTGACCTTTAACGCGATGTTCAATCCGCCGAACTACGGTGTCGTCGCTCTTACCGCAGACTCCGTAACAACCGGGGGAGACGTTCCAAACCTTGCTGTATCGATAGCCAACTATGGGCCGTTTTCAGGAACTGGTCCGGCCCGCCTGTTTACTCCTGTCTCGGCGCGTCACCTTGACCAGAACATCGTCAACGCTTACGCGCACTTCTGGAGCTTATCGTTCGAGCATCAGCTCGCTGACAATACGCTTGTCTCGCTCGAGTATTCCGCCTCGGCGGGTCGAAGCTTGTACTCAATCAGCGACATAAACCGCACTGGCGCCGGAACAGCCCTCGGAGTCGGTAATATCCTGAATGCTGTCGGAGCTGCCACCAGTCGGCTCAATCCGTTTGCCACCAGCATCAATTCGCGAGGGAACCTGGGCCGCTCTGATTACAATGCCTTGATTGCCTCGCTTGAGAGCAACAATTTCCGTAAAACCGGGCTGACGTTTACCGCCAGGTACACTTATTCGGGGGCGAAGGATAATCTTAGCTCGACGTTCTCCGAGACGGGGCAGACCTTCTTCCTCGGCTTCACCGATACGTACGCTCCGGGTTTGGACCGCGGTTGGGCGGACTTCGACGTGCGGCACCGAGGCGTCGCCAGCTTCAACTATGAACCCAGGTTCTTAGAGGGTAGGAGCGGTGCTTCCAAACACTTGCTCGGTGGCTGGAGTCTGAATGGCACTGTCACGCTCCGGACAGGGTATCCATTCACGATCTATGATTGCACGTTCGCGAGTTCGACCTGCGCGCGCTTAGAGCAGTCAGGTCCGGTTACTATCAATAAGAGCAATCCGCCGGACACTGGAGACGCCAATTCGTTCACGCTCGTTGATCTCAGCGGCCAGACGTTGCGGGTTCCACCTGGCGCCGACAAGGCCAACTACAACTATGGTCCGTTCCCCGCCAATATGAGCGCGCGGAACGCCTACCGCGGCCCGGGTGCCTGGGATGTGACGACGGGACTCTACAAGAAGTTTCACTTGACCGAGAGGTTCAACCTCCAGCTTCGTGCTGAAGTCTTCAACCTGTTCAATCACGCGAACCTGTTTACTGACTATGGTAGTCCAGATGTCAGTAGCGGCAACGTGTTGGCTTTTCGCGATGGGCGTCGTAACGTCCAACTCGCGGCGAAGCTAATCTTCTAACTTTCGGAGAGCGGTTATCGTTCTCTCTGGGGAGCCTTCGGGCTCCCCAATTTTTTGTCTACTTGGGACTCTGTAGATATTGTACTGCGTGACTATATAAAGCTCTTGCCTGTCCATGAACGGATTTTGATTGTCGAGGCAGTAAGAGTGTCCGGTGCAGACATCAGAACAGCGAAGGCATATTCGATTCTTAGATCCGATGCAGGATGAGTACGAGCAGAGACTCATTTTCGGGTCGAGAGATTTAAGGAGGGAGTAGACTTCCGTGGGACAAACACGATCCTTGTTGCCCGGCGCGCTTGCTCAGTGTCTATCTGGATTGCTCAGTTGCGCTTTGGTAATTCTCTTCGGAACCGTGGCGGTTGCACAGTCAGGACGCGCGCCGAAGCCAACGACGTCGCCGGCGCCTATAGCGCAACCGGAAGCGACCGTTAAGCCGACGGAAGCTAGACTTCACACGACGTTCAGCCTCTCCTTAATCGCCACCAAAAGTGTCCCCAGCTCGAATCTTGCCATTTGGACGGGCATGGCTTTTAGACGCTTTATGGAACGGTTAAGCGAGTCTCCCCGCGTAAAAATCACACAGGAAAAAGAGATGAACCGCAAGGAGGCCAGCGATCTTGCGAAGACCAGGACCGACGACTACGTTGTCTGGATACAACTTGAGGTTGACGTTAAGATGAATGGCAGTCTGGAATCTGATTCGGAGCGCGCCAGTATCACGACCATCAATCCCGGCTGCTTGCTTGTCGGTTACATTGTGTTTACTCCCGGAACCGGGAAAGTAAAGACTCAGGGCCGGGTGTATCAAGACGAATATCCGTCGGTTTGTACTGGAACGGCGAGCAGGCCTTCACCGCTGCCGTCGGGTCGGGAGCCGCGACACCCCGTGGAGTACACGCTACGCAAAGCGGCGCGTGAGGCGGCTGACCGCGTCATGACTGCTTTAGATATACACTTACCAAACTAATGGCGACGCGGAGGAATTTAGGACGTGTTTAGAATGCGCAGTTGTTATTGCTCGCCGGCTGGATTCACTCTCTTAGTTGCTCTGGCACTCTCGCTTGTCGCTCAATCATCGAATCAGAAAGCGGTCTATCTAAGCTACGATGAAGCGCAGCCAGTGCTAAAGGCGCTGGACGAGATTCTACCGGCAGAACTAAAAGACAAGAACTCAAACGAGCTGGCTCGAGTATGGCCAACCTGGATCGCGCATCGTGACGCGGAAATTCGTGCACGCCTGGCGCTGGGAGATGAAGACTCGCTTGTTAACCTCCTGTTATTCGGCACGTCCTATACAAAGCAGCCACGCGTGACCCCAAAGGAAATTGCGCAGATAGCGCAGCCAGAGAATCGCCCTTCCGCAAGCGCACAAGCCGCAACATTACCGATATCCAAGATCCTTCAAGCGCGAGTTGACGATCTAATCCAGGGCTTGGTCGCGCCGGGAAACAACGAGCGTCTAATATTTGCGCGCCGTTTGTTGATTGAACGAAGGGGTCACGACCCTCGCACGGCACCCGGTCGCGCGCGGTTGAAGGAGTATTTGCTGGCGAGTGTTGTGAGGGTATTAAACGAGCAAGCAAGTTATGCTAAAGCGTTAGCCGCGGCCCGACTCCTGGGAGATCCAACTGAAGAATTCTCCGAGCGGTCCAGACTCTATCGCAACCGGGGGCTTTCTTCAGACACCTCCCTGATGCCCAACTTCGGCTTAGAGGAATCACTCAAGGCCATGCGAGATCGTCGATTGATGGCGGCGGGCAGCGTTCGCCGGGTTGCGGTCGTCGGCCCCGGTCTTGATTTCACGGATAAGCAAGAGGGGTACGACTTCTATCCGCAGCAGACCATTCAGCCGTTCGCGATAATTGACACGTTGCTACGGCTTGGCTTGGCGCGACCTGATGCGCTGCAAGTAACAACGTTTGATTTGAGTCCGCGGGTTAACGATCATCTGGAGCGAGCCAAACAGCAGGCCCACAGCGGAGCGAGCTACGTTGTGCAACTGCCACTCGACCCAGAGGCGCACTGGAAAGCCGAAGCGACCAAGTATTGGGAACAATTCGGTGCTCAAATTGGCAGTGCCGTGACGCCGGTTGCTATTCCTTCCAGCGTCAGTGGGCTGAAAGTGCGCGCCGTGCAAATTCGTCCAGCCTTTGTTTCCCGCATCACTGCCGTAGACTTGAATATTGTGCTGCAACGACCGAACCTGGCTCCGGCGGAACGCTTTGACTTGATTATTGCCACTAACATTTTTGTTTACTACGATAATTTTGAACAGAGTCTTGCCATGCTTAACGTGGAACGGATGCTTCGGCCGGGTGGGTTTCTGCTCTCAAATAATGCGCTCCTTGAGCTCCCTTCTTCTCGCGTTCGGTCGGTCGATTATTTAACGGTTGTCTATTCTGATCGCCCCGACGATGGCGACCATATAATTTGGTATCAACGGTTGGCGGATTAGCTTATCATCCACAGTCAGAACTGTTATGATTGCCTGTCCCCGCGCATCTTCCAATGCCTTTTAGAGGCGCAGTTTTGACACGACAGAGAACGAGGCTGTAGCTCTTGGGGTTCGCGCTACTCAAACAGTAGCCAGTCTCTCAGGGCTCCGGCCTCCGCAGGCTGTTTCAGAAAGGAGTGTTCAGCGATGATTGCTCAAACATCGCAGTTGGCTTACGCGCACCGCTTGTTTTCTCTTTCCTGTTTGGTCTTGCTACCTTTGTTACTTGTCAGTACATCTCGAGCTCAAATGGGAGGAGTTGATCCCGATCCCGGCTCTCCGGGAACTGGGGGCCGGAACACTATTGAGGGCCGCATCTACTACCCTTCCGGTCGCAACATTGACAAACGAGTTAGGGTGAGACTCACCGGTTTGAGAGGCGACTTTTTCGCTCAGAGTGATGATACGGGAGCTTTCTCTTTCCGCAGAGTGGGCGCTGGAACATATGTCGTTACCGTGGAAGGGGGAACCGAATACGAAGCGGTCAAGGAGCAAGTTGACGTCGTGGATGCTACGACCACCCGTGGCAGTCAGTCCGGGCGCACCTACAATCTACAAATTCAGCTTCGCCTAAAGGCAGCAGTCGCCAACGATAAATCCGGAGTCATCAATGTGGCACTTGCCGGCGTGCCGAAAGCCGCCTCTGACCTTTACGAAAAGGCGCTGGAAGCGGAACGCGCCGGAGACAGTAATAACGCTCTGGAACAATTGCAGCGTGCCGTTGCCCTGCACCCTCAATTCTCTTTGGCCCTTAATGAGATCGGCATCATTTATCAGAGACTAGGCCAACTCGATAAAGCGTTAGAAGCGTTTGGTAGGGCGGTCAAGGTTGCACCTGAAGTCTTTGAGTTGCGACTCAACTACGGCATGGTGTTGATGAGGAATAAACAGTTTGCAGCAGCAGAAGCCGAGTTGCGGCGCGCCACGGAACTAAAGGACGCGTCGACGCAGGCGCATCTCTACAGAGGCAAAGCTCTGATTCAGTTACGCAAGTATCCCGAAGCTGAAAGAGAGTTGCAGCAGGTCATCAAACTCGGGGGCGACGATGTGGCGACGGCGTATAGATTTCTAGGCGCGCTCTACAATGAGCGTGGCGAAAATAAACTCGCGATTGAAGCTCTGGAGAAATATCTTAGCCTCGAGCCAAAAGCAAAAGACGCCGAGAGTGTCCGTCAAATAATTAAGCAACTCCGTGGGTAAAGTACAAACAGGGAGTTAGCCCCCCTCTAATGTTTCCCTGCAAGTTCCTGTTCGATGATCTCAGCTCAAGGCGCAGCTCCCAGTATTGATATTCCATTCAGCGTCTTGGAATGCCGCCACGCGGATTAGTAACTGGGGCTTCGAACGTCATGAAACCGCTTAGCCATTCATTCGCGATTGCTCTTTTCTTCCTAGTTTGCGCGCAAGGACAAACGACCAGCCAGCCGCCGTCGACGCCGCAGAGCGCTCCTGCGGCGCAAGGGCGAGGGGACGTGGTGCGCATCACAACGAATTTGGTACAGGTGGACGTCACCATATTGGATCACAACGGCCAACCTGTGAGCGATCTGACGCCCGCCGATTTCGAGGTCACTGAGGACGGGAAGCTGCAAAAGATTACTAACCTCAGTTTCATCACAGCTACGAGCGCTCAGCCGCGAGGCGCTGTCTTCGTGCCGGCGGCTAAACCCGCGAAAGGAGTTGCGCCTGAGCCGCCCCTGCCGCCCGTAAAACTGCGTCCGGACCAGGTACGCCGAACCATCGCGCTCGCGGTTGACGATCTTGGACTCTCTTTCGAAAGCTCGCACTATGTTCGCCAGGCTCTCAGGAAATTCGTTGATGAGCAGATGCAGCCCGGCGACCTCGTGGCCATCATTCGCACGGGCGCGGGCATGGGCGCGCTACAGCAGTTCACTGCTGATAAGCGCCTGCTCTATGCCGCGATTGAGCGGGTTCGCTACAACCTGAACAGCCGGGGCTTCAACGCGTTCGCGCCAATCGGCGGCGAAACGCGGATCGCAGATAAGAGTATTAACGGAATGGCCGGTCCGACTACCAACAGTCCGGGCAATACGAACGATAGTCCCGGGAGCCAGCTTATCGACTCGCTGATGAGATTGAAGACGCCCGGCAGCCAGTCTACACAATACCGCGAGGACATCTTTTCCGTAGGCACGCTCGGCGCGCTCAATTTCATAGTGCGGGGACTGAGAGAGTTGCCCGGCCGCAAGTCCGTCATCCTTTTTTCCGACGGCTTTCGCTTGTACGACCAGGACGAGGGCACGCGCCGCATCCTCGACTCGCTACACCGCCTTGTGGATTTGGCGAACCGCGCGTCGGTCGTTATCTACACGATTGACCCGCGCGGGCTTCAGCCTCTCGGGTTGACAGCCGCTGACAACCTCGCGGGACCAATCGCGCCTGGGAATACTAATTTTGCCGCCGGTAACGGAGACCTGACGCAGGGACAGTGGGTGCAGAATACCGAGACGGACCTTCAGAACAGGCGCAGTGAATTTTTTGCGACGCAGCAGGGCGTGGGCTATCTGGCGCAACAGACCGGGGGACTGGCCATCAAGAACACGAACGACATCGAAGGAGCGGTGCGCCGCGTGCTCGGCAACCAGAAGGGTTATTATCTTCTGGGTTACCGCCCCGACGAATCAACTTTCAACCAGGAAGGAAGACGAAACCGCTTTCATCACATCGACGTAAAGGTAAAGCGACCGGGCTTGATCGTGAGAACGCGGGCGGGCTTTTACGGCTTCACCGATGAAGAGGCCGCACGCCCCGTCTACCGAAGCGCGAGCGACCATCTCTATGCCGCGCTTGCTTCGCCTTTCGCTTCGGGCGACATTCGCGTTCGCATGTCCTCAGTCTTCGGCTACGACCCGGAGCGCAGCCCTTTTACCGAATCAATCCTGCATATCGACTCGCGCGACCTTACTTTCACCAGGCAGCCTGATGGTGCGTACCAGGCTTCGTTTCAGATTCTGACCGCAACCTTTGGCGACAACGGCAGCGTCGTGGACCAGGCCGAGCGCGGCTACTCTATCACTGTGCAGGAGGCCAACCTTGAACGCACGTATAACTCCGGGTTGATTTACGTCGTCACGCTGCCCATCAAGAAGCCGGGCGCATATCAACTGCGTATGGCTGTACGCGACTCGACCAGCACGCACGTCGGCTCTGCCAATCAGTTCATCGAAGTGCCAGACATTAAGAAGAAACGGCTCACGCTCTCAGGCATCATTCTCAGCGCGAGTTCTTCAACGTTTGCTCCAAGCGTGAGCGTCTCATCAAGTGGCGCCGGCAATCCATCCTCGGCATCCGCGGCGAACACGACAGAGGGGCAGAAAGTCCACCCCCTCGCAAGGCAGGCCACTCGCCGGTTCCAGCACCGCGAAACGCTTACTTACGGCTGCTACGTCTACAACGCACGGTTGGATTCCGCTCATCGCCCACATCTCGAAACACAGGTGCGACTCTTCCGCGATGGCAAGCTTCTCTACACCGGCAAGTCCAGACCGTTCGACGCGGCGGGACAATCCGACATGCGCCAGATAATCGCGGGCGGAGAGATACTGCTGGGCACAGACCTCCCGCTTGGCGAGTACGTCCTACAGGTGATAGTAGTGGACAAGCTCGCCAGCGGTGACCCGAGCCTCACGACTCAGTGGATGGATTTCGACCTGGTGGAATGAAACAGGCTCTGGCAACGCAGGGGATTGATTTAAAGGTGGTGAAAGAAAGCTCCCTAAATCAGGCGTTCTCATTGGAACATTTTCGGATCGATAGGCACGTTATGCTGGTATTCGCTAATCGTTCCGGAAATAGTGCCGGACTTCTTCTGGCGCAAAACTGGATACGTTATGACCTGTTCGAACTTGAAGGGCAGTTTTACCCCATCAACTTCCCTGAAGTCTGAGGTGTCAAAGTAGAAGTCAACGCTCCATTCATCCTCACCATGAGGGACCACGGCGTTTGTGAACTGCCCCGTAGGTTTGGTCACGCTTGCGCTACCGTACTCAGTCCTTATCCACATAAAGGTCTCAGCATCAAAATACAGTCGCGCAGGCGCTGCTTTGGCTCGCCTAATCTCGACAATATAAGTCGGACGACCCTTAATCTTTTTCGTCCCTTTGGCTTCAAGCTTTGCCCCGTACGTTTCGCTGTCAATGAGGACGTTATAAAGCGAGATGCTGTTGAACATCAGACCAGAGGTAAGCATTTCCTGGTACTTGTCCTGTAGAGGAGAGAGTTCGCGTGGAAAGCGTATCCCGCTAACAGTAGCCTTGTTTCCGTCGTAGGTTAGGTGCCAATCGTAGTTCTGAAAGACATAAATCGCCGAGACCCTATTGGGCGCCTCGGACACTATAGCCATCCTGAACTCGGGATCGTTCTCTTTCTTTACGGTCCCGATAGCTACACGCGATTTGAATCCAGCTAAAGCTTGTTTACCGCCGACGGCTGACAGATGTTTGCTAACGATCTCGGCCGCCGTTAGAGACTGTTGGCCATCAGTAGAGATCGTGCCAATCGCGAAGATAAGCGTCCAAAGAAGAAGTGAGTTTGCAATAAAACGTCGCATCAGGTTTCCCCACTGAATTATTAGAGCGAAATCAAAACACATAATACGCTTTAGAACCACCACTCGGAAAGCGCGCGCCTATGAATTCAATATGCTGTAGTATATTTCGGAACACTTCAGAGTCATCAAACAGATTCTCGCTGAAACGATGGACGAAGGAAGGCCGTTTATAGTGGCAGCGCCGAGACAGACGCTTTCAGTCGTGGACGCGGTGGCTATCATCGTTGGCATTGTAGTCGGCGCAGGAATCTTTAAAACGCCGTCCGTCGTCGCCGCGAGTGTTGACAGCAAAGCTGCCTTCCTGTTGGTTTGGCCTTTGGGTGGCGTGATTTCTCTCATTGGCGCTCTTTGTTACGCCGAGTTAGCGAGCACCTATCCGGACGCCGGAGGCGATTACCACTACTTCACGCTCTCTTTTGGGAAGTGGGTCGCGTTCCTGTTTGCCTGGGCGCGTTTGACGGTTATCCAGACTGGCTCGATCGTTATTCTCGCCTTTGTCTTTGGCGACTATTCGGCGCAGTTGGTTTCTCTTGGCCCCCACTCGTCCGCTTTGTTTGCAGCAGCAGCAATAATAGCTCTGACTTTGGTAAACTCTCTCAGCATCAAGCAAAGCACGCGAACTCAAAACCTGTTGTCAGGCGCGAAAGTGCTCGGCCTCTTATGCGTCTTCTTTGTGGGCGTTCTGCTGCCCTCTTCCTCTTCGTCCACGGCAGCCAGTGCTCACACGTCGCACGGATCCTTGGGACTTGCGATGGTATTTGTGCTTTTGACCTACGGTGGGTGGAATGAAATCGCTTTTGCCTCAGCGGAATTTCGCAACGTTCAGCGTGATATGTTGAGAGCGTTGTTGTGGGGTATTTTCGTCATCACCTTGGTCTTCCTGCTTGTCAATCTTGCTTATCTAAACGGTCTTGGTTTGCAGGGAGTGGCTCAATCAGAAGTAGTCGCTTCCGATTTATTGCGCAGAGCCTTTGGGGAATACGGGGCCAGATTCATCAGCATCCTGATTGCTATTTCCACGCTCGGCGCGGCCAGCGGCACAATCTTCACCGGTGCTCGCACGAACTACGCGTTGGGCAAGAGTTTTGCACCGCTGCGCTTCATGGGACGTTGGCATGGGCGTACCAGTACTCCTTTGGGGGCTCTGCTGGCACAGGGAGTCATTGGCTTGGCTTTGGTGGCGTTTGGTGAGTGGCAGCGAAAGGGTTTTGAAACGTTGGTGGAATACACTGCCCCCGTGTTCTGGCTCTTCTTCTTACTCGCAGGGGTGTCTTTGTTCGTTCTGCGCCGGAAAGACCCCAACACGTTTCGGCCTTTTCGTGTGCCACTCTATCCCTTGACCCCGGGTCTTTTCTGCGCGGCTTGCGCTTTTATGCTGTGGTCCAGCGTGGCATACACTGGCGTGGGGGCCCTGGCGGGCATAATCGTTTTATTAGTCGGAGCATTGGTTCTATTGCTGTCGCGCTTCTTAGGGGTCAGGGTATGAGGCAAACGGAGAAATTACTGATTGAAAGCAGAGAGACACGTCTCAACTCATTTTGAAATCAAGCAGATGTCCCAGCTTCTCTTTCTTCGTTCGTAGATACTTCGTCGCGGATTCTGGTGAATCGACTTGAATTGAGACTCGTTCCACAATCTTCAAGCCGGCCTCTTCAAGCGCCTGCAATTTTAGTGGGTTGTTCGAGATCACGCGCACTTGGCACAAGCCCAAGTCATACAGTATCTCGGCGCACTGCCGGTACTCGCGCGAGTCGACAGCCAGACCCAACAGTTCATTAGCTTCGACGGTGTCAGCCCCCTCGTCTTGCAAAGCGTACGCGCGGATCTTATTTAGAATTCCAATTCCGCGGCCCTCCTGCTGTTGATAGACTACGGCGCCGCGACCTTCTTTCTGAATCATCAGCATCGTGCTAGCGAGTTGTTTGCCACAATCGCATTTCGTGGACGCGAAAACATCGCCGGTCAAACATTGCGAGTGGATGCGCACAAGCGTCGGAACGTCCGGACGCAATTCACCTTTGAACAGCACCACAAACTCTTCGTCAGTGCTTCGAGATCTATAGCCGGCAATCTTAAAATCGCCCCATTCAGTGGGTAGGTTAGCCACCGCCACGCGCTCAACCGACAAACCTTCCCTCGACCATTCGCACGTGGCTGTTGTCTCTTGTTCCAATCGAGCACTCCCTTTAATAGACGGTTCCATCGGCCTTTTCAGCGCCAGAGACAAGTCTTGTTATTACTCGTCCCATGATATTTGCTAACGCTGAGTGACCAGCAGATTGCAATTATAGAAGTAAGATCGCGCGGGCGACAAGCTATGCTGCTGGAAATACGGAACCGCACGCATGTCTCGCCCACATCTTAAAATGATATTTGCTCCACCATTCGCCAGCGCGATAAGATACGGGTTCCCGGAAAAGATTCACCCGAGACAGAATGGTCAGGCATGGATAATCGCAACATAGCGGCAAAGGGACAGCAGGATGATTCTGGTAAGACGCAGGCTCGCCAGACCGAGAGGGAAGCGACGCAGACTCAGTCAGAACGCCGTCCGGCGCTTGTCTTTCTGCGAGGCGAGTTGATGGCCGTCCCCATCCCGCTGGAACGAGACGAGGTGGTGCTCGGGCGTGCCGTTGAAGCAGATGTGCGAGTTAATGACCATCGCGCGTCTCGCCTACATGCTCGCATCAACGCGGTGCGCGACTCTCAAACCGGTTCTATGCACTACAAGATCACCGATCTCGGTTCAACCAACGGCACGTTGCTCAACGGCCAGCTCGTCACAGAGTCAATTCTCAACGATGGCGACAAAGTAATAATTGGCGATCATCTCTTTCGCTTTGAGATGCTCGACGAGATCGATCGCGAGTTCCAACAACAGATCCACCGGCTGATCGCCCACGACGAACTGACCGGGCTACTCACAAGCAAGTCGTTCTTCTCGGAATTACGTCGCGAGTCCGCGCGCGCTGCCGACGAGTCGCGACCCTTCTGCGTTCTAATGATGGACCTCGATCATTTCAAACTCGTAAACGACTCTTACGGCCACCTCGTCGGCAGCGAGACGCTAGAGGAGATTGGAGGCATCATCAAGAGCGCGCTGCGGGCCGGTGACGTCGCGGCCCGCTTTGGCGGTGAGGAATTCGCCGCCTTCTTGCTCGATGCGGACTACGCGCAAGGCCTGGTAGCTGCAGAGCGCGTGCGTTCGGCCATCGAGAAACACGAATTTCGAGCAGTGCGTAAAGGATCGACCGGAGAACTGAAGTTGCACCGCATTACAATTAGCATTGGTATAGCTGCATTCCCTGACGACGCGCGCGATCCGATTGAACTGGTGGAACTGGCAGATTCGGCCCTCTATCGGGCCAAGCGCAGCGGTCGCAACCGAATCTGCGCCTATCGCCCGTCGCTTGCAGCCACCGAAAAGCCCCTGCCTTCGAGACGAACATGACTCTGCCCTAATCGCAGGCACTGTCGGCTACTTTCCTTTCCGCCCCTTGAGAAATCGACCCACAGCGCCGAACCTTTGTGAAACAGACCCGCATCCATAGCGTGTAATCTGTGCCAGCAGAATTAAGTTGGCGCGCCAAAGCATAACCGTCAGTTGCGCCTATTTATCGGGGCCGTGTATGCTTGGGCTGATGCAATCACCAAGGCGTATTCGTCTGGTCGCCATCAAACAAAGAGCAGAGCTTAATCCGTGAGCAAACTCAATCTAGCTAACCAGCCCTTTACGAATCGCGCGCTGCCCTGGACAGTGACGTCTGTACTTGTGGTTTTCTCGCTTGTTGCTTTGATCTTTATAGTGCGTTGGACCAGCGAGGCGAATGCGCAGGCCAAACTAGTTCAGAACCAAATCACGAGTTTAAGTCAGGAGGAAGAGTTGCTCCAGAAGCGGGCTGAAGAAGTGAAGGGCGCTCTAAGCCCGGAGCAGGCGAAAGCTTTGAAATCCGCTCACGAATTGGTCGATCGCAAACGTTTCTCGTGGACACGACTGTTTGGTGACCTTGAGTCGGTGTTGCCGAATGGCGTTCGTGTCACGCGCATCACCGTGCGCCATGTTGCTGCCCAAGGTGGACACACTGTTGCTGATCTGGAATTGACGGTGGTTGCCACGACACCGACAACTGTTACCGACATGATCGCGGAAATGGATCGCGTCGGGATCTTCCACGCGGAACTAGCCACCCAGAGCCTGCAAAAAGGGAAAGGCGAGACCGGCGCTGAGTACGAACTGAATGTTCAGTACAGTCCTCGAGCAAGTTTCGCTTCCGGGACTGATGAGGGTGCCAGGGCGGCAGTCGAGCGCTCAACCACCGCTTCAACTGGAGGTCCGCGATGAGCCAGCAGCCCGTAACAAGTCGGCTTCCAGGCAGTCGGGAACGATTCCGAGTGCAGCTCGACCAGTTTCGCAGGGCGCATCGCCGCGGTATGTTCGGAATTGCCGAGATCCTCGGGCTGGCGGGCGGCGTGGTGATGCTGGTGGTAGTGATCGTTGGTTACTTCTATTTCTTGCAGCCGGCAAGATCGCGAGTAGCGTCGCTTTTGCTCGATCGAGATCGGTTGCAAAAACAGTTGCGCTTCACGCGCGAGGACGCTGATCGAGGACTGGATACGAAGGCCACCGTGCAGAAGATCACCGAGAGTCTCGCGAAATTCGAGGACAACGGTCTCGTTGAGCGCAATGAGGGCCGCATGATTCTCTACGAGGAACTCAACCAATTGATTCACAAGAATGGACTGCGCAACACTTCGGGCCCGACTTATACAGCACTCGAACCGCTTGGATCGAAGAATCAGGAACAGGCAACCGCCGGTGGTGCCAAATCTGCAGCCGCCAAATGGCAGAGCATCTATCCGGGTATCGCTGTCAACGTGACCATCGAAGGTCAGTACCAAAACCTCCGCCACTTCGTGCGGGACATCGAAAGCAGCAAACAGTTCATCATTATCAATGCAGTCGAGCTGGAACGCGCGACGGAATCGAATGCTCTGCCAACGACGGAGAGCGGCCCCTTGAAATCGGGATCGGGTAGCGCCCTTGTTAGCTTGCGCCTGGATATGGCAACTTACTTCCAGCGTGCAGGCGGAGCAACTGAAACAGGCCCCGAGCAGACTTCAGGAGAGCACTGAGGAAAGTTATTAGTTATGGCAACCAATGGCAACCGCTGAATTAAAAAAATCAAACGACCAGAAGAAGCTGATCTTGGCCATCGGGCTCGGCATAGCGGCGATCATCGCGCTCTGGTGGACGCTCTTTGGGTTTGGTGGAAGCTCGAAGCCCAAATCAAATGCTGCCGGCGTACCGTCGGCTTCGCCATCACCAGATACTAGGTCCCAACGGACGAAAACCGACGGCGATGCGGGTCTTACGCCAGATGATCTACGGCCGATCAATTACCCGGGGTCCGCTCCAGTTGTACCTGAAGCCCGGCGCAACGTCTTCGCTTTCTACGTGCCGCCTCCGCCAGCGCCGAGCCCGCCGCCGCCCCCTCAGTCGCCAACTCCAACACCTCCTTTGTTATTGGCGGCCATTTCACCTTCGAACGTTTACGCCCGCACGGCTGACTTCTCGCTGGACGCGACGGGAGACAAGTTTACTCCGGCGGTGCACGTTGTTATTGATGGTCGTGAATTGCCTACTCGCTACAAGAGCCCGCAGCAGCTCTCTGCCACGGTGTCGGCCGCAATGATCGCGACTGCCGGTCAGCGCCAGATCATCGTCAAGACAAGCGATGGCAAGCTCTATTCAAACATGGCAACGTTAAGTGTGACCCCTCCGCCGACTCCGAATTACACCTACATTGGTATCATCGGCAAACCACGCCGTATCGGCGACACTGCCCTGCTGCAGGAAAAGGCCAGCAAAGAAATTCTCAACGTGCAGCGTGGCGATGTTCTCAGCGGACGATTCCGCGTCACGAGCATCTCAGAACGCGAGTTGGTGTTGGTTGATACAAACCTAATGATCAAACACACGTTGCCGCTCACTAATGAAGGTGAGAAAGGTGCGTTTCCGCAAGGGCGCCCGACGCCCAGAGTAGCGTCCGAGGATGATGACCCTTAACAAGAAACTGCACCACAAGATATTCGGTATGCCTCAAGCATCTCGTACGTCGCCTTTGAGTCATCGCCGACCTGAGCTTCGGTCGGGTGAGGCTGGTTACACGCTGGTCGCGCTCCTTGCGTTGATGACGCTACTGGCGATGTTCGCCGCCGCTGCTGCGCCAAGCATTGTTCAGCAAGCGCAGCGCGAACGAGAGAAGGAAGCGATCTTTCGCGGGGAACAAGTCGCTGAAGCGGTGCGTGTCTATTACAAAGCAAAAAACCTTCGCGGCGATACCGGATTACCGACATCGATCGATCAACTATTGGAAGGTGTGCAGATCCCTGGTCGCACAAAGAAGCTTCAGATTCTGCGCCCAAGCGCCGCCCGCGATCCGCTTTCGAGTTCCGGCGAGTGGAGGTTAGTCAAGCCTCGATCGCCAGAAATATTGGACTTTGTCCGGCAATTAATGGTTTACACCGCGAACGTCCGCCCACCTACCCGCGACCCGCAACTTGCTCTAGTACAACAAAATATGGCCCCAATCGTCGTTTCCATCTTAGGTCTCGACCCCAGCAACACGTCGGCGCAAAGTGGACTCTCCGAGGATTCAACGGGACCATTCATTGGCGTCTCCAGTCGCAGCAAACGCAATTCGGTGATCACTTACTACGGGATCGAGCGACATGATCAATGGGTCTTCACACCGCTCTTCAGATAATTCTTCATCGTTGATTTCTAATTTCCATCGCGCGCGAATTGATCACACCCTGCGTTCAGATTTCATGCGTCGGTTTCGCGATCGCGTTCGTCCTAAAGTGATCGCGAAACTGATCGTGAATCGCCTCCATGATCGCAAAACTCCCATCACAAAACACACGCGGGAGCCTTCAGTCGGCGAAAACTTTTTCCCCAGATCGGTAATAAGTTGTTGACATCTGATCGAATTACGTTTATATAGCAAGATGTTGTGCGCCGTTTACTCTAGCCCACAAGAGACAAGTAAGCACAGTATCTTGTGGTCAGACAACGGAAAACCAAAACTAGAAAAAAGGAGCACATAAGCTATGGCAACTAAGAAAGGTGGAAAGAAGGCAGCGAAAAAGGGCGGTGCAAAGAAGAAGGGCGGAGCAAAGAAGGCCGCCAAGAAGAGATAGTTCGAACCAGCAGGGTACAGCAACCTTCCACTGGCGCACATCCACTTCTGAGGCCAGCAAGGCCTTTCAAAAGGAACGACGAATTTCAAGCGAAGCTCGTCGTTCCTTCTGTTTTGTTTCTCATCTGATTTCAGATCAAAACCGATACTTCGCTATCATCAAGCTCCGCATCAACGTTGTTTGTCTAGGAAGAGCGACGTGCTCTTGACTGTCCGCCGCTTACTGCTTACTGGTTCTTATGATCAACGTGGCCCTCGTTGAGCCTGAGATACCGCCGAACACCGGTAATGTCGCACGACTGTGCGCCGCTAACCGTGTGCCTTTGCACATCGTCGGCGCCACGGGGTTTCGGCTTGATGACAGGGCCGTGCGTCGAGCGGGCCTGGACTACTGGCCGGAAGTCCTTCTTCACCGCCACCCCAATCTTGATTCCCTCTATTTTGCTCTGCCTGAAGCGAGGTTCGTCTATCTGTCAACCAAAGCCGAAAGGCTGTATTCCGACTGGCTATTTGAGCACAACGACTGCCTCGTGTTCGGGCGTGAGACGCGCGGATTGCCGGAGGACCTTCTGCGGGCAAATTGGGATCGTTGTTTGACTATCCCGATGCTCAATCCAAATGTCCGTAGCCTGAACCTCGCTACCGCAGTTGGCATCGTTCTCTACGAAGCCCTCCGACAAACAGGCGTTTTCAAACCGATGTCTCAATAGCAGAGAATCTGACAAGAATTCGCCCAGGAATCTTCGGTTGGCGGTGACGTACTCTGATTTTCGGCAGACTCTCTTGCGGCCTTCACTTCGAGCCTGTTTCCTCGCGACGGGAGTTACTGCTACGCAAATGATAAGATAAAGAGTTTCTCAAGAACGGATGGAAAAGTCGGGGCACACCATGCGGAGTGATCATGACTGAGGAAAGAAAAGACATCCGAAACGTTGCAATAATCGCCCACGTTGACCACGGAAAGACGACGTTGGTTGATGCGATGCTCCGTCAATCGGGCACGTTTAGAGACAATGAACAGGTCCGTGATCGTGTGATGGATTCGATGGATCTAGAGCGCGAGCGCGGCATCACGATTATGGCGAAGAATACAGCCGTGCGCTATCGCGACGTGAAAATCAACATCGTCGACACTCCGGGTCACGCGGACTTTGGCGGCGAAGTCGAGCGCGTTCTGACAATGGTCGATGGGGTAATGCTGCTGGTTGACGCCGCCGAAGGTTGTCTGCCGCAGACGCGCTTCGTGCTGCGCAAAGCGCTTGAAGCGCGTTTGCCAGCCATTGCCGTAGTCAACAAGATCGATCGGCAAGATGCGCGCGCGGCGGAAGTAGTCAACGAGATCTATGAATTGTTTCTTGATTTGGATGCCACCGAGGAGCAAATCGAATTTCCCATTTTGTATGCCGTTTCGCGCGATGGCATAGCGAAGAAGGAGTTGACTGATTCTTCGTCCGATCTCCGCCCGCTGTTTGATCAGATAATTGAGACCGTTCCGGTTCCGCGGCAACTAAGGGATGACAGTTTGCAATTGTTAGTGGCCAACCTTGATTACAGTGATTACCTTGGTCGGCTGGCGATTGGTCGAATCTTTTCAGGCGAAATAGCGGTGGGTGACCAGGTTGCAATTGTGAAGCCAGACGGCTCGATTCAGAAAACACGAGTCTCCCAGCTTTATGTTTTTGAAGGACTCAAACGAGAGCCGGTCGACCGTGCGCGCTGCGGCGACATCGTGGCCTTGGCCGGCATTGAAGACATCGAAATCGGAGAGACGATCACGAGCGTCAACAATCCCCAACCTCTGCCCGTGATCGCCATCGACGAACCGACAATCTCGATGATATTCGGTGTAAACAATTCTCCATTTGCCGGGAAAGATGGGCGGTACGTCACGTCCCGGCAGTTAATGGAACGGTTGGATAAGGAGGTTCTGGGGAACGTCGCGATTAGGGTTGAGCCGACTGAATCGCCGGATCAGTTCAAGGTCTCAGGTCGAGGGGAATTACAGTTAGCGATTCTGATCGAGATGATGCGCCGCGAAGACTACGAGCTTCAGGTTTCAAAACCCGAAGTGATTACGCGCCAGATTGAAGGCACAACTCATGAGCCGATCGAAATGGTGGTCATCGACTGTCCCGAAGAGTTTATTGGCGTAGTCACTGAGGCAATGGGTCGGCGCAAAGGCCAAATGACAAAGATGGTAAATCACGGCACCGGACGCGTGCGGCTCGAGTTCGAAATCCCGTCGCGTGGCCTGATCGGCTTTCGAAGCGAGTTCTTGACCGAGACGAAGGGCACAGGACTACTCAACACTCTGTTCCTGCGTTGGAGCGAATGGCAGGGTTCGATGCGCGGTCGTTCCACCGGTTCATTGGTCGCGGATCGCACGGGCGAGACGAACACCTACGCGCTCTTTAACCTGCAAGAACGCGGGACACTGTTTGTGCGGCCCGGCACGAAAGTTTATGAAGGGATGATCATCGGCGAGAATGCCCGCGCGGTCGACCTCGATGTGAATGCCGTGAAAGAAAAGAAGCTGACGAACATGCGCGCTTCAACGGCTGACGAAGCCATGCGACTCGTTCCCGTCAAAGATCTTTCGCTCGAACAGGCGCTTGAGTTCATCGCCACTGACGAATTCGTGGAAGTCACACCGCAAAGCATCCGCTTGCGCAAACGAGTGTTGCGCGCCAATGAACGCCCGCGGCGAGAACAAACTTAAAGCATAATGCGGTCGGCAACGAGCGCACTGACCCACTGCTTACTGCGCGCACTCGGCGTTTGAGTGGGTCGCGACGGAGCTAAACCGGAGTTGATACTCCGCCGAGGTGATGAACGAGCAGACCATGGCGTGCTGTTTGTTGATGTCGCGCAATGGACCACTACTGACCTGGCCCAGCCAGAAGCCGAAGCCGCCGATGTCTGAATCACGGCGCAGATAACCAGCGTATTGAGTGAAGACAAACGCGCGGTTGTACTCTTCATCGATGAAGACGTGGTTGTTGATGGGATTGGTGCTGACGTTGTCGTCGGCCAACCGGTACAGCACCGCGCCACGGCCGCCGGAGTTGAACAAGTCGATAAGCGCCGCCCGCTGGGAAGTGAGATCGACACCGGTGTCGTTCTTGATCGTGGCGAGCACCGCATCGACAAATGTCGGCCCATCCTGATTCGCCGGATACTTCGCTAAGAACCCGCTGCGCTGGACGAAAGCATTGGCCAGAGTTTGCTGACCGGCGGCCAGACTAGCGCCACCGACTACGCGCGCACGGTCAGTCGCAAAGACAGCGTAGCTCGGCAGCTTGTTTGCTTCCGTCGGATTCGATTGATCAGGATTCGGAAACGGCTGAGCGTTACCGAATGCGACACGGTAGAGGCGAAAGACATAGGGGCCCGTCTGCTGATACTCCAGCTCGTAGAAGTAGGCGTTCGACACGTCGATGCGTTTGTTACGCAGACAAGTGGCGTCCGTGCCACATTGCGTGATCTGGCTGGTCCAGAAATCCCAACCTCCGGGATCGGGATAGCGGCTGAGAAAATCGTAGTAATGCTGCTGCACAAAAAAGTGCGCATCATCGAGCGGATTGGTTGTCGCCGAGGCGGAATCGTTGTCGGTGATCGTCAGTGTCGCGACGCTGGGACTGACAAGCACTGCGCCACCAGTAGGATTACTGAGCGTGAGATTCAGCACTTCATTGCCTTCGACATAGAGGTCGTTGACGATCAGCACTGCCGCGCGTTCGCCCTCGACCACGGAAGTGTTCAATGCGCCAAATCAGTGGACATTGACCACTTTTGGAATCTGCGTTCGTCTGCGGATGAATACGTTTGCGCTCAAGCAGTCGAAGCCTTGCGGCAGCCTCACGCATCGATTAGTCTGGCTTCAAAGATCTGTTGTGATCTCATTCGTGTGGCTTCGCGAGAATGTTCTCATTCACGACAAAGCTTTATCCGATTACAGACGTCCGGCTTTCAGGACTTTCGCACGCGGAGCAAGTTGCGCGATTTAGCGCAGGCGGAGCGACACTGATTCAATTGCGCGAGAAGCACTTGTCGCCGCGCGAGTTGTACAGAGAAGCGGAAGAGGCTCTGCGCGTGGCGCGTGCTCGTGGCGTGCGACTGGTAATCAACGACCGCGTCGACATCGCACTCGCGCTGGGAGCCGACGGCGTCCACGTAGGTCAAGATGATCTTTCGCCCGCAGTTGCACGCAGGCTGCTTGGCGAAGGCGCGGTCATCGGGTTTTCAACCCATAATGTCGAGCAGGCTCAAGCGGCCGCGAACATGTCGGTCGACTACATCGCTATCGGGCCGATCTTTTCCACCGCAACAAAAGCCAATCCCGATCCAGTCGTGGGCTTGGATGGACTGCGCCGAGTTCGCGACGTGATTGGCGGTATTCCACTCGTCGCCATCGGCGGAATCACGGCTCAGAATGCTGCTAAGGTCATATCCGCAGGCGCCGATGCCGTTGCCGTCATCAGCAGCCTCCTCACAGACACTACACGGATTCAAGAAAGCACAAGGGAACTCCTGGCACGCCTCTAAATACCTTCATCTCAAAGCAAAACAGATTTTGCTTGCGTTTATCATTGTAATAAGTCAAAATCAGTCGTCTTATTTGGCGGCGTTTATGTGGCCATCAATAGACACATTTCCGGTTTGACCCGCCTACGGTCTTTCTCGAACATCACCCACGCATGGAGCGCCATCCGGCATGAGCTTCTTCGACCTGCCACCGATCATCGAGCGCATGTTGCTCGTTTCTGACAAGATCAGCGACCTGAACTTCTCGGTCGGTCAGCTGCCACAGATTGAAATCAACGGACAGCTGACGCCTGTGCAGCCTTTCGGCATGCAAAAGCTGACTCCGTATCAGACGGAGATCATCGCGATGACGTTGTTGCAGGCAAATCCCGACGCCGCCGAACGACTCGCTCGCAACGGCACGGCTGATCTTAGTTACTCACTTCCGTCACGAGCACGCTTTCGCGTCAACATCTTTCAGCAACGCGGAGTCTATTCGATCGTGATGCGCGTTATTCCCACCGAGATACCCACACTGAGTTCGCTCGAATTGCCTCCCCAGCTTGCAGAGATCGCGCAGCTCCGCAACGGTCTTGTTTTGGTGACTGGGCCGACTGGGTCGGGTAAGAGTTCCACCCAGGCGGCGATCATCAACATTATTAACGAGCAGAAGCATTACCACATCGTTACGATCGAGGATCCGATCGAGTATCTCCACTTGCATAAGAACTCTACGATCAATCAACGTGAAGTTGGCCACGACACCAAAGACTTTCCGTCAGCGTTGCGGGCGGCGTTGCGGCAGGCGCCAAAGGTGATTCTTATCGGCGAGATGCGCGACTTTGAAACCACCGAGATTGCGCTGGAGGCCGCAGAGACAGGACACCTTGTACTTTCGACTTTGCATACGATCGATGCTTCGAAGACAGTAGATCGCATCATCGGTCTGTATCCGAAAAGCGAGGAGGCCGTAATCAGAACGCGGCTGGCACAAACGTTCCGTTACATAATGTCGCAGCGCCTGATCCCACGTGCTGACGGGCATGGTCGTATTGCAGCCGTGGAAATTCTCAGGTCGAGTCCTCGTACTCGGGAATATATCGAGGAGGGAGAGGCCGAGGGAAAATCTCTGCTTGACGCGATGCGTGATGGCAAGCTCGACGGCATGCAGGATTTTGACACGGTGATCCGGGGCCTCATCGAGCGACAAATAATCACCATCGAAGATGGTCTCGGCTTCGCGACAAACCAGAATAATTTGTTGCTTGGGCTGAAAGGACTCGCCTCATCGGAAGACTTCATCCGGGCGGAGCTCGACGGCATACCGGGAAGGCCTTTGTCTGAATCTGGTTCACTGCTGAGCATGATCGAGTAGGGATAAGCTGAACACCAACCGTCACTGAGGGACCGATATGATTATTGTCTGCCAACACTGCACGTCTCGCTTTCAAGTTGATGATGCCAAGGTTCCTTCGGGCGCTTTCACGGTTCGGTGCCCGAAGTGTCATGAGACCGTTAGTTCCAGGGCCGAAGCGGCAGCCCATGAAAAGGGCGCTTTGTCGATGGGCAACTCCCCCGCAACGTCGTCGGGCAAATACGAGCGGTCGGTGCCAGCGCCTCTGTTCAGGGCGTCTTCGCGTGCGATTGATGACGAACTTGTTGTTGAACCAACTAAATCATCGCCCGGCGCGAATGAACTGGCGCTGGCACTGCTTAGTCTGCTGAAGACAGATGAGAGTGATCATAAGTCGAAGACCAGGCCGTCATGGAATCGTCGTCGGGTGCTGGTGTGCACAGCGCCAGTACACCGGGAAACGATTGCGCGCGGACTCAGTGAGAACGGTTATGAGGCGTTTGTCGCGGAGGATACGCAGCAGGCGATAGAGCGGATGCGCCAGAGTCATTTGGATGTTGTGATCCTGGATTCGGACTTTGATACGGCGGAGCAAGGCGCAGCGTTCGTGACGCGCGAAGTCAATGTGCTTCGGCCGGCCGAACGGCGCCGGCTCTTCTTCGTTTCGCTGTCGTCCTCGAAACGGACCATGGATAAGCACGCGGCATTTCTTCAAAATGTGAATCTGTCAGTTAACTTCGGTGAGCTTGCGGATCTTCCTGATATTCTCGATCAGGCCATGCGGGAATTTAACGACTTGTACAAGCATCTTAATGTCGCCCTCAACGTAACCCCGCTTTAGTTTGCTCTGGAGTTCGCACTCGCTGAAGAGTAGACGGCTGAGAATCTGACTGCGGCTGTTTGCTCGCCAGTTCAAGAATAGCTCAAGAATTTCTCAAGTCTAGGCGGTTAGCCTTAGGCTGCAAGACGAAAGGCCGCCGCCCGTCACTACTATTGCTTGCACGGCGCGAGCCTCCGTGCGAGACTTTGCAACTCTGTTCTATCGGAACGAACCGATGAAGTGATCTATGCGTAAACATTTCATACTATTGGCGTCTTGTCTCATAGTTACGCTTGCGAGTTGTTCGAAGTCCGAAACACCTCAAGCGCCTGTGGGAGCGCAACAGGCAAACACCGCTGCGCCTGGTCCGGCGACTCAGCCCAGCCAACCGGCAACGATTGCAAACGCTGAATCGAACAAGAGCAAGATCGATGCCTGCGCTTTGCTCACAAGCAAAGAAATAGAGTCGGTTCAAAGCGAGCCGTTGAAAGAGACGAAGCCGAGTGAGAAATTCGAAGGAGGGTTTGCCGTTTCACAATGCTACTTCACGCTGCCAACATTCACCAATTCGATCAGCCTGACAGTGATGCAAAGAGGCGACGGCGCGGGCGCGCGCGATCCGAAGCAGTTCTGGAAAGAAGCGTTCCATCGTGAGAAGGATTCCGAGAAGGCGCGCGACAAGGACAAGAACAAAGGAAGCGAGGAAGAAGAGGAAAAGTCGGCAGCCCCGGAGAAGATCGCAGGTCTTGGAGACGAAGCTTTTTGGTCTGGAAACCGCGTCGGCGGCGCGCTGTATGTCCTGAAGGGCAACAGCTATATCCGGATCAGCGTCGGCGGAGCCGGCGATCAGGCGACCAAGATCAAGAAGTCGAAGGCCCTCGCTCAAATGGTCCTGGAGCATCTCATCTCTAGCCAGTAGCAGCAGCCTTGAATTTTTGATGAAACCAACGCGCCGACATTGGGTTGGATCTTCAGACGCTTTCTACTATATTCCGATTCACGATTCAGATCGGCTGTCGCGTGATTTACATAATTTGCTAATCTTGCGCGCAGCACACAGGACGAACAGCGATTCGCCTCGATCCGATTTTGAGATCAGAGCCGGTTCATGGCATCAGAAAAACCGCACGAGATTCAGAGAGAGCTGCACGCGGGCCACGCGCACCGCCACCATCTCGCATCCGAAAGCAGTCGCCGCTTAAGCATTGTATTGGTTCTGACGACGATCTACACGGTTGCCGAGGCGTTGGGTGGCTGGTGGACCGGATCGCTGGCGCTGTTTGCTGATGCCGGGCACATGCTGACTGACGTCGCGGCGCTCGTGCTGGCGCTGATGGCTGTTTGGTTCAGCGCGCGCCCGGCCACTTCGACAAAGACATTCGGTTACTATCGTCTGGAGATTCTCGCGGCGCTGACCAATGGCGTGGCCTTGATAGTGATCTCGCTGCTGGTTTTTTATGAAGCATACCGCCGCTGGGCTGCGCCACCACCGGTTCGCGGCGGCGTAGTCGTGCTAGTTGCCGGAGGCGGGCTGATAGTAAATCTGATCTCGGCGCGGACTCTTCATGGCCGCCACGAGGTCGATCTCAACATTCGAGGCGTTTGGTTGCATGTTATGAGCGACGCGCTGGGCGCGATTGCCGCGATTGTCGCAGGCGCGCTGATGTCGCTCTACGGTTGGTACGCAGCCGATCCTTTGTTTAGTGTCTTCATTGGATTGCTGATCGTTTGGAGTTCGTGGAACTTGATTCGCGAAGCGACCAACGTGCTGCTCGAAGGCACGCCTGCGCACATCAATCTGGCGGCGGTCGAAGAATCGATTCTGCAAACAGAGGGCGTCTGCGACGTTCACGACCTGCACGTCTGGACGATTACGTCCGGACGCGAAGCACTGAGCGCGCACGTGATTCATGCCGAGAGCGTTTCGCAGCCGGCGCTCTTGCAGGGGTTGCGCGAGAAACTTCATGATCGCTTTGGCGTCGATCATTTGACGATTCAGATGGAGACCCCTGACTTCGAAGACGATACATTTCACTTCTGTCATGCAGGGACAGCTTGCTTTCGTTCGGAAAAGGAGTGAGCGCCGACCGTCAGTGTTATATGGAACTCAACCTGCTGCTAACTCTTGATCGCCGCGAACAAGCCGCGCTGCAAGCGGCGCTGGTGACGCACGGCGCGCCTGACTCGCTGGTCACACTCGCATTGACCGGTGCTTGTAAGATCTCTTCTATCGAAGAAGCGCGCCAGCTTCGCCGTTGGCTTGCGGCGGCGCGCGCCGGAGGCGAGACCAACTTCATCGCGTTCAGCACCATCGAGCGCGCGCTGGTAAAATTCGGTATCGAGCAGTAGCGAATCACGTTTCGCGCCCAGCGACGCGGCATTGATGACGGACTTTGAAGTCTGTCCCTACTGCGAAATTGATGAGGCAGATCGAACTAGGTTACGGGCGTGGCTTGCTCAGCCTTTCCTTCGACGAGAAGCGTTACGCCATCCTTGCTCATGACGCGACTGACGACGAACGCCCGCTCACGGATGCGGAAATCGGCGCGGCGCTTGACTCACCAATCCAATCTCCGCCGCTGGAAGAAATCATCTCGCCGGGCCAGTCTGTACTGCTAATTGTTTCTGATGTAACCCGCGCTACGGCCAGCGCGCAAATCATCAATCTCCTGGTCCGCCGCCTAATTCAAAGCCGGATCGCTCCTCGTGATATCGCCATCGTCTTCGCCACCGGTATTCATCGACCGGTAACATCGAACGAGAAGATAGAACTGCTAACACCATTCATCGTCCAGCGCGTCAAGACTCTTGACCACGACGCTGGCGATCCACGCGCGCTCATCCGTTTGGGCACGACGGCGCGCGGCACGCCCATCGAAGTCAACCGGGTATTGAAAGAGTATGCACACGTGATCATCAGCGGCGCGATCGGGTTTCACTACTTTGCGGGCTTTACTGGCGGGCGCAAATCTATTTGTCCGGGTCTCGCTTCGGCGCAAACGATCGAGGCGACACACATGCTCGCGCTCGATTTCGAACGCGGCGGGCGGCGCGCGGGCGTCGGCGCCGGCCTGCTTGACGGCAACG
This sequence comes from Pyrinomonadaceae bacterium, assembly GCA_041499185.1. Taxonomy (GTDB): domain Bacteria; phylum Acidobacteriota; class Blastocatellia; order Pyrinomonadales; family Pyrinomonadaceae; genus JAOAPY01. Next base: position 7,712 of record JBGQJU010000044.1, on the reverse strand, counting down.
CGGTGCACGAGGAATGCGAACGCATTGCAGAGATGATTAGACCGTCGTTTAGTATCAACGCAGTCGTTGACGAGCGAGGCCGCGCAGTTCGCGTCTATGCCGGCCACTGGCGCGCGGCGCACGCACGCGGCTGCGAGCAGTATCTCAAGAATCACTCGATCAGGATCGACTCGCAGCGCGATGTGGTGATTGCCAGTTGCGGCGGCTTTCCCTGGGACATCAACCTGATTCAGGCGCACAAGGCCCTCGACATGGCGGCCCATGCTTGCCGAGAAGGCGGCACGATAATCTTTCTGGCCGAATGCAGCGACGGGCTGGGGCGGCCTGATTTTTTGAAGTGGTTTGAAGAGCGTGATTCCCAAGCACTCGAAACGCGCCTGCGCGAAAGTTATGAAGTGAACGGACAGACGGCTTGGTCGTTGCTGACGAAGGCCGAACGTTATCGCATCCATCTGATTTCGGAACTCGCCGACGAGGATGTTCGCCGGATGCGTATGACGCCGGCGCGAACGCTGGCAGACGCGCTGACAAACATTGACGCACGCGTTGAAGGTTACGTCCTGCCCCGCGGCGCCGCGTTGTTACCGGTCATCGAAGAGGAAAATTCTCTATTGACTCCTTTTGCTAATCGGGCATAGACTCCGGCCGTTGGTTTAGATGTTTGCTCACGTGTGACGTACACCGCGTAAGCCCTCCACGCAAGCATACTCATAACAGGCAACGGCTGACGCAGACCCCTCGTAACTGCGCAGCGGCTTCAACTCCCAAAGGAGCCAAGTTATGTTTCGCCACCCCTCTCGCAACTCTTCTCTTAGAAAATCTCTGGCAATCTCTCTCGCAATTTTGATTTGTTTCGCGTTGCTGTTTTCTACACTGGTCATACCCCGACGGGCGGCTGCGTCAGGCGGTCAGGGGCAGGCGCGACAAGGGAGGCCGGAGGCGGGGCCACCGGCGGCGAATCTGCCGAACCTTGATGAAGTGCGGCGTAAGCGTCAGCCGGAGCCGCAAGCGCCGCCGCAGGTTCCATCGACGATGCGTGCGCGGCGCAAAGCGCTCGTGCCGCGCAATGGCTTGAAAGTTGGCGACCCCGGCACGACGCTCGGCGCGTTCACTGGGAGCGCGGGCGTCCCGCCCGCAGGCACGGAGAGTCTTCCTTTGCGTTCCTCTGCGAAAACCTTTGCGGCCTCTGCGTTAAAGTCACCGCCTTCGTCTTCTCTATCGCACAGAAGTAAACTCAACCACCCACGAACAAGCACAAAGACCCGCTCGCTACCGCTCGCAGTTCCGCCACCCATCGGTGACGATCAGTACGTGCAGACATTCTTCTCCTACGCGCTGGCGCGGCAACCATATTCGAACGAACAAGCTTACTTTGACGACATGTTGCGCGCTTGCTCACGCTCACGCGCAGACTTCGATGGTGATGGCGGCGCGCGAGATGGGCAAGACTTTGTTTGAATCCGCAGAGTATGCGGCGCGTAACACGTCGAATCACGTCTATGTGCAAAACTTGTACGAGACTTATCTGCTGCGCGAGCCGGACTCAGGCGGTTGGGCGTTTTGGGAGAGTCTGATACCCACCTACGGACGGGAACAGGTGCGGCGTGCCTTTGATGAGAGCGGCGAGTTTATCTACGACGTCTCGACCGTAACGCCGAACGGAAACGCTTCGAGTGCGGTTACGTCTCTGTTAGCGGCGCGCGTCGATCCTTTCAATCAATCCGGCAATCAGATCATGGCGCGCGATGCCGAGTGGAGCGCGAGTCTGTTGAGCCTCCCCGGACGCGCAGGTTTGGATCTGGGTTTGGGTTTGTCTTACTCATCGGCGGCGGTGTGGACGCGCTCCGGTCCTTACATCTATTTCGACGAAGACAATAGCTCTCTCAGTCCCGGTTTTCGCCTCGGCTTTCCCACGGTGCAGGAACTGTTCTTCAATGCGCAGATCAGCCAGAACGCTTATCTCCTGATCACTTCAGCCGGCAATCGCGTTGAGCTGCGCGAGACGGCTACGGCAGGCGTTTACGAAGCGGCGGATTCTTCGTATCTGCAACTGACTGAGAACAACAGCAGCAATCCCACGAGCCTGCTGCTGCGCGCGACTGACGGCACGCAGATGAGTTACTCGCGGATTGAAAGCGAATGGCGCTGCACGCAGATCAAAGATCGCAACGGCAACTTCATCACCGTCAACTACAACTCGCTCGGCGACATCACCACCGTCGTTGACACGCTCAATCGCACCATTACTTTCAACTACGACGGTAATGCCAATCCTATCTCGATCACACAAACCTGGAACGGGCAGACGCACACCTGGGCGACGTTTGGCTGGGACAACAAGGGTATCCAGCCGAGTTTCAGCGGCGTGGCGCTCGTGGGGATCGCGAACGCTTCAGTGATCCCGGTGCTGTCTCAAGTGGGTCTGGACGACGGTAACACCTATGTTTTCAATTACCCCGGCACGGGCACGTTCGCGCAGACGGGCATCGTCGCGTCTGTTTCGCGCGTTGCGGCCAGCATCCTGCGCGCCTATACAGCGTTCGACTACACGAGCGACGCAGGTGATCCGACGCCGCGCATTGGTGCCAATCGGGTCTGGGCGGAGAACTGGAACGCCCTCAACGGCGTGCCGTCGGAAGTGACGACGCAATACGCCGCTGCGTCCGACAATTCCTGGGGCAAGGTTACTGCGCCGAACGGCACCGTCTACAAAGAGTTTTATGCGACTAGTGGCTGGCAGAAGCGGCTGGCTACGGAAACAAAGATCTATCTCAGCAACAACGCGGAGAACACAGATAGCTGGGAGAAGCGAACGACTACCGCGTGGACGCAAGACAACACCAGTGCCGCTTATCAAATCAATCCGCGTGCGACGGAGACAGATATTTACGATGGGACCAACCACCGCCGCACGACGATTGGTTACACCACGCCGTTCACTCCACCCGGCGGTACCAGCAGCGTTTTGCTAAGTGATGTTTACGAGTGGGATGCGTTGGCAACGACTGTGTTGCGGCGCACGCACACTGATTACAATCTCGATCCGACCTATCTGAACCGTTGGATCATCGGTCTGACAGCAGCACAATACCTCTGCGATGCTGCTCAGGGAGCGGTGCCCTGCAATGACAACAGCGGTACGTCGCTGCTCTCGAAAGTAACTCTTCAGTACGACGAAACGGGTTCGGCGCAATACCAGGGAGCGCCCGTGCAGCATGATGAGACCAATTACGGCTCCGGTCTCGTGCAGGGCCGCGCCAACCTTTCCAGCATGCGCCGGTACGATGTGACGACCAGTGGGCAGTGGACAGTGAGCAGTGTGCAGTACAACACAGCGGGCTCAGTGATTACCAGCACCGATCCTGCGAGTCATCAAAGTACCGTCAGTTATACGGATGCCTTCTCCGCAGATGGCGTTAACCCAACGAATCTTTCGTTTTCGACTTTGGCGTATCCCACGACCGTTACGGATGCGGACGGGAACAGTTCTTTCGTCAAGTATCATTACGACTTTGGCGCGAAGACACGCGTGCAAGGCCCGCCACCCGCCGGTCAATCGCAGGGCATCATCCAAACCTTCGCTTACGACAACGCCGCGCGCATCCAACAAGTGACGACGACCAACAACGGTGCTTACACCCGCTATGTCTATGGGCCGTACTATGTGCAGAGTTGGTCGAGCGTTAACAATGTGGCGGATGATGCTTATGCAATTCAGACTTTCGACGGACTCGGTAGAGTGATTGGAGCCGCGAATAATCATCCCGGCAGCACGGGCGGCTACAAAGCGCAGGTGACCGTTTACGATCAGATGGGCCGAGCAGTGAAACAATCGAATCCCGCGGAGATAAACGGGGGTTGGGTTCCTTCAGGAGATGACGGTGCCGGCTGGCTCTACACGCAGCAGACTTACGACTGGAAAGGCCGGCCGCAGATTACCACCAACACGGATACCACAACGAAGACGGCAAGCTACGGCGGCTGTGGCTGCGCCGGCGGCGAAGTGGTGACGCTGACTGACGAAGTTGGACGCAAGCAGAAAGTCTACAGCGACGCGCTCTCGCGTACCGCCAAGAGCGAGATCTATAACTCGGATGGCACGACGGTCTATTCCACGATCGCCAACACCTACAATGCGCGCGACCAGGTTACGCTGGTTCGTCAGTATCAAGGCGCGGACACGAGCGGCGTCTATCAAGACACCACTGCTACCTACGATGGGTATGGACGTTTGGGCAGCAAACACGTTCCCGAACAGAACGCCGGCACCGCAACTACTTTCAGCTATAACCTCGACGACACGACTCATTCAGTCACCGACGCGCGCGGAGCGAGCGCAACTTACTCCTACAACAATCGTCATCTCGTAACGGGCATCAACTACAGCGTGCCGGCGGGCGTTCCTTCGACTCCTAACGTCGCCTTCGGTTACGACGGAGCGGGCAATCGAACGTCAATGAGCGACGGTGCTGGCGGAGTCACGTATAGCTATAATCAACTTTCCCAGATGACTTCCGAAACGCGCAGCTTCAGTGCGCTCCCAAACTCTTTCACGCTCACATACGGCTACAATCTGGCGGGACAACTTGCTTCGCTCACGGATCCTTTCAACGGCCAGGTTACTTACCAACGAGACTCAGTTGGACGCGTCCAATCAATGGGCGCAAGCGGATACGTCGCCGCCTATTTCAACGGCAACTACGATCAGGGCTCGCAGCCTGTTACCCAAATCGCGTCGGGGATTCAATATCGTGCCTGGGGCGCAGTCAAACAGATAACCTATGGCAATGGAGTGTGGGAAGCGACAAGCTTCAATTCTCGTTTGCAGCCGACTCAGTTCGATGTGAATAACGTTCGCATCAATAATCCCTACGCGTACCAGCCTCCATACAATATTCCTTCGGCCACGATGACCTGGACGTACGACTATTTTGCCGACGGCCGTGCGCACCACGCTTACGACCAACAAGAGCACCGCAATGACCGCCGTTGGGAGTATGATCACGCAGGCAGATTGCAGGGAGCGTATGTCAACCACGGAGCGCGTGGGGAAGCTGATCCGAATTACGAAGATATGTACCGGCAAACCATACAGTACGATGCCTGGAATCATATCACCAGCCGTACCGGCATGGTTTATAATCTCACTGAGAGCGACACGGCCACTTACGTAAACAATCGGCGGCAGAGCCAATACAATCTCTTTACTTATGACCCGCAAGGCAATTTGCTCGCAGACACCAACACCCATAAATACAACGCGGAGAGCCGGCAGACCCATGCCGAATCGTCCGCAACGGTCGGTGGAGGAAACTTCCCGGTTCAGCCGGCCGCGGAATTGACGCAGACCTATGACGGTTTGGGCGGCGTCGGCATTCATGACGCGATTACCCGCCAGGAGGAGTGGGGCACGGATCAAAATGGCGATCCAGTGGTCACAGGTATCTCTTCAACCGAGGATGCGACTTACGATGTGCGTTCGACAGTGCTGGGAGGTGCACTCGTTACTGAAGTCGTGCAGAACTATCAAGGCCAGGGCGTAAAGCGGCGCACGAGTTTCTATTTGAATGGACAGCGCATCGCTCGCGACGGTGCCATCTGGGGTTCTATTGAATACGAACACAATAACCCGGTCAATGGAAGCTGGGTGGTGACTAACGGACATCCCTATTGGCGGATGATGAACCGCGAGGAACGTGACCCCTTCGGCGCCGATATGGCTTCGCTTGGACAAGCTGTGTCTTTTGCCAATCTCAATGAAGGTGGAAACGCCTACGACTGGATCGGGGGCTGCGCAATACACGGCATGCCAGCCCCATGCGAAGCCCAAGTGGGTTGGATGAACACCGAGTCGGTTGATTTCATGGTTCAGGTCCTTGATTTTACGACCACCAATCAGAATGGAAACAGTATCTTTAAGTGGACTGGCACTCATTTGGTGCCCGCCAGTTCTGTGTGGAACTTCCAGGAGAGCGTTACTCTCCTTAACCACTCAGCCGGTCAACTTGTCGCGACTCCCGGCGGCGGCTATGAATGGGTCGAAGGCAACGGCTCGGTCCTCATGGGAAGTGGTTCAAGTCAGGACCCAAATACTGGAGACTACTCCGCTTGGTTGACGGTCGCGGCTGCCAATGATGGATACTTTGCACCGCAGAAAACTGGCGTCGAATATCTGCCCCTTGTTGATGACGGTTATGCCAAGAAGGGTGAGGACCAGATTCGATCAGTTATCGCCTCACTCTTGCAGAATGAGCGTTGTAGACGGGCGTTCGAAATTGTGGGACTGCAAACTATCAATCAAACCGTTGAAAAGGGTATAGTGATTGGCGCCGCCACGTGGCTCAGGGAGCCTTCCAACAAAGGCACGACAGGTATCGTTGAGGGTGCGCGACAAACCTACTGGGAGCAGTTCAGCAGCAGCTATTATACCCGCGGCGGAACAATTAGCCAGTTTCCCGGGGAACCAAACCCATTTTCGAACCCAGGAGATCGAAGGCCTCGAATGTTCCTCGCTCGTTCTGCCTTCGAACGGGGATGGCTTAAAGAAACGATCATTCACGAGTTTATTCATGCAGGTGGGCAACCTGCCATTCCTAGCAGGGTTGCACATGATTTGTATTGGTACGACTGGTACGACTTCCTTCAAGATGCTTGTCAATGATAGCGACAATCCTGTAATGGAAGCAGAGATCGGATTGCAGATGAATAAGGATAATGAAAAGCCAACGGTTCCTCCCAGTAGCAAAGGAAATGGTCTTCGGTCTATGTTGAAACGATTGTTCAAGCCTCAAGCTGTGCTGTTCTCGATCGCTCTTGCTTACTGTGTTTCCGAGTTCATTGATGCAATGCAGGAAAAGGACAATCCTTTCGTATTAAGCCCGTCGATATTCGTTAGTAACTTAATGGTGGGTCCTCTGCTGATGTTGATCACGGCGGTTCTGCTCCTGATTCATCGTTTATCAACGACGGCACTCGCTATCGTAATAGCTGCTTACGTAATTTATAAGACAGGTTATCCTTACATGATCTCAATACCAAACTCCCATGGCGTGCCAATCCTTAGCTTAGACGCTCTGAGAATATGGTTCAAAGGAACGCCGGATAACTTTATTCTACAAACAGTGTTTGCGATCGCAGTTCTGATCTTCGGGACAGTTCAACTTTTGCGCCTTCGGCGAATGAGAAGTAAGAGTTTATCGTAGTTTCATCAAGCGATGAGCGTGGCAGTTAGTTTCCGCAGGATACCCGGCTAATCTGGCAAACCGTTTCCCAAAAGCTTAGCGGGGACGGTGGTAGCGGCATGCGCCTGGCCTATGACTTGGAATAAAGGATGCGCTGCACTAGCGTAACCGCTCCGATTGTCGCAAGAAGGGCGACAATGTAGAAAAGGAATCATAAGCCGGTAGATATTTCTTGAGGCCAACCCAACAAGACGCTTCCCGTCCCATAGATTAGACCGGTGCCGAACAGCACCGACGGCTTTGGCGGTGTGAGTTACAGTTACAACCAACTTTCTCAAATGACTTCCGAGACGCGCACCATCAACGGTGTCGGAACGTATACCCTTGGTTACTGTAACCCTCCCCAAAAACCGGGCCATTGAAAACTAGAGGTTTCCGGGCGAGTATGACGCTTGGAGGCCCCAATGCGGAAGAGCAAATTCAGTGAGAATCAAATCATCACGATCTTGAAAGCAGTGGAAGCGGGACGAG
>JBGQJU010000043.1:0-42799 GCA_041499185.1 Pyrinomonadaceae bacterium | reverse complement strand
TCCGCTGCTATACGAAAACCACCTTAACTCGTGGTCTCACTCTAGGGGCGCACCTCAAATCTTCGCCGTTGATCTATCGGAATATGTTGAGGTGGATGGAATCAAAGTCCCACAGAAAACGAGACCGCAAGACGGCTCGCTCTTTAGTCACAAAATGCAGATAAACGTTGACTACAACGAAGACATTTTCGTCAAGCCGACAACTATTGAGGCGGGACCTGAGGCCTGGCGACCGAAGAAGTAAGAGAACCTATGACATTGCGTTTGGTAAGTCTTATCGGGATCGCGGTCGTTGTTCACCTACAAAGCCTTTTCGCGACTCCTACATTTATATCAACTCCCGGCTGCCGCGTTCAAAGCACAGAACGGAAGGAGGGCACGCAACAAGAAGCGCGATGGCTATGGGAGCAAGCCATTGCCGCAAAAGGCGGCCGAGAGAAGCTCCACGTCAAGAATATCGTCATATCATCGCGCGCGGAATACACAACACATCAGGGAAAACGTAATCCTTGGTCTCAAGAGGAAGTTTTTGTGTTTCCTGATAAGCAGTGGCACTGGAACGATATGCGGCCTGATGTGTTCGGACTGCGAATTGAAATGCGCGATTATGGAGCCAAGACTGCGTACGTCTCAACTCCGGATTTACCGGAAATGGAAATCCGTCACCTCGCAACGGATTACAGGTGGGAAGAAACCCCCCTCTTAAAGATCCAGCTGCTCTATTTCTTGGAAACAAGGTGGGTCACGCCCGTGCCTATCGCAGTCCATCAGAGCAAGGTTAACGGGCAGACAGTGGATATTGTTCAGACGCAAGTTTTCGGTCAGAGGGTTGACTTCGCGCTTCACACACTTACACATCTACCTGTTCGCATCAGTTATTATAATAGGTCAATAACTGGGCGAGGACCGTTTACGATCTCCAACGTCGATGTGTCTGAGTACGTTGAGGTCGATGGAATCAAGGTTCCTCAGAAGGCCGCGCCAGAAAACGGGTCGGCTTTTAGCGACAAGATTCAGATCAACGTTGATTACAATGAACAGATTTTCCTCAAGCCGACAACGATTGAAGCAGGGCCGGAGGCTTGGCGACCGAAGAAGTGAGGGCAACCATGAGATTGTGTTTAGTAACATCGGGCGGCATGACTATTTGCCGTTCGGCGAAGGGATCGGCTCCGGCACTGGTTTGCCCACACCAATGCAACGCTACGGCGCCACGGACACCAATCGCCAGAAGTACGGCCTGACGGAGCGCGACGACGCGACAGGATTAGATCACACCTGGTGGCGCAAGTACGACAGCTTTGCAGGAAGATGGACGAGTCCCGATCCACATGGCGGAAGTATGTCCATCGGAGACGCGCAGTCATTTAATCGTTACAACTACACTCACAACGATCCGGTGAATTTCATCGATCCGAGCGGCTTATATTCAGGTTGCATCCACAAAGCCATGACGAATTTTCTCGCGAAGCTGAGTGGACGATACACCGATCAGCAAGCGGCGGCTCTCGCCCACTTTGCAAGCAGTGAACGGGGCGGCGCAGATTCGTTCAAGTATGCAGCAACCAATCCTATTAACTTCTTCAAAAGTCTCTTCCACAGAGGTCCGTCCGCAGAGATTCATTTTGCCAGTGAGGCTACCCTCGCCAAGAACGTGGGAAAATTCCCCGGCTATATTGCAGCAGGGGATTTCAAGCATGCGGGTTTTGTACTACATTCGATTGAGGACGTGGATGGCGCGCATCAGGGGTACGGTCTGCCCTTTGGTCATGCAGGTAACACGTTGGAGCACGCGTTGTTTGGTGGCAAGGACGTGGATCACACCATCGGAGATGCCAAGTTTACCAACGCGGCCAACGCGGTATATCAGGTTCTTTCAGGCAACAGTAGTGCATCTCTCACCGGCCAACAAATGAACGAGTTGATAAGTGCCATCGTCGCACAATGCGGCGCCAATAACGTTAAGGTTGCAGGCTCCGGTCCTGCGGGAGGTGGCGGAGGCGGCGGTGGCAGCGGCGGTGGTGGTGGCGGCTACACCTGCGCTCCGTATGATTGGGTCCTTTATAATTGGATCGGTGGAAGGTGGGTCGAGGTCGCTCGTTGGTATGCCGGGTGCTACTAACTAAGCAAGCCGAGCGAGCTGCCAATGTAGTGTTGTCATTGAGTTTTTGAGTGTGAAGTGAAAAAGGGCGTTCGTCGATGATCTTTCGTGTTCTGATCTTGCTGGCAACCAGCGTTTGCGTTTGGACTCTTGTTAGCCCCCGAGCGACAGGAGTGGAGGGGAGCAACCATGCTCCCGATCTGAAGTCGCAATCTGTGAACTTTGCGTGGTCAATGATTTATCCGCAAAAGTACAAGCACAAATCAGAAGCGGAGATCGCAGCTATGACGCCCTCTCAACGGGTAGACGAATGGGTGAATGAGCAGCTTCACCATCAACCCAGCTTGTCGGACGATTACGATCTCGTAATCAAGAAGTACATTCTGCGCGACGGGCTAAAAGCGTTACCGCGGATAATCGATATTATGGACGAGTATGATCTGAGTCGATTCAGCGAGGGCAAAGGCAAGAGGGGTGAGCGTTTTGATGCTTGCATTATATTGTTTAGCTACCTGGACGAGCTTGCGGTTCGGCTGCGCGGCTCAGAAAACGGTCGGCGGGCGATAGACTCACTCAAGCGTGCCATCGACCGAATGCGCGCAGCGGGTTATGAACGCAAAGAGCTGTATGGGAAATGGGTTTACGGACGGTTGGAGGTTTCCGTAATTTATTTTCAACAAGCGGAGGGAATAAATGATACCGACGAAGCGATCAGGAACACTTTGCGACTCGAGAAGAGCACTCGTATTGCAGATGCGGAGTTATTGGAATTTAGTAATTTCCTAGTGGCGCGATATCCGGAATATCCCAGTTGGAGCGAAAGGGATTTCATCAAAATCGACGAAGCCGGAAAACCGATGCCAGGTTTAGTCGTGAAGAAACTGCAGCGCTTCTATGAAGCCTACCTTGAGTTCAAAAAGACAAAGCGTTAGGTGAGGGGCCGCAGTTGTCTTGGCGCCGGCCAGCGCGTGCAAACGACCGCGAACAACGTGACGCGCACGATGGTCTACGATATCTTCGGGCAGGACATTGCCGATTACACTGCCGGCGCACTCGAGCGAGAGAATATCTATCGCGGCGGGCAATTGCTCGCAACGCAGGAATTCTCTTCGAGAACGAACGTGGCGCTGGCCTCGGCAGGAGCGGTGGCCACCGCTCAAAACTACACGCAAGATGGCGTCTATCCTGGTCTGCACTTCCAGCCTTCTTACGCTAACGATGGCACGCGCTACACCAGCACGAACGGCGATCGTTACTGGCGCGACGAGCACGGCTTGCCGTCGTGGTTGGAGATAGATTTCAGCGGCAGCAAGACGATTGATGAAGTGGACGTCTTCACAATGCGAGACGACTATCAGACACAAGCCGATCCTTCGCCGACACAGACCTTCGCGAATTATGGGGTCACGGCGTTCGACGTGCAGTATTGGAATGGATCGAGTTGGGTCACAGTGCCTGGAGGCTCGATCACCGGCAATAATCTTGTCTGGAAGAAGATCAATTTCTCTGCAATCACCGCGACCAAGATCAGGGTGGTGGTGAACGGTGCGATTGACGGTGTCGCGCGTATAGCCGAAGTTGAGGCATGGGGCACGGCTGCGAGCGGGGCTGGAGCGATTAATTACGTGCTGCAGGACCTGCAAGGCTCGACGCGGGCGGTGATGAACAACAGCGCGGGCAGCGGCACGAGCACAATCATCGCACGGCATGACTACTTGCCGTTCGGCGAAGAGATCAGCGCGAACGTCGGCCTGCGCACAGACGGGCAGGGCTACTCTACAAATCCCTGGGCAAAGGATCGTGTCCGGCAGCGCTACGGCCTGACCGAGCGTGACGACGTGACCGGATTAGATCACACGTGGTGGCGCAAGTACGAAAGCTTCTCCGGCCGCATGACGACGCCCGATCCGTACGGCGGCAGCATGAGCATTACCAACCCGCAGAGCTTCAATCGCTATTCTTACGTTCAGAACGATCCGGTGAACTTCGTCGATCCGACGGGGCTGTGCTTGTATGAGATAGTCGCGGTAGGGAAAGAAACAAAGGCATACTGGATTTTTCCTATACTCTGCGGGGAGCCGCCAGTGGATGGTGGCGGTGGCGGACCAGACGGTCGTGGCGGGCCGATTGGTGGCCAACGTGGAGGTCGTAAGCAGCAACCACAAAGGCAGAAGTGCAAGGACGTCGCTAATCTACCAGCCGCCAATACTGACACCGGCGCGCTAGCCAGACTCCTCTTTGCCGAGGCTACAAGGATATCGGACATCGGATATGAAAAACCACAGGCCGATGAACTGTATGCCATAGAGGGTGCCGTCCTGAACAGAGTGGCTTTCCTCGGGAAACCGGGTTTGAAGCAGAGTCAAACAATGGGATTTGGAAACCCGGGCGCAAGCATATCGGACGTAATTTACTCAAGAGGCCAGAATCCAAGCGGCAAGTCCAACATCGGCACTCAGTTTGCTGGATTTACAACAAACGGGATTAACAGCGGAATCAAGAAGAACATAAGCGATGCTCTGAATTCTAATGCTGATTCCCCTGAGTGTTTCAAACTGCTCAGCGCAATCGAAGCGGCAAAGAATCCAGGTACCGATCCGTTTGCGTCTCAAGGAGGAACATTCGGTATGAGAACGAAAGATAGCACCGCACTTGGAGCGCCTTTCTTTCAGTTTCCTAACCAAATTCAGGGCTCCAACAATGTGTTCTTTGGTTTGAACAGGTAGGAAATGACAAGGCTATTTACGATTGCGGTTCTGTGCCTGGTTCTGACGGGAACGTGTTTCTCTCAGGAAAAGGTCGTCAAGCGTATTCCGGCTCGTGAACACCCATCTTATGGCCCCTACCTCGTGCCAGCTCTCAAAGAACTCGTGGCACAATATGGAAAGGTTCGGAAAAATCACTTCTACGTCGGCAGGGTTCGACTGCTGGAGAGTGGCTATCATTCCGTCTTGGTTTATTGGAAGGAGAATCGTGCTCTTGTTCTTTGGGAACCAGGTAGAGGCTATGACCGACACGGTTATCCCGACCCGAAGTATGATCTAGCCGCTTCTAGGCGATATTGGCGGCTTGATAAAGACGTGGTTCCCACACAGGCAGATATTGGCGGGAGCAACTTCCTAATAACACAACAAGAGGCCCGTGACTGGATGGAAGATTGTATAAGCTATGGCGAGAGTTATGTGATGGATTTTAGGCCGCAACCGCGACGCTCACGCCGCAAACCATAAGTTGATCTCAGCGCGAAGCGCGCGACAGCAACGGCGCTGTCGAGTTGACCCGCTTGCGACGATCACTGATCCCGATGCTCAACGCTTCGAACAAGCAAATGGAAACCAAATCGATACGGCCCATATGACGCAGGGGGCCCGTGATGCTATGAATTGTTTAGCGAATCATATAAGGGATGCGGGAGGAACGTGGACACTTAACTCTGGCTACCGACCGCTTGCCTATCAAGAACACCTGCTCGAAGTCTATGATAAATGGCAGCGACTCCGAAACAATACCCAAGCCGAGTGTCAAGATACCAGAAGAGCCGTACAAGAAGAATTCAACAGGCACCAGCTTAGAATCGGCGAACGACCATGCGCCAGCGGCGCTGGCTGCCCCCACGTAGCGGGATTTGCGTTTGATGCAAGTTATTCGTTGCCTCGAAGGCTGCCTCGCGGTGTTACCTTTGCCACGATGTTACAAACGTGTCAGGTGACGCAGCCACGCCCTGGGGAGAGTGGCGGACATCACTTTGAGCATCGTTAGGACTCGTCCATGCAAGTGAGCAACTCATGAACTCCGTCAATCATTACAAGACCATGCTCCCCGAGCGCACAATCATCGCAGTCATTCCGGCTGTGGTTCTGTTGGGTATCTACCCATTAAATTGCGCTCATCAGGCAACCTCATCGGCTTTCGTCAGCGACAGCTCCGGTCCAAGCGAGGCTGTCAAGACGCTTGCTGCTAATAATTCGCAACGCGGCGATGAGACGATGACAGCCAGTAGCCCCAAGGTGCTGGGAGACTTTTCGAACATTAAACACGTCGGGGACCATGGTTATGGATATGCACTGCAGTTGTGGCAACAAGGGAGCCAGATATTTGGTTTGTTCATCGCCCACAGCGGACAAACTGGTGACTCACCTGCTGGTCTGATCGAGGATGTCAAGTTTAGTCCGCGCACCAAACAACTATCTTTCAAAGCTAGGCTTTCGACGGGACTAATTTCTAAAGGGGATTATCGCGGAGTTCCTTCACGGGACTTGTTTCACTTCAAAGGCAGAGTAAGCCGGAATCATGTTACTGGCGTCCTCGAGATTTCGGACGCTCTTTTCCCGAACGAAGCATCAAGAAAGAAAAGAATCATGCTACGTAGATCTGCTGCGATGACCCAGGTGATGATGGCCCCAGCGACTTACGCAGAATGGAAGACATGGGCAGACGAAATTCTAAAGCGCCTCGGCCCTAAGTGGTGAGAACGATCACTTCATCAACCGCTCAACTACGTGCTGCAAGACCTGCAAGGCTCGACGCGCGCGGTGATGAACAACAACGGCAGCGGCAGTTCCATCATCGCCCGTCATGACTACCTGCCATTCGGCGAAGAAATCGCAGCAAACATCGGTCTGCGCACCAGCAGTCAAGGCTACGGCGAGACGGATACCAATCGTCAGAAATACGGCTTGACCGAACGCGACGACGCCACCGGCTTAGATCACACCTGGCGGCGCAAGTACGAAAGCTTCTCCGGCCGCATGAAGTCCCAGTCTCGAAGTAACTTTAACCAAAGCAAACCGAGTACCACTGCTTGAATGACTTCTTGGATTGACGCGTCGCCTCGCCTGCGTGTAAATTGGCGTCCTCATGTAGGCGAGCGGCGCATCAGCCCAGACAGTCTGGCCGTACGCCTCATCTGCAACGAAACTGAAATCCAAATACTCTATCGAGGTGGGAGCATGCCGGAACTCCGTGGCATACAAGCAACTGAGGAAGTCAAGGAAGAGTGGAAGTACGCTTACAGTCTTTACCTGCAAGCGCCGGGCGATCGTTACGACAAGAAGAACGACCGCACCGAACGCATCGGTTACGTTGCCAGGGCCATGAAACTGACGCGCAAGCAGGCCAAGCGGCGCATCAGGAACTACGAGGCCTGGCAGCGTAACATCAAAAAAGGCCTGGTTACGTAAGTTAAGGCTTCAGTATCGATGTGACGGCCAACCCACGTGTATGTGCGGTCCGGTGGCCGTCAATGGTATCGCGCTGCGGAACGCGGAAAAAGGTATTCCGTTACTGCGCAGGAAGTTGATCAGGGCCTGGCCTTCAACTCCGTCGGGATTGAGATCCACATCCATGGCGTTGTGATGATCGAGCCGCCAGCGATCGTGAATCGCTCCCTGCCCGAACACAGCGACTGGCAGAGCGCGGCCAAATTTCTCCCGAAAGAAACTCTGCACCTTCCACGCGTCTGACAAAGACCAAGGGCCGGGACCGTTGTAACGGATGAAGGAAGTCGTTCTTACCAGCGCGCCCCTGGCCGGTCGTAACTTGGCCATCTGTTTGTCGGCTTGCGTTTCGACCAAAGCATTCGCGATCTGCCCATCGGCGGTGGCAATCTGCTGGCGAGCTTCCGTTACTTTTGCTTTCGCGGTGGCGACGGCGCGTTCGCTCTCAGCAAGTTCGCGTTTGGCGACCAGGCCCTGAGCGAAAAGTTCTTTGGCTTGGGCGAAACGCGTTTCGGCCCTTTGCACATCAGCTTCATAAAAGGCGATCAGTTTTTCCAGGCTGGCTTTGTATTCTTTCGTAGCCTTGATGAAGTCGTCTCTGAGTTTGGCGAGTTGCTCGTTGGCCTTCGCTTGTTCGGTCTGTGATCCAGCGGGTTTCTTGTGCTGGGCGGAAACAATCACGCTGATCATCACCAACGCGAGAGACAACCGGGCGATCGCGCTCAGGGCCTGGCGCGCGACCCGGAAAGATAACGAGACATAAGTATTCTCGCACTTCACGCTGTCAATAATACTACCTTCGTTCATTACTGACGATTCGCCGGCGCGGATCCGGCTTCAGTAAACGATCGGTGGTCGCGGCACTGATCCGCAGCAGCCTCGCTCTCGTCTGCGGATCGCAACTGAACTCATTGTGCCGCTCTAGTACCGCCGCGCAGTTAGCGCCGCGAGTGAGTTAACCAAAGCTCTCGGTATGTTAATGACCGTTTACTTGGGAATCTTAGGCTTCGCGAAGTTTATCCCTGAAAACATGGAAGTCTATAACAAAGCTCTCTTCGTCGTGCCGATCATTCCCTGGGTTATGGCCATTTATTACTGCCTGCGAGCGATGAAAACCGAAATCGTAAAGATCAACCTGCGCTCACCAAGCGACATAAGAGAAAAAGCTTCGGAGTTGCTGGAAGAAAAACAGCATCATCTTGAAATTGCTTTCGCGCTTCTGATTGCTGGAATCGTGTTGGCTTTTGTGATGGTGGTTTTCCGGCTGCGCATATGATGCGCCAACTAGAACAACATCAGAAGCGGAATTTGTACCGCGCAGTTACGCTGCGTCCGGGCCCTTCGATTCCCCACGCCAGGCCGCGATAGTTCTGGTCCGTGATGTTTTCAAAATCAACTGAGATTTCCGAACGCTCGTGAAAGCGAAACCCGCCGCGCACATTGATCAAGCCAAACCCGGGTATGTGATCGAACAGCGGCGCGGAGGTTGCGGCGCCGAGCACGCGGTTCTGTACCTGCACGAGTGTCTCGCCCGTTGGGGTCAAACGGTCGTCGGCGTTGCCGAATATGCCATCCGGTCCAGCACTGATCAGACCCCGCACACGCGCTCCGCGATTGAAGAAGTTGGCGATTTGCCCACGCGAGCGTGTCGCGCCCGTGCGTCGATCCGAAAGGTCAAGCGAGGAGAGACGACTCTGCCGGTCGGCGAGCGTCGAGTAAGCTTCAATCCAGAAATGCTTGCGGCGCGGCTCGTAACGCAGCCGCAGGAAACCGGTTGGCGCCGGCGTGCCGCCTTCGATGTTTGGCGGCAGGCCCGTGGCTTTATCTTGCGCGTGAATGTAAGTGAAATTGCCGCCCAAAGACCAGTCGCGATGGAGCCGTGCATCAAAGGTGTATTCCAGCCCATAGATGCGAGCGTTCGAAAAGTTTGCGCGAATCAAGACCGGCGCGGTCGAAAGCGAAACAAAGACGGCGCCGTTCGCATTCTGGCTGATGATCGGCTGATCGCCAAGGACCTTGCCCACCGAACCCGCAGGCAGAATCAGTGCTTGTTTGACAATCGCGTCATTGATGTCTGTAAGAAACCAGGTCAAGTCAGTGTCAAAACGCTTGTTGCGATAACGAACTCCGAGATCGAAGTTGTTGCTGACCTCCGACCGCTGGCGTTGAACGCCGATGCCGCTTGATATGGCGTCATCGCCGGCAGTTGTACCAATCGTCCCGCCTAAGGCAGCCGCACTGTTGAAGTCAGCTTCAAAACCATCGCCCGTCAGACCAAGCGTCCCCAGATCGGTAATGTTTGGCGCGCGAAAGCCGCGGCTGTAGTTGAAGGCTATGCTGACGGGCTTCGCGGGCGTCACTACGAAACCGACGCGGCCAGAAAAGTCGTGAGCGCGCAGATTGTCATCGGGCCACAGTGGCTTGCCTCCGACGAGCGGGCTGTTTGCTGCACGCGAAAGGTAAGAGGCAACATTGAATCGCAAAGCACCGCTGAAGCGCAGCTTTGCGGGAATGGCCTCGTAAATGTCTTGCGCAAAGACGCCGAACAGAATGTAGCGGGCGCCATCCGGTACGCGAGGCCGCGACAGCGTGCTCGTGTTGGCGACCGGATTGACGGTGAACGCCGGGGCTCTGACTGTCTCTCGATAGAAATCACTGCCGATCAAGAATGTGTTTCCGTGAGCGAGTTGCTTGTCGAGAAAGCCACTAACGCCAAACACCTGCGTGCGCTCATACTGGTGAGTAATGTCGCCATTTGGATTGCCCTGCCCGCCCTGATTCACGCGCTCTTCGCGTTGGGCGTTGTAGGAAAAAGTGATCGACGCATCGTCAAAAACTCCGATGCGTTGTTTCAGGTACCGCGCGTAGAAGAAGTCGTTCATCAGGTTGCGGAGGTCAGCGATCAGGTTGCCGTCGCCGCCCAGCGTCTGGTCATAACGCTTGCCGCCATCCTGCTGTCCGCGCTGGTAATGAAAATTGAACTGCTGATCCGAATCGGGCGCGTAGCTCAAACGAATCAATCCGCCGTACTGCGTGAACGCGGTATCCGTTAGACGATTGCCGAAAACATTCGAGGGCAGGCCAAGGAAGCGCGTTACCGCCGCATGGGGATCGAGACCATTGCCAGGCCTTAGCGTGTTCACTCGACGACTGGCCGCGTTCACGAGCAGTCCGAAGCGGCGCGTGCCATAAGTGACCAGCGTGTTGCCGCCAAAGGAAAGATCCGCGCTCGTGAACAAGGTGTTGATTTCACCGTGAGTCTCCGGTTTGGCATAACCGAGCTGTGGCGTACGCGAAACAAGCTGGATCGTCCCGCCGATCGAATCCGATCCATACTGCGCGCCGTTTGGCCCGCGCAAGACCTCGACCGCTCCGACGTTGGTTGGATCATTGAGATCGAGAAAAGTATTGATGCCACCGCGCATCGCTGAAGTCGTGTAGCGCACACCATCAACATAAACTCCAACCTTGTTTCCGGTCAGCCCGCGCACAAAGATTCCCGCGATGGTTGGGCTGGTGCGCTGAAGAGCAAGGCCAACCTCTTCGTCCGCTACCTGCGCGAGCACGCCCTTGGCGCGTTGCTGAACCACGTTCTCGGAAATGATATTGACCGCCTGCGGAACGCGATCCTTGTCCTGAGCCTGGCCGGTCTCGGCCGTTACAGTCACCTGCGAGCTGAGCGGAGCTACTTCGAGACTGATGTCTAAGTCCGCGGTCTTGCCGGCACTCACCTGCGCCGACACACGCTGGATGCCAAAACCGGCCTGCGTGATTCTGATCTCGTATGCGCCCACCGGAACACCGTCAAAGTTGAAGTGCCCGCTCGCATCGGTCACGGTGGTTCGCAAAATTGCCTGCTGCGAATAGACCAGCGCCACTTCCGCACCACTGACGCTTGCGCCCTCTGGATCTCTCACCGTCCCCGCAATTTTGCCGTGAGAGTTCTGTTGCGACCGCAGGATTGGCGCCGAAAGAAACAGCACAGCAGCAATTATCAAGGTGACGGCAATTGCCTCTGCGATTTTGAGTGCTGTCATTTCAAACGCATCCTTCTCTTGTGGTGGTTGAAACCGCCAGCGCGGCCGCGAAGCTCGGCGGAGAGCCTACCGTCGAAGGTGATCTACTACCAGTCTTCGTAGTCTCCGTCAGTCTCCTTCACCTGTTAGACGCAGCAGCATTTCTCCCGTCCGCTTTCAGGACCAGTTAGAGGACCATCAATGGTACTAAGTTGGGTTGATTAGCTGAGGAATGAGACGACGCTTTCGATCAAGTAATGGACCTTCGGCGGTTCTACTCCTTCCGCGCCGCGACCAAGCAGTCCGTCAATAACGTCCTCTCTGATTCCGTGCTCAAACTCCTCTCGCGAGACGGCAGGCGAATAGAGAAAGGCCCGGCCGTCCTTGCGCCGCTGTAGAAGTTTTTTCTTGTAGAAACGGTCGAGCGTGGTCATGAGCGTCGTGTAAGCGACGTTCTCGCCGAAAGCGGTGTAGACCTCACGCACAGTCACCTCGCCGGACCGCCAGGCCTCGTCCAAAACCTGACGCTCGAGTTTGCCGAGCGCCAGCGACGCCACCTCGCGAGGTCGCCTGAATCCACGCAAAGTAAATTTAGGGGGCGGCATAGCGGGGAATATAGAGGCCGTGTTCGATTATTGTCAATGGTTGCAACGTCGCTCTGATATGATAAGATTCGGCAGTCTTCAGGGGAACACTAATAGCTACTTAGGCTTTGAAAGGAGATATTGATGCACCCTGGTCGTCGCTCCGGCATTGGCCCTGTTAGCGCTTACAAGCGCCAGCAAGCTGGAATTTCCCGACGCACCCTTTATCCGGTAACTGCTTTCTATACTGCGGCTGCGGCAATTCTGCTGTTCCTAGGGCTGCGCACACGACACCTGTTCGTAATGCTGCCTTTCTTCGCCCTGGGGATCGTGATCTTCACCCTGTCAGAGTATATGTCCCACCGCTGGGTCTTTCACCGCCACTGGAAACAATCCAAGAAGTGGTACAAGAAGTTCGGCACCTACCTGACTCACAAGTACCTCGACCCGACGCACTTTGGACATCACGAGAAGCCTTTCGACGGCACCCACATCAACGGCCGGTTGAAAGACCTGTTGCCGATTTTCTTTTTCCTGCTGCCCCTGAGTTTGCTCTTCCCCATTTACACGGCACCTGCGACGTTTGCGGCGATCATGCTGAGTTATGTTTCTGAGGAGTGGATCCATCACTCAGAGCACTACTACAACTTCAATAACCGTTACTTCCGGCACATCAAGAAGTACCATCTTTATCACCACAGTTCTCAGGGAATCGACGCGGGATATGGGATCACAAGTGCGCTCTGGGATGTTGTCTTCCAGACTCGTTTTCCGCCAAGAGTCCGTCAGCGACTGTTCGGTCACGGCCGGTATTCGCGTTTGAGCGGACCAGTAGACCAGTCTGCAGCACTCAACAAAACGCAGTGATTGCGGTGATGGCAGGGTTTACCCTACACACTCGTCACCTGCTCCTCAGTCTGTCTAGTCATTGAGTTTTCTCCGGCGCTAGTTGCGCGGTGTAAGATGACCGCGCAAAGCTACTTCTCGTTTTGGCGGCGGTCAAAGCCCTCGCGATTTCACCTTCCGGAGAAACCACGGTATCATTTGAAGTTTGCGAAGGGCTGCCGGATCCTGTCTGTGGGGCTATGGCAGCAGTTGATTCATGTCTGAAGAAGCCATCGAAGTCCGCGGGGCGCGCGTTAACAATCTCAAGAACATCTCGTTCTCGATTCCGATCAACCAGATGACCGTGGTGACGGGTGTCAGTGGTTCAGGCAAATCATCGCTTGCTTTCGACACAATCTATGCCGAAGGCCAGCGCCGCTACGTTGAGTCTCTTTCAGCATACGCGCGCCAGTTTCTCGAGCGGATGGACAAGCCGGATGTAGACGAAGTGCGCGGTATCGCGCCGGCCATTGCGATACGGCAGAAGAACTCGACGCGCAATCCGCGTTCAACTGTCGGCACGCAGACGGAGATCTACGATTACCTGCGGCTCCTTTACGCGCGCATTGGGACAACGTTTTGTCGCGTCTGTGGCCGCGAGGTTTATCGCGACTCGCCCGAGTCTGTCGCGAACGAAGTCCTTCGGGAGCTTGCTGAAGGAACTCGCTTCTACGTTCTCTTCCCTGCCGGAACAGGAGTGACTACCAACGAGAAAGGGACTACCAACGAGAAAGAGAGAAGGGGAGACCGCGAAACACGGAAAGCCGCACGGTCGCCCCGTCGCCCCGTCACCCCTTCGTCCCGTCACGTTGTTACCGCCCACATCATGAGCTTGATGCAGCGTGGTTTCACCCGTCTCTTCGCAGACGGCCAAATCATCGAGCTGCATTCACCTGACGATTACACCCGGACGGATTTCGAAGACGTTTACGTTCTCGTCGATCGTTTGACTGCGCGGCCCGACTTGCGCCAGCGGCTGGTTGACTCGCTCGAAATCTGTTTCCAGGAAGGTCACGGCTCGGCAGTGATCGAAACTACAGAAACGAAACCGCGACGGCTTCCCTTCTCTAACAGATTCGAATGTAAGTATGACGGCACAGTTTACGCGCAGCCAGAGCCACGGCTCTTCAGTTTCAACAACCCGTACGGCGCGTGCCCGACCTGTCAGGGATTTGGCAACACGATTGGTTTGGATCTCGATCTGGTAATTCCCAATCCGGGCTTGAGTCTGAACGAAGGGGCAATTGAACCGTGGACCAAGCCCCAACACGAATGGGCCGTCGCTGAACTGCGCGAGTTTTGTAAGGCCGAGAATATCTCGCTCAAGGTTCCCTTCAATCAGTTGTCGCGCGCGGAACAACGCGCGGTAGTTGACGGCAAAGGAGACTGGGCGGGAGTTCGCGGATTCTTTGAATGGCTCGAGACGAAAAAATACAAACTTCATGTGCGCGTCTTTCTTTCGAAGTATCGCGGCTACACGTTGTGTCCGGATTGCGGGGGCGGCCGTCTGCGCCAGGAAGCGCGCGACGTGAAGGTTGGCGGGCAAACGCTGCCCGATGTCTGTTCCTTGTCGATTAAGGACGCGGCGCTGTTCTTCGATGCGCTCGAACTCTCAGCGGAACAGGCAGCGATTGCCGATCGCATTCTCTTTGAGATTCGCCGGCGCTTGCGCTTCATGGTGGACGTGGGTCTGGACTATTTAACGCTGGACCGGCTTGCCTCGACGCTTTCCGGCGGCGAAGCGCAACGCATACAACTCGCGACAAATCTTGGTTCGTCGCTCGTCGGCGCGCTTTACGTGCTCGACGAACCATCGATTGGACTACATCCCCGCGACAACGATCGGTTGATTCGTTTGCTGCACAACCTGCGCGATATAGGCAACACAGTGCTGGTCGTCGAGCACGATGCCGAAATGATGCGTGCCGCCGATCACATTCTGGACATCGGGCCGTCGGCTGGCGAACTTGGCGGACGAATCATCTACGAAGGCAACTTTGCCGGTCTGATGAAAGACGACGCCTCGCTGACGGCGCGTTACTTGCGCGGCGAAGCGGAGATTAAACAGCCAAAGCAGCGGCGTTTGTTTGAAAAGCGTCGCCTGACGCTGCGCGGCGCGACCGAACACAATCTGAAATCGATCGAGGTTGAACTGCCGCTCGACATGCTGGTTTGCATTACTGGTGTCAGCGGCTCAGGAAAATCGACGCTGATTCATGAATGCCTTTTCGCCGGCCTCAAGAAGCAGCGAGGCGACTGGCAGGGACACGTCGGCGCGTTTCACAAATTGGAAGGCGGGCAGCTTGTTGACGAAGTGATCCTAGTCGATCAGTCGCCCATTGGACGGACCCCACGCTCGAATCCCGTCACCTACATCAAAGTTTACGACGCAATCCGCGAAGTCTTTTCTTCTACCCGCGAGGCGCAGGCGCGCGGCTTCGATCCGTCGCACTTTTCTTTCAACGTGCCCGGCGGGCGTTGTGAAGTTTGCCAGGGTGACGGCACAGTCACCGTCGAAATGCAGTTCCTCGCCGACGTCGAACTTGTTTGTGAAGAATGCAAAGGCACCCGCTTCAAACAACAGATTCTCGATGTGCGTTACCGCGGCAAGAATGTCCACGAGGTGCTCGCCATGACGGTGCGCGAAGCGATGACCTTCTTTCGCGAAGTGCCACGCATCGTGAACCGCCTGAAAGTCCTCGACGAAGTCGGCCTCGGCTATCTGCGACTGGGCCAATCAGCGACTACACTCTCCGGCGGTGAAGCTCAGCGCATCAAACTCGCTGCGCATCTTTCGAAGCGCACGGGCGCGAAAACGCTTTATATCTTCGACGAGCCGACAACCGGTCTGCATTTCGATGACATCAACAAACTGCTTGCGGCCTTCCGAGCGCTGATTGACGCCGGTGGCTCGCTGATCGTGATCGAACACAACCTCGACGTGATCAAGACTGCGGATTACATCATCGATCTTGGCCCGGAAGGGGGCGACGCTGGCGGATACGTTGTGGCTTCGGGCACGCCGGAACAGATCGTGCGCGTCGCTGAATCTCACACAGGACGTTTTCTGCGCGAGCACCTGGCACGCTCCAATGGCCGCGCGTCTTAACGATTCCGCAGCTATGCGGCACTGCCGCTTGATGTGCGGAAGCTCTCCGGTCCGCTTTCGCTCCATAAGAGCGAGATACTTATAGCACCCGCTGCCCCAGATCAATATCAGCTCCGTTAGGAGCGAAATGTGAACAAGGTTTCCATTCACATTCCGCTCCTGACGGAGCTAACGAAGTTGTAAAGAACGTCGAGCGCTATGAACATCAGGCCCCTAGCGGGGCTAAGCAAACTCTGTTGGTGGCTAGGGAAGTAGCGCTACGCTCTATTGGGACCATCAAAGACAAAGCTGGAGTCCAAGTCGTTCGCCTGAGGATTATTGAGGAGGCTCTCAAGAAAATAGACTACAGTATCTGGGCTCACGCTTACGCAATACGTCTCGGAGATACTACGCTAGAGTCAAACGAGGTTGTTATTATCGGATACGATTCACGCGGACGGCACGCACGACTGGCAGCAGGAGTACGACCTCGATCGTTACGGCAACCGGCTGATTCATCAAACCAACACGTGGGGTGGTGTTCCCAAGCCGAACTTCGGAATCGACCCTGCGAACAACAACCGTTTGACCGCGCCTGCCGGCTACACGATGAGCTACGACAACGCCGGCAATCTCACGAACGACAATTACACGGGACAAGGCCAGCGCACGTACGACGCCGAGAATCGGATGACGCAGGCCTGGGCCAACGGCCAGTGGCAAGTTTATACTTATGACGGCGAAGGGTATCGGCGTTTGTATAGCGCTTGCCGCAGACTGGACAGTCTGCGGTACATTCCAGGTTTGACGCGACGTCGAAAAATAACCTATCTTCACCAGGCAGCCCGAATTTGTTGTCGAGTGATGCCGGTTACCGCCAGGTGCTGAAGTCCCCAGCCTGCACCGACGCGTGCTCGTCGTCTAATCAATCCTGAGCTTCAAATAGTTTCTCTATGCGTACTGTTGGCTGGAATAAGACGCGCCTGGTCTTACTCACTTTACTGGCAATTGTCTTCCTTTGTTCAACCGGCGGCTCCGCCAGGCTCACGCAAACTCCGCAGACAGACGGGTCAAGAAAGAGTGACGCCGCGCCGGTTCGCGCACCGGAAAGAGACGCCGAGGGTAAACTGCAGCGGGCGCTAAGTTCGCCGCAAGTCGTCAACGCGATCATCGAGCTGCAGAGCGACCCGGTTGTAGTCCATGAAAAGAATGTTGGTTCGTCAGAGACGCCCGATCGTAAGCTGGTTCTGGAAAGCGCCGAAGCGCAGGTTTACGAATCGCAGCTTGTAACGGAGCAGGAAAACTTTAAGACACTTGCCAGACAGCTCTCACCTGGCCTTCGCGTAATTACGGAGTTGCGCATACTTGTGAACGCAATCTCGATCGAAGCGCCGGGCACCGACATCGCGGCGATTGCAACCCTACCGGGTGTGAAGCGCGTGCAGCTTGTGCGCGAGTATCATGCGACGCTGAACAGGAGCATGTCGTTGATTAACGCGCCGGCGGCCTGGACCAAGGTTGGCGGATCGGGCGCCGCAGGGCAGGGAATCAAGATCGCGATCCTGGACACCGGCATAGACAAGAACAATCCCCTTTTCGCGGACGCGGGGTTCACAGCGCCCGCGGGCTTTCCCAAAGGCAATACGTCATTCACGAACAACAAGGTGATCGCGGCGAAGGCTTTCCTGCTGGATAGTTCGGCAACGCCTCTCGATGAAAACGGCCACGGCACGAACGTAGCAGGCATCGCCGCGGGCGACTTTAATACTACCTCGCCGCTTGGCGCGATCTCCGGCGTTGCGCCGCGAGCATTCTTAGGGAACTACCGCGTGCTCGATTCGTCCGGCAACGGCAGCGACCCACTGATCGTGCAAGCGTTGCAAGCGGCGCTACAAGACGGGTTTGACATTGCGAATCTAAGTCTGGGCAGCGAAGCAGACAGCGTCATGGGCGTTTTGGATCAGGCGGTCGAGAATGCCGTCGCGGCGGGAATGACTGTGGTTATTGCGGCCGGCGACAGTGGCTCTAACGGTCCGTCAACCATCCAATCACCCGGCATTGCACCGTCCGCTATAACGGTTGCTTCGTCCACTAACTCGCACTTCGTTGGACCGGGAGCAAACGTCACCGTCGCTGGATCAGTGCCGCTTAATCTGTCGAACATCCCAGCCACCGTTGGGCAAAACGGCGCTCCATCGTCGGTGCTTACGAGCACGCTTGGGCCCGCGGCTTATGTTGACGTCAATGCTCTGGATGGAAACAAACGAGGCTGCTTTGGCCTGCCCGCTGCATCGCTTAACGGAAAGATTGCGTTGATCGAATATGGCAACTGTACACCTTATGACAAGATCACCAATGCCAGCAACGCCGGAGCTGTCGCGGCAATCGTCTACAACAGGCAGATCAGCGAAGGCTCGGACGGCGGCGATACAATCCTTACCATGTCTGTGATTCCGCCAATGGATGGATTACCACTCGTGCCGATACCGTCCGTCTTTCTTGGACGCACGAGCGGGCTCGCCCTAGGCGATTGGTTGAGCTCGAACGCCGGCGCCCAGGTCAGCTTATCGCCCATTTCGCTGCTCGAATTTCCGAATCCATTCGATGTCCTTTCGTCGTTCAGCTCGCGTGGTCCTTCTTCCGTGCACGGACTGAAGCCCGATCTGGCGGCGCCTGGCGATCAGATCTATTCCGGGGCCATCACCGCTACTAATCCGAATGGCGTTTCGGATCCGAGCGGCTTCAAAGGGGCAAGCGGTACCAGCCAGTCCACTCCGCACGTAGCGGGCGCCGCCGCGCTGCTCAAGCAGCTTCATCCGACCTGGACGCCCTTGCAGATCAAGTCCGCCTTGATTAGCTCGGCAAACAATGCGGTGTTCACTGACAACACTAAGACAGTGAACGCCGGCGTACTGGCTGCCGGCTCAGGCCGTGCCGATCTCTCTCTCGGCTCATCGGTCAAAGCCACTTTTTCGCCGGCCAGTCTCAGCTTTGGTTTTATCAATGCCGGCTCGCACGCCTCAATCGGTTTGCAAATCACGAACCAGTCAGGCGGCGCCGATACGTTCACCATCGGCGGGCAGGACTTGAGTCCCGGCACGGGTGTTACCGTCAGTCCCAGCGTTAATTCGGTATCGCCCGCTGCTGGTCAATTCAGCACCGTGACTATCAATCTGGACGCCGCCAGCAATGCCACGGTGGGTGATCATACGGGCTACATCCTTGTCTCTGATCAAAGTGGCCAACTGCTGCGCGTGCCTTACTGGGTTCGCACTTCGACGTCGACGTCGGTGCAGTTTGTGCAATCGAGTTTCAGCGTCACGGAGGGTGCGACTCCGGGCTTCGCTCATATCGTGGTGACTCGCCAGGGAGATACTTCATCGACAGCGACGGTGGACTATGCCACCAGCGATGGCACTGCCAGCCAGCGCACGCGGTATATCCCAGCTTTTGGAACGCTCTCGTTTGCCGTCAGCCAAACGGTTGCGAGCTTCGACGTGATCATCATCAACGACGGTTATGTGGAGCAGACTCAGACCGTCAACCTGACCTTAAGCAACGCTGCAGGCGCCAGTCTCGGGAGCCGCAACCAGGCCGTAATACTGATAGACGATGACGAAGAGAGTCCGGCCACGACGAATCCGCTCGACGTTGCCGGCTACTTTGTCACGCAGCACTATTACGATTTTCTCAGCCGCGTGCCTGATCCAAGCGGGCTCAGTTTTTGGACCGGTGTGATCACGGGGTGCGGCAGTGATCAGACGTGCATCCGCGCGAAACGGATCGACGTCTCAAACGCCTTTTATTTCGAGCAGGAGTTTCAGCAAACGGGAGCATTTGTCTATCGCCTGGATCGCGCAGCCTATGGAAACAGCCAGCCATTCGCGAATCCCGGTCCCGATCCGATGTTTCCGAACGAAGATAAGAAGCTGCCCAGTTACGACACGTTCGTGCACGATCGAGCACGGGTGGTGGGCGGCAGCGATCTGGCCGCATCGCAGTTGGCGCTGGCCAGTGCCTTTGTGCTGCGGCCTGAGTTTCTGGCGAAGTATCCGGCGAGCCCGGATGGGCCCACGTTTGTCGACGCCGTGCTCGCGACGATTAAGAATGACACTGGAGCAGATCTGGCCTCGCAACGCGCCACACTGATCGCGCATTTCAATTCAGGTGGGGGCGGCCTGGTCATGTTTCACCTGGCTAACGATTACTGGAACAAATGCGGCAGTACCGCGCCGCCGTGCGTTCCCGCCGGCTACGGCCCGGCGGTGGATAATCGATTGTTCATCGACGCCGAATACAACCGCGCGTTTGTCATCACGCAGTACTTCGGTTATCTGCGGCGCGATCCGGACATCGGCGGATTCATTTTCTGGCTGGGCCAGGTCAACAGCGGCCCGCTGCGCGACGTGGGCAAACAGCACGCGATGGTCTGCTCATTCATCACCTCGCAGGAGTACCAGTTCCGCTTCAGCCCCGTCGCGCCCCACAGCAACAGCGAGTGTCACTAGCAGCGCGGACCTGAATCAGCACTCTAACGAAAAGTGCGCAAAGGGAAGACGCAAAGTTACGCAGGAGTAAGACCCGTTGAAACAAACCGGTTGACATAAGCCAGACCAAGGCCTAGGCTTACTAAGAAGTCTGGTTTTAAAGGATCATTTGAATATCATGTCTCAACAAATAGAAGCTGGTGACGTCTCTAAGAAGGTATTGAAATCTCTGATTAAGTTTCACGGGGCTATGCCTTTTCTTGAATTAACATCCATCAGCGGCATAGACGATGAACAACTTGAGCAAGCTGTCTCCGAGTTGGAAGAGAAAGGACTTGTTCGAATCATCAATCCCGATAACGACTTGGAGAAAATCATTTCAGTAACTGGAGAAGGTCACAAGCTAGCTCAATCCCAGCGCTCAGGATAGTCCAAGGCTGAGGCTGTAACTCACAGGCCCGGTTCATGCTGCATATAGACTGGAGTTACCTCTACTCGTTAGTCGCATTCGTGATCGGCGGGTTTGCCGGTTTTCAAGGCGTCTACGAAAAATACAGCCGCGACTCAATTAAGGCCTCAACGACCTTTCCCGGATTCTTTTACTTACTTAGCCGCGCCGCTTTTCCGACGGCAGTATTTGCCGGCTCGTATGGCTTTGGCTTGATCAAGAGCTATCTTTTGCTTGCGGCATTAGCTTGCGGCACGGGAGCGGAACTCTTCCTGCGCACCAAGATCTTCATAAAGCAGGGACCGACCAGCCAGGGCAGTGTCGAAGACCTCTTGAAAGGCCCGCTCGATCTGTTGCGCTGGTATCAGAACCTGTTCCTTGACGCCGCCGCTAGCGGCTTGGCGCAGAGAAGGAAAAATTTTATCAAGAAAAATCTGCCACGAGAAGACACGTTCCAGGCTCTTTACGACCGGTTTCTCAAGAATATGGATGCGTGGCCAAAGCCGGAAGTCATGGCGAAACTCAAGGTCGAGGTGGATAAGCTGAAAACGGAAGTCGACGCGAAGAACGTGCAGAGTGGCAGTGACTTGGATCAGAAATATAAGTTCAAGCTCGGCTACCTTATTTACAACGAGGTTGGTTCGAAGGGATTTAGGACGTTGCTCTCGAGTTGAAAGCGTTAATCTTTTCGTCACGCTCCTCAACTTCAGTTGTTAGTTACGATTTCCCACGTGAAACTCATCCTCCGGATCGATCTCTACTTCCGGCATTGGCTCAAACTTGCTTTCATCGAACGGCGGCAGCTCCGGCTCGGGCGCGCCGAGTTCTTTGAGATGCTGCTTCGCCTTCTCCAATCCCCAGTGATAAGCGAACGGCGGCCCATCACACCACGCGAGTCGATACGCCTTCGTCGCCGCTTCAACTGCCGCAGACTTGTTGCCCTCATCGCGCTCAATCTGCGCCAGCACGTTGTACGCATCTGCATGAAACAGCGGATACGGCCCGCGCTCTGCTGCCTCCCAAACATCATCCAGGAATTCGCGTGCGGCTGTCACTTCTCCTTGCCGTCGCCGCAACTCCGCCAGCGCCACGAGCGCGGGGAGTTCTTCCTCTACTAAGTTCACGGTTCGCGCGCGCGTGAGTGCGTGATGCAGCCGTTCGTCGGCAGTGGCGAAGTCGTTCAATCCCAATGATGCCTCACCTTGTCGTCGAGCAGCTTCGATCAAGTCGCTTTCGAAATTCCGAACCTGAGCCAGTTCCCACGCGCGGTTGGCGAGCGACAGCGCGACAGCAAACTCCCTGAACCATAGGGCCCTTTGAGCGACATGGGAATTGAGCACGCCCTGAGGTTGGGTTTCAAACTGCGCCCCAAACAGCCGCAGAGCTCGCTGTAGGCTAGATTCAGACTCGTTCGCAACACCCCGCGCTCCCAGCGTCGATCCAAGCCAATGCAAACAGCCTGCTTCCCAAAAGTGATCGTCCTGCTTACGCGTGATGATCAGACCCCGATGTGCGGCGACTTCCGAGTGGTACAGCGCACCACAAATTGCCAACGCCCTTGAGAGGTTGCTCAACGTGATGCTGCGGCCCTCTTCCACATCCGTGTAAGCCTCGCTAGCGCGGCGCACCAATTGCACTGCTCGGCCTGGCTGCCCAGCGGAATTGTAGGCCTGCGAAAGCCCATTGAGTGTGTAACTCCGAGCGTCAGGACGGCCCAAAAGCGGCGGCTGATCCATGCCATCGGGAAAGAGCATTTCTAAGAGTTCAACCCGCAGGCGGCTGGCGCTTAGACGGTAGAGCGTCGCGTCGTCCAGTCGTTCGTAAAAGAGGAGTGCCGCATCATCGTAACGGCCTAATCCGATCAGCGTGTTGTACAATTCGATCGCCGGTGTCAGGTCTTCCAGACTGTTGACTTGAGAATAATCGTCAATCATCGGCAATGCTTCAAAGTGGGCGTGCAGGATCGTATAGACCCCGCGCCGGGTGTCCTCGCCCAAGCCGCCCCAGACCACACCGCGCACAATCGGATGCAGGTCGTAGCGGTTGGCCCGCTTGTCCCAGCCAACCAGTCCCCGGTTTTCTAACTCGGTCAACATCGCATCCAGTTCGCGTTCCTCAGTACACGGCTTTGATATTTTCGCTTGCTTGCCTTTCCCCTTTTTCTTCGGTCGTTTCTTCTCACCATCTCTCTTGACTAACAGCGCAGCAAGCGTGTCATAGCCAGTTGGCATGCGAAACGCGGCGATAGTGTGCAACACTCTCTTCGATTTCTCATCTAGTCCGCGCAGAGCGAATTCAAGAACGTGAGCCATCGCATCTTGAAGCCTCGGAAACTTGGTGGGTTCGAATTGCGGATTTGCCTTGCGCCATTCCGCAAAGTTGCCGGGTGCGCGGTGATAGCGTTTGACTTCTCCTGCTAGCGCTTGAATGAGCAGCGGATGTTTGCCGAACGTGGCAAAGACTGGCAGCAGTTCGTCGCGAGAACCAGTGACCTTAAACGCACGCCAGAGTTCGACGGCGTCTTCATCAGCCAAGCCTATGATGTTGCATTTGAAACTACCGGGAATTGGATCGCCTCCGTCTGTTTCAAGTTCGGCCGGATAAAGACGCGAGCTGACTAGAATGCGAGAGTTCTTCATCTGAGCAAGTTTCTTCAAGAAACTGCCGACCCGCGGATCGGCCGTCTTACGCAAATTCCTTTCTTTACTTACTTGGCTATCATCAAGATGCGAGGCATCCATTCGTGCGTAGGCAATCAGAATTCGCTCAAGGCCGTCGAGCACCAGCAAGTATGGCTCACGATTCAGAGCCGCGAGCAATTGCGTCTCGCGTTCGGGCGCAGGAATTCTCTGCACTTCTTCGACCGGCCGCCTCGTTACATAAGCCAGCGCACGCGTAACGAAGTTTTCGAACGTCGCGTCGCTTTCGTAAAAGCTCCACCACATGCGACCGGCGAGCGACTGCATTTCTTGAGGCGCGATGTCGTTGAACCATTTCCACGTCAACGCGCTCTTGCCCATGCCTCCGATGGCAACGACGCTCATAATACGCACGGAGTCGGCAGCAGCCCTGCGACCATCAGCTTCTAACTCCTTACCAGTTATCCAGTCGGTAAGCAGTTCGAGTTCCGGCTGGCGCCCAATCAAAGTATGAGTTTGCAGCAGCGTATATGGGTGAGCGATGAAAACTTCAGGCGACGCGGGAATCTCGCTGACGTAATGAAATGAGGTCACGTCGCGCTTTTCATGTTGCGTGCGGTAATGAGATAACGTGTTAATGACATGCGCGCGCAGGTCGGCGGGCGACGTGAAGTAGTTGACTACGCGCTCGCTGCCCACTCGCTCTTTGAACCGGTGGAGTTTCTCCGCGCCCGTACCTGTTTCAACATCTGCTGCTTTCACC
Organism: Pyrinomonadaceae bacterium; assembly: GCA_041499185.1. Lineage (GTDB taxonomy): Bacteria > Acidobacteriota > Blastocatellia > Pyrinomonadales > Pyrinomonadaceae > JAOAPY01. The sequence goes on along the minus strand of JBGQJU010000043.1, from coordinate 18,572 downwards.
GGATGATCTTCGTGCATCAGGAATATGAAGCGCGGAATTTTGCGCTCGACGGCGCGGTTGTATTCCATCTCTGTGATCGAGATATCATGGCCTGCGGGCACATAGCCGTAGCGATGCGCGAAGACGCCAAGGTAGATTTCGGCGTCGTCAACCATCTTCAGGGAAGCGTCGATGGCGTCTGCGTCCATGGCGGGCAAGTGCTCCATCATGAGCGGGAACATCCCTTGCCTTGCGCAGGCGTCCAATATCTCTTTGCGGTGCTCCGGCAAATCGCGCGCGGTGCTGCTGATCATTACTGTTAGTTTTTCTTGAGGCATGTCTTAATTCCCGTTCCTAACTTTATGCTCATGTGCGTTGAGGGCGGCGACGGCTTGGTCGGTGGTGTGGATGGCACTGAGATCGATCGATTCGCCCGTATGTTTTCTTAATTGATAAGCAGCGGCTGCGAGCAGGTGGCGGTGCATGTGTGACAGCGGATGATCGCCACAACCGGTGAAAAGCGGGACCGGATTCGGCTTGATATCCGGAACATCGGTGCGAGGCGCGGCCAGAGTTAAGACTTCGCTGACATCGGTTGCGGCAAGATCGCGCTTCGTAAGATTTCTGCCATTCAAACACCTGTTCGCAACGGTCTTAATAATTGAAGTGTGATCGAATACCGTGTTGCAAACTGTGCCCTGCTCGATCAGCGGCGAGACCAACACGGCGGGGACGCGCACTCCGTAGCGCTTGAAATCAAAACCACTGCCTCCGTGTTCGTTTGGCGGAATCACTACGTCGTCGGGTGAAACAGCGTGTGGCGGCGGTGTCGGCACGTGATCGTAACAGCCACCATGCTCGTCAAACGTAATGATCAGCAAAGTGCTCTCCCAATCGGGACTGTTCCGCACGGCTTGATAGACCTTGTAAATAAGGTCTTCGGCATACAGCGCGTTTGTTGCCGCGCCGGTATTGGTGATGGCAAAAGCCGGATGCATGTCGTTCTCCGGACCATACTCTTGGCTGCACATCATGTTCGGTTCGATGAAAGTGTAACTGGGCAGACTGCCTGCGTGCTTTGCATCCTCCAGGAATTGCTCCATCGGAAAGAAATGCTTTTGAAGCGGGACAAACTCCCAGAGCTTCTCTTGAATCAACAGCGCGTTGCACAGCAGAAACGGACCGCCATGGTAGATTCGCCAGCTAACATCTGACTCCGACAGAAGGTTATAAACCGTATGCGTTTTATTGAGGAGGTAACCATAGTCCAACGGGAGCGGTCCGGTCTTCCAGAAGTTAGTGACGTAACCGGAAGAGGTAGCGGCATGAACGAAAGAACGATTCGGAAACGTCTGCGTTGGCACAGAGCTAAACCAATGGTCGCAGACGGCATAAGCGTTAGCCAATCCATTAATCACCGGCAAGCGATCGGGCGTGAAGCAGTTCATGATGATTCCGGGATCGACATCCATTGGAGTCGTCCCGTGATGAAAGAGCGACGATAGAAAGTGGAGACATCCTTTCTTGCGCTTGCCGGCTTTTTTGATGGCTGCGGCGTAATTGATGACGAACCCTTGCATGTCGGGGGACGCAGTGGTGTTGGGAATCGGATCTGGCGGCGGATTGTGGCTATACATCTGGGCGTAGACCTGTTTGTAGGGCTCGAAGGGATCAGGGTACGGATCGGTCATCACCTTTCCTTTGCCGACACGAGCAACTCCGCCACCGGGCCGAGGATTCGACAAGTCCTTTCCTGAAAGACCTTCAAACTTCTGATCGCGGGGAACCTTGTCGAACGGCGGTTTATTATCCTTGTCGTACAACCAGCCGAGAATGTTGTCGAACGACCGATTCTCGAGCATTAAGACAACGATGTGATTGATGCGGTTGAGTTGATTGTTTGAGTTCGTCATGATCTCTCCAGAGGTGCGAGTTAAGAGCACTGTGATGTCAAGAGACGGCTAAGTCAAAATAGACTAAACTACCGCCACGAAAAACAAAAGAGGGGAGGGGCCAATGCCGAAACTGATCGATGACCCGACCATAATCGAAGCGGCCGGAACCAAACCGAAGTTGATCGAAGAATTTATCGGCCGCGTGAATTCAGCAACTACCGGCATCAGCATAGCGCGCATGCGGAGCCCCTGTGGCTGGATCGAGCCCGGCCAGACAGCGGAGTTTGACGAGTACACGGTCGTGCTGCGTGGCATGTTAAGAGTGACGACGAAGAATGAAACAATCGACGTGCGCGCAGGCCAGGCGGTGATTACGCGGCGTGGAGAGTGGGTCCAATACAGCACGCCGGAACCGGAAGGAGCGGAATACATTGCCGTTTGCGTGCCGGCATTCTCGCTGGAAACCGTCCATCGAGACGCATGAGGCCTGAGCAAACGGCAAAGAGCGGCTAAGAGCAAAGAGCCAAGAGCAAAGGGCAAGAAGCAAAGGGCAAGAAGCAAAGGGCAAGAGCCGTAACTCTGGTGACGCACCAGTCCGCTGGATCAATTGACCGCTTCGGATGGTGGCTGGGCTTCAGCCTCTTCCTTCTTCTGGATCCACATGCCGGCGATCTGATTGGCCTCAGCCAAGGTCATGTTGTCATAGATGTCGGCAGTGTTTTTGACCACGCCATCTTCCAGTTCACACACTTCCCAATCCGGGGCCTCCGGGTTAGTGCCCGCTCGCCCCGGCTTTACGCGAATCAGATATGTAATCTCGGGTGTTTTGTTCTCGTCAGGCATTCACTATGTCCTTTCACACTAGCACGATTGAATAAGACGCGTCGTTGATTGCCGGGGACAAATCTACCACAACAACACCTGGTCATCTACTCAACCTGCCGGACGAAATCTGCGGTTCGTGGATCTTTAGGCGAGTTTAAGACGGTGTCAGTTTCACCGTACTCAATTGCTTGCCCGCCTTCCATGTACAGCAGATAGTCAGCCAGCCCGATGAGAAAGCCGATTGAATGTGACACGACCACCATCGTGTGTCCGCGTTTGACAAAGTCGCGCAGCAACGAACGCAGCTCAGCGCTGCGTTTGGGATCGAGGGCGCTGGTTGGCTCGTCAAACAGCAACAGATTCGGGTGCATCGCCAGCGCTCGGGCGATCGCTACGCGTTGCTGTTCTCCGCCGGACAATGATTCGGGAAATCTTTGCGCGGCTTGCTTCAGACCAACCGATTCCAGCAATTCCAGGCCTTCTGCTTCTGCCTCGCGTCGCGGTACGCGCAGAACATGAACGGGCGCCTCGATGATGTTGCCAAGTACCGTCAGATGGGGAAACAGGTGAAGGTGCTGAAATACAGTTCCCACTTTGCGCCGCAGCATGCGCACTCGCTGGTGATAATCCGATCCAGGAATGCTTGCTTCGAGACGCACGTCCTCAAGAAGGATCGAGCCGGCGTCGATGCGCTCCAGTCCATTCAGGCAGCGCAAGAGCGTGGTTTTGCCACTGCCGGACGCGCCGATGATGCCAAGCACCGATTGCGACACGACCTCAAAGCTGACGTCGCGCAAGATCTGTGTGCCACCCGCGCGCTTCGCTAAGTTCTCGATCCGAATCATGCGGGCACCTCCGCGGTTGAGACTTCAGCCGGCTGTCTGTCTCGCATCTTTCGTTCAAGCCGGCGGGCGAGTCGGGCCAGCGGCAAACTCATGATCATATAAAAGGCGGATACCACGATTCCCAGCGTAAGGAATCTTCCCGTGGCATTTGCCAATTCACGATACGCCGTGGCCAATTCCCAAACCGAGATCACATAAGCCACCGACGTGTCTTTGAAAAGCGAAACGAAGTCGTTGGTCATCGGCGGCAGCGCGATGCGAAACGACTGCGGCAAAATGATGCGGCGAAACGCGAGCAATGGACTCATGCCCAACGAGTACGCCGCCTCCCACTGTCCGCGCGGAATGGCTTCCAGGGCGGCACGATAGATCTGCGACTCGTAAGCAGCGTAATTAAGTCCGAGCCCAACCAGCGCCGTCAGCCATCCGGGCATTGCCAAATGAATTGCCGGCAGGCCGAAGTAGAGAAACAGCAATTGAACCAGCACCGGCGTGCCGCGAAAGAATTCAACGTAGATCGTGCAGAGCCCTTGAATCGAGCGCGGTCCTTTCGATTGTCCGACAGCTAGTGGCAAGCCGAGCACGACCGCGATGAACATTGAGCCGAAAGCAATCAGGACCGTTACTACAGCGGCGCGCGCGAGACGGCCAAACGCCTGGCGCCAGTTGAAAGATACGGAAGTCAAATCGTAGCTGATGGTGTCGTTTTTCTGTCCGGCGCGAATCGGCGTCTGCAATTCAGCCTGCGCGTCGTTCCACAAATTCCATTTGCGCAAGATCGATTCGAGCGTGCCATCGCGAATGATCTTATCGATGGCTTCGTCGATCTGTACTTTCAGTGCTTCGTCGCCTTTGCGCAGACCGACATTGTAAGTACCGCGCAGAAAGGGCGCGCTCGCGGGTTTCAAGTCCGGGTTCGAACGCGCGTAATACAGCTCCATCGGCACATCCATCAACACGCCGTCGATGCGCTTCAATTCGAGATCGCGATAAGCCGCGACCGGATCAGGGTAGCCGCGAAATGGAATGCCTTCTTTCTGCATGTAGCGCGACGCCGCTGTATTTCCCAGCGTTCCGACCAACAGGCGCAAGCTTCGGCAGTCAGCGATCGAGTGAATGCGATCTTCATCCTTTCGCACCGTCAGTTGCTGCTCAAACACGTAGTAGGGCTTGCTGAACAGGATCAATTGCGCGCGATCGGTGGTCGGCTCCAAACCGTTGACCACGATGTCGAACGACCCGCGTTGCAGCGTCGACACGATCGATTCCCAATCAGTCGGCACAAACTCAGGCTTGCGACCCATCGCCGCCGCGAGCGCATCGACCATTTCTTTCTCGAAACCGATATAGCGATCGGGATTGGCAGGGTCAGCATAAACGTAAGGCGCGCCGCCACTCGGATCGGCGCCCCAGCGCAAGACCTGCTGTCCGCTCGTGGTCGTGCCCGTGCTAATGATTATCACCAGGTTTGTTAGAACGACGCAAAGAACGCTGAGTAGTTTGCCCAACGCATTCGTCCTCCGTTTCCGGGTTAGTAAACGCACGCGAAACGATAGCAGATTTGATGAGACTTTTGTCATCCTCGCAGGCGAAAGACCTGGGCCCCAAGAAATTACCCCGGCAAGTCCGCGGCTGAACCGACGACCCACCGGGGCTTTTTCTAAATGCTTATTTGGATCTTCTTACGGAGCGATCGTTGTTACATGACTCGCAGCCAGTCGCCAACGCCCTCCTTGCCATGTCCACGCCTGTGTGAAGCGTGTGTGTTCGGTTGCGCCGCTGCTATTCTTTGTCGTAACGGCTCCAGTCACCTCGCCAGTGCTGCCGTATGTTGATGTTATTCGCAATGTCGTTTGTCTTTGTCACCGAAACCAAAGGCCAAAAGACTGCAAAGAGCAAGCGGCAAGGTAATAAAGCGGGACTCGAGCAAAACAGTAAACGAACTCTTCGACGCGTCGGACAGCAAGAAAGCGGCTAGATAGTGTCCTGATTTGCCGAATCTCCGCGCTACCTCTGCGCAGAGAAAACCCTAAACTTGGGAAGCTACCGGCGGCTACCGATTTGATTTTCAAGGTTGAACTTAAGACAAGAGGCATTGTTGACAGTCGGGCGCACCGTGCATTTCGCCCGACCAGAATGGGCTCCACAGGCGAAGAATGGGACAGAGCAAGGCTCGACCCGAGAGAGTTGCTGGCAAGCTTTTCCCCGACTTGCCTCGCAAGAGGGTGTCTAAGAGCATCGCGGTATTCTAATTGCCGTAGTCGGCCTGCCCAGAAATGGGCCGGGTGGGGGAAGCCCTTGGGGGTCGCCCGGGCACTCGCCGACTTCCCCTGCCTGTTCATTCATTGATTCACTCATTCATTCATTCATTCACTCACTCACTCACTCATTGACTCAATTCATTCCTATCCTGACCCAGGCAACCGCTCTGGCGTTGCTTCGTTCGCACTCCATGGTTGCAGTTGGTCGCGTGCGTGACTTGGATCCCTTGCGACAAACGTTTGCTCATATTTGGAAAGACAGCACTTCATTTCTTGAGATTCTTATCAAAGAAGGCGACCGTCCGCTGCATTGAATCGGTTGTGACGGATCCGTTAAAGCCGTGGCCTTTGCTGCGAGTGGATCTTGTTCTCGCAGGTCAGCTATTTGCTCTTCAATAACTTTTCGAGCGCTTGAGCCTGTTTCACCGAGACGAGCGGATCTGCATCACCGTGGAGGATCAGCGCCGGCGGCATCGTCTTCAATTGGTTTGCTACAAAGTCGGGCTGGTTTCTCTTGTTGCTCCGAGGCCTCGTCGTGTAGCATGACGCGCGGAATCACATCCTGCAATTGGAATAGGAATCAAAGCGATTTATGTGCACCGATAGAAGAAACTTCCTGCGTCTGTCCGCCGGCCTGGTCGGAGCAACATTACTGAGTGGAGAATTGATCGACACCGAAGCTCACGATGCCGAAGGCCCTCAACAGCGATCGGATGTTCCACCATCGATCCGCCAACTCCGGAAAATGACCGACGGCGTCGTGCCCATTTCGGACGACGAGCGCAAAGCGCGCATCGCCAAGGCCCAACGCTTGATGGCGGAGAACAAGATCGCCGCAATCTATCTCGAGCCCGGCTCGAGCATGTTCTACTACACCGGCATGCGCTGGGGCACAAGCGAGCGGACGTTTGCTCTGGTGATTCCTGCACGAGGTGACATTGCCTGGGTCTGTCCGGCATTTGAAGAGCAGCGAGCACGCGAGTTGATCAAGTTCGGCAACGACGTGCGCACCTGGGAAGAAGACGAGAGTCCTTACAGGCGCATCGCGCAAATCTTCCGCGATCGCGGTCTGCGCAAAGGAAGAATCGGCGTGGAAGAACGCCTGCGTTTCTTTATCTTCGATGGCGTTCGGAAAGAAGCGCCCGGTTTTGAGTTTGTCAGTGCTACTCCGATTACCGCAGGCGGTCGGATGTTCAAATCGCCGGCAGAGATTGCTCTGCTGCAACGCGCGAACGACATCACCATCGTCGCTTATAAGGCAACGATCGACAGCATGCGCGAAGGGATGACGCAGGATGAGTTTGCCGGTAACTGCGCTGCCGCCTTTAGAGCTTTGGGCGTAACTGGCGGGATCTTTGTCAGCTTTGGCAAGTACACCGCGTTTCCGCACGGCAGCAGCACACCGCAGAAGTTGAAGGAAGGCGACGTGGTGCTGATGGATGGCGGTTGCAGCGTTGATGGTTATCAATCCGACATCACGCGCACGTTTGTGTTCGGTAAACCGACTCAACGTCAGCGTGACATTTGGAATCTCGAACGCAGGGCACAGGACGCAGGTTTTCTCGCTGCAAAGGTCGGCGCGCCGTGCGAAGCGGTCGATGGTGCGGCCCGCAAGGTGATCACTGACGCCGGTTTTGGACCTGACTATCAGGTGCCCGGTTTGCCGCATCGCACCGGCCACGGCATCGGACTCGACGGCCACGAGTGGACCAACTTCGTGCGCGGCAACAAGACGCCCATTCAGCCCGGCATGTGCTTCAGCGACGAACCAACGATCGTGATCTACGGCGAGTTTGGCATCAGACTGGAAGATTGTCTCTACATCACCGAACAGGGCGCAAAGTTTTTTACCCCGCAAAGTCCGTCGATCGATCAGCCGTTTGGATGAGCAATTGACCTTGCGACAGGCCAGTTACCGAGCCGCACAATTATCACTAGTTTCTTGGTCTTAACCCACAGACTGCGATAGCGCAATCTACATCTTGCCGAGCAGGTAACCAGATCAATCTGCGAGACAGTCCGGTACCCGGCCGCACCCTTATCACCAGTTTCTGGCGTTAACCCTCAGGGTCCAGTAACCCTGACCACAGCAGTCGGGCCCGTCGATCCCGAAACAGTCGTTGGCGATCCTCCGCAGGGCGCCGTGACACTAAAGTCCACCCAATTCGTCGGCCCTCGCGTAATTGTCGGGCTAACGTTGTGGAGAGAAGCGTCGCTAATGACGCCGTCGTTGGAATGAACCGTCATCGTATAAATGTGGTCCGGGCCTTCCGAGATTGTTCCCTTGACTCCCTTGGTGATGCCTCGGAAATAGAGGTACATCGCCCCAGAACATCTTCCCGCGTAGGGGTTCTCGGAATCTGCTTCGCACCAGATCCAGAAGCCCACCGGGGTACTGCAATCACCAGCGTCGGCAAAGCCAACTCCACTAAACACTACCTGTTCAGACGATCCTATAGCAGCCGCACTTCTGTTGCCTGATGCAGTGACAGCAACAATGATTGTTACCAAAGCGAAAAGCCCGATGAGCTTTCGCCAATGCTTAGTCCTAATGGTGTTCATGTATTTTCCCTTCCTATGAGTCCTCAGGGAGTGACTCGATTCGTGGTTTGGAACTGAGCCTAAGACAAAGCTCTCGATTGTATGCCGCACGGCAACGCAAGAACTCCCGCACGAACTGTCACTAGGCGATTACAGCGATCGCAGAAAAGTTAATAACTGGTTCTTCTGACTATTGCTGAGCGCGCGGTAGTTGTCAATAACGAATCCGGCCTCGCCACTATGGCGAAGAATGGCGTCATGAACCGTCACCGACGCTCCGTCATGCATTAGCCGCGTGCGTATGCGAAGGCCCCACAGGGGGGCCGTTCGCACTTTGTTCCTGGTTGACTGCCCTCCGTTCTGCACAATCCCGTCACCTGTTCCCACATCGTGAAGCAGAAAGTCACTAAACGGATGAATGACTTTGTCCCCGAGTGCAGCCGGAATCGCGAACTTGCCGCCGTTTATTACGGAGCCTGTGCGCGCGGTTCCGATGGTGCTCACGTGACAGATACTACAGCCGGTCTGCTGGAACAACTGAGCGCCAATGACGGCATCGGGTGTGTTCGTCAGGTCTGTGTCGCGCGGCGGGGCTTTCGTCGCGCGCATAAACCTGGCGAAGGCTTCGACATCCTCCCCGTTATTCTCAGGATCGGGAACAGTATCGTAATCGGCAACCGATGCGCCGTTAGAAGTATTCTCGGTCGGTTGTAGCGGACTGGTGATACCCATTTCATTTAAATAGGCATCAGCCGCAAACGACACCAGGCTGGCATTCTGATTTTTCCACCCGAAGCGTCCCACGCGTGACGCTCCCGAAGCTTCCGCAACAGGCACGCGAATGACTTGTCCCGCGATGTGTCCGGCACTTAGACCAGGCTGGCTCCTGGCGATCTCCGCGAGCGTGTTGTCTTCAATAGCTTCAACGAAGCCTAAACCAAGTGTGCTTGGCGTAAGACGGAAAGTCCGTAACTCATTGCCGGACAACACGCGTTCCTGAATGAGAGGATTGATAGCTCGATCATTGATCAGCGATCCGCCCGGGTGATCGATGAAGTTAAGACCATCATAGTGCCCGGCCCTCAGCTCAGAGACCTGGCTGTTGCCGCCGGACGCCGGGTTCTGGTGACATTCTCCGCAGGACCGTGCGTTGTACACTGGCCCCAGCCCATCACTGATTCCCTCTTGTTCATCGAACGTTGCTCGATCGGCATCGAAAGTTGCCTGGTCAACAAGGCCGTTCGGCTGGTTATCAAATCCGGTGGGGGCCTCAACGGCGGAACGTGGTGCTGGGTTCACTGTGTTCTCAAAGCCGCTCGCTACGAGAAATGTGACCATTATGGATAACAGGAAGTGAAAGATCTTTGGACTTCTCATGGGGGAATCTCCTTGCCTTGGGCCTGGACAAGGCTGGGCTGATTTGTTCCAACGATTACTGGCAACGCTTGGCCGCTACCAGAAGACAATCACAGCCTAACTGGGTTATGGTCTTTTACGCCGCGTCGAGGAAAAAGTCAACAGAAATTCCGGTGGTGGGGTAATTCCGTGTTGTTGGCAAATCCGCTGGGTGCTAGCATCGCGAGTCCGTGCGCGGCGTTACATGTAGCTACTGTTTCTGCCTGGCGACCTCGGCCTTGGGGGAAGGCAGTCAGCGATTCATTCATATCCGGATTCGGCGTGATATCTTCATTGCCGCCGCTCTGGCACTCGGAAGCGCATTGAGTGCCTGGTTGATGATCACGAACAAGGAAGGGAACTGATATGAACGAGCAGTGTACTCATCTCGATCAGATCAAAAAGGTCACACCAAGCGCACGGGGCTGTGAGGATTGCCTGCGCATCGGCGACACCTGGATGCACCTTCGTCTGTGCCTGACCCGCGGCCACGTCGGCTGCTGCGATTCTTCAAAGAACCGCCATGCGACACGCCATTTCCACGCGACTGAGCATCCGATCGTAAAATCATTCGAGCCCGGCGAAGACTGGGGCTGGTGTTATGTGGATGAAGTGATGTTTGATGAGGTGTGAGCATGAAACGCAAGTATCTTTGGCTGACGTTGTTGGTTGGTGGGTTACTGGTTCTCCTCTTTCTCAGTGAATTCGTGTTTACCCGTGGCAATCGAGAGTATTCATCCGACCTCAATCAACTCCGCGCGCAGTTTAATCAGGACAAGGGCAAGGTGCGGTTATTGCTGCTGCTGTCGCCTACTTGAATGGGTTGTCTTCGGGGGGCTTCCGAAGTGCAAGAAACAACGTTGGTGAAAGTGAACGACCCGAACCTGCGTGTTTATGTCGTGTGGACTCCGATGCGCGCGCCGGATTTTGAATTCACGGTCAAGCGGGCGACGACGCGAGTGCCGGATGCGCGGGCGAGTCACTATTGGGACCGCAATGGTCAGTTGTCGAAAGACTACGCTAGCGTGATGCAACTTGCTGCAGGCATGAAGGCGTGGGACGTGTATCTGGTTTACGGTCGCGACACAGAGTGGAAAGATGCGCCGCCAGTGCCGTACTACTTCATGGACAAGATTGGGCTGGGGCACGATTTGGATGGTGACAAGCTCGCCGTCGAAGTGAAGACGCTGCTTGAAGGAACCAGATGAAGCACGCGCATTGCACTCTCGTAATTGCGTCCATGTACCCGCGTGGCGCTACAGTTTCAGCCGCGGTCACGAGCCGATCTAAAGACACGGGCAAGTCAGACTCGATAGGACCCCGCTACGATGCAGATCAGCCAGACGAGTAGAAATGCAAGCAAAGCCGCGACGGCGCACAGGACGTAAGCTAATGAAGTTTCGATCAGTTGCGGAACCTTTTTTGTCTCTGCCATAACATGCACCCGGGGTGAGCTTCGACCTCTCGAGCAGCTCGGTAGTTGAAGTGGATGTGCATTGCTGTAACCTCGTTAACCCAGAAAACTCAAGGTTCGTTGCCCTGGCTTTGCCGCTTGGATTACAATGAGCCCGCTTCGGACTGGTCGAACCAAGTTGTTCCTGGATGCTTTCGGAATATGCGCCCTGAGCTTAGCGGTGAAGCGGTAGCAAGTCCTCAGGAAGCGCTCAAGAATTCCTCAAAGATTTTTCTCAAAGCCGTTTATGAGCGAGCAAGAGAGTCATTTCTATGAGTTTGGCCGCTTCCGCCTGGACGCGGCTGAGCGTGTGCTTTTGCGCGATAGCGAGTTCGTCCCTTTAACCCCCAAAGTTTTCGACATACTGCTGGCACTCGTGGAACGCGGCGGTCGCATAGTCGAAAAAGACGAGCTGATGAAGCGGGTTTGGCCTGACACCTTCGTCGAGGAAGGCAACCTAACTCAGAATGTTTCCGTGCTGCGGAAAGCCCTCGGCGAAAGTTCCGGCGGTCCGCAATTCATCGAGACGATCCCCAGGCGCGGCTATCGGTTTGTCGGAACAGTGCGGGAGGCCAGGAATGGCAAGACAGGCAAGGTCCTCACATCAGTGGCTGTCACCGAGGAGCCGAGCGCACAACGGCGTGCCAACATCGAACCGAGCATGCACCCATCGGCGGCGCCGGAGCCGGTCAAAGTTGATCGCGTTGAAAACGGAGGCACGGGGCCAACCGCACGAGGTGTCTCGCGCGTTCCAATCGGGTTGGTGGGAATTAAGAACCACGCCTTGATGCTCATCGCAGCGGCGACGGTTCTGGCGGCAGTGGTCGCCGCAATCTATTTCACCGGATGGGGCAAAGCTGGAGATAGTGCCGGCAGCCCGATCGAATCGATAGCCGTGTTGCCGTTTGCCGATGACGCGGCTGACACGGATGCTGCATACCTTAACGACAAGATAGCTGAGAGTCTCATCAACAGTCTTTCCAAACTGCCCAAGCTGCGAGTGGTTCCGCGCAGTGTGGTAATCAGTTACAAGGGCAAGAGTGTTGACCCGCGCCAGGTTGGGCGGGACTTGAACGTTCGCGCTGTCCTGACGGGCCGAGTACAACGCCACGGCGACACGATCAGTATTCAAGCAGACCTGATCGACCTGGATAATGTCGCGCAGATTTGGGGCAAACACTACGACTACAAGCTGGCTGACGTACTTCTCGTGCAGGAAGACATTTCGCGCGACATATTCGAGAACCTGCGACTGAAGCTGAACGTTGAAGAGAAGAAGCAGCTTGAGGCTTATCGTCTCTATTTGAAGGGGCGCAACTCCTGGAACAAGCGTTCTGAAGAAGGCTTGCAACAGGGGATTGGGTATTTCCAGCAGACTATCGACACGGACCCGAACTACGCCCCGGCTTATGCAGGGTTAGCTGATTGCTACAACATGTTGGTCGTCTATGGCGTAAGTCAGCCCAAGGATGGTTTTCCTAAAGCGAAGGACGCTGCGGTCAAGGCGCTCGAGATTGACGAAACCTTAGCCGAGGCGCACACCTCTCTGGCCTTCATCAAATTCCGGTGGGACTGGAACCGGGTCGATGCCGAACGAGAGTTTCAAGAGGCCATCAGGCTCAAGCCGTCATACGCCCCGGCCCATCAATGGTACAGCTCTTACTTAGTAGCGCTTGAGCGCTTCGACGAAGCAATTGCCGAAGCGAAGCGCACACAGGAACTCGAGCCGCTCTCTTTCATTGCGAGTTCTCACCTCGGCTGGATTCTTTACTTGGCCGGCCAGAACGACGGCGCAATCGATCAGTGCACGAGGATTTTAGACCTCGATCCCAACTTCTTTCCGGCGCGCCGGTATCGCGGTCTCGCTTACGAGCAGAAGGGGATGTATCCAGAGGCCATCGCAGAGTTTCAGAAGGGAGTGAAGCTTTCCGGTAGCCCGCTGATGCTGGCGCTGTTGGGACACGCCTACGCGGCTTCAGGGAAGAAGGCGGAGGCTCAGCAGGTGCTCAGCGAGTTGCAGGATTTGCAGGGCCGGCGGTACGTCTCGCCGTACACCGTAGCAGCTATCTACGCCGGGCTTGGCGAAAGGGATCAGGCCTTCAAGTGGCTTGAAAAAGCGTATGAAGAGCGCGATATCTGGTTGATGAATCTGAAGGTCGACCCCGTGTTCAGCAAGCTTCGATCAGATCGACGGTTCCCGGATCTTCTGGCGCGCACCGGTCTCAGGCCCTGAATACTTTTCTGAGCCGCGCCTTTCTATCCGCTTTTCCTCCCAACAAATCAAAGCTTGTTGTACGTCCGCTAACAGGAGAAGAGTAGATGGACCAACGAAAGGTGACATGGTACCGCTGGGACGACATGCCAAAAGAGCAGGTCTCTGACGTCCTGGATCGCCGGTTGATCACGGGGGACCGCATGATGCTAACGCATGTGTATATAAAAAAGGGCGCCGTGGTCCCGAGACATTCGCATGAGAACGAGCAGATTACGTACATTCTTGAAGGCGGACTGCGATTCTGGATCGGCGAAGACGAGTCAGAGGTGATTGACGTGCTTGCCGGCGAAGTGTTGCACATTCCATCCTACGTCCAGCATAAGGCAGAAGCGCTCGAGGATACGCTCGACGTGGACGTCTTCAGTCCGCCGCGGCAGGACTGGCTCGATAAGACGGATGATTACTTACGACAGAAATAATTATTGTCAGTATCAAACGTGGTGGCGATCGGGGCAGTAGCCCGACCCCGGGGTCCCCGGCCGAGCATCTCGGCTGGGGTGGGACGGTTAGGGAGGGCTTAGGTCAAACGATGGACTTAGGTCTGAAGGAAAAAGTCGCATTGGTTGCCGCTGCCAGTCGCGGGCTCGGCCGCTCTGTTGCTGAGGAGCTTGCCGCAGAGGGCGCCTCATTGATCCTCTGCGCACGCGGAACGGAAGCGCTCAACGAGACGTGTGCTCACATTGAACAAACCGCCGGGGCTCCCGTCGTTGGGGTGATCGCGGATGTCTCGATCCCTGAGGATGTGTCCCGTGTGGTTCATTCCGGTCTTGAAAGATTTGGCCGCATCGATATCCTCGTGACAAACGCGGGTGGCCCGCCCGCGGGTCAATTCGAGAGTTTGAGTCGTGAGCAATGGGAAGCCGCAACACGCCTGACGCTATACAGCGCCCTCGATCTTGCACGTCACGTTTTGCCAGGGATGAAGGAGCGACGCTGGGGGCGCATTCTGAACATCACCTCAATTGCCGTAAAGCAGCCGGTGGAAAATTTGATGTTGTCGAACAGTTTGCGCGCGGCGGTGACGGGCTTCGCGCGGACCCTGGCGAACGAAGTAGCGACGTATGGGATTACTGTCAACAACATTCTGCCGGGTTATACTCGAACTGAACGCGTGGAGGAATTAGCGCGGATGATGTCGGAGAAAGAAGGCATCAGTGCGGCGGACTTCACTGCCAAGTGGGAAGGGGAAATCCCGATGCGGCGCCTCGGTGAACCGCGCGAGTTCGCCGCGCTGGCCGCGTTCCTCGTTTCCGAACGCGCGAGCTACATCACCGGGACTTCGATTCCGGTTGATGGCGGGTGGATCAGGTCGTTGCTCTAAAGTCGCGAGCTGGAATTCGCAGGCGACTTGAGTCGGCCATTTTTACGGATTCGATTTTCAACGGCAGAGATCAAAGCTAATCTCGAATGGCCTCTCTCAGTCAGACGTGGGGAACAGAGCCGCAGGAACGACAACTTCCGTTTCCCTGCGATGGATTCATTCCACAGCCCGACGCCGCGGTTTATCGCGGTGTGACCATTCACGCGCCGCGTGAAATAATTTTTCGCTGGCTGTGTCAGATGCGCGTTGCGCCTTACAGCTATGATTGGATAGACAATTGCGGGCGACAGAGTCCGCGCGAGTTGATTCCCGGCTTGGACGCGCTTGAGATTGGCCAGGACGTAATGGGAATATTCAATCTGGTCGCTTTTGTCCCCAATCGGCACTTCACGATGCAGACAAAACCTGGGACGAGGGCTGCGACAGTATTTGGCGATGTCGCCGGGAGCTATCTAATCGTTGTGAAGAGTGCTAGAACTTGTCGCCTGCTGGTTAAGCTGGTGATTCAATATCCGCGGGGAGCAATCCGTCGGTCGCTGGGAATCTTTTTCCCCTGGGGAGACTTTGTAATGATGCGCCGGCAGTTGCTGAACTTCAAGGAGCTTGCCGAGCAGACGCCAAATGAAGCGACCAAGAAAACAATTCTATAATGGAAAGTGCGTTGCGAGGACTTCATAGATGCCTGAGACGCGCAAAAGGCGTAAAACCAAACCGGAACAGTCAGAGCTTTCAGAGCCCGACGTGATCGTAGATTTCATATTCGATGACGGTTTGTTCTTCATCTCGATAAGCAATATCAGCGACAAACCGGCATATAAGGTTTCCGTCAAATTCGAGTGCAAGCTCTTAGGACCAGGCGGCAAGGACATCGCTGCCCTCCCGCTTTTCAGGAACATTGAGTTTCTCGGTCCGCATAAAGAGATCGTTACTTTTCTGGATAGCAGCGGCGCGTATTTCAGCAGAGGCGGACCGACGAAAGTCTCCGCGCGCGTTACCCATCAGGATTTCCAGGGAACTAAGAAGGTCGCGACGATCAATCACGATTTGGAAATCTATCGTGAGATCGGCTTCATCCGTCGACCGAAAGGCGACGATTAGGAATCAACAGAAACAAAGGAGAGCGCAATATGCCGCGAGTAGACCCTTACAAAAACTTTCGCTTTCTGGTGGAGATCGAAGGCATCACGCAAGCGGGTTTTTCTGAATGTAGTGGCTTTGGCTCAGAGGTCGAAGTGATTGAATATCGCGAGGGCGGCGAGCCGGCGACGGTGCGGAAACTACCCGGCAAGGTTACGTACCCCAATATCACGCTCAAGTGGGGGGTTACCGATTCCAGGGAACTCTACGACTGGCACCGTGCCGTCTTGCAGGGACAGATTCAGCGCAAGCGCGGCGCTGTCATCCTGCTTGATGATTCCGGAGCGCCGAAGGTTAGATGGGTTTTCTCGAATGCCTGGCCCAGCAAATGGGATGGCCCCGATCTTTGCGCGAAGGGCAACGACGTGGCCATCGAGACGTTGGTAATTACTTGCGAAGGAATCGAGCTCGTTGAGTGACTAGACATCATTTCTGCGCTTCGTCCCATTCCAGGTTACCGCGACGCAGCACGCCGGCGAGATCTTCACGCAGAAGAAATCGTCTTTGGATCAGATCCATTGCCGCTTCGGCATACAAGCCGAGATACTGCGCTTTAAAGGAAGGGAAGTTTGATGAAACCCAGAGGCTATTTCTATGGCGGGCTAACTACGACCCTCAACATCATTCTCTACGCCCTGACATTCGGAAACTATCTCTGGCTCGAGGGCCGGGTTCGCGATGGCTTTTTCAGTAACTGGCTCAGACGATTTGGCTATCGACCCAGGAGGTTTGTTCTGCCCACGACTGAGGAGGAAATCGTTAATCTCGTCAAGAATTCGACGGGCTTGCGGGTCTTTGGCGCCGGCCATTCCTTCAACAACGGAGTGGTCGCCGACGACACTCTCGTTTCACTGGATCGCCACAGCGGCGTGATCAAGAGAGAAGGGGACACAGTTGCGCTCAAAGGCGGCATGCGCGTGCGCGACGTTTCGAAGTGGTTGTTGACTCAAGGTCTCGCTTTTGAAAATTTGCCTTCCCATGACGCGCAAAGCATTGCCGGCATTATCTCTACCGACGTGCACGGTACTGGAAAGAAGTGGGGCTTTGTCAGCCAACAAGTCGAGCGCATCAAGCTCATTGACGGCAAGGGTGACGTTTACGAATGTCAGCCGACGGACGATCTCTTCAAAGCCGCCATCGGCGGCATCGGCGCCTGCGGCATCATCACTGAAGTCGTCGTGAAGGCCGTGCCGCGCTTTAACGTTGAGCAAAAAACCGAGCTTAATAAATGGTCTTACGTCAGAGAGCATCTCGACGAGTTGATCGAGCAGCACGTTCACCTAAGCCTGTATCTTTTTCCATTCACGGACCGATGTCAGATTAACACCTGGGATCCGACAGAGAAGAAGAAATCGCCTCTCGGTCCTTTGCGCGAGTTTATCGATATCTCCGTAGATGCGCTGGGGGCGGCGTGGATCGGGAACCTGGTCGCCTATTCGGGCCGTCTCGAGAAATGGTCCGATTGCCTGCACCGTATCAAGCGCGGAACCGATCTCGTGATGGAGAGCTACAAGGCCTTCAATCGGACAATCTACCACTTGCATCAGGAGTTGGAGTTCGCCGTGTCCTACGAGAATACTGTTGACGTGTGCGAAAGGTTTATCAAGCTTTATGAAACGATGTACCGGAATGAGAAACTACCATATACGCTTTTCGAAGTTCGGTTTACTCCCGAGGGCCATGACCGGACATTCATTGGACCCGGACGAGAACGTCGCTCCACTTGGATTGATCTGCTGGCCGACGACTCGCATGGTTTCGAAAAGTATTTTGCCGAAGCGGAAAAGTTGATGAGAGAGGTCGACGCTCGGCCGCATCCCGGAAAATTCAATGAGACCTTTACAAAAAAAGATCTGATGAGACTGCATGGCGAGTATTTTGTGAAGTTCCTCAATCTCGTAAAGCGACACGATCCCGAACGCAAGTTTGCCAACGAATTTACGCGACGAATGTTCTGGGACGACTAGTTACCGGTGGGGAAAAGTTAAGTCTCGTTTCGCAGATGTGGTGAGCCGAGCAGGACTCGAACCTGCGACCCACTGGTTAAAAGTGCGGCTAAGCCGATGCCATCCAGTCACGGCTCTTACGATTCATTAACATTTTTCACAGGTTGCAGCCGCTTCGCAGTACACCTAGTAACAGCCATTCATACCTGTTTGCCGGTATTCACGTCACAAATTTGCCACAAAGAATCTGCGCAGTCCACTCATGGTTTGTGCTCGACGAGCCATCAACCAGAGAATAGAGATCTCCTTTCAGGTTCGTCGCTTGTGATTAGGTCAGCTTCGTCCGGTTTCAGATGTGAGGTGAATTCATTGGTTTAATATGTTCAGGTATGCTTGCACTGCACTAAATAGTCCCATCTCCAGGGCATCCGCTACCAGAGCATGTCCGATGGAAACTTCCAGAACGTTTGGGATTGAGCAAAACTCACCCAAGTTCTCTAGGTTCAAATCATGTCCCGCATTCACCCCAAGCCCAACTTCTTGAGCCGCCTTCGCCGCACGGGTAAACTGCTCTAATACTGCTTCAGCTTTAACGCTGCCGTAGGCTGCGGCGTAAGGTTCGGTGTATAGCTCTATGCGATCGGCGCCAACTTCCCTCGCCCTTTCAAGATGATTGCTGTTGGCATCCATAAATAAGCT
>JBGQJU010000042.1:0-43317 GCA_041499185.1 Pyrinomonadaceae bacterium | reverse complement strand
GATTTGCCAGCCCTCGGGTGGCGTCGTTCTTTGTCAGTTTTCTCGCCGTCCAGTGTGTTCTGAACGCCCTGCTCGATTTGAAAACCGTCTTCTTTCTTTCATCCCCATTCGCGCCGAGCGTGCCTACCGACGCGATGAACATGGCGAACGCGACTCACATACCGGCAATCATCTGGTCGATTATCTGGATCGGAATCGCGTTTGTGATTCTCTGGTTTGTGATGCGCCTTTACGTCGTGAGCCGCGATTCAGCGGTCCAACCCGACCTGCCGTTTGAAGATGCGCCGGCAGCTTAAGCCGCGGTTTATCGCCAACTACAAATCGCCGGAAGTCTTTTTAGACTTCACCTTCCACCTACGAACGCCAACTCAAGCGTTTCCCTTCGCCCGAAACTAGAGCGACATGGCGAACCGTACAACGCTATTGACTCTGCGCCAAACTCGCCATATTGTTCGCCTGTGATTTTGATTGACTGAATTCTCACGTTTCTTGCTGTGCTCGCCAAGGCCAGCCGCCGAAAGGATGAGTTGCCAGGGAATCAGAATCCGCTTCACTCAATACCGGAGAACGTCGTTATGCAAATTGCTTTGACCTGAATCATCGCGTTGCAGTCACGCATCTCTTGGCTTCGGAGGTTTAGACATGTCAGCTACCCCAACCTTTCCCGGCGTTTATATCGACGAGGTTCCCACCTGTGTAAAGACCATTCCCGGCGTTGACACATCGACCGCCGCCTTTGTTGGTTGCACTTCGAAGGGACCCGTGAACGAGCCGGTGACCATCGGCAGCTTCGCCAACTTTGAGCGCATCTTTGGCGGGCTGTGCCTGGAGAGCGCGCTCGGCTATGCGGTGCGCGATTTCTATCTTAACGGAGGCAGGCGCGCGATCATCCTTCGGCTCAGTAGTGCCGGTCCATCAGGCGGATCAAAGGAAGCTCCTTTGACCCTGGCGGACTTTCTTCCACACAACGCCGAGCAAGACAAGAAAGGGCTCTACGCTTTGGAGCACGCGGACCTGTTCAATCTTCTCTGCCTGCCGCCGTATCTGGCATCCGGCGATGTCGATCGTGATTTGATTGCCGCTGCGGCAGCGTATTGCGAGAAGCGCCGCGCGATGTTGCTGGTCGATCCACCCAGCAGTTGGACCAGTAAGGACAAAGTCAAGGAGGGACTGCAGGTCGGCGTCGGAACGACCAGCAAGAATGCCGCCCTCTATTTCCCACGTCTGAAGCAGAACAATCTGCTCCGTAGTAATCAATTCGAATACTTTGTTCCTTGTGGCGCGGTGGCTGGTGTTTATGCGCGAACCGATGAGCAGTGCGCAGTTTGGAAGGCGCCGGCCGGCTCGCAGGCAGTGTTGAAAAACGTCCCGGCCTTGAGTCTGGAACTGACCGCCGCCGAAAACCGGGAATTGAATCCGCTGGCCGTCAATTGTCTGCGCACGATGCCGGGGTTGGGCCGCGTGATTTGGGGCGCGCGCACTTTGCAGGGCGACGACCGGCTTAATTCCGAATGGAAATACATTCCCGTGCGGCGCACGGCCCTCTTCATCGAGGAGAGCATCTGTCGCGGCACGAAGTGGGCCGTGTTTGAGCCGAATGACGAGCCGTTGTGGGCCGCGATTCGTCTTAGCGTTGACGCGTTCATGCACCACCTGTTCCGGCAGGGAGCTTTCCAGGGCTCGACGCCGAAAGAAGCTTACTTTGTTAAGTGTGATAAAGAAACCACCACTGCGAACGACATCAATCTGGGTATCGTCAATATCGTCGTCGGCTTTGCACCGCTCAAACCGTCCGAGTTTGTGATTATCAAGATTCAGCAACTGGCCGGCTGAAGGCTTTGCCAAGAAGTCTATTTGCAAGGAAGCCGTGTAGGGCTTAGTCTTCGCCGCGTAGCGGCGGCTTGAATTTAGCCCGGCCTTTTAAGGCCGGGATCGGGGTCCGCGCCACCGAACATCGTCGCGTTAGCGACGGCTGAAACATTAACTCAATCGTCGCTGACGCGACGTGACGTGCTTTGCCTTTCGATCCCGGCCTTAAAAGGCCGGGCTAAATTCAAGCGTCGCTCTGCGACGAAGCAGCAACTTCTTAACCAGGCTGAACTACTTTTTGAGCAACGCCCCGGCTGAAAGAAGATTTGAGGAGCAGAAGCATGTTTCAACTGCTCAGTCTTTACCGTGCCGGTCAGGGTCACTTTGCCGTTCAGTACCGTGGCCGTGATCACCAGGCTCGAAAGAGTAGCGTCTTCTCTCGAGCCGCTTATCTATCTCAGCCTGAATGCGCGGCGCTTTCGTGATGAGATGGATCGCCTGTTCGACGTTGACCAGCCGCGAGAGCCTCGGCCTGGGACTGTGGGCGCCTCAGGTTGAAGTCTTCGAGCGCGAGGGACAAATGGTAATTCGCGCCGACTTGCCGGGACTAACCAGGGATGACATCAAAGTCGATGTCACGAACGACGCGATCACAATTGATGGCGAACGAAGGCAAGAGCACGAAGAGAGCGAGAAGGGCTATTACCGTAGCGAACGCAGCTACGGTCGTTTCTATCGCAGAGTACCGCTTCCGGAAGGCGTCAATGCAGATACGGCAACGGCGAATTTCCGCAACGGAGTGCTCGAGATAACGATGGCGGCGCCTGAAGCCAGGGAACGCAAGGGCCGCAAACTCGAGATCGCCGGAGAGTCCGCGCCTGCTGCGAAGGCAAAGGCTGCCGGCAGATAGCGAAGCGTCCGACAAATTTTAGTTTGTCGCTGAACGGTGAGTCAGAAGCCCGAACGTTAGGGAGGGCTTGTCACTTGGCTTGGGAGCCCTTGCTAACGCGTGGGCTTCTGCCTCGGGTCGACGCCGAAGCTGAAGTTTGTCGGACATTTTTCGGGGGGGCAACTACATGGAGCTGAAAGAAAGAAAAGTGACATTACCGGAACTGGCGCTGATCGCCGGCACTCGTGTCGCGCTCGGCGCCGGCATTGGTTTTGTCGTTTCCGAAAAGCTGGATGCAAAGCAGCGGAGAGCAGTCGGCTGGACGCTGCTGCTGATCGGCGCACTTACCACCGTCCCGCTGGCAATCGAAGTGCTCGGGAAAAACGGCCAATCATAAGGCGGCCTCGGCGATGGACAATGCCAGAAGAGTGACGGTCAGCATCGCGCTAATCGTCCTCGTGTGTTTTTTTCTGCCGTGGGTGCAAATAAGTTGCGGCGGCGCCAGAGATACAAGTACAGGTGTCGATCTCGCGCGCGGAGGCGATCGTGCGCTCTGGTTGATACCTTTTCTAATGCTCGTGGTAATTGCCCTCGGCATTACGCGAGCGCTGCGAACTGCGAGGACTGTCTTTGGTCTGACTAGTTTGCTGAGCGGGCTCGTCAGCACCTACTTGATGAACCACGAGCGTTTGAAATTTGAAGATACCTCGGGCCTGATTGCCGTCCGCTTGACCGGCTGGTTCTGGTTAGGACTGGGATCATCTATCGCAGTCGTAGTATTCGGCGCCGGCCGCGTGCTGCGACGGTCACGGCCGCCATAGGCAAACTATGTAGTTTGTCGTCAGATTTGTAGGGGCGGACCTGCGTGTCCGCCCTTTGTGTCCAAGTACCGGGCGGACACGCACGTCCGACCCTACAGTTTCGCGACCAGCTCCTTATTGACATGCCGTCTGCAAAATCAATTTCGAGGAGGGAGCGCACCATCGTCGTTGGCGATCTTCATGGGTGCTACGACGAGCTGGTCGCTTTGCTTTCTGATATTCGTCTTGGACCAAACGACCGAGTCGTCGCTGTCGGAGATCTGGTCGTGAAAGGGCCAAAGAACAGAGAAATCCTCGATCTATTCATTTTCGATCCCCGCTTCTCGACAGTAATCGGAAATCAGGATATGGGATTACTGCGCTGCTGGCGGGGAGAGAACCCGAAGTGGCAAGCCGGAATTCCAGGGCCTTAAGATCATGATGGCCCTCATCAACAACTGGGACATTAAAGACTCAAACAACAAGATTCGCGTTATGCGTGAGGGCACTGGCGCGAACGAGTTGCAATATTTCGTCGCCGATCTTGGCGGTACGTTCGGCAAAGTCAGTAAAGTCCCACGAGTCTTTCAATTCAAGCCCGACCGCAACAACCCTAAAGAATATGAGAAAGTGCGTTTGATCGATGGCGTAAAAGACGGCCGCATCGATTTTCACTTCTCGGTAAAAAGGAGCAACTTGTTCAAAGACATTACTGTCGGCGACGCCGAGTGGATCAGCGCCTGGTTGTCGCGGCTGAGCGACCAGCAAATCCAGGATGCTTTCCGCGCTGCCAACTACAGTCCTGACGAGGTACGAATGCTAGCTAGTGGACTGCGCGAGAGAATAAATGAGCTGGTCGAATTGCCAAGGCGCCAGCAGGCAGCAAAGTAGAGTTCGACAGTTGAGTTGCGTACCCCGTGATGTTTGATTGACGTCCAATCGCCCTGACCGGCGACCCGAGCCTCGTCATGAAGAAGAAGATTCAGATCTCCTATCTGCTTTGGCCTCACTGGAAGACGCTGAGCATCGCGTTTGTCGCCGTTCTGGGCGAGAGCGCCACCGATTTGCTCGAGCCCTGGCCGCTGAAGCTTGTCTTCGACTATGTGCTCGGCTCAAAGAAAATGCCCGAGTGGATGGCCGGACTAATCAACCCCATCTTCGGCCAGGACAAGATAGCAATTCTCGAATTCGCAGCGCTTGCGGTTCTGGTCATTGCTGTCGCGGGCGCGCTCAGCAGTTACACAGAGAAATATCTGACAACATCCGTTGCTCAGTGGGTTTCGCACGATCTGCGCCGAACTCTCTATCATCACATTCAGCGCTTGTCTCTCTCGTATCACGATCACAAGAGAACAGGTGACCTGATCACGCGGGTCACAGGCGACATCGACTCGATTCAGAGTTTCATTTCGCAGGCGCTGTTGGGTCTGATCGTTCAGGTGCTCACGCTCTTTGGCATGATCGCGGTGATGTTCTATCTCGACTGGCGCTTCACCGTACTGGCGTTGTCGGTAACGCCGGCCCTATTCATCGTGGTTTACGGTTTTACCCGCCAAATCAAAGAGGCTTCGCGCGCGGTGCGAAAGAAGGAGGGCGAGATCGCTTCCGTGGCGCAGGAAGTATTGTCTTCGATGCGCCTGGTCAAGGCATTCTCGCGCGAAGACTATGAACAGGAGCGCTTCGAACAACAGAGTCTGGCAACTGTCGAGACTGCCTTGCAAGCCCGCGCTCTGAAAGCAAAGCTCGCTCCGGCTGTCGAAGTGATCGTCGCCATCGGAACTGCCCTGGTTCTCTGGTACGGTGTGAAGCTGGTCCTGAATGGAGAGATCACAACGGGCTCGCTGCTCGTCTTTCTCCTCTATCTCGGCAAGATGTACAAGCCAATGCGCGAGCTTTCAAAGATGACCGACACGATCTCGAAAACTGCGGTCGGTTACGAGCGCGTACGCGAAGTGATCGAAACCGAGCGCGAGGTGCGAAACTTACCCGATGCCAGGCCGGCGCCTGACTTCAAAGGCAAGATTGAATTCAGCCACGTCGATTTCGGTTACTCTCCTGACTTGCTCGCGCTAAAAGACGTGAATCTTCAGATCGAGCCCGGACAGGTCGCCGCTCTTGTGGGTCCGACCGGCGCAGGCAAAACGACAATCGCCAGTCTGGTTGCTCGCTTCTACGATCCGCTGAAGGGTCAGGTCAAGATCGATGGGAATGATATTCGCTGTTACAAGCTGAAGTCGCTGCGCCGCCAGATCAGTTTCGTCCTGCAGGAGAACCTGCTATTTCGCGCGCCCGTCTGGCAAAACATCGCCTACGGCAGACCCGAAGCTTCGCGCAAAGAGATCATTGAAGCAGCAAAGCTGGCCAACGCTGAGGAGTTCATCGTCCGGCTGCCCGAAGGCTATGACACGATGGTCGGCGAAAGAGGCGTGACCCTTTCGGGTGGTCAGCGCCAGCGAATTGCGATCGCTCGCGCCATCATCCGCAACGCGCCAATTCTGATTCTTGATGAACCGACGACGGGCCTCGACGCCGCCTCGGAAGAACTCGTGTTCGACGCGCTGGGCCGGCTCATGGAGGGCAAGACATCGATAGTCATCGCCCACCGCCTGGCAACAGTTCGCCGCGCGGACACGATCTTCGTGCTCGACAAAGGAATGATCGTCGAACAAGGAACACATGAAGAATTGTTACGCCGCGGCGGGCTTTACGCCGAACTCTACGAAATCCAATTTCGTGGCGAAGATCGCGTTGATGCTCTTACTGCGTAAGGAAATCGAAGAAGACGGGCGCGTCAAGGCTTTCGATCTTGAATT
The DNA here is from genome assembly GCA_041499185.1 of Pyrinomonadaceae bacterium. GTDB lineage: Bacteria > Acidobacteriota > Blastocatellia > Pyrinomonadales > Pyrinomonadaceae > JAOAPY01. Next base: position 37,006 of record JBGQJU010000042.1, on the reverse strand, counting down.
CGCCCGACACCGACAACGACGCCTGCGATGAAGTCGGTCTGCCCGGCGTCGACTTTCTCTGCGACGAAATCGAATATTTCAGCACTCAGCACACCAACATTGATTTCTAGGATCATGAGAAGCGCGAGGCTTTGTTAAAGGAAGCGGCGGAGATTAGTCGCACTGCGTCTGACTCGCCGAGGGTCTACCTGCAAATTCTCGATAACAATCAACGGGAGCAAGCCAACGCTATATCGAACAGGCTGAAGCGGAGTGGGTTCAAAGTTCAGGGCGTTGAATTGGTACGAGTGCCGGTTGCCGCCCTTAAGCAGACTCAAGTTAAATACTTCCGCCCAGAGTACGCCGATGAGGCTCAAGGGATCGTGGCCCTCCTCAAACAATCTGGCATTCAGGCCACGACCGTCAGCCTCAATGCGGCCGCGGGTCAGATCGAAATCTGGTTTTCAACGGACGCGTTTCCCGCACCGAAGGAACCAAGCAAATCCCCGCAGTTTAATTATGGGAGCCTGACTGGACATATGTACGATGCTGAAACGAAAACTCCTATCGAGGGCGTCACGATCGTTTTGCAAAATCAAATGTTGAATGGCTTGAACTTCAAAGTTGCTACGGATTCAAAGGGGAACTTCCGAATAGCAAAGCTACCTGCTTTTCCGGTTGGAATGTATGACGTTAAGGGTTCTTCATCCCGACTACGAAGGCAGAGGTTTCTTTTTTCAGGTCTCGATTAACGAGGAGAATGAACTTTCCGTGGCGTTACGCAGGAGAAAGCGCGACACGTTCAAAGCTTTGCCAACTCCAACGGCAAGCCCAGTACCAACCCCAACAAAGCCTTCTTGAGAAAGTCTGTGAGAAGCTTGGAATTTGAGGCGCCTTATCAAGCGGTCCGCTTCACTTCTTCCCGCACGACCCGGCGCACTACTTCAAGAGATTCGCGCTGTTGGCTGATATATTCACCCAGCGCCTTATTGATTAGAGTTTGATAGTTACCTCCTCCGGCTTTGTGCACTTCGCGACGAAACCAATTCAAAATCTCTTCGTCCAAGCGGATTGTGATCCGCGTCTTCCCAGGCGCGGTAGCAACCACGGCCCCGCGTTTACCTTTGCTGAAATCGTATTGTTTTTTCATCGCACTTCTTCGTGCTGAGGAGAACTCTATGTTCTTAAGCCCCGGCCGCAGTGCTGTCGGTGTCCTTACGCTTCTCAAGCGGAACATATTCACGCGTACGGTGGCCAAGGTAAATCTGACGCGGCCGCGCAATCTTTTGGTCTGAGTCCTCGAGCATCTCGACCCACTGGGACAGCCAGCCGGAAGTTCGTGGAATGGCAAACAGCACTGGAAACATGTCAATCGGAAAGTGCATCGCCTGGTAAATGATTCCTGAGTAGAAGTCGACATTCGGATAAAGCTTTCGCTTCACAAAATATTCGTCTTCGAGCGCGATGCGCTCTAACTCAAGCGCGATGTCGAGCAGCGGATCTTTTCCGGTGACCTCAAAGACTTCATAGGCGACCTGCTTGATTATTTGGGCGCGCGGATCGTAGTTTTTGTAAACCCGGTGCCCGAATCCCATCAAACGAAACTCGCCCGCTTTCACACGCTTAATGTAATCCGGCACCTTATCCGCCGACCCGATCTCGTTGAGCATGCGGAGCACCATCTCGTTGGCGCCGCCGTGCAATGGTCCATAGAGCGCAGCCGCGGCGCCGGCGATGGATGAGAAGGGATCGGTATGCGCGCTGCCGATGCTGCGCATCGCGTTGGTGCTGCAGTTCTGCTCGTGATCGGCATGAAGGATAAAGAGCACCGTTAGCGCGTGTTCAAGCACGGGATCCGGCTGGTACTTCAGCTCCGTCGTCTTGAACATCATGTTCAGGAAGTTGCCTTCGTAACTCAGATCGTTATCCGGATAGGCATAACGCATTCCGATGCGGTGACGATACGCGAACGCCGCAATAGTCGGTACTTTGGCAATCAACCGATGGATCTGTTTCCGGCGCAGCTCTTCATTGAAAATATCTTTCGCGTCAGGATAAAAAGTTGAGAGGGCGCCCAGCGCGGCTTCAAACATTCCCATCGGGTGGGCGTTGTAGTGGAAACCATCGATGACTTTCTTGATGTTCTCGTTGATGAACGTGTGATAGGTAATATTGTAGGTCCAGTCTTTCAGTTGCGCTTCCGTCGGCAGTTCGCCGTGAAGGAGTAGGTAAGCGACCTCCAGGTACGTGCTCTTTGCCGCGAGTTGATCGATCGGATAGCCACGATACTCCAGGATCCCTTTGGCGCCGTCGATGAAAGTGATGCGGCTCTTGCAGGACGCGGTGTTCATGAACGCGGGATCATAGGTCATCAAACCAAAGTCGTCGTCGCCGACTTTGATCTGTCGCAGGTCCATCGCCTTGATGGTTCCATTCTCAACCGAAACCTCGTATTGCTTTCCCGTACGATTGTCGGTGATGGTTAACGTGTCCTCGCTCATGATTCTTGTCTCTCCGTCTGGTGAACTTCCCGCGCGCAATTGTAGCGCAGATCAACGCGACGCCGCATTGTTATGACCCGACTATTTCAACTGATAATTCACGCGCCCATCGAAGATCGTCATCGCCACGCGAGTTTGATAAAGCTTGGCCGGATTGACCGCAAAAGGATTCGCTGTCAACACAATGATGTCTGATAACATTCCTGGCGCAATCCTTCCTTTCGCGGATTCTTCAAATGAAGCGTAAGCGCCGGACACAGTGTAGGCCTTGAGTGCCGTCGTAACGGAAACTCGCTGCTCGGGGAACCAGCCGCCGGGTGGCTGGCCGTCGATCGTTTGGCGGTTTACTGCGTTGTGCAGGCCGCGCATGGGATCGAGGCTGATCGCGGAGGGATAGTCGCTGCTGAAGATCAGCCGCGCTCCCGCGCTCTCGAGCGAATGCCACACGAAGCCCCGCTTCGTTCTTTCCGGACCAATGGCGCGCGACCAAACTTCTACTGTTGCCGGATCCGCATGAATCGGCTCCATCGAAGCGATAACGCCCAGTTTCGCAAAGCGCGGGATATCGGTCGCTGAGATCGTTTCGATGTGCTCGATGCGAAAACGTGAGTCGCGCCGCCCGTTCACCTTCTCGGCATTCTCGTAAGCATCAAGCGCCATGTGAATCGAAGCGTCGCCGATCGCGTGAATCAAAACCTGCAAGCCGGCCCGATCCGCCATCGTCACGACGTTGTTGAGTTGCTCTTGCGTGAATGATGGGCGGCCACTGTTCTTCGGATCGTCTGAGTACGGTTCGAGCATTGCGGCAGTGTGCGTTTCGATCACGCCGTCGAGTACGATCTTGATCGACCCGACCTGCAACATCGGACCGCTGTATTGTTTGGCCAGCGCCGCAATGCGATCGATATCCGTCTGCGTCGTCTGTGGACCCACAGAGATCGCGAATCTGACACGCAACTTCAACTCGCCGCGATCCAGCAGCTCTTTGTACAGCTCGACTTCCGCGGCGCTGCCGCTGGCGTTCTGAATGCTGGTGATGCCGAGCGAGTTTGCGATCTGCATTTCGCGCCGGAGCGCTTCAAGCTTGCGCTCGTGCGAGGCTTCCGGTATCGCTCGGCGCACCAGACGCTGCGCGCCTTCCTTAAGCACTCCGGTGGGTTGACCGCGCTCATCCACCACCATCTGGCCGTAGCCGGCAAACTTTGATTGCCCGTTGACGCCGGCAAGCTCGAGCGCTTTCGTGTTTACCCAGGCAGTGTGGCCATCGTACGAAGAAAGGAACACTGGTCGATCACCAACTACCGCATCGATATCGCCGCAGGTCGGCAACCTTTGATTGGGAAGATATGAATATTCCCAACCGCCGCCAGTGATCCATTTCTCGTCCGGGTTATCCTTTGCGAATTTAGCGACTCGCCGTTGAATCTCTTCGAGCGAACGCGCGCCTGTGAGATCAACTTCAAAGAGTTTGAGCGCGCTGCCGAGAAAGTGAATGTGCGAGTCGTTGATGCCGGGCACCACGAACTGGCCGGCAAGGTCAATCACCGTCGTTTTTGGTGTGGCCAGTTTCTGGATCTGTTTCGTCTCTCCTACGGCGACGATCTTGTTGCCGCTGATCGCTACGGCCGAAGCCCAGGGTTGCGCCTCGTTTCCGGTCCAAATGCGGCCATTGGTTAGGATCAGATCGGCGGACGGCGCCGTCTTCGGACCTGGCGCACTATTGATCGAGGTAGGCAGTTTTAGAGACAAAGCCAGGACCGCCACTGCCAATAAATAAACCAGCCTGCGATTCCCGGCACGGCGAAGGAAATCAGCTTTGAAGTTCACGACGGTCCAACCTCCCGGTATTCTTGCGGAACAAAAAACAAAGTAGAGGCGCGCGTACTTTACACCAAACTGGCAGCACACGCGGAACTAAGCTAGAATCTGCCACCGAAAACTGAACAAGTGGGAGTGTATCAAGCCCGAGGTGCGGCTAATTGCGATCTTTAGCAACCATGCGCCATTTACGATTCACCATTCAGCAACCGGAGGCCCAATGAACAGATTAAGACTGATTTTGACGATCATCGTGATCTTCGTCCTGGCAAACTTCAGCGGCTTTTTCATTCATGCGATCTGGCTGAAGCAAGACTACATGCCGGTGGCAAGCTTGTATCGACCAATGGGTCAGGAAAAGATGTTATGGATCATCCTGGCCTATCTCAGTTTTGCCATCGGCTCGGTCTGGGTCTATGCAAAGGGTGTAGAGGACAAACCCTGGCTGGGTCAGGGCATTCGCTTTGGCATCCTGATGGTCCTGATTCTCACCGTTCCTTCGTTCTTCATCGCTTACGCGGTTCAGCCTATTCCCGCGATTCTGATGTCGAAGCAGGTGCTCTCTGAATTTGTTGATAAAATCTTTCTCGGCGTCGTGACCGCGTTGGTTTACGGCAAGGGGACTTCTTAATGAAACAGGCAGGCCTTTCTATTGGCCTGCCCGTGATGCGGATGCGACTCAATTGATCGAGACTATTTCTTGCCTCGTTTGATCTCACGCTCAGCCTGATTCTTTGCGTCCTTGGCGTCACGCTGGCTGAGACCAAGGCTCTGCAGCGTTTGCCCAATACTCTTTCCTGACGCCAGCCCAGCCAGAATTGCGTTGCGCGTGATGTTTGGGTGTCGCGCTCCAAGGTTTTGAGCCAGCCTCGTCGCAGCCACAAACTGACCGAACTTCAGATTTGGATTCGTTGCGAGCGCTGCTTGATACTGACTCCTCAGGTTATTGGCGCTTACGTGCAACGTGTGCGCGATGCCCGGATTGTCGCGCAACTCTTGATCGGCGTGCCTGAGGTTGTCACTCGCCGTGCGGGCTCTGTTCAGCCCTTCATCCGAGCGACCATTGGATCTATTCGAAGCATTGCCTCGACCGGTACCGGCGCGACCTGCGGAAGCATCCGAGGAGCGACCGAGTCCGCGCTCAACTCCGACTCCTGCTGGTGGTCCGCCCATTCCGGATCCGCCGCCCACGCCTCTGCCGCCGCCAACACCACCGCCGTGGCCGCGACCCTGCGCGAAACCCACCGTGGCCAGGCCCAGGAGGAGCACACATAGAAACACCAAGCGAAACACTCCAGCCAACCGTCCTTGATTCATGACTATACCTCCCGAAGTTAGCATCAATTTATTGTTGCCAAGCGTTCGAAACTAGTGGGGGTCAAAGATTCAGGGGCTTTATCAGATGTTCGTCAAAAACACCGATGCAAGCGTACTCTCTTCGCGTTGCCTGTTCAATGGAAACGGCAAAACATCTGGATTTCGCAACCTTCTTGCAAGCTACGTTCGACTTTGAAGCCGTTTCGGATTCTCTTCGAGCCTTAACCTGGAGCGGAATCGGCGATGCTGCCCGCGCGGGTTACTTAACACTCAGCAACTCCACTTCGAAGATCAGCGTGGAATTCGGCGGGATATTTCCTTGAGCGCGCGGACCGTAGCCGAGTTTTGGAGGAACGATCAGCTTGCGTTTGCCGCCGACCTTCATTGTCATTAAGCCTTCGTCCCAGCCCTTGATCACGGCGCCCGTACCGATCTGAAATTCAAGCGGTTGGCCGTGATCGTACGAGCTGTCAAACTTGGTGCCGTTCTCGAGTGTTCCACTGTAGTTGACGGAAACGGTCTTCCCGGCTTGCGGGCTCTGGCCTGTGCCTTCGACGAGATCCAGATACTTTAAACCATCCGGCAGCGTGACCTCTTGGCCCTGACTCCCACCGCGCGTGGCCCATAGGTAGCCCACGACCGAGAAGGCGAGCACCGCTATGACAACTATCGCCAGCGTTTTCACGCGACGCTCATTCCTCGTCCGCGGGCCGGCGCCTCCTGTGCTGGCACCCGTCCCCTTGGGACGCTTCTTCGCTTTTCCAGTTTTTCGATGACGACTTCGCGGCAAGCTATGATCTCCTTCGGACCTACCATCAGGACTTAAGAATTGGAGTTGTCCTTATACCGTTTTTCCAAGCTTGGTTCAAATCGACATCCCTTTTTGTTTGCTCGCTAGACGATAGACCACAGACGATGGACGATTGTCAACCGATCAGTGCCCTGCCCCTCCTGTTCACTTGCATCCCCGCCTCCTGTTTGCTACTCTCACGCCCGCATCACGAGCGATCCAGATGGATCCGGCAACCGAGCAGGAGACGGTGCCCGGGGCTGCTGATAAACCGTAGCGCCCCGATGTGCGGAAAGTCCTTGGCTTTCTGAAACTGCCAGGTCTCCGGGCTGGTTAGCCACCTATCGCTGATGCGACTGGTGGCTTTTTAGTTTAGTGGCGCAGACACGCTGGTCTGTCGTCAACCCGTTATGGCTATTTAACCCGAGGTGAACCGCTAAAATGACTACGAACGCAACGCGCTATACTTTTACTTCCGAATCCGTCTCCGAAGGCCACCCTGACAAGGTCTGCGATCTGATCGCCGACTCGATTCTCGACGCTTACATCGAGCAGGACCAGCAGAGCCACGTCGCCTGTGAAGTTCTCTGCAAGCAAGGCACCGTTGTTTTGGCCGGCGAGATCACTTCCGATGGCAAGGTGGACCACGAAGAGATCGTGCGCCAGGCTATTAACGAGATCGGCTACGTCGAACCGAACGAACCCTTCAATGCCGACGGCGTAAGCATTATTCAACTGATCACCAAACAGTCTTCCGAGATCAACCAGGGAGTTGATTCGAAGCAGACGGAGCACGGCGACCAGGGCGCCGGCGATCAGGGCATCATGTTTGGCTACGCTTCAGATGAGACGCCTGAGCTAATGCCCCTGCCGATTCACCTCGCTCATAGACTCGCGAAGCAACTCGCCGACGATCGTCGCGCCGGTGTGGTCAACTGGTTGCGGCCTGACGGCAAGACGCAAGTGTCGGTGGTCTATGAAGGCAACGAGCCAAAGTTTGTTTCCGATGTTCTTGTGTCGACGCAACACTTCGAAGGAATCAACCAGAACGAGATCAGGACTTACGTGATTGAGAAACTTGCGCCGCGAGCGCTCGGCTCGTGGTTCAGTCCGGAGACACGTTTTCTCGTGAATCCGACCGGCAGCTTTTCTCATGGCGGGCCTTCGGCTGACTGTGGCGTTACCGGCCGCAAGATCATCGTTGACAGTTATGGCGGCATGGCGCCGCATGGCGGCGGCGCTTTCAGCGGCAAAGATCCTTCGAAGGTGGATCGCAGCGGCGCGTATTTCTGTCGCTTTGTCGCGCGCGAGCTGGTGAAAAAAGGTCTCGCCCACAAGGCCCAGGTGCAAGTTGCCTACGCGATCGGCGTTGCCAAGCCGGTTTCGATCAAAGTGGAAACTTTCGGCACCGGCGATGATGAAGCGGCTGTCGAGTTCAGCAAAGAGTTTGACTTCCGCCCGGCCGCGATCATTGAGCGATTGAATTTACTGAGACCGATCTATCGCACTACAACCAACTATGGCCACTTTGGCAGGCCCGGACTGCCTTGGGAAGAATGATGCATTGCCAATTGCCGATTTTGCCCAATTTCTGCGTAATCTGCGCAATCTGCGGATAATTACCGCCAATGCCCCTTGCCGCCGAATTGAATCAATCTTGCCGCTTGTATTCGCGCGCGTATTGAGGTGGTTCCATTGCCGAGCGTAGACGAGGATCAGCGACGGGCGCGCCTGCCACCAGCCGCAGCGGAATCACACCGGCCCAAACCGCCAACTCGTAGTCTTCTTCTTCATCAAGCGGCGGTCCGCTGCGCACTTTGGCTGAGACTTCGACGAGCGGCAAAGACAGAACTGTGGTTGCTTTCAGTTCTTGCTCGTTAGGCTGACGCACATCATCCCAACGTCTCCGAACAACGTGCTCAGAGAAAGCGCGCAGCGCCTCGTGTTTTTCGGCTTCGTCTTCAATCACTGCTGCTTGTCCAAGTACCACGACCGAGCGGTAATTCATCGAATGATGAAAGGCGGAGCGCGCCAGCACGAGACCATCAATCAGCGTCACCGTGACGCATACGTCGATGCCTTCCGAGAGTGTGCGCAGCATGCGGCTGGCCTGCGAGCCGTGGATGTACAGCTTGTCTCCGACGCGCGCATAGCCGGTGGGAATCACGAAGGGCCGGCCGTCGACCACAAAGCCGACGTGACAGATGAAGCCTTCGTCCAGAATTTGATAGACGAGATCTCGGTCATAGACCCCGCGCTTGGGAAGACGCTTGAGCGTCGTGCGTTCAGTTGGTTGAAAAGTTTTCATAGTTGTCGAGATTAATAGAGTTTTCGTTTCGTGAAAAGGAGCGCGGGTTATCGGCTTGAAGAATTAGGAAGCTGTACACAGGCGCCATGCTTCTGACTTTCCATTTAACCGCGACGCGGTTGCGTCCTACAGCCCAACGTTGCCGCTTCGGCTACGTTGGGATACGGGTATTGAAGAAAGGTATCAACCGCAACGCGGTTGCGTCCTCTAGTGGAAGTTGCGCGACAAAACGGCAGTCGCAACCGCTTTGCGGTTGGACAGCGGTCATCATTTCTATTCCCATGGTAGCCGTTGCGGCAACCCTGGGCTGTGCGCCGCAACCGACCTTGCGGTTGCACAATCATTTCTGCTTTCGCGCTCAATCTTAACTCACCACGAACTCGCCGGCAGGCTCTCGCATTTTCCAGCCTCAATGGTAAACTTGCGCGCTACACGTTTCGGACAGTTCTGAACAATTTGCTTCCCGCTTGGTTTCCAGGAGGAATTATGCCCAAAAAGTCCCTCGGTGCTATCTTCGTGTTGTTGCTTCCTGCGCTTGCAGCATCGCTGGCTTCCTCGCAATCGCAATCCGAGTCCCAACCGGGCGCGAAGGAAGATCAGGCAAAGTCACAATTCGAGAGAGCCTTCGAGCGGCTCGAGTGGCGCAGCATCGGTCCGGCGAACATGGGCGGTCGCGTGTCTGACGTTGAAGGCGTGCCGGGCGATCCCAGCATCGTTTATGTCGCAAGCGCGTCGGGCGGGCTTTGGAAAACCACGAACGGCGGCATCAACTGGAAACCGATCTTTGAACGCGAAGGGACCATCTCGATCGGCGACATTGCGGTGCAGCCCGGTAACGCGGACGTCGTGTGGGTGGGCACGGGCGAATCGAACACGCGCAACAGCGTTTCGTTTGGCGATGGCGTGTACAAGACTCTCGATGGCGGCAAGACCTGGAAACGCATGGGCCTGAAGGACACCCAATTCATTTCCGGGATTGTAATCAATCCGCAAAATCCGGACATGGTTTACGTCGGCGCCGTCGGCCATGCCTTCGGACCAAACGAGGATCGCGGCGTGTTCATGACCACGGACGGCGGCAAGAGCTGGACCAAAACACTTTACATCGACAACCAACACGGCTGCGCCGACCTGACCATCGATCCCAGCAACCCGAACATTCTCTACGCCGCGATGTGGAGCTTTGAGCGCAAGCCGTGGACGTTTCGCAGTGGCAGTGACAAAGGTGGCTTGTACAAATCAATCGATGGCGGACGCACGTGGAATAAATTGACGAATGGTTTGCCAAAACTGATTGGGCGCATCGGCGTGCGTGTCGCGCCCAGTAATCCAAATGTTGTTTACGCCATTACGGAAGCCAAGGAGGGCACGCTGTATCGCTCAGACGATCGCGGCGAGACGTGGAAGATGGTTTCCAAACAAGCAAACATCGTCTCGCGTGGGTTCTACTACTCGCGGGTTCGCGTCGATCCAACGAACGAGAATCACGTCTATGCTGTAGCTTCTACGCTCTTCACTTCAATCGACGGCGGCAAGACATTTCGCTCCATCACCGGCCGGACGCACATCGACTATCACGCGTTCTGGCAAGATCCAAAAAATACCAAGCGCATTTGGGTTGGTGAGGATGGTGGCTTCTCTCTTTCTACCGATGGCGGTGAGACCTGGGACCCGATGTACAACATTCCCATCGGCCAGTTCTACCACGTCACTGCCGACAATCGTCTGCCCTTCTACTACGTGATGGGCGGCCTGCAGGACAACGGCTCCTGGACTGGGCCGAGCCGCACGCGCGAGCCCGCCGGCATCCTCAACGACGACTGGCGCATGGTTAGTTTTGGCGACGGCTTCCACATACTCAATGACCTGGACAACACGGATGTCTATCTTTCCGAATCGCAAGGCGGCGCCATCTCGCGCACGGACATGCGCACGCGCGAGCAACAAGAGGTGAATCCCTGGGGCCACAGCAGCGGCGGTGGGCCGACGTTGGGCGAGAAGTATCGGTTCAATTGGAACACGCCGATCATTCGCTCGCCGCACGATAAAAACACGGTGTACCTGGCCGGCAATGTCATCTTCCGATCGAAAGACTTCGGCAAGACGTGGGAAAAGATCAGTCCCGATCTGACAACGAACGCTCCCGAGAAACAGAAGGATGCGGGCGGACCAGTGGCAGTTGAAAACTCAGGCGCCGAGTATTACGAGACCATCATCAGCCTCGCTGAGTCGCCTGCAGAGCGAGGCGTAATCTGGGCAGGAACTGACGACGGTAATCTGCAAGTGACAACTGACGACGGGAAGAACTGGGACAACATCGTTCGCAACGTTTCTGGGTTGGCGCCAAATTCACCGGTCTCCGGGGTCGAGCCGTCGCGCACCAACGCGCGAGTAGCGTTCGTCACTTTCGACCGACACATGTTTGACGATTTTCGTCCTTACATTTTCAAGACCAGCGACGGCGGCAAGACGTGGGCTGCCATCGCGGGCAATCTGCCGCTGACTGCTTACGTCCACGTCGTGCGCGAAGATCCAAAGAATCCAAACCTGCTTTACGCGGGAACTGAGCTGGGCTTGTTTGCTTCATATACCGGCGGAAAGGATTGGTTTCCGCTGAATCTGAAGAACCTGCCAAACGTCCCAATCGACGACCTGATGGTCCATCCACGCGATAACGATCTGATTCTCGCTACCCATGGCCGGAGCATCATGATCTTCGACGATGCCACACCCGTTCAGCAGATGACAACGGAGATTCTGAACGCCAATGCTCATCTCTTTCCGGTGCGCTCGTCGTTTCGTTTCGCGTCTCGCTTTACGCGTTACGGCATCGGCGAGAAGGTCTTTACTGGAGCGAATCCACCGTACGGCGCGCTGATTACTTATTACTTAAAGGACAAACTCGACGACAAGATCACGTTTAAGATTCAGATCTTGGGCGAAGACGGAAAGGTCATTTCTGAACTACAAAAGCCCGCGAAAGAGAAAGGACTGAACCGCGTCGCGTGGGACCTGCGCTACACGGGACCGGAGCTACGGCGGCTGCCCACTGAAGAAGAGACGGCGTTTGGTGGCGGGCCCCGCGGGCCGCAAGTCACGCCCGGAACTTACAAAGTGCGGCTAACGATTGGAGAGAATACGTACGAGCAGTCGGTCGAGGTTCGTCTCGACCCGCGGGTCACGGTGCCGCCTGAAGATCTGCGCGCTCAACTGGAACTATTGCTGAAGATTCGCGATATGCAGAGCGCTGCCAACACCGCGCTGCGCTATCTCGACAGCGTCAAGGATCAGTTGAAACATACGGAGACGACGGTCAAAGCTCTGAATAAAGAACCCGACAAAGATCTGCTGAAAGCGCTGACGGACTATCAAAAGCAGGTTGATGACGTCGCTGGTCGCATCGCGCGCTCACCCGAACCGAGTTTGGGATTGCCCGGCGGCTCGCGCGTGTTGGAAAAGCTGGGCGGCCTCTTTGGCACGATCGACAATTTCAACGGCGCTCCAACGTCCGGACAGCGGGAGTATTTCAGAGAGCTTGAGCCCGAATTTCGCAACCGAATGAACGAACTCAACAAGTTCATCAGCGAAACGATTCCGCAATGGAACGACAAGCTGCGAACCTGGAACGCGCCAACGCTGACAACAAGAAAGCCGGTTGAGTTTTGAGGCATTTCCTCTCCGCCTGCTGGTGAACTATCGGTGAATACCCTCACTAGGCAGACACGGAGAACACAGAGCGAGCACAGAGATTACTATCGCTCAGAGGAGCCGATCAAATGCGGATTACAGTTAGGAAAACAAACCTGCTCTCAATCCTGTTGCTGCTGGTTGTCTCCGCTACGGGACAGCAGGCTTCAAAACAGACGCAACAGCCTCCAAAAGAAACCGGTCCATTTCGTAAGCCTGACCTGGTTGAACTCGTCAGGCTCGATCCAACCATCAAGCTCGACATTCGCTATGCGACGAAGAACAACTTTCTTGGTCGGCGGGTTTACAAGCAGGCGCGCGCTTTCCTGCAGCGTCCGGCCGCGGAGGCATTGGTGCACGTGAATCAGGCGCTGAGAAAGCTGGGCTACGGTCTGATTATTCACGACGGTTACCGGCCGTGGTACGTGACGAAAATCTTCTGGGATGCGACGCCGGAAGACAAAAAGATTTTTGTCGCCGATCCGAAGGAGGGCTCGAGACACAATCGCGGCTGCGCGGTCGATCTGTCTCTGTTTGATTTGAAGACTGGCCAGGAAGTGAAGATGCCCAGCGAGTATGACGAGATGACTGAGCGCTCGCATATCAACTACTCCTGTGCGTCACCCGAAGCGAAACACCTCCGCGATCTGCTGCGCACGACGATGGAGGCGGAAGGGTTTGCGGTCTACGAGCCTGAGTGGTGGCACTATGATTATAAGGATTGGAAAGAATATCCGATCGGAAATGTGAAGTTCTCGGAGATTAGGCGGTAGCTATCATTTACCATTTGTCATCTCTCATTTGCCATTTGTTCTTTTTAGGAGCCCGCCTCGGCAAAGTAAACCGTTTTATGCTGGAATGACAAATGAGAAATGGTAAATGAAAAATGGAAAATGCTTAGCTCTTCCCTTTCATTTCTTCAGCCTTGGTCGTGGTCGATGCAGTTGCCGCACGAGTCAAGCGAACATTCCCATTTACCCCCGAGACGGTGATTGGATTGCCGCCGGAGCCGATATGCGCAAAGTATCTGTTGCCGTGCTCGCTCCTATCAACGGAAACATCCGCGATTTCAGAACGCACGCTGCCGTTCATGCCATGCGCTTCGAGGTCGGCATTGACGCCGTCAGTCAGCCGCAGCTCGATATTGCCGTTGATGCCCCTGATACTCACGCCGCCTTTGTCGAGCTGTTTCAGAGCGACGGAGATATTGCCATTGATGCCGCGGAATTCGGCTGAGCCTGTTGCCTGACCTACTTCAACCTTGCCGTTGACACCAGTCACTTCAACCGATCCATCGAGGTCACCAACAATCACTGAGCCGTTCACGCCTTTCGCCATCAGCGACACCTGTCGCGGCAGCTTAAGCGTTACTCGTTCGGTGGGATTCGAGCCAAACAGACGGTCGAAGAAGCCGACGTCACCCTTCTCGCTGCGGATTGTTAGACTGTTGGACGTGTTCTCGATAACGATCTTGCGCCGGTTTAAGGACTCAGAACCATTGCCGGTGCGCAGAATGTAAACCTCCGCGGTCTTCGTGTCCGCAGTTTCGACGTTGACGGCGCCATTGATGCCGGACACTTCAACTCGCGCGCCCGGAGATAGTTCAAAGTTCTTGCGAATCTCGTCACGGGCTTCGCCGGTCTTTCCCTGGGCGTTGTTCCAGCCCACATGGATGCTTGAGTGCGAGCGAACAATTCCCGCGACGGCCGCGATGACGACCAAAGCCATGACTATCAATACTCGTTTCATCTTTCTTCTCCTGCTTTCTCCAGTCTTATCCCTGCCGTTAGAACTCTAACGAGCAAACCGGTGTCGTGGTTCACCCTAATTTGACCTCTCGCTTAGTCGCAAAGCTCGGCTGGGACAAGTCTACTCTTGACATAAACTTTAGGCGAGACATAGAGTCAAGCTCAACAAAGTTCGGCAAACCCCTGAAGATACGGCTTTTGCGAAGGCTTCCCCGAAAACCTTGAGGTCATTCGTATACGCATCTTTATTAAGAGCTGGTGCTCGAGACAATGGCTGAAAAGAACTCCAAGGATCTAACAATTCTACTGGTCGAGGACGTCGAGGATTCCCGCTACTTCATGAGGTTGGAGCTCGAGCAACACGGCTATCGCGTAATTGAAGCCGAAGATGGAGAAAAGGCCGTGGCGACGGCCTTGCGCGAGCGCCCGAACATTATTCTGATGGACCTCTCGCTGCCGGGCATTGACGGGTTGGAAGCGACCAAGCAGATTAGAGGGGATGACCACCTGCACCAGGTTTCCATAATTGCTGTCACCGGTCACCAGGAGACGAACTTTCGACTGGGAGCAAAGGAGTCGGGCTTTGATGCGTACGTCACTAAACCAATCGACATCGATTGCCTGATCGAGCTGATCAGCGGACTGATGTTGTAAGCATCGAGCCTCTCGACGATTTGCTCTGATCAGTCGAGCAGGCGATCCAGGCCTGAACATGACCACTCTCAACTTTCAATCGCTCAGCATTCGCGACATAGAAGACATCTCAGAGATGCGCGCGGTCGAAGAACTCCAGAAAGAGGTTTGGGGCATTGATGACCGCGAGGTTTTTCCGGCGCTCGCAATGGTGCCGCTGCGAGAGGTCGGTGGTGTGTTGATTGGCGCTTTTGACGGAGGCCGGATGATCGGTTTTGTCTTTGGTTTTCCAGGATTGGAAAACGACCGCGTGATTCTGCATTCAGACATGCTGGCGGTCAGATCGGAATATCGCTCGCTCGGAGTGGGCTACAAACTGAAGTTGGCCCAGCGGGAAAAAGCTCTGGCCAAAGGCATCGACACGATCACGTGGACGTTCGATCCGCTGCAGGCTTTGAATGCCCATTTGAATATCAGCAAGCTGGGCGTCGTCGGAAATAGCTATCGAGTGGATTACTACGGCGAGACGACGAGTTTTCTCCATCGCACGGGGACAGACCGGCTGTGGGTGACATGGCTACTGCAGAGCGAGCGAGTGAAAGAGCGAATCGCAAGTGGCTCAGTGATGGAAGCGTCTGCCCTCGCCGAGATGCCGGCGGTCATTCGTGTGGGTGGGAATGACGAGCCGGTTAGCGGTGATGAACCGCAGTTGAACCAGCATTACGTCATGATCGAGATACCGGAGAACATCAACATGCTGCTGAAGAAGAACGTTGGGCTGGCTGTTCGCTGGCGCGAAGCTACGCGCAGCGCGTTTACCAAGTCAATGGCCGCCGGTTTTTTCGTGGACGAATTCTATCGGGTGGAACGTGGAGAGAAGAAGGTAGGCACCTATTTGTTGAGTGCGACCGGACCGGCGGTTTGAAACGCAAAGTGCGCGAAGGATTTCGCAAAGGTCGCAAAGGACTAGCGATTGGCGTTTAGCTTTTCGCTTGGGCGCTGGCGTGTCGTAAAGCCCGGCCGGGTCGGTTGCCAGTTGTCGCGCCGTCGCGCCACACCTCAACGCCGTTCACGAAAACGCGACTGATTCCTTCCGAAGTCAACAGAGGCTGCTGAAACGTTGACCGGTCGATCACGCGACTGGGATCAAACAACACGATGTCTGCTTTGTAGCCCGGACGAATCAGCCCGCGGTCTTTCAAGCCCAGCCGCCACGCCGGCAGCGAAGTCATCTTGCGGATGGCTTCCGTCAATGTGATCCAGTGAAGCTCGCGCACGAACCGTCCCAGCACTCGCGGAAATGTTCCCGCGCCGCGCGGATGGCGTGAACCAATCCCGCCATCGCTACTGACCATCACCCAGGGTTGTTCATAGAAGACACGTATGTCTTCGTCTTTCATCGAATGGCAGACGATGCCGGCCCCGCCATCGCGCACGATACGCATGTAAAGCTCGACCGGTGTGACGTTCTGTTGCCGGGCGATCTCTTCCAGGGTTTTGAACTCGTAATCGGGATGCGCTCGACAACTGACGATCGTGATGTTCCCCGCCCCGCCAACATCGGCCAGACCGCGTGCAACCTCGTTTGAGTCATCATGACGACCGCTCGGAATTAGAACTCGAATGGTGGAGCTCCAAGCTTCATAGGGGTAACAGTCAGCAGTGACATCCTGGCCGCGCCCGCGCGCCTTATTGATCAGCGCGACGGCTTCGCCGGCGCGGCCCCACACGCTGACAGTGCCGAGCTTGATGTGTGAAATCTGCGCCGGCAGATGGCCTTCTCTGCCGATGCG
This sequence comes from Pyrinomonadaceae bacterium, assembly GCA_041499185.1. Taxonomy (GTDB): domain Bacteria; phylum Acidobacteriota; class Blastocatellia; order Pyrinomonadales; family Pyrinomonadaceae; genus JAOAPY01. The sequence continues at coordinate 20,432 of JBGQJU010000042.1, read as the reverse complement.
AATCGCCTCCGCAAAGGCCTCGAAAGCTTTGTCTGCTTCGTCGCGAATGTGGCTGATGTAGATCCCACGGTAACGTCCCGCCACGCTGGCCAGCGCGATCACCTCTTCGGTGGTTGCCGGTTTTCCGGTTTCATACTCGAGACCTGTCGAGAGGCCAAACGCGCCATCGCGCATGGCCTGATCGACCATCTGTTTCATCTTGTCGATCTCGGCGTCGGTCGCGTGACGGTTGGTGTCCTGGCCCATCACTCTTGAGCGCAACGTTGCGTGGCCCACGAACGTGACGACGTTAAGCGCAACGGGATTGCGATCGAGCTTGCCGAGATACGCGCCCGTGGGAAACTCCGAGCCGCCATCCTGTCCGACGGCAAGGGTCGTGATGCCCTGTGAAACTTGAGTGGCCGCGGACGGATCTTCGGCGAATCCCCTGTCAGAATGGTTGTGCGTGTCAATGAATCCCGGCGCGACCACTAAACCACGCGCATCAATCACTCGCGCTCCTTCGGGAATCTTGATCTGCCCGCGCCGGCCGACTGCTTTAATCGAATCTCCAGCGACAACGACCACGGAATCCTTCAACGGCATGCGACCGGAGCCGTCGATCAGCGTACCGCCGGTGATTGCTACGACTTCATCAGCGGGCGATGCCAAAGGCGCGCGAGAACTTAAAAGCGCAGGCGTGGTTAGGAGCGCCAGGCAGAAGCAAGAGATCGCTCTCAACAGTTTCATCATCCGTCTATTTGCCGTCATTGAACGTGCCTCTCACTAACGCCCGTCTTCATTCAGCCGGACGAGGGCTCTCGGAATAGGAAACCGCTAAACCGGTTCCCCTAAGTTTCTGCGTGTAAGGCGCCTCGATGAAAGCCAGGTACTAGCGGGAGGTCTCTTTATTGCTTCTTATTCTCCGCTATGTACTGCTCGAGCTTTTTCCGGTCCGCAAAGTCCGGCTTCTTCTTTAGAAACTGTTCGTATTCCGCGGCGGCCTTGTCTTTCCAGCCCACCGCGTTGTAAAGAGCCGCCAATCGCAGATGCGCGTCAGCCATTCCTATTGGATCGAGCTTGAGGGCCGCATTCAAGTAATTGACCGCCACCGATCCTTTCTTCACCTGAAGATAAGCCTCGCCAAGAAAATAGTTGGCCTGAGGCGATGTCGGCTCGACCTTAACAGCCTTGGTAAGAACCTCGATTGCCCCATCAAAGTTTTTCTGCGCGATCCGTAGCCGACCGAGACTGATCAGTGCCAGCGCGTAATCGGGGTGCTTCGAGATCGCCTGCGTGTATGCTTTCTCAGCCTCAGCGAAATCCTTTTGAATGAAATAGGCGGTCCCCAACTCTTCCCAGGCTGGGAAGTCTCCGGGGTCAGTTTCGACGATCTGACGCAGCAGAGAGACTGCCACATCGTAGTGCTTTTTTTCGATCGCTTCGCTCGCCTTGCTAAAGATAGTCGCGTTCTTGGCGGGGCGATTGTACTTGTCCGCAGCAGAGATAGTCCCTGCCTTGGCAGCTCCAGATAAGTCTCGCCATTCGAATTCTATGTCCTGGCGAATTTCGCCCTTCAATGGTGAGGAGAAATCCACCTTGAACCGCGCCACTTCACTGTTCTCAACCTCGACAGCGATTTCATATCTGCCGTCGGTTAGATTAACAAAACGATACCGCCCATTGCTTTGCACTGTCTGCCGGGAAACAAGATCGCCGCTTTCTGTATAAAGCAATACATCCAGGGTCATCGGCTTAAGGCCGCTCGTCTGGCCCTCATGGACCTTGACGTCGCCATACACGACATTATTTCCGCCCGACCTCACAGCACCTCTTTGACATTGCACCTGCCGGGCGCCAATTAGAAGAAGAATGAATAAAACAGTCAGACTGATTCGTTTCATGTTCATACGCAAAAACTAACCTCCTACACTAATGCTACAAGTTCCTTCAGTGAACAACCCCATGCAGTCCCGAGAGGGAAAAGCGGCGGCTACAACTTCTTATTCGCTGCTATGTATTCCTTGAGCTTCTTCCGGTCACGATAGCCCGGCACCTGCCTCAAAAACGCTTCATACTCGGCTGCCGCTTTGTCTTTTAGATTCCTGGCATTGTACAACGCTGCCAATCGTAAATGCGCCTCGGCCATTCCCGCCGGATCGAGCTTGATCGCTTCATTCAAATACGGAACCGCCTTGGATCCCAATCTGGCTTGGAGATAAGCCTCACCAAGAAAGTAGTTTGCCTGAGGTGACGTCGGCTGGACCCGGACTGCTTGGGTCAGCACTTTAATCGCGCCATCAAGGTCCTTCCGCACAATCCTTACGCGGCCGAGGCTGATCAGTGCGACCACGTATTCGGGGTGCTTTTTCAACGCCTCGGTATAGGCTTTTTCGGCTTCGTCAAGTTTCTTCTGAATGAAATAGGTCGTCCCTAACTCTTGCCAAGCTGGGAAGTCTGCTGGGTCGCTCTCAACGATCTGTCGCAGTAGAGAGATTGCCTGGTCATAGCGCTTCTTCTCGTTGGCCTCGCCTGCCCTGCGAAAGAGGTTAGCGTTTGTCGCTGAGTGGTTGTAACTGTCCGCTGCCGAGACCACCTCTGCCCTGCCGGTCTCAGATCTTTCGTGCCATTGGAACTCCAGGTCCTGACGGAAATCCGTCTTGAAGGGAGCGTTGACAGTGACTCGGACACGTGCTATCTCGACATTCTCGACCTCGACTACAACCTGATATCTGCCGTCCCGAAGATCAAGAAAACGATACCTCCCGTTGCTGGGAATGGTTTGGCTAAAGAGAAGATTTCCGCTCTCAGAGTAGAGCAAGACTTGCAGTGATAGTGGCTTGAGACCACTGGTCTGACTTTCGTCGATCTTGACGTCTCCAAAAAGAGTATGACCGCCGGCCTGTGCCGCTACTAAATTGGGAACAAGAAGTATCAGGAATAACGCCAAACTGGAGGCTGAGAAACTGACTTTGCTCCAAGGCCTCGGCGCGGCGCTCAACCGCAACGAAATGGTCTTGCGGAACTCCACGATCTGGTCACAAGCGGACACGGCGAATGAAGCACAAAAGAACTAATGCAAGAAGCGGGCTAAAGCCCTGAGGCTCCAGCCCGCTAAAGTATTCAGGTACAGCCAGAGCAACTAGAATTCGTACCTAAACCCAAATTGCAGAACGCGCGGCGTACCCTGAATGGCCGTAAAGTTTGACCAAACGCTTGGAGGCGCGGCCGTTGAGGGTTTTAGGTTAATACCAAATCCACTCCGGCCTGTGTTGTACTGCCCGAGCCGCTGTGTATTGCCGATATTGAATGCCTCGGCGCGGATCTGCAGCTTTTGCTTTTCGCTCCAGGGCATGGAAAAGCTCTTGCCCAGACCCACATCAAGGTCAACATAACCAGGGACTCTGAAGACGTTACGATCACCAGATTCTCCGGGTCTTGCATTTCGGAAGCTGTTATAGGCGGCAACCGTATTGCAACCAAACAATTTTGGCGCCAGCAAACCACCGCGGTCCGGGCAAGTGTCCACCGGCTGGCTTCGGATCGCTCCGCTCTGAACATTCCAGTTTGTGGCCCAGCGGCTATTGTCAAACGTATTGGCATCGCCATAGAAACCGACCGGCAGACCAGAATTCCACCGGTAAATTCCCGACAACTGCCAGCCACCGATGACGCCATTGACCCATTTGTTTGCGCTTCCGAAGAACGTTCGCCCGCGACCGAACGGCAACCCCCATACGGCATTGATATTGACGATGTGACGAACATCAAAATCCGAGTTCGCATAGCTGTCACGTTGCCGAATGGGATTCAAGATGAACGCGCCTCCGTAGGCCCCGCTGGTCGCCAGGCCGGAAGCATCGTCCAGTGAGTGCGACAGGGTGTAATTGAAGTCCATTGTCAGATTGGTCCCCAGGCGCTCACGAAGGGATATAGTCCCCGCGTTATAGTTTGATTTCGCGATGCTACTGAAAGTAGAGAGCGCACCATACTGCGGCTGGATGAACAGATTGTGACTGGTAGAATCGCCTCCATTTACCGCCTGATCGAGAGCGTCCTGAGTGTCAGTCCAGTCATTGCCAAAAAAGTTTCTCTGGGCCATCGCGAAAACTGCTTGCGTCTGGTTTAGCGTCGGACTGACACATACGCCACCACAATAGTTGTCATTGATGAGCGTCGCCAGGTTCGACGGGAACAGATTCTGGAAGTAGGGGATTGACGGTATCGCCGAGACTGCAACACCAGCGGCTCTAGCAACTTCCAGCATTCCCGCTGCCGTGTACCAGTCCATTCCCGACTTTGGATCAACCAGATTGTTGAAAGCCATGACGTCTCGGGACGCAATCAGATGACGCGCCGCCCGCCCAATATAGGAGGCCTGCAGGACCAGGCCATGGGGCAACTGACGCTCGAACGTGGCATTCCAGCTATAGTGGATTGGCGCAACCAATGCCTGATCCAATGACGACTGGATAGGCCGCGCGGTGGTAAAGGGCGCTGTTTGCGGGAATGTCAGCGTGCCGGGATTGGTGATGCCCTGCAAGGGACGGATAGCCTGTCCGAATCCCGTGAATGCGGGTGCCACTGGCCGGGGCCCGCCAAAGCCGTAGATATCAGGGATGCTGTAGGTGTTGACATTGATGTTTTGACTGGATGAAAAACCCAACGCGTTGTTCAGGTCAAAGCTGACGGCTAGCTGCTCACCGTAGTAGTCGTTGGTTATGCCAAACCCACCGCGAATTACTGACTCGTCATGCGTCCCAAAGAACTTTCCTAGCAGACCCTTCTTGAACCTGGGCGACCAGGCAACCGCTACGCGCGGTTGGAAATTGTTCTTGTCGTAATTATACAGCGGCGGTTTGTTATTCGCTTTTCCTGACAGATTGATGGAGATGGGATCGTTGAAGGGCGTGCCTGCGGCTGCCCCTGCCAGGCGTTTTGCGAAAAAGTCCGAAAGAGGAATGTTGGTCGCAGTTTCGAGCCCCTTGTTCTCCCAGATTGGCGTGCTTAGGCTGTAGCGCAACCCGTACGTCAGTGTCAGATTCGGCCGCATCTTCCAGACGTCCTGACCGTACCAATCGTATGCATTGGTTCGGAAATTCCGGTCGGCTGGCGAGCCGGCGGCCAAAGCGCTTCCGTCATGGGCGAAGGTAAAGAGAGCCGAATACTGGGAGAATCTGCCGACGAGCGCCGTGACCGAGGCTTGAATTCCATCGGTGGATGATGCGTCAATCGGCTTACCTAAATTGTCGGTACCAAATTGGTTTACGGCATCTGACATGCTGTTTCCGCCCGCGAAATAGCCGGACGGATTGGTTACGGCGGTGTCGAACGCGTTCGCGAAGCTTGACCGCACGTTGCTAATCAGGCGGATGTTTGTGCCAAACGTTATTGAGTGATTGCCGCTCAGCCACGAGAAATCGTCGGTAATATTCTTCACCGGGGTCGTACGGGCCAGAGTACGGCTAAAAATGCGCGGGGAATAGACAAATCTAAAACTGATACTGTTGTCCCCGGAATCACCCTGTTGGCTGAATGCTTCTCGCGTAATACCAAAACGGAAGTTGTTTACATACTTGCTGCCGATCGACCACGTATGACCAGCCACGAAACCCCACGGATGGTTCCAGAGGTTTGGCGCCGGAGTGTCCGGAAACTGGGGGACGCCTCCAGTCAGGTCGTAGATTATGTTGGTGCGGAAAAATAACACCTGCTTGCTGGTGAGGTTGTAGTCAAAGCGGCCGGTGTGAGAATGCAACTTCACGGGAGTTGCAGCATTGAACCGGAACCCCGCCGTATTCCGCAAAACGCCTGCTGAGCTATCGCCGACAGTAAAATCATTAGCCGGATACTTGGCAGCCGCATTGGCCAGCACCGCGACGGCGGCCGGATTTTCTCCGGAGAGAAAGATTGAATTCACTTGAGCAGCAGTCAGGGTAGTGATTCCACCCGACGAATTCAGATACCGCACCTCACCTCGCCCCAGGCTAGCCAGCGGAACCGTGCGCGTAACGGACGTTTGACTGACATCACGACGTTCTTCGTAGCTGTAGAAGAAGAAGAGTTTGTCCTTGATGATCGGGCCGCCGATGGCGCCGCCAAAGGTATTACGAATCAGCTTGGGACGTGCAACGATTGGTCGTGAAAGGTTGTTGAACCAGTTGTTCGCTGTTAGGGCTGTAGTGCGGTTAGCCTCAAAGAGCGCTCCATGCCAGGAGTTTGTTCCGCTCTTGGTAACGAGACTAATCTGAGCTCCTGATGATCGTCCCTGGTTGGCATTCGAGCTGACCGTAGTTACGCGAAATTCCTCGATGGCCTCGGCATTCAGGCGAAGCACTGGGGCATCCACCGCATTTGATTGCGCTTCGTTAATGTCAACGCCATCAAGCGTGATGTTTGACTGGTCGCTGCGCGCACCGGCGACGTAACCTTCTCTCGTAACTGCCGCCTGCAGGGTCAATAGCGCAAGCGGGTTGCGTGCCTCAAGTGGCAACTGACTAATCTGCTGACTCACAAAATTATTGCCGAGCGTGGCGTCGTCATGATTAATCAGGGCCTCGCCAGCCCCTGAAGCGACGGTAATCGTTTCCGTTAGGCTGCCAATTTCGAGTTGCACGTCAACAGGAACGGCTTTGGAAACCAGCGCGTGGATATTGGTTGTCGCCGCCTTTTTGAATCCCTTTGCCTCGACTTCAAGCCGGTAATCGCCTGGCGAAACCGACTCGAAAGCGTAGACTCCACCGTCGCTGGTCGTTGTGGTACGAGAAGCGGTCGTGGCTGGGTTTATTAGCGTCACTGTAGCGCCAGCGACAACATTGCCCTGGGGGTCAGTAACGACGCCACGCACCGAGGATGTACCTTGCTGTGCTGTAGCAACGGCAGAAAACAAAAGGAGAACTAGCAGCGCGCTTAGCGCGAGCGCAAATCGGCTGGTCAGAAGGCTCTGTCTTTTCATGAATCCCTCCAATCGAAAATGGGTCGGTGTCTTGTTTTTCATTTCCAGGGTTGCTAGCTTTCGGTAACCCTTCGCTGTGAAACTCGCGAGGTCGAATTATCAATTACGCAAGCGATAGGGCTGCAAAAAAACCCTTCGGGCAAATCCTTTAGCGAAAGCAATTCTCAAACTTGGTCTGGGCACATGCAGTTATTGTTCCAGCGAGAACGAAGAAGTAAACAATTACTAAACTGGCGGATTTCAGCCTCTTAGACCCTCGGACATCTGGCTGCGGCGGGCATTATATACAAAACTGTGGTAAATGCATTCAAAATTTTGGATAAATTGCGCGGGCTGGCAATCTGTGGCTTTTGGAGCGATTGGGATTCAGCGATCGTTAAAGCGACCGTTAACAACTCGCGTTACCGGCCCAATCCATCAATCAGGATCAGCGAGAGTCGCGAGATCAACAGGTAACCCGGATTATCCACCGACCAGTTGATTTCAGGCATATCGTCGACGGTTATGGCCATCGCGATGCGGCCCTTCTTTGAATAGATTATGCCGATGGCGCTGCGCAAGCGATCGAGCGCGCCATACTTTGTGGCCATCGGCGTGTCCGACAGAGTTCGGCCGATGGCATAATGCGATTGCTCGCGCTTCATTAGATCGATCATCTCTTTTGAAACAGCTTGACTCACAATCTCGCCGCGTTCCAGCTTCTCCATGAGCAAGACCATCTCACGCGGCGTGGCTACGCCCAACCCAAAGCGTTTATTATCCGACTCCTTCCCTGCTCTGCTCTCGCCGCCGCTGCCAACTCTGCGGAGAATTCTGATCTGCTTGAAGCCGAGCGAATCCATGCGCGCGTTGACTGCATCCGTCGTCACGTAATCGAGGACCAGATTGGTTGCGGTGTTGTCGCTCACCAGCATCATCAGGTTCACGCAATCGCGCAGAGTCAGGCGGAGTCCATCGGACAGCTCCGGTAACACGCCTGAACCACCGTATCGCGCGGCTTTCGTAAGCACCAGCTCATCCGTCCACTTCGCCTTGCCTTCGGCGACGCGCGCGAAGGCCTCCACCATTACCGCGATCTTGATCGTGCTGGCGGTGCGCACGCGATCATCGGAGCCAAACGCGTACGTTTCGCCTGTATCGAAGTTTTTGGCGAAGAGACTGACCTTGCCTTTGAACGATGCGAGCTCCGCCTTTACGCGATCGTCGACCGAATTGCGTTGAGCATGTGCTGAGGAGAGCAAGAGCAGCAACGCTCCCGCAATTGCAGCAGGACGAGCGATGAAGCCATACGCTGTGATTCTTCGCAGCATCAAGGGTGTGCGCCAGATTCTATTTGTGGGGTGGCCGAAATGACAAGGGCGATTCTCGCTAGACGGATAATCTAACGTAGCGGTGTCTGCGGCTGTTACGAGTTTTCAGCCTTCTTGCGGCTGTGCCTTACCGCGTTCTCGCTCAACCATGATTCGAGGCTATGCCTCACGTAGTTGGCAAGGCACAGCCTCGCTCTTCTATCAAACTAAACTACGCCCGGAAAGGCTTAGCCTTTCCGTACTGACGGCAGAGCCGCAATGCAGACTGAACTGAGTGGTCACTAATTCCGTAGATTTGCTCTGCACAGATTGAATCTCAGTATTTCACCCGCACACGATACGCCAGCGTCGCTTCGCCATCTTTCTCTACCGCCACGTTAAAGCGCGCGGCGAATGCCGCGGTCTTTTCCGCCTTGAAGCTTGACGATACCATCTCCCAGTCGCCGCCGATGGGCTCATTGACGATGACCGTGACGGGCCCGTTCTTGTGATTGCGAATCTTTATCTCGTAGGCGTATTCGTAAACGTGTCCCGAGGCGATCACTTTGTAATCAGTCTGCTTTCTTTCCGCGACAATGTCGAAAGCGTCTCCGACTTTGACGCGCACGTCCTCGTCTTTCGGCGTGTGATCGATGCGGTCTTCGCCGATGAACTGTTGTCCGCCCGTGTCGTCTTTCTTGTAGAGACGAATCGTGCCGGCAGGCAGTGGCATCCCGAGTTTGTTTTGCTGTGAATTGCGAAACTGCATGTAGACGCCAACCTTCTCTTTGATCGGCTGGCCTGGACTATTGTAGCCGGTGTAGTAGTAGCGTTGGCCGTTGATGACGAACTCCTTGCTGACGTTGAATCCGGCGGCTTCGAGCAGCGAGACTTGTTTCGTCTCCTGCTCGCGAACCGAGGTGGGCCGCTGAAGCGTGTACAGGTGATATTCGAAGAACGCTTGTTCTTGAAACTGCGGAACCGGAGCCGCCTTCGCGACGCCCGCAGCCATGTCGTACAATCTTCCCTCGGGAACACGGTTGAGGTTGCCTGCCACGAGTTGAAGACGAGCGTTTTCAAATCCGACACCGCTGGTGTTTGTTAACGTGACCCATCCTTGTAAGTCCCCGCGCGTATCATCGGCATTTACTACCAGCACATAATCAGCAACCCAGTTCATGCCGTTGGTCAGGTAGCTGGCTTCAACTGTCTGCGCGCGCCCGTTGTTGTTCTCCACGTCCCAGACGAGCGTCGGTGTGGCCACAAGATTCGCAGGCACATCCGGAAAGCGCGTCTCGACGATGTTCGTGGGATTGATGACAATCTGGTTGTTGATTTTCCACACCTGCCCGCCATTGTTCGACAGCAGCGTCGCCTGTACTGGCGTCAAGATTTCCGTGTTGTTCTGAAGACTTCGCAGCACCAGCGTCACTTCGCGCCCGACGTACTTATCCAGCAACTTTCCCGGGTTGAGCAGATCGTACTGGTAGTTCTGTTCCAAAATACTCAACGAACCAGCCGCGGTCAGTGAAGCAAGATGCACCGTCTCGGGCCTAATCTGCGCGGCCACGTCGGCAAAGCGCAAAGCGACGCGCCCGTTTGGCAACATCAGTCGGCGCGTTTCGCGCACCAGCCCGATGTTTGAATTGTAAACCGTGACATTGACCGACTGGCGATCTTTAGCGGTAGTCGTCAGTTCGGCAGTTTGCGCCCGTGCAGTGGTGAACAGAAAGCAAGAGCACACCATTGCGCAAATGAATCGAGTCAAGCGTAACATTTCAATCGAACCTCCAAAATAGTTTTGCGAACATCGCCGCGGAGCATGCGGTTGGCAAGCTCTATTCTAGAACGGAACCTGTCGGCGGGCCTTGCGCTTTTGAACGTTGGTCTGTGAAGTTGGTTCCGTATTAACGATTTTATCTGGTGGAGTCCGTTTTCAGTCTATCTGTACGACGTGTGGCCTTTCTTCCGACGGGATTGGGATCGAACAGGAACTGATTTCTGATCGACGATTGCCACTCTGCCCATCCTAATGACAGAAACCCGATGGTCCGGAAACAAACGCGCCGGTTCCTCTCCCAGGATTTGCGGCGGATCAACTCTCCGCACCATCATTCCCATGGTCGTTCCCATAGTCCGTCGAGGTTCGAATTGCGCCGGGCTGGAACCTGCTTCGTACACACCCAGTCCCGCAAAGAAACTGAGCACCGCCGAACTGATCGCCTTCGCGAAAGACGACATCCTTCGCCGAATGGCGCGCAGCCCCACCGGACAGTTGTTAGTCAGAATCGATCCATCCGCGCGACGATAAAACCTGACACAGAGCCGGCCTTCGTTTCCTGCGATGAAAGATTCAGCCTCGGCCTTGGTCATGCTGGAAAGGTTGTAGACATTCAGATTGCACTGGCCGCAAAACCGCGCGCGGTCATTGCCTATCATCTGGTCCCAGTCGGCGCGGCACGGCGCCGCGATGCGCACGCGATCGAGTGGACTGTTGAATCGGGCCATTACTATTCCTCCGGCGCTGCTCGCTCGATCGTTTCACGACCGAGGGCAGGAAAAGTTCCCGCCCTCGATTGATTGAACGATCAGTTGCCGGAAAGTTGCGGCGCGACGTAGCGAACGAATTTCAGTTCAGCCAACGCGCCTAGCTTGTCGATCGGCAGCCGGCCAATGACCAGCTTCGCCGTTTTTGCATCAAGTACGACTTCAAAACCGAGTTCCTTGAGCTTCGCCAGAGTCTCTGCTGATTTGTCCGTCAGCCAGATCTGAATCTCGGCTTTGCCGTCGCGAATGAATTTGGCTTCATCCGTTCCGGGCTTTGCCTCTTTGTTCTTTATCCGCTCAATCACTGCAAGGATCGATGGATGAAGTTTCGTAAGCAAGCGCTGGCGTTTCTCCTCTTCGGGCGAGAGGGGCCTTGACGCGGCCACTTCATCTGCCACGACAGTGACTGTCATCGCGGCATTGGGCGGGGATGGACTCGACACTGCGCCGCCGCCACCGACACCGCCTCCGCCCGACGCACGACGCGAAGCCTTGGATTTTGAGCCGGTTCCTGACTTGGTTACGACATTCGCTGTTCCGGCACTTAGCGTCGCGAATTGGCCGAAAGCGCGACCATTGGTTGGCAAGCTCTGGATTTGTGACGAGTTCAACTCTGCACCAAACACACCTGCACGATTGACTCCCTCCGGCACCTCAACCGGCACATCAATCCGTCGTGGCTTACCACCGTCAGTGACGATCATCTCTTCAACCGCAACAAACGAAGTGAACTGCGTCATCAAGCGATACTCGAGACCGAGTTGCGTGATGGTCTGCTTCAAATCATCGCGCATGTTGCCTTGCTGCAGGCCGTTGTAGTCCTGGCCCATCAGGTCTTCAACGCGCGTGCGCGCCCAGAGCGTTGCGAGCACTGAGTGTTGCGCCTGCGATTCGGGAAACTCCACCGGAATCTCGCGCACGAAATCACGGCCCGACATTTTCCCTTTCAAGCGCAAGACGCCTACACCGCTGTGGGTGAATCGTCCGGTAAGCACGACTGGTTTGGCGCTGAAGAGATCGGGAATCTGGTTTGGATAGACATCCGCAACCGGCAATCCATTCCAATCGATTGAAATATCCGTCAGCAAGGGATTGCGCACGCGTTCGTGAAAGCGACGCGCCGCCGCCGAGCCGTCGTCATTCAGCCCCACGTACTCAACTTCGCCGCGTCCATACCTGGCCATGTTATCGAGCAGGAAACGATTTACTGAACCGCCGATACCGAACGCAAACACCCGCGCGTTGGTGTGTTTCCTTACTTCCGCGATGATCTGCATGTCGTTGCCGACGTAACCATCGGTCATGAAACAGACGATGCGCACGTGGCCCTGCGCGTCCGAAGGATCCATTGAAGCCTTAATCGCTTTCATCATTTCCGTTCCACCGCTGCCCTCGCGCGAGTCAAGAAACTTCTGCGCTTTCTCCAAGTTCTCTTTGGTCGCGGGCACCGGTGCGGGAAACAGGATGTGCTCATCACCCGAAAAAGTGATCAGGTTGAAAGTGTCAGTCGGATAAAGATTGTCCATCGCGAGCTTCATCGTCTCTTTCGCTTTCTCGATCGGAAAGCCGCTCATCGAACCAGAAGTATCGAGCACGAAGACGAGTTCCTTTGGCATGACGTCTTCTGCGGTGACGCGCTCAGGGGGTTGCAGAATCAAAGTAAAGAAGCCGCCTTTATCAGAACGGTGAGTTAGCAGCGCGTCCTCGATCTTCCTGCCGGCCACGTCGTAACGAAGAATGAAATCCTTGTTGGGGATCGTCGCTTCATCCTTCAAACGAACATGAGCACGACGATCGTCGGGACGCTCAACATCGACTTCGTGAGTCTTTGAGTCGAGCGCGTCAATCGGCACGCCTGCATCCAGCGCCACATCCAGCGAAATGTCATGACCCGCGCGCATGCCCTCGGGCGCCGGCCGCGGCGTGATGCGCGATGCGTCTGGCACGTGATCAGTATCGTTTGAAAAGCCATTTCCCTGCGTGCCGGTGGGCGTCCCCGGAACGTAGCGCGGACCAACAACCATCGGAAAGACGAACTCGTACGAGCCGTCTGCGTACTTCAGGGTCTCGACGTAACTGATCGTGATCTTGACTTGTTCGCCGGGAAGGATGTTCGCGACGGATTGGGTGAAGATGTTTGGCCGCTCCTGATCGAGCAGGCTCGCGACCTGGCCATTCGATTTCGCAGCCTCATAAACCGCCTGCGCCTCTTCGCGTCGCAGGATTTTTCCGCGTACTGTGCGATCGCCGACGATCATGGTCATGTCATCGACGGCTGCGTTCTGGGGCAAAGGAAAGGTGTAAACCGCTTCGATCTTTTCTTTGAAGGGATTCTCAAATTCCTGTGTGACGACGACGCGCGAGAGGAATCCGCTGACCTCAGCTTTGACGTCGGTGTGTTTCAACGGGCAAATGCCGCGCAGCTTGCCGTTTGGATCAAGCACCTGCAGCGACCCTTGCGTATCTGACACTTGAGCGCTAACGGTTATCGGTGAACTTTTCAACGTGGCGAGGACCACGATAGCGGCGGCTGTGGTTGCCAAAACTGAAAGCGATTTAAGAAAGAACTTTCGATGCATAGTCTCCTCCTGCAAAGCACACTCTTAGAGAGCACGCGATGGTCTGGGTCGTCGCATGAAGGTTGAACGAGTTTCCCGAGGTTCTTAGACTACCTAACCTTCGGCCTCTGTTCCCGATTACTCTGGGGATAGAACGCGGAAAGAGGGAGAGCTTGCGCGATTGACAACTGCATTGATGCAGAGAATGCCTTTCACGATGGCTGTCGAGTAGCCCGAGTTTCGTTGCATGATCTCCCGGCTCTGCCGCCTGATGTGCGGTGGCGGCTATGCCCCACCGTAAGCAATCCGAGAATTGCCCGGGGCTTCGCCCCAGTGCCGGGGCGTAGCCCCAATATCTAACGCGATCATCACGGAAGGTCACAGACAGTCACAGACCTTCCGCACATCGGGCGGCAAAGCCGCGAACAAACGGAATTCGGATCAGCCTGTCTGCGCTACCCCTCAATACAGATTGAAGTTGTATTCCAACTGCATGTAGACGTTCACGGGATGACCGCCTCTCATCGCGGGCACAAAGCGAATCTGTCGCGCCGCTACAATCGCCCTTTCCGTTAGGCCCATTGGCAGCGGCTTTATCGTGCGGATGTCTGTCACTTCGCCAGACATAGAAAAGACGACACGCAAGACAACAGTGCCGGTGATTTGATTCTTCCTCGCTTCTTCGCTGTACTGGGGCTCAGGCTTCGACAAGACGCGTGCGCGCTGCTCGACTTGGGGGTTAGTGAATACATGATCGGGACCGTACGGGTTGTTGCCGCGCGGTGCACCCCCAATTCCACCACCGCCGGGTCCCCGTTTTCCGCCGCCGATGTTCCCATCATCTCCGGGGCCAACTCCGGGTCCGTTTCCTTCGCCAATGCCCGGGCCGTTTCCGGTGCCCATTCCTCCGCCATCGCCCGGTCCATTGGATGACGCCGTCGATTTCGATCGCGGGTCACCATAAACAGACATAGGCAGATTCTTCCAAAGCGCCGGATCGATGTCGATTCCGGCATCCGGCAATGTCGCTTTATTAAGCGGGGGAAGTTTTGGAATGGGCGCCGGTATCGCCGACGGTTGCGGCAGGCGGCCCTGTTGCGGCGGTAACGGATCGTGTGTGCCACCTCCGCCTCCGCCTCTGGAAGGTTTGGGCTCGGACTCTGATCCCTCTCCCTTGCCTTGATTAATACCGACTCGTCCATTTGAGCCGGCGCCCACGCCCGGACCGTTGAGCGGATTGCTCTGGTCCGCGAAGTTGAGCATCACAATTTGAGCCGCATCTTCGCGTTCGCGATCCGCCGACTGGTTACGCTTTGGCGCAGCCCGTTCCAGCATGATCAAGATCAGGACAGCCGAGAGCACAACCAATAGAGCAGTCGCAACGCCGGCGAGCACGTTTGGCGCTCGCGACAATTGCCTGAGCCGATCCACTAATTGAATTAGTCCGCGTCGGGTAACGCCGATCGGATCGCGTTTGAAATCCGGCCAGGCTTGCATCAGTCGGTAGACAACAAAACGAAGCTCTGTGGTCAGTCTTTGAAATAGAACAGAGCTATCGACGATGGTGACGTTAAATTCGCATCTACTCGGAACGGAATCCGGATTGGCGAGCGGCTCATCTTCAGGAGCAAGCGCGATGGAATCACGCCGCGTCCTTTGATTAACGAGCGCCGCCGCCAATTCATTGAGTGGTGTGCCGTCAACCGGACAGAAACTAAACTTATTTTCAAACTCTTCATCGCAGGCGTTGCATCTTTTCATAGAAACCTCCGGAGTTGTGGGTTTGGTGCGGGGAGACGCAATGCCGATGTGATCGTGCCTAATCCAAAGAAACGAGCGGACGATTCGTTGATCCAACGATCGAGGTATCGCGGGCGCCAGCCAGAGTCCGAGCAACCCGCCCAGATCGTTTTCTTCAAACACATTGATGAAATTTTCAGCCATCGGGAGCGAGGCGGTTCTTCATCTGCTTGAGCCCGAGACAACTCAGCTCAAGTTTGGCTTTCGTAAAGAAACGCTCTAGTGCTTATTACCGCCGAGGCCGAAAAAGTTACGGTTAGGAAATGCGGGGAGATCTAGTACCAGTGATGAGGACAGTTTCGGAGTGGTTGCTTCTGGATCAGAAAGAAACTCAGCCGACGGATCAGTTACAAACGCGGAGCCGGTTCGACAAACTTCACAGTTCGTCGTTCGGTGTTATAGTGGCCTGCCGGTTCAGAACACGTCCAGCTTGGTGCGAACTGAAAAGTTTGTCGGACATCACTCGTCATGACGCAAAGAGACGATGCGCACGATGGTGCGCATCAGATTCTCGACACGATTGAAACAACCTGCTGCATTGTCGGGGCTGGTCCGGGCGGCGCCGTGCTCGCGCTTTTGCTCGCGCGTCGGGGGATCTCGCTGACGCTGCTTGAAGCGCACGAAGATTTCGATCGCGATTTTCGCGGCGACACGATCCATCCCTCCGTCTTGCACATCATGGACGAACTGGGACTCGCCGACCGCCTGCTGCAACTGCGTCACAGCAAGATTCATCAGGCTGCCTTTGCCACTCCCAACGGCCCGATCACCATCGCTGACTTTCGCCGCGTCGAAGACAAGTTTCCCTTTATCGCGATGCTGCCGCAGGTGCAGTTTCTCGAATTCATCACCACCGAAGCAAAGCGCTATCCCAGCTTTCGCTTGCTGATGGGCGCCAGCGTACAGGAGCTGATTGAAGAAGACGGAATGGTGCGCGGCGTGATCTATCGATCCGTTGATGGTTGGCATGAAGTGCGGGCGCTGTTGACGGTCGGCGCGGATGGCCGCTCGTCGAGAATAAGAAAACTCGCGGGCTTCGAGCCGGTGAAGACTTCGCCGCCAATGGACATTTTGTGGTTTCGCATTCCGCGACTCGAGGGCGATCCAGAAGGGGTGCTGGGCCATTTTGGTCGCGGCCATGCGCTGGTCCTGCTCGATCGCCTGGACGAGTGGCAAGTGGGCTTCGTGATCATGAAAGGAAGTTACAGTCAGGTGCGCGCCGCCGGACTCGATGCATTACGGCGCTCGATTGCCGACCTGCTGATTGAATTTCCCGATCGCATCGAACACTTAAAAGATTGGAAGCAGATTGCGGTGCTTTCGGTTGAGTCGAGCCGCGTGCCGCGTTGGTACAAACCCGGTTTGCTTTTGATCGGCGACGCCGCACACGTGATGTCGCCGGTCGGCGGCGTCGGCATCAACTATGCGATCCAGGATGCCGTGGTCGCCGCAAATGTTCTGAGCAAGCCGTTGAAGATGCGGAGGGTCGCGATCGAAGAGTTGCGCGAAGTGCAGCGTCAGCGCGAATGGCCCGTGAAAGTAATTCAGTGGATTCAGAGCCAGCTCCAAAAACGAATTATCGCCGCCGCGCTTAAATCTGATAAGCCGCTGCAGCTTCCTTCGTTCATGCGCCTCATACTTCGCATACCAATCATTCGCGATCTGCCCGCGCGAATACTTGCCTTTGGCGTGAGAAGCGTGCACGTAGAGATCGCCGCGCCTTGAATGCCAAGGAATGAATAGCCACAAGAAGGTACAGAAGGCACAAAGGAAAGAACCGGACAATCTCTTAATTTCCTTTTGTCATAATTTCTTTTGTGACTTTCGTAGCCAATTTCCTTTTGTGACTTTTGTGCTTTTTCGTGGCTAATGCTTTGCTTGTAGCGCGTTTGACACCCTCTAAACTTGTACGTTAGTTTGTTTGGTTCATCCTTGCGTCCCGTTCGTCTAGTGGCCTAGGACACCGCCCTTTCACGGCGGCGACACGGGTTCGATTCCCGTACGGGACGCCAACATTCTAAAGGGACTTTGCGACCCGAGTAATGTTCAAAACGCATCCATCTCCTCAACAAGAACTGGTTACTATCTAACAACCCTTGCCTTCCTTAATGCGTTCTCATCGACTCGTGTAGAAAGAAGCGCCTGGGCAAGCTTATCGGCCAAAGCGGACTTCAACGAGATCAGAATCTCCTTCTGTTTCTCAGCCGATTTCCGGTCGCCAAGCGCGATGTAAGCCATACCCAATGCGTAATAAGCTTCCTCGAGTTTCGGGTCGAGGACTATCGCCTGGTTGAACTCCTCAATCGCATCCCTGTAACGCTTCAGGGCATAATACTCAGCCGCCAAACGATAGTGCAAATCCAAAAATGTCGGTGAAGTCGGTGAGGTTCGCTTGCTGTTCTTGTCTGGATCGGTCAATTCGGCCCGCTTGACGTACATGCCCTGTTTGAAGGCGGATAGGGCGTCCGAGTGTTTGCCAAGAGAACGGTAAGCCTGCCCCAGTTGGTAATATACTTCTGCATCAATGACCTCCGGTCGAATGCGAACTGCCATTTTGAACACCGGGATTGCTTCTTTGTATTGACCCAGGCCGGAATAAGCAAGGCCCAGTTTCGCGTAAGCAGTCGCATCATTCGGATCAAGCTGAATTGCCTCGTTTAATGCCTGCACGGCTTCTTCATAACGACCAGAGCCCAGAGATGTGATTCCTTTTTGATAGGGCGACTTGGCCGTTTCTGAGTAAGCGGTCCCCACGGTAGGCTTGGTATTAGAGGACGCGATTCTTTCCTTTGGTCTTGAGTCTGGTTGGGGCTCAACCAATTCCGACGTCTTTTTCTCGCTCTGACTGATCGAAGGTGCCACCGAAGAGACGTCTCGGGGCTTCGGCTGATCGATTGCCGTATTCTTAAGCCCATCCTCGGCAACATGCTTGATAGGTGGACTTGTTGGCGACGCGCCAGCAGATTTCGTATTGACTTCAGGGGCTTTCACCGCCGGGCCGGGTCCTCCTGCGCTGCTGTTTTCGGTCGACGCAAGACCCGTGGACGCTTTAAGTCCCTCGTCCTTGACCTTGGAATCAGTGGGCCTTGACTCGGCTACACTTCGGGCGCTAGTTGGTGACTCAGCGATCATCGAAACCGCGACTGGCGATGAAGCTTTTGCCGCCCCGGAAATGTCGGTACCGGAACTCAACGTGGAGGATCCAGTGGGTTTCGATGGAGCTGAATTCAACTTGACGATTGCCTGGTTGTAGTAGTAACTGATGTGCCGATACGTGACCTCAATCGGTTCAAAACTCAACTTTCCTTCTTGATAGACGGCGACAGAACTTGTCATCTTTCTCCAGTTCCCCAGCTCGTCAAATTCATACTCATAAGACTCTTTCCGGAGAACAGAACCGTCACCGCCTCGCAGGGTCATCTCTACGATGTTGCCCTTGTCGTCATATTTGTATTGCTCTTTGCCGGACAGATTGCTGCCTTCAACTGGGTAGGCCGCGGAATCGATCCTTCGGCCTTGTGGGTCATACGTGCTTGAGCCCCGAGGCACACGTGCGCCTTCTGCGGGTTTCCCGTCCTTGTCCTCAATCTTTGCCGTTTCAATGCGCACGCGGCGGACAGGTCCCCTTAATCCATCCTGCTCTCGAGTGCTGCTCGCGGCGGCTAGAGAGACAGACGAACCGGCTGACTTGTTCTGGGCTCGAATAGATCGATCGCTTCCTAATAGAAGCAAGCAAAAACAGAGAGTGGACACCAGAGTTTTCATTGGTAGATCTCCTTATTACTTAGGCGTGACTTGAATGACAGATCCATATGCGCGTCTTGTATCTTGGACAACGCCGTTAACGTATCGGGACAGGAAGACTTGCGGCGCAAACCTCCTGGAGTCGGGATTTAATTAGTGAAGGTCGGCCGGAGCTTGATCGGGCGACCGTCGAGAACAGTTACTAACGGGAGCAGACTCGCGCAGGCGGAGCTTGCTCTCGTAGCTCTTCGCATTTGAAGCCCCTTTTATACCAGTCGTGAGCATCTGTCAACGGCTACGGTTCGTAGATACGCCAAAAGGCTTCCACGGTGAGATCCTCAGCGGTGGCGGCATCTCGCACGATTCGGTAAGTACATCGGTAAACCTCGCCCTGAAACTCTCGAAACAGGATTTCGAAAGCTTCGAGATCGCCTGATGCGAAGCGCTCCAGCACCTCCATTTGTTGTTCTCTAGTCATTACTCCTCGGCTTTGGAACAAGTTTCATTTTTGTACGGTTGCGGCGTTGCCGGTTTTTTCTGTCAAAAGCAGTTTACCTTTGGTCCAGTGGCAACCAGAAGATCTGAACTACGGCTCCGAGTGGTAAGATGACAACAAATTTCACACACCTGCGCATGTACAGCAGTGGGAGAACAAAAGTGAAGTTACTATCCATTGAAACCACGCCTAATCCAAACAGTATGAAATTGAATTTGGACGAGAGGCTGGCCAAAGGGGTCGCGATTACCTATACACACGAAAACATAGGAGATTGTCCAGCCTACATCGAAAAGATCCTGGCCATCCCAGGGGTCACGAGTGTCTTTCGTCTCGCAGACTTTATGGCTATCCAGCGAAAGCCAACTGCTGGATGGGAGGATATCTTATGCCAAGCCCGCGTCGTACTCGAATACGCCGGTTTGAACAACACGAACCGGGGCCCCCAATCGGGCAGCTCGATTGGGGTGGCGGTGCCAGAACCCGCTGGAACGTCCGATAACAGATGGCGCGAGGTATCGGTATCGGTGCAGTATTTTCGAGATCTTCCAATGTTGGTCAAAGTGTCCTCTGGTAGTGAAACGACTCGCTTGCCGCTACCCGAGAGATTCGGTCAGGCTATTGAGCAAGCGATGGGTGCGTCGGAAAACATGCTGATGGAGCGAAAGTGGATAGACGAAGGTCTGCGCTACGGGGAGCTGCGCGACGTCGGCGAGGCGGTGGTGCGCGAGATTTCAGCCGTCTATGATGAAAAGAAGTTAAAAGAATTGGTTGAGAGGGCCTATCACCCTGACTTACATGAAAAGGTTGAGGCGAGTCGGGAAGAACTGGGCGAACTAGCAAGCGCCTTTGAATCGCCCCAGTGGGAAGAACGGTTCGCTGCGCTAAAGGAATTGGGCAGAAATGCAACAGCTCAGATAGATTCTCAAGCGCTGTCACTAACTATCAGAGCTACCAAAGATCCAAAGATGTCGATTCGCCGTTTAGCGGTGGTCTTTCTTGGGTTGATAAAAACTCCTGAAGTCTTAGCTCCACTTTGTGAGGCTTTGAAAGACGAAGCAGTT
>JBGQJU010000041.1:0-45395 GCA_041499185.1 Pyrinomonadaceae bacterium | reverse complement strand
GGGCATGATTTCACCCAAAGCACGCTTGATCTGCAATTGTTTGAAACCGTCATGTTCGTAAACCAGTTTCTGCTCAAGTAATGACAACCAATGGAGGAAGTATGAAGAAACTACGACGCGCAATCGCTGTAATCACTTTGGGCTCCGCCTTCTTGTTTGGCAGTGGTTCACTCATTCCAGTGAGAGCCGACCAGACGAGCGGTGGGCCGCAGGGGACATCCGCCAGCAAGTCGGGCGGCCCATCTTCCAGCTCAGGCACCATGACAGACGCGGAGTGGGCCTACTTTCTTTGGCTACTACTGATGTGGCTCTGTTGGGGCGGCCTGTGATCGTCGTGTTCCTGTCAGAACGGGAACTGTGAATCGAATTAGTAAGCGCCTGAATTGGTGGCGGAATATTGTGCTGCTTCTGCGGTGCACTGTCGTCCTTTGTCTGGTTTGTTCCGCCGTCTGTGGGCAGCAGGTCGATCAATCTCAGATAAAGGATCGTGATCAGCTTGTAATCGCGTTGATAAGCGCGTGTCGTGCCGATCTGTCCTGTGGCCGCAACCTTCTAGAGGTTCACAAGGATTTACTTAGTCCCGAACTTTGGCAGCGATTCATTTCGATGGCCGATTATCGGGCCATTGACCCTCCTGCTGCTTACGAATTGGCGCTTGAGGTTGCGTCGAGGCTAAACGACAAACGACTCACAGGACTCACGCATTACAAAATCGGTTGGTATCAGTTCGGCCAGGGCAAGATAGCCGATGCGATAGACAGCTATTTGAAAAGCAAGCAGCTCTTGGAGGATGTCCAAGCCCGGAGGGACTTGATCTATGTGCTTGCTGATTTAGGCACACTGAATATTTTCGCCGCTGATTACGTAAAGGCTTATCAGTTCTCAGAAGAGAGTCTCGCGGTCGCGGAACAAGTCAAGGACTCAAACACGACCGACAGTCTTTGGCCAGATGAATATGGAATTGCAACGGCACTCGCGAATCTAGGGAATGTAGCGAAGCGAGGTGGCGATTACGAGGGGGCACGACAGTATTTTCAACGGTCGTTGAAGACTCTCGAATCAATCGATCCTAAGCGCGAGAAGTATAGCCTCAAGTTCATCGATGACCTTTGGGACATAGGCCAAAGCTACAGTGACGAAGGTGATTACCTGCATGCTCTGGTATACCTCGACAAGAGCATGGCAATGGCAACGGGAGCGCACGAGACTGGGAGATCTGCGGGAATTATTAACAGTTTCGGGATTCTTTATCTTAATCAGAGAGACTACGCGAAAGCGATCGACTTCTTCCAAACAGGCCTGAAGCTCGCAACCGATGCCAATGATAGATTCAAACAGGCGGATATGCTGTTGAATCTCGGTGTAGCCTATCAGTTCAGCCAAGACTACCCTTCGTCATTGAACAATCTAAAACTTGCTCTCGATCTCGCCAAACAGATCAATTACTCCGAATTGCTAGTCTTGGTTCAAGAAGCGATGGGAGTCGTGTATTCCGCTCAGGGCAAATTCCGTGATTCCTTGGATGCGCTTGACGCCGCTTTGTTGACTGCGCGAGGAACCGGGGACAAAACCCGAATTTCCGAACTTCTGTGGCGCCGATCCCAAGTGAACCTTGCTAATCATAACGCTGCGAGTTCGGTCGAGAATGCAACGGAAGCGATCAATCTCGCAGAACAACTGAGTTTGAAGAATGTGCGCTACTTAGCGTTAACGGAATTAGGAAAAGCGTATCGCAGTCGCGGTGAAAACGATCTTGCTATGCAGACCTTCAAAAAGGCGACGGCACAGATTGAGGAGATGCGAAAGCATGTCGCCGGCCTGGAGAATGAACGTCAGCTGTTCTTTGAAGACAAGGTAGTTCCTTACCACCAGATCTTTGAGATGCTTGTCTCCGGCAACGATGATGAAGCTAACAAACAAGCGCTGTTAACGGCCGAGTCTGCCAAGGCGCGCGTGCTACTTGATTCCTTTACTGTTGGAAGAGTTGATCTTGCAAAGGTGACCTCTGACAGAGAGAAAGAAGAGGAAAGGAAACTCAATCAACGCATAGTAGATTTGAACAATCAAATCAGTCAGGGGAATGGAAAAGCAAAGGCAGATACCGCGCTGTTAACGAGCCTAGAGGAGCAACTGAGAACGGCACGGACGCAATATGAAACTTTCCAGAACTCCATCTACGCGGCGCATCCAGAGCTAAGGACAAACCAAGCGCGGACAACTCCGGCGACGTTTACAGATGTCAAGAATCTGCTTACCGATCTTAAGACGGCCTTCCTTGAGTACGTCGTAACTGATTCCAAAACGTACTTGCTCGTGTTAACAAAGAGTCGAAATGGCGAATCGCCAATATTGCGCGCATACCCAATTGCGATCACCGCTGGCGACATCGCAAAGCGGACACGCAACTTCCGCGACATGATCACAACTCAAAGCGCCTTCGCCGATGATGCTCGTCATCTATATGACTTGCTCCTGAAACCGGCTGAGGAACAGTTGAAGGGGAAGACATCGCTCTGTGTTGTTCCAGATGGAATCCTTTGGGACCTTCCGTTTCAAGCGTTGGAGCCACGAGACGGCCACTATCTACTTGAGGATTACGCGATTTCCTATGCACCATCTTTGAGCGTGCTAAGAGAAATGTCTGCCAAGAAACCGGCGGACGGTGTTTCAAAGTCACTACTCGCATTTGGCAATCCAACCCTGCCCAACGAAATCGCCGCGAATATCAAAACCGCCTATCGAGGAGAGAACCTTGGTCCATTACCTGACGCGGAAGTTGAAGTCAGCGCGCTTGAGAAGATTTGGGGAACTTCATCAAGCCGCGTATTGATTGGACCAAGCGCGAGCAAGAACGTGTTTCGCTCTGAAGCTTCGAAATACAGCATCATTCATCTTGCCACTCATGGAATCCTAGACGATAACAGCCCGATGTATTCTCGGTTGGTGATGGCTCGATCCCAAAGTGATCCAAACGATGACGGATTACTCGAGGCGCGCGAGATCATGCGACTCGATCTTCACGCGGATCTGATAGTGCTTTCAGCGTGTCAAACTGCACGAGGACGATTCGGTGCGGGCGAGGGAATCGTTGGGATGTCGTGGGCGTTCTTTGTCGCCGGAGTGCCCTCGATGGTCGCGAGTCAATGGAAAGTCGATTCAGCGAGCACAGCAAGATTAATGATCGATTTCCACAAACGGCTGAGAAGTGAGGGCTCCACATCTGGCCTGAACAAGGCAACCGCGCTTCAGCAAGCCGCTCTGAACCTGATGAAAGATCCCCGTTACCGCCATCCTTATTTTTGGGCTGGGTTTGTGATGATCGGAAAGAACTCTTAGTCGTGTAAAGCGCTTATGGTTTTCGCCACGAACGAATCTGCTTCAATAATTTCTTGACCACGCCGGAATTGGGATTCTCCTTCACCAAGAATCCGATTTCTCGTTCAGCCTCAGCGAGCATGCCTTCACGCGCGTAAAAGATGCCCAGTGCAAGATGCGATTGGGTGCCAGTCTTTAAGCGATTCAGTTGCCGAACCTTGTCCTCGCCAAGAATCCTGAACTTTGCTTGGGAGGTTACAGCCGACAGCTCGCCTCCTTGGTTAACAGCGCGGATGGTCCATGTATATATCCCGCCGGGCTTCAAACGAGCGGAAGGAGTCCAGCTCCGGGTTGTTGCCGGCAGATCGGTGCTCTTTGCGACCTCGTGGAATGTTTCATCTGCAATCTGAACGCGATAAGCCTCGGCTGTTTTCGAGGGCGTCCAGCGAAGAGTTGGTTTGTTGTTATTAATAACGGTATTTGCCGGAGATAAGATACCGATCCGTTCTTCACTTCCAGGCCCTCGGACAGAAACTTCAGCGCTCCTTATGTCGTCGAGAACGCTCGGCCGACTTAATCGTTCTTCTGTTAATGCTTCTTTTACTGCCTCTCGCGTCTCTGAAGGCAGCGAAGATAATCCGACGACATTTCCGCCTTGATCTAGCGCAATCTCATTTGGGCCATCTTTAAGAGCGATCACGTTCCGGGGCTGTTCATTAGGTTCTTTGGTTGGCGGGTTCTCTGCCAGCTTCGGCGGATTAGCGCCGGTGCTTGGTGAGGCAGTTAGAGCAGGGGCATGAGGTGAACCGAGTGGAGTCGGCTGAGAACCGGTGGTGATACTGGGGCTACTTGATCTCCATCTGAATACAGCTATCAACGCCAATGCTGCGAAAGCAATCAGAGCGACCGTCGCGGCAATGCGAATCGGCATTGAGAATTTCAACGAGCGCGATGATCTTCTTTCAGCAGGCAGACGCTCAGAGGGCCGACGCGAGGCCGCTTTCATCGTTGCCAGCGACTCGCGCAGATCACTAACTTCAGCCGCGCATTGCGCACAGTCTTCCAGATGCAGCTTCACCGTGCTTCGATCTAGCGGATCGAGAGTGTCATCGACAAAGGCCTCGATTGTTTCAAGTTCGAGGTGGAAAGGCTCCTCGTCTTCCGTAGGAAGTAGATGTCCGGTTAGCGTCCGAAGGGCGACCGCTTCGATTTGAGGGGTCACGACTCTTTGTCGGCACGTCTCGCAGCGGAGAATGTGATTGTAAATTTCGCCGCGGTCGCCGCCAGTCAATGCCTGGCGGTGAAACTGTTCGATAACCTCGTTTGAAAGGTGTGCACTCATTGTGTCCTCACTGAATCAGAAAAACCCTGCTCAAAGAATGCGCGGCGATGTCGATCCAAGCGCTTGCGTACCGCGCGCCGAATGTTCATCACTTTTGTCTCGCTAATTCCCAAGTCCCGCGCAATCTCCCGATCAGACATGGGAAGTTCATTGAGAAGACTTCTGAACTGCTCAATTGTTAATTCAAGCAATTGTGCGAGACGTTCCTCGGTTGCGACTTGCGCAAAGATGAACCACTCGATACCGAAGCCATAGCTGTCGGTCATGTTCAGGAGTAATGACTTTCTTTGTTCGACGCGGAGTTTTTGGATCTCCTGAAATAGACCATGAAGCAGACGTTGATTTTCATGACCGGCAATCAAGTCTGGCTGATAGGTTACGAGAGGACCGGCTTGCACATAGTGCGTGTCGTTAATGCTAATCGTTTGAACCTGAACCCCTTGAGCAGCGATGCTCACTAAATCGACCAAATCGTGGAACCTTACGGGGCAGCCAAAATTATTCAGCACCAGCAGAATCAACTCCGCAGTATTTCGCTTCTGACCTTGCTGCAAGTCTAGTGATCTAAAATCAAGCTTCAGTTGCGAGTACGAGGTTGCCTTACGCGCTGACGATGCTCTCTTCGGTCGCCACACAGCATACCCGCAGACGGTACTTCCTTCAGCGTCTTTCCAGGTGGCTAAATCGGGATTCACTGAAATCAGGTGACGAACCTTTTCGTATAGGTTTCGCCGCTGACGATCTTTCAAGCGAAGAAGATCGGAAAGGACGGTGGATGTGGTGGTTGCGACAAGACCAGCATAGTTGGAAATGGGATGTACCTTCGGATTGTCCTTGAGACCGTGAAGGATTTGCAAAAGTCTGATACAGACATCGCCAAATATGTCTTGCGTATTGAAATCAAAGGTAGGTTCACGAGCGACATTTGCTCGCATGCTTCTAGCGATTCGATAGACGATGGGCCGCGCCTTCTCTAAGAGTCGCTCCAATTGTTCACTCGAATCAGTTTGGTTGACGGACCGAAGATAAGGCAGCAATTCCTCATCTATACTGCCTTTATTTTCATTGTCCTTGTCGCGGTTTACGTTCATCGCATTCACGGCTCACGACGCGCCCCAAAGATATCTGTGCGGGAAATCCTTTTCCCGAAACGACGTGTCCGATCTGACGCCATCGCTTGAAGTAACGAGCCGGATAGGCATCGTATGGCAAGAGAATACCTCTGACGGGCTCCGGCTGTCTGTGTTCCAGTACACAATCGGGAGAATTAGAACTAACTAAAATAAAGCAAATTCAGCTCACATTTGGGCGTATTTTGAGAGCGCAGAGAGAACCCTAACCAGACAGAGCATCGGACTGAAGGCCAAAATTGCCTTAGAAATCACCCCGTAGGTACGTATCTGCGGCTGCCTCACATCCGATACTGACCAAAACACAAAGCTATTCGTACTGTCGTGATTGCATCATTGACTAGGGTGGGCGTAATCTCTTGACGCGCCCGCCTCCCCGGTGGGCGAAGTGGTTACGTGGGGTGAGGACACGTAGCCTCAGGGCGGGGCTTGTGGGAGGGCCTCGCCCGTTTTTGCCTGGACTTCAAATCCCAATTCCCTAACGGAAATGCTTGAGCTGAGGAAGAGTCCATTTGCCATTCCTGTCATTTAGCCCGCCGTGCAAGTCTGGTACTATCAGAATAGAGAAACCAAATTGCGCAGGCCCTTATCGCTGCGTTTGTGTAAATCCACTGATAAGGAGATAACGGCAAGCTCGCGGCCACCTCCGACGCTTCTGAAGTTTCCCTATGGCAGGCTCAAGCCCTACTTCAGTTCAAGACTTCATAAAGCGCTGGAAAGAATCCGGCGCGGCGGAGCGTGCAAACTACCAACTCTTTCTGAGTGAACTCACCGATCTACTGGAAGTACCCAGACCACAGCCCGCACAGGCTGACGACGAACAGAATGCATATGTTTTCGAACGTGCTGTGATTTTCAATAATGGCGACGGCACAACCAGCACTGGCCGCATCGATCTATATAAGCGCGGCTGTTTCGTTCTGGAGGCGAAACAGGGAAGCGATCGTGTTACCAATAGTGCCCCGTTGTTCTCCTCGGAGTCGGAATTACTTGCCTCTCGTGGCCGTCAGGGCAGAAGAGGAATGGCCATACGCGGCACGAGCGGCTGGGACGTTGCAATGCGGGCAGCACACGGACAGGCTGAGCAGTATGTCAGAGCGTTGCCTCTTGCTGAAGAGAATCCCCCGTTCATTGTCGTGGTCGATGTTGGTCACTCGTTTGAACTCTATTCAGATTTCAGTCGCGCCGGAAGAACGTATCTCCCTTTCCCGGACGCTCGCAGTCATCGAATCTCGATAGATGATCTCGCCAAAGACGAAATAAGAGAGCGTCTGCGTCTTATCTGGACCAACCCCCTGGCGCTTGACCCAAGTCGCCGTACTGCTCGCGTGACGCGAGAGATGGCAGAACGACTCGCCGACCTGGCGCACTCGCTTGAACAGACAGGTCATTCACCTGAAAGCGTCGCTAACTTTCTAATGCGAGCCATCTTCACCATGTTCGCTGAAGATGTGAAACTCTTGCCAGCTAACAAGTGGACCGAGTTGCTGGAGAGCCTGCACGGCGAAGTCGGTAAGTTCCCGGCAATGGTTTCAAGCCTATGGGAGACAATGAACTCGGGCGGCTTTTCGCCGATCATGCGCGAGCACTTGCTTCGGTTTAATGGCGGTTTGTTTGAAACGTTCGAGGCCCTGCCGATTACTGAAAGACAGCTCGATCTCCTGATCGCGGCAAGCAAGTCAGATTGGAGTGACGTTGAGCCCGCAATCTTTGGCACGCTCTTAGAGCGAGCGCTTGACCCGCTTGAGCGTCAGCTGCGCGGAGCGCATTTCACTCCGCGTGCGTACGTCGAACGGCTAGTTATGCCGACGGTTATTGAGCCGCTAAGGGAAGAGTGGGGCGGTGTCCTCGCAGCTGCAATAACGCTGGCGCAGACCGGAAAGCTAAAAGACGCCGCAGAGGAGGTAAAGCTCTTCCATCGCAGACTTTGTAAGGTAAGAGTTTTGGACCCTGCATGTGGCAGCGGGAATTTCCTTTACGTCACGTTGGAACACCTTAAACGCCTGGAAGGTGAAGTTCTCGATGCCCTACACGGCTTTGGCGAAAAACAGGGGATTTTGGAAGACGCCGGTATGACAGTCGACCCGCATCAGTTGCTCGGCATCGAGAAGAACCCTCGTGCGACGGCAATCACTGATCTAGTGCTGTGGATTGGCTACCTCCAATGGCATTTCCGCACGAGGGGACAGGCGAACCCGCCCGAACCCGTAATCCGAAAGTTTCACAACATTGAATGTCGCGATGCAGTGCTGGCTTACGATGTTGAGGAAGTTGTAACGGACGAGTTTGGCCAGGCCGTTACTCGATGGGACGGACGCACATTCAAGAAGCATCCGGTTACTAAGGAAGAGGTGCCGGATGAAACCGCGCAAAGTCCTCTACTCCGATATGCGAACGCTCGCAAGGCGAGATGGCCGGAGGCTGATTTCATCATTGGCAATCCGCCGTTCATCGGAAACTCACGGATGCGCTCGGCCCTCGGCGATGGTTATACAGAAACGCTTCGGCACGTCTATGACGACATTCCGGAGTCAAGTGACTATGTGATGTATTGGTGGGATCGTGCTGCGGAGTTGGTTCGGAAAGGAGCGGCCAAGCGCTTCGGGCTGATAGCTACCAATAGTCTTCGTCAGTCATTCAATCGTCGCGTTGTAGAAAAGCATCTGACTGCAAAAGATCCTCTGTCGCTGGTTTTTGCGGTACCCGACCACCCTTGGGTTGACTCTGTGGATGGCGCGGACGTCCGCATCTCCATGACAGTGGGCGAAGCGGGCTCTCTTGACGGAGTGCTTAGTGAGGTCATTCGTGAAACAGAAGGAGCAGGAGACACCGTTGATGTCGAAATGTCAGAACGACGAGGAAAGATTTTCGCGGACCTCACTATCGGTGCAAACGTCGCGGGCGCTCAGGAACTGAGAGCTAATGAGCGATTGAGCAATCGAGGTGTCGTGCTTCATGGCGCTGGGTTTATCGTCACACCAGAACAGGCAGCGCTGCTCGGACTTGGGCGCGTTCCGGGACTTGAAAAACACATCCGACTCTATCGCAACGGTCGTGACTTAACGGGTCTGTCCCGCAATGTAATGGTAATTGACCTGTTCGGGTTGACGATCGATGAGGTTCGGACGCATTACCCCGAGGTTTATCAATGGGTTTATGAACGGGTAAAACCTGAGCGGGACCATAATAATCGGCCTTCCCGTCGAGACAACTGGTGGATATTTGGTGAACCTATAAGTACCTTCCGTCCAGCCCTTCAGGGTCTTAGTCGATATATCGCCACCGTCGAAACTTCAAAGCATCGCTTCTTCGTCTTTCTTGATGAGTCTATTCTCCCTGATAACAAGCTGGTGAACATCGCCGTGGACGATGCATATTTTCTTGGAGTGCTGTCCAGTCATGCGCACGTCACTTGGGCTCTCGCCGCAGGAAGTCACTTGGGCGTCGGAAACGATCCTGTGTATGTAAAGACTGCCTCCTTTGAGAAGTTTCCGTTTCCCAACTCAGACGAATCTCAAAAGCAGCGCATTCGCGCGATGAGTGAACAACTTGATTCTCACCGGAAGCGACAACAAGAGTTGCATCCGAATATCACAATGACTGACATGTACAACGTCCTGGAGAAGTTGCGAAACGATGAGGAGTTGAATGACAAGGATCGCGTAATCCATGACGAAGGTTTGATTTCCATTCTCAAGCAGATTCACGACGATCTCGACGCGGCAGTACTCAATGCTTACGGTTGGCCAGCCAATCTCACAGACGAGGAAATACTGGCCCGCCTGGTTCAGCTTAACGCCAAGCGAGCTGAGGAGGAGCGTATCGGAACAATTAGATGGCTGCGACCAAGTTATCAAAAACCGGCTGAAGGAGTGGCAGTAGCATTCGACACAGGCGCTGAAGCCCTGACCGATTCGAAGGAGAAGAAGGCGAAGTTGAGTTGGCCGAAGACAATTCCTGAACAGGCCCGTGCCATCCGTCAAGCGCTCACTTCACAGATGGGAGGGGTAACTTCAAAGCAACTAGCCAAGAGCTTTTCTCGCGCTAACGTTGATCGAGTTGAAGATCTCTTGCAAACCCTGGTATCGCTTGGACAGGCACGCGAAACCGAAGAGGGATATTACGTCGCTTAAACTGACTGACTCAAAGGCGAAGAATCGAGATCCTCAAGAAATGCATTCTCGCGAAGCCCTATTCATTTCCCACGCGAATCCGGAAGACAATGCGTTCGCTCGTTGGCTTGGCGCCAAACTGGCGGCGATGGGGTACGAAGTGTGGGCCGATGTTATGCGATTGCGCGGCGGCTCTGATTGGTCGCGTGAGTTAGAAGTTGCCCTCCGCACACGTGCAATTAAGATGCTCCTAGTAGGGACGCCTATAGCAGTAGATAAGCAGGGAGTTCGGAACGAGATCGAAATCGGCGCGCAATTGTCTAGCTCATTGAACGACCCAGAGTTCATTATCCCTCTTCGGTTAAAGCCCTATGATGCTCCATTCAGAATAGTGCAGGCTCAATATGTAGATTTTAGCGAAGGTTGGGCAGCGGGTCTTGCCGAACTCGTCGAGCTAATCTCTAACGTGTATAAGATCCCACGGCGACGTTCAGGGAAGCCAATAGCAGATTGGCTAATATCTCAGAGCTTAGGTTCGGCGACTTTGGTTGAGCAGTCTGAGCAATTAATCTCGAACTGGCTGCTCATTAGCAAGCTGCCGGAATTCGTTTACTACTGTGCCCCATCCACCTCTGTTCCAATCGAATATTTTCAAGACAGAACCAAACATACCTGGGCGGTGGTTCCATTCAACGATGGCGTTCTAACCTTCGCTACTCCAGATACACATGGCTGTCTGGGCGCAGAAATGCCGGCTAACATCGTCTCGCAGCTCTCGGTCGCTGAATTCCTCGAAAGTGGTTGGCCTGATTTGAAAATAGATGCATTTGAAGCCCGTAGGCAATTTTCCGATCTCTCGAACCAGGCATTCGACAACTTTTTTCGGGGGCGCGGGCTCAATCAGTATGAAGGCTCAGGAGGTCGCCTAACTTGGTGGGGTAATATTCGCACCGTTCCCCTCACACAAATTCGGTATGGATTGGATATGCAGAAGGGGCGTCGACAGATTATTGGTGTATCTGCCAAACGGAACGTGCACTGGCACTACGGTATCAACGTTCAGGTTCGAACAGCTCCCGTTAGACACGCGCGTTTGTCAGCGCGCATCATTTTTACTGAAAACGGACTTGACGCAATCAGAGACGTAAAGCGTATGCATCGTCTAAGGCGTTCCTTTGCCAAATCATGGCGGAACGCGCGGTGGCGGGACATGATGTTGGCTTTCTTGTGGTGGGTTGCGGGAGGTCAGTCGGAGATCGCCTTACAAGTATCTGACAGCGAGCAAATGATCCTTGCGTTACCTACAGCGAGTTTTGTGTGTCCCGTCAGTGTTCTTCATGCGGGCGAATTGCCCCCAGATGAGGATGACCCAGATGTGGAACCCGACTATTGGGATGAGGCTTCGGATGAACCAATCGGCGAGGAGGAAAAACAATGAGTGAACCTCGTTTGATTCATATACCCGAACCCAAACTCCAGTTCCGTTTTGGACAGATGGTCGAGTATCCGAGAGATGGCTTGTATTTGTTTGGACCAGTTGACGCAACTCAACAGCCCCGGCAGGTACGTTACGGCGTTATTGGTACGCCGGCATCATTACGACGGTTCAACGAGTGGGCTACCCAAGTTTCGAATTTCATCGACGTACCCGAACGAGGTCGGATGTCTAAGGCTATAGAAGCCCAGCATGTTGCTTTCCCAGGTTTCAACGAGGCGTTCTTTGCAATTTGGCCTACGAGTCCATCGCGAACCATTACGGACATAGATGAGAAAGATCTGTTCGAAGCGATGCATATATCGAATAGGCATGAGGCGATCAAGACGGCTGTGGATGTTTTTGTGGATCGGTTGGTCGCCGACCGTAAGCGAGACGAAGATCCGCCCGACTTTTGGTTTGTTGTAATTCCCGAGTTTATTTATGAGCTTGGTCGCCCAAAGTCCACGGTCGCAACTGCGGATCGCATCGCCGGAAAGATAATTCTAAAGGAGAGTCAGGTTGCCGACCTTGCAATTAACCCGACTCTGTTCGGCGAAGCAGAAGAAGAAGCAAAAGTCTATAAATACGCTAAAAACTTTCGTCGACAACTCAAAGCGCGGCTGCTGGATCATCAGATCGTCACCCAGATAGTGCGCGAAACAACTCTCACCCCTCACGAGTTTTTGAAGGCGAACTCAACAGATTTGAAGCGCCGTGTTGAAGACCCGGCGACAATTGCTTGGAAGCTCTGCACGGCCTCGTACTACAAAAGCGGTGGTCGACCATGGCAGCTTGCGAACGTGCGTCCCGGTGTGTGCTACGTGGGACTCGTCTATAAGGAGCAGCCGAAGCAGGATGACCCCCAACACGCTTGCTGCGCAGCGCAAATGTTCCTGTCGGATGGAGAAGGCGTAGTGTTTCGCGGCGCATTAGGCCCTTGGTATCAACCGGACACCAGGCAGTTTCATCTTGATCGGCCAGCTGCGCGAAATCTCGTCAGTATGGTTCTGAGCGAGTACCGGCTTCAGCATCCAAATCATCCTGCGGAGTTATTCATTCACGCCAAATCATCGTTCAGTGATGATGAGTGGGGCGGCTTCATTGAGGCTTGCGAGGGCACGGGGACTAACGTCGTCGGTGTCCAAATCGCTGACGCTTGGGATCAACTCAAGCTTTACCGGCCAGGTAGCTATCCAACGATTAGGGGCACGGCGATGCTGACCAGCCAGCGGTCGGCTTTTCTGTGGACCTCAGGTTATGTGCCGAGGCTTGATACCTATATGGGACCTGACACGCCGAATCCTCTTCAAGTTTCCGTGAGAAGGGGAGATGCCGAACTTGAAACAGTATTGGCCGACGTACTCTCGCTGGGGAAGATCAACTTCAACACATGTCTATTCAATGACCGCGAACCAGTGACCATCCGGTTTGCAGACGCCATTGGCGATATTCTCGTATCCGCACCAGTCTTGTCTGAGCCTCGTCTGCCCTTCAAGTTCTATATCTGAGCGGATCTCTAAACGGGAATCACCCTTTCGATTCTAAACATAATTCACTCGTGGAAAAAGAGTAACCAATGACTCTGTTTCTCCTCGGAATAGTGTAGACTTTCAAACAAAATTGTCGCCAAGTGATACTTTTTGGCTTAGCTCTTCGATTATATAGATGAGGGCACCAAATCGTTGCCCCCTATTACGGGGAAGGACGCAAGATGGAAGGCTCGTCACATGAAGTGACCGAACTGCTCCTGAAATGGCGCAACGGAGACGAGTCGGCACTGGATAAATTGATTCCTCTAGTCTACGAGGAATTGCACCGATTGGCGAAGCGCTTCATGGCGCACCAGGCTCCCGGGCACACGCTGCAGACCACGGAATTAGTCAATGAAGCCTATACCCGCCTGCTTGGTCGGCAACAGGTTGAATGGCAGAATCGCGCCCACTTCTTTGCCGTCTGCGCCAAGATAATGCGCGGCATTTTGGTAGATCACTATCGCCGCCGACGCCCAAGCGTCCTGCTTGACGAAGCCGCGTTAATATCTGACGAGGATGACATAGATGTCGTGGCGTTAGATGAGGCGCTGAGTAGATTGGCCGTTCTAGACACCCGGAAAAGCCAGATAGTGGAAATGCGGTATTTCGGTGGAATGACCGAGAAGGAAGTGGCTGAAGTATTGGAGGTCGCGCCGATCACGGTCAAACGCGAATGGAGCAGGGCTAGGGCTTGGCTTCTGCGCGAACTTAGCGAGAGCAGAGAAGATGACTCCTGAAAGATGGCAGCGAATCGACGAATGGGTAGCAGCTGCTCTCGAACTCGGTGCGAGCCAGCGGGAAGCGTTCCTGACCAGAGTTTGCGCTGGTGACAATGACTTGCGCCGGGAAGTTGAGTCGTTGATAGCCGCTAATGTGAAAGCAGAGGCGAAAGATTTTCTCGGAGCCGCAGCATTGGCGAATTGCGGAGAATTATTCATTTTTGAGCAACCCACGACAAAAGCCATGTTCGATAATCCGACGACTTTGAATGAGCGCTACTTGATCGAACGAGAATTGGGGCACGGCGGTATTGGCGTGGTTTATCTAGCACGCGACCAGAAGCTGCATTCCAAATACGTCGTCATCAAAGTCCTTCAGGAAGGAAACGGACGCAACGACTTCTGGAAGCAAAGGTTTTTCCGGGAGATTGAAGCGCTCGCTCGTTTTGAGAATCCGCATATCGTCAGCATCTTCGACACAGGCGAGCTGCCCGACGGCAGTCCGTTCTTTGTGATGGAATACCTGGAAGGTAGCAACCTCCGTTCAGTGATGAGGCGTGAAAGTCTTGGTCTCGGGCGTGTCGCACGCTTGATGCGGCAGATCAGTCACGCGATCGGCTACGCTCACGAGCGCGCCGTCTTTCACCGAGATCTCAAGCCCGAAAACATAATGGTGACAGGGAACGATGATTTCGTCATTGTCATTGATTTCGGCATTGCCACTGTCAAAGAATTACGCCCTGCGACTCGCGACGTAACCACTGTGGTCTCTGGCACGCCGCCGTACATGGCACCAGAACAACTTATGGGTGAGCCGTCGGCCGCCAGCGATATTTGGGCACTTGGCGTCTTGGCGTACGAAATGTTGACCGGACGAGTGCCGTTCGTATTGCCGAAAGGTGATCGATGGTTGACCCAACTCTACAAAATGCAGCAAGCCGGTGTGAAGGTAAAACCGAAAGAGGTTCGTCCTGATTTACCAGACACAGCCCAAGAAGCGATCTTGAAAGCGCTCTCGTTCGATCCGAAAGATCGTCAACTCAAAGCGCAGGATTTCGGTGAGGAATTGGCAGTTGCCTTGACGGGTGAACGATCAGAATACGCCCCCTTAGCCACCGCGGAAATAGTCGCACCAGCAGTTCAACAGCAGACCGATGAAACCACGACCATCCTTCGCGAGGAATCACCCTTTGCTGAAGTGGCAATCAGCTATGCTGCTCAAGACCTCAGCCGCGCACTCCAGATGGCCGATCAATTAAAAATCGCCGGAATCTCTTGTTGGATGGCGGATCATGGTCATGAAATTAATCTTAACGACCGTTCCGATTCAATTGAGGCAATTAAGCATTGCAAGGTCGTCTTGTTGCTGTGCTCGGATGTCGCCCTACGTTCGACATTCGTCAAGCAGGATATGCAACTGGCCTGGAGCTATGAGCGGCCTTTCCTGCCGCTCCTAGTTGAACCCATCAGCTTCGTGGAACAGGCCGAGTACTGGCTCGAAGGCAAGCAATGGATCGAGATAATGGATGCGGACCCCGAACGTTGGATGCCACAGGTGCTATGGTCCTTGGCAAAATCTGGGATCCGCCTCAACCGCGCAGACCTCGTCACACTTCGCCCTGAGTCAGTGATCCAGCCGATCCACCTCAACCACAGCTTGCAGAGCCTGAGATCAATCGCTCGCTTCACGGATCAAATCTGGCCAGTGCCTGCCAACCGCATACCGCTCAGCCCCGCCCGCTCCGTTATTCGCGGTTTAGGCGCTCCGCAGGATGACGTGCAACACGGACATCGACTAGGCAGCCGCCTATGTCTGAGCATTGAGTCAGATCGTGCAGGTCATCTCCTACTGTT
The DNA here is from genome assembly GCA_041499185.1 of Pyrinomonadaceae bacterium. GTDB lineage: Bacteria > Acidobacteriota > Blastocatellia > Pyrinomonadales > Pyrinomonadaceae > JAOAPY01. Next base: position 29,914 of record JBGQJU010000041.1, on the reverse strand, counting down.
GGATGAGGGGCCGGAAGGAGTCATTTATTGTCTATGCCCGTCCTGGTTTGCTCCTGATACGCGCTTGCAGCTAGGTCGCAGCTATTTGCCGCAGATGGGGTCGCATTACGACTCGTTTGTTCTGACGGGCAAGACAGGACGTGAGCATCTGCTGGCGTTTGTAAGCGACGAGCCGCTTGGTGTGGATTGGTTGCCGTCCGATCCGCGAGTCCCAGCGCGGGTCTTGAATGAGATGGATATTAATGCCCTGCTTGTGCGGCTGCGTCATCTGAAAGGAAACGACTGGGTGGCGTTGTCAACGTACTTCGACGTGATCGCGTAGGTGAGCTGTAACGTCTGGCTCGGTAATATCGCATCACAGGTCTCACGCGCAGGGACACGTTTAATCGCAAAGGGAGTTACTTGTATGAAGAAGGAATGTCCTTATTGTGGTGCTAGGTTCGATCAAGCCACGCTGAGCCAGTTGCGTATGTTCGAAGGCTCATTCGTGACTGGTGGTAGGGCTACCTGTGTGGGTTGTGGACGAACGATTTCACTAAACGAGATTGCGGGGATCCATCACACGGATTTATCAGATTATGTTGTGAAAAAGAAATGGTGGCAATTCTGGAAGAAATAGCCCAACCGTAATGGCATTGCGAACAGGTTGCCGAGTTCGTATGCGACTGCTCGATTGAAGTTTTTCATCGATGAGCGTTTGGACGCTCAGCCAAGGAGTTTGATAGAAGGCTTTGATATGAAACAGCTTCAGGGCTGGTTAAATAGGTTTTTTGCCGGAGGGCAGGTGCCGGCCCATCGGACGGAAGCCACTGTCTTGTCTTCTCCGGCTCGCAAGCAGATGAAGGGTAGCTTCATTTGTCGCGGCAACTTTCAGCCAGCCGCTGACGTCTCGGACAGGCTCGCAGAAGTATTACTGCTGGGTACTGACGGAAAATTCATCTCTAAACTCGCTCAGCCAGTTGCCGGGGAGCGCATTTCTACCTTTGCTGTCTCACCAAATAGGCGTTGGGTTGCCTACACCTGTTACGTATCCCTACCCGAAGTCGATGAGCCTTTACCTCAGATACGCGCTGCGTCCATCGACGGTCAAAAGACTTGTCCGCTAACCCGATGGGATGAGCGTTTCGAGCCCTGCTACCTCAATCCAGTTTTCTCTCCGCGCGGTGACAGGCTGGCGTGCGAATTCGCGCTAAAGCATGTCTACAATCCAAATCTCATGACTTTGGAACTGGACGAGATCGGTAATTCGCTCTACGGTGGCAGGAAAACCGACATACTCAACCCCATGCAGATCGGCAACTATGCTCCACACTTTCTGCCAGACGGGGAACGCATTGTCTACTTGAGCAACTATGCCTATGAAGACCTCTTGGAGGTCTGCCTGTACGATCCGAGCAGGGCGAGGGTGGAGATGTATGGTTTTGTGGGAGAGCGCTTGACCGAACAGGCGCACGGCGTCTGGCGTCGCCCGAAAGCAATCGCGGTGCAGCCAGAGTGGGAGCAGGTATTTTTCATCCGAGGACACACATTGCGCCAGGAACAGATTTGCGTCTTTGCTCTTGCGGATATTCCCTCAGGGGCGGTTCTCAAGAAATTCACGGCCATTGGCGGTGAGTATGATCGAATTGGAAGCCTACAAATCTCCCCGGACGGCCAGTGGCTGACTTTTGACGGAGACGACTCCGTTTACGTAATCGCCACGGACGGCAGCAACCTAAGGCAGGTAACTCCAGATGATATGACATGCCGAGGCCCTGCCTTCTCGCACGACGGGACAAGGTTGGCTTTTGTGAGCGAAGGAAAAATCCTCACAGTCGGTTTTGATGGAGATCAGTTAATGCAACTGAGCGGCGATGAATTGATCATAGAGGAGTTCGTCTGGATGTGAATGAACCTGCGAACAACATGAACAAGGATCAAACTAGCCGGGTTGGCTGGGATCTCGTCGAGAGCGCAACAGCGTGCGTGCGAAACAATAATGTCTCCGGCGCAATAGGTGTACTCGGACAGGCGGTGCGTGAATTCAGATTGTGCGCGGATAGTCACGGTGAGTGTCACTCGTTATACATGTTGGCGGTTGCACACAATGACATTGGCAACTACGAGCAGTCCGTTCGCTTTCACGAGAGAGGGTTGGAAATCGCGCGGACGCTCAATAAGGCATACGCGCTCCTTGTCGAGCACTTGGATGGGCTAGGAACAAGCCATGGCAATATGGGGAAGTGGCAACAAGCCGTTCAATACCTTGAACAAGCACTCGAGGAAACGCGAAAGCCAATCGTCGGATTGCGAGAACGCCGCGCGCGCGTTTTGCAACACCTCGCTAACGTCTACGCGCGCTACACCAACAAGTATGCGGAGGCTATTCGGCTGTACGATGAGGCAATTGCTATCAGCAAGGATTGCCAAGACAGATACAACATAGCCGCTTGCCTAAGCTTCAAAGGCCAAGCTATGCACGCCTCAGGTAATACGGAAATGGGGATTGAATTTTACGAACAAGCTAAGGAGATAGCCGAAGCAGAAGAATATGAGCAATTGCTCGCCGCTTGTTACGCACATCTCGCAGCTGGTTATTTTCACCTCGGCCAGACCCCGCTCTCCAAAAAATACTGCGAGCAAGCATTGAAGCTGGATCAGAAGTACGGCAACAAGCAGGGGCTGAGTCGTGATTATTTCATTTTGGGCCAGCTTGTCATTGAAGAGGATGAGGATGCCGCATTGGAGGCATACCGGCAATCATTCCTCTTGGCCCGCTCTATTAAAGATGTGAAGAACGCCCTGTCTGCCCTGGATGGTCTAGGCCGAATCTATCAACGAAGACTCCAAGCTCATCTCGCGCGCGGCTATTACGACGAGGCGCTCGCTCTGTGTCGTGAGATCGGAGATAAGCGATATGAAATTCAATTGACCCTAAGCTTAGCCACATTTGGGGATGAGCCAGAGCTTTTTGAAACCCTCGAACGGGCACTAGTCGATGCTAAGCAAGGAGGATTCATTGATCTGGAGCTGGATATCGAAGCCGGCCTTGCTCAATTGTATGATCAGCACGGCGACTACGAGGCAGCCAGAATACACTACCAGCGATCAGTTGCTCTGCTTGAACGGATGCGTTCAAGCCTTCGGGTCGAGGAGCACGTCAGGGCTTTTAGTGAATCAAATGCGGAAGTGTACGACCGGCTGGTTGACCTCTGCCTACTGCTGGGCCGCGAAACTGAAGCATTCAAATACTCTGAACTGGCGCGGGCGCGGGTCCTCAATAATTTGCGGCACAGACGCAAGGCGGGGCCTACCAATAAACTTGAAGGCCAGCAGCTAGCTCAATATAGAAGGGTATGCGATGAGATCATTTCTCTTGATTTGAGTGTTCAAAGGCTTCAGTTGAATGGCCTGGCCGTTCCGGCAGAAATGGAGGAGAGTCTCAAGCGTGCGCTGGTCGAGGAGGCAGAGCTTGTTCTTTCAGTCAAGAGATCTGCTTCCGAAAGCTATGCGTTGGACAATTTCGATGTAGTCGATTTGGGCGAGTTGCAAGCCCGACTGAGTGCCTTCGAGGACAATATACTTGTTCTTGCCTATTACACGACAGATAAGAACAGCTACATTTTTGTCATAGGCAAGGACAGCCTTGATGTTGCTCTCCTGGGCATGAATAGCACAGCGCTCAGGGAACTTGTCCAGGCTTTTCGCACCGGGTTGGGAATTAAGGAGATTTCCACGCGCGATCTGGGCCTGGTGCCTGAAGAGCAATGGCAACACCAAATCAGAGCCACATCGGAATCATACCTTCCGCCGAGCCAGCGCCTGTATGATGTCCTAATCCACAAAGTCGAGTCGAAACTTCGAGCCGCTGACCACCTTTGTGTTATTCCTCATGGGCCACTTCATTTTATGCCCTTCCACGCGCTACACGACGGAAGGCAATTTCTCATCGAGCAGATACCTGTCTCCTATGCGCCGAGCGCAACAACCTTGAGCGAGAGCCTGGCTAAGCAATTTATTCCGGTCGGGAAGGTACTCGCTTTGGGAGACCCGCGGAGTGAACTCCAACCCCTTCGGTTCGCCCGGCAGGAAGTGGAAACCATCGAAGGACTGCTTGGGACCCAACGCTGCCTACAAGTATCTGGAAGGGGAGCGACGCGTGATCTGATTATGAAGGCAGGTAGCGGCGCGGCCGACATTGATTCTTTCGACTGCTGGCATCTCGCAATGCACGGAGTTTTTATCCGAGCTGCCCCGCATCTGTCATACCTCCAGTTGGCCTCTGACGAGGAAGAGAAAGGGCGTGTTTTTGCTTTTGAGATCGCGGGCATGGAACGGGTCGGGCGCCTCAGTGTGCTGAGCGCGTGTCAGACGGCCATGACGCGCGAGGCACGTGGAGATGAGTTGAGTGGCTTGTTGTTCTCCTTCATGGCAGCCGGAGCGCAGGCGGTCGTAGCGAGTCTTTGGTCTGTTGCAGATGAATCGACCGGCGCGCTCATGCAGGGCTTCTACAAGCATCTTACGAGTTCTGATCAGTTGAGCTTGGCGACTGCACTGCAAAGAGCGCTGCTTGCGTTGCTTAGCGCGCCAGCCACGGCTTCTCCGTATTACTGGGCACCGTTCGTGCTTCACGGAAACTGGAATCCGATGCCAGAACCGGCAGCCAAGCCGCTGGCGAAGCTACTCCCGAAACCTGCCCAAATGCTGTCAGAAGCGTTAACGCGCGCCGAAATACTGTTGCGTGAGGGCGAGAGCCACCTGGCGCGGGGGCAACTGGTATCAGAAAAGAAGAGCTGGTCCCTGCTCCCAGATGAGGAGCGAACAGAACTGAATCAAGCCATTGAAGCATTCTCTCAGGCTCTTGAGCTTGCGCCCGATTGGCCACTCGCCTACCGTCAGAGAGGCATTGCCTACCACAATCTGTTGAAAGGTGAAGAAGCCGCGGCCGATCTGAAGCGAGCATCGGATTTGAACCCGCGGGATGCATTGGCCCTAGCATGCTTAGGCCTCATCCTTGCCGAAAGAGGTAAGGAAAGAGAGTTAGCTTTAGAGTTGCTTGAACGCGCGTTCAGTCTTGATTCCAAAATCCAGTTACGCTATCGGCGCGCGAATACAAAGCGGTTTGAGCGGGCGCTTGAAAGGCTTCGCGCAGAGAAAACAGTTGAGGAGATCTCGATGCCAACACCCAGCGATGCCGGAGTCTTCGTGGAGCGTGGCTCCGCCTACTGGCAGCTAAGCTATACATCCGGCGACCACGAGGAAAACAAGAAGAAAGCTATCGAAGATTTCAGGCGAGCTCTGGAACTCGACAGCCAGTGCGCGCTCGCCGCCGTTCGATTGACCTGGATCGAATACTCAAATCACAAACCAGGAGCAATCGAAGCCTACGCCCGGATTATTGATATGAACCCCAAGTGCGCGGAAGCGCATCTGCGGCTAGCGGGCGCTTGCAAGTCTCACCATGAAGTGGAGCGCGCCGTAGCCGAATACAATACGGCTCTGGCCTGCGACCCGTCTATCGAACACGCTTACTGCGGTTTGGGTGAAACTTATCTGGAGCTGGCGGAGTGGACATCCGCTCTAGAAGCGTTTGAGACAGAACGCAGCATCAACCCGAACTGTTTTAACGCTCATCTCTATCTTAAGGAGCTATATCGGGCGGTTGATCGTTACGAGGAAGCCAAAACAGAGTATCAGGAGTGCCTGCGAACTACAGAGCATGCTCTGTATGAAGGCAAGTTGGGAGTGGACTTGTCGGATGAAGTCATGAATTGGATCAGGAAACTAGCCGGGCGGCGACAATCTGAGTCGCCTCAAACGTTAATGCTTCCGATGAGAGTGCAGATGACCGAATTGCAAAGGTATCTCAGTCGAGGTAATGAGTTGACCAGGGCCGGGCAGATCCAGCAGGCCATCGCAGTTTACAGTGAATTGATCGAAAGGGACCCGAGTTATGCGCTGGTCTACGCATACAGGGGTGGTTGTTACGGCGCCGTTAAAGAACATGAGAAAGCCTTTGAGGATTTTCGTAAGGCCATAGAGTTTGATCCAGATTGCGCGGAAGCCTACTTCAACTTATATGTGCTATGTAACAACCGTGGAGAACTAGACAAAGCGCAACATTACCTTGATCGCGCCATCGTACTCGACCCAGAGCTTGCGAAAAGGTTTCGGGAGGAAAGAAACGAGGAGCAAGGGCAGAAAGGCTCGTCAAGTTTTTCAACCTTCGATCTGCGCCGCGACCTTGAAGAGTCGTACCGCACCAGCGGAATAAAATGCCGCTGGTGCGACAAGCCATTGCGCATGCCGCTGGGACGCCTGGTTGTCACTTCGGGCGCAGATGAGATGGATGAGCTTCTGAAAGGCATACCATACTACTGCGCAAGCTGTCGTACTACATCGTGTTTTGAGTGCTGCGCCGAGAGCCGCCTTGTAGAAATTCTTTGCCGTAGTTGCGGCGGCCAGATGAAGTCATGGGGATTAGTGGATGGAAACAAATGACACGGAAACGAAAAGGCTCGTTCAATGGGCGATTGATTATGGGCCCTCGAAACTGCGGTCGGTGGCGGACTGAAAAGAGCTTTGCCTTTCCGCCGTTAATGCGAAAGGAGTCATCATGCTGTGGTGGAATTTGCGCCAACTGAGGTCGAACGATGAGTCGAAACGGACGAGAGCGGTGACAGCGCTCGGAGCATCGAAAGATGGACGAGCTTTCGACGGCCTGATTTCTTCGCTCGCTGACACTTCTTTCAGCGTGCGTGCGGAGGCAGTTCGAGCGCTTACGCGGATGGCAGACAAGCGCGCCATAGATCAGATACTGAAACTTGTTCAAGACGATTCGGGAACCGTGCGGCAGGCCGCAGTCGAGGCGATCGGTCAGATCGGGGACGACCAAGCCAAGAGGTCACTCGTGTTCTTACTAAAAGACAACGATGCTGCCGTTCGGCGATGTGCGGCTGAGACTCTTGAGCGAATCGCAGCGCCGGAAGTGACAAACGCGCTATCCGAATATCGCCGCACCGAGGAGGAAGCCAAGCGACTGGCCGCGGAGGCCCAAGCAAGCCGTCTAGCTGAAGAGAGACGTTTGGCAGAAGAGAGACGAGCGTCGGAGGAAGCTCAACGGGCAGAAGCGAAGCGCAAGGCAAATGAAAAGCGCCAAGCCGAGCAGGAACAGGTGGCAGAGGCCAATCGCAGATATAACGAAAGCCGCAGGACCGAGTATACGAGTAGTCAGCGTGGCGCATCGTGTTCGATTTGTAAAAGCGGTATTGCCGCTAATGAAATGCGGAATTTGGTCGGGGACCTTGGCTTGGCAGGTGGTGGTGGCGATGACTTTTTCTCGAAAGTAATGGGAGCAATGAACAAAGCGACGACAGCGTGGAAATGTAATCGCTGTGGAGAGTGGATCTGCAATTCGTGTGTTATCAGATTGCTGACCGGTAGTGGCGCAACTGAGATGGCGCACGCAAGATGTGGCGGCATGTTCAGGGCTCCGTAATCAGTGCCGGTCTGTGGAACGAGCGAATCTTTATCTGCGCAGTCCTTAGGTCAACGACGGGATCGACCGGAGCGAGCACAGCACGCGAGGCAAGTTTCTTACCCGTCCCACGAGTGCCTCTCTCGCATCCGGTTATTCCGACCGTTAGGCAACTTGCGCAAGAGACCGTGAACGGGCAAGCAACATCACACAGACAGAAGGAACAACACTATGAGCGAATTATCACCATCTCAACGAGCGAAGAAATACCGCAAAGCACTCACCTATCTGGATAGTTGCGGCCCATTCAACGAAGAGAAGCTGCGGGAAGCCAATCGCATCGCCGGAGATACGCTTACCGAAGCGGACATCCAGCGTTTTGTGCGCACAGCACCCCTGATCATGGCTTCTGGCGGTAAAAAGGGCGGGATGGAAAGCGTCAGGGAAGAATTGCGCAAATCATTGGTGGAGGGTATCGAAGTTTTTGGTTCGCTCGCCGACGCCGGTGTGGGAAGAAAGGCTGGCTGCTTTGGGGTAGTAGCTATGCTGGCTATTCCGGCCCTCATGTATTTCCTCCGTTAGACCAAAGTGTCCTAACGAAGAAGAGCAGTCCGAATAACGCATCGCGAAACGTCGCGCAGGATTCGCGCAGCTTAGTCCCGCCGAGGTTGCGGCAGTTCGTGATCTTATGAAACACCAGCGCTACGGACATCGGTTCTTTTGGTCCGCGTCCTGGATGCTTGGCTGTGGCATCTAGCGTGTCGGTTGCAGGAAAGAGGTCGGCGGTCGTTGAATTCACCTGCGACGAGGATTTCCTTCATGAAGCCCGCCCCTTCCGAGACGATCGAATTCACAGGCAAGGCTGAGGCAAGCAGCGACACTGGGCTAGATTCGGGACAGCGAGGACTCGCATCGGGGACAGCCCGAAGACATTCCCAGGTCGATCTGGCATCTTCCGCAAAACGCCTTGTTGCAGATATCACAATATTGAAGCGGACCGCTGCCCGTCCCATAGACGAAGATTCCCTTTCTTCGAGCCTCGTCGAGGGTTCTTGTTATTTGGTCTTTTGTACGACCGCACTCTGCGCAGGCTGTGCTAATTCGTTCTTTTTGCGCTGCCATGGCTGCTTCCGCTTGTTGCTGTTGCTGAATTCGTTGAACTTCCTTTTGAGCCTCCAATGTGCCAAGCGAGGTGAGCGCCTTCACATATACCCCTTCGTCACATTCTCTGCGCGCCTTGATTAGTGGTTTTACTGCTCGTTGATCGCCGATCTTTCCTAAGGCCTCCGCCACTTTGTTACGTACGCGAGAATCTGAATGCTTGAGCGCCATGATAAGCGTCTCAACAGCGCGCACATCACCAAGCTTTCCCAAGGCCTCTGCTATGTCGGCGCGTACTAACTTGTCGGACGTAAGAAACGCCGCAATGAGTGGGTCGACCGCACGCGCGTCGCGAATTTCCCCCAGAGCTTTCGCCGATTCCCAGCGCAACTGCAGATTCGGATGAGAGAGCTCGAGTGTAGCAATGAGCACTTCTACAGCGCGCGGGTCTCCAATCCTACCCAACGCTTTTGCCGCGCCCCAATTAGAAGCCTGGAGTGCACTAATGAGCGGCTCAAGAGCACCCACGTTGCCAATCTCTCCCAACAGAGCGGCGGCTTCGCAACGCACATTCTGATCTGAGTCTTTGAGTGCGGCAATCAGCGAATCAAAGGCGGTGTTGCCAATCTTCCGTAAGGCTTTAGCAGCTTCCTGGCGAGTGTCAGGTTCCTGGAGCGCTGCAATTAGCGGCTCAACTGCGGCGTCGCCGATCCCTATCAGCGCCGCCGATGCGTTGCCTCTAACAGGATAATAATCATCCTTGAGGGCGGCAATTAGTGCCTTGACGGCTTTCACATCCCCGATGCTTGCCAATGCCGCCGATGCATTCTGACGGACATCTCTATCAGGATCCTCAAGCGCACCAATGAGCGCCTCAACTGCTTTCGCGTCTCCTGATTGGGCGAGCTTCAGTGCGGCGCGTTTGCGGGTTTGTTTGTTTCTTGAGTTTAGTTGCCTCAACGTCCACCAAAGCATGACTCATCTCCTTTCAGGACATCAGGGCCTCGGAGAGAAACGCAACTCCGGTTTACGATCCGCGATCCACTGAGTATTGAATAGCGGTTGGTTCCTTGCCTTGTTGATTCCTCTGTTTCGGATTGCCAGCTGTTCAGACACCCCACTCTTGAAGTTCTGGAAATCCCCATTATCTATTGCCGAATCGAATGGTTACTGTGAATATTTCCTTCTTCTCCTCGTCGACGCCTTCAGTCCTAACGCGAAGCGACACTGACAAAATGATAGGTGCTCCATCGGCGGTTCTGATCCGGCATTCCCTTAGCAGCAGGCCGTTTGGATTGAATTTCTCCTCTGACTTCCAATTCGATGGTAAGGCTGCCGTGGTTTGGGTGAGCCAGTCTCGGTAAGCCTTTTCGGCATCTTCCCGCGTTGAGGAGCGGTGCAGCGTGCAGCTTGTCATTGCATCCGAACTGATCGCGCATTGGTTTGCACCGGCGAGACAGATTCCGGGATTCCATTTCTTATCCGCGGAGGTAGAAGTATTGGTAAATGAAACGAAGCTTTCGATAACGGATCGCAGATCGCCTGCGACGGGCTGGGCGGCTGGAATGCACCCTTTCAATCGGTTTCTGGTTGAATAAACTTCCACAGGACCGAGCTTCTGGAATATTGTGCGAAGCTGCTCAAGGTCGCCGGCGGCGGCGATTTGCAGAGAATCAGACCGAACAAATTTGCGAGCGACCGCTAAAACATCGTCATTAGTAACCGCAGCGATTCTACCTGCGTAGGTACCCCAGTAATCGGCCGGCAGTTGATTAAAGCGACGAATCATCTCATTGTTTAGAATCGTTGCCGGATCTTCCAGAGAGAGGGAATATGAGACTATGAGTTGCTTCTTTGCCTCTTCCAATTCTGCCGACGACACTTTTTCAGAATTTGTGCGGGAGAGTTCAGTAAAAAAGGCGGGCACCGCCTTCTCAAGTGCGTCATTCCTGACCCACGCATAGGCATGCCACTCGCCGCGATACACTCCCGCATTGAGGGTGCTGGCAACGTTAATCACAGGGAACAGTCCCTGAGAGAGATAGCTCTGCAAGGTTTTTTGGAGCCGCGACGTATAACCGCCACCGAGAATTTGGTTCATAACCAGCAACGCGAAGAAATCTGGACTACGGCGATCGATTGCAATGTTCCCCGCGAATAAGGCAGTCGAGATTGACTCTGAGTTAACTTCATCAACCAACATGATTCGCTTGTTTGAGGCCGGATTTGCATCTGGTGGCGGCGTCGGGACAAAGGTAGTCTTTTGCCAGTCGGCAAGGATTTTCTTAACTACCGCAATCGCGTCGTTAGAGTTGATATCGCCCTCAATGCCCAGGACCGCGTTTTGAGGGGCGTAACGTTCTTGGTGCCAGACAGCGAGCATCGCGGGTGTCATAGTGGGCAGAAAATCTCTATCTACTGATTGTGCGGCAGCGGGATGGTCGCGAAAGACCGCCTGAGTGAATTGCCTTGCAGCCATCACATCTAAGAGGGACGTACGATTCAGGCTCTCAGCCAACGTAGTCCTCTGGCGGGCTATTGTATCCGGGGGATAAATCGGGTTTCGTAAGACGTCGGCCATCAGCGAAAACCATTGCTCGAAATTATCGCTGAGGCCGCTAGCAGTGAGCGTCCCAACGGTTGATCCAAAATTAGCACCGACTGTCAGGTAAGTTCCGAGTCGGTCGGCTTCTTCCGTGATCTGACTCGCTGTGCGGGTTGTGGTCCCAGCCAGACTTAACTGTGCGGACAGGAAGGCTAGTCCCGTTTTTGACGGCGGGTCGTAAATTGGTCCAGCCCCGAGGCAATTCATCTGAACATTGACGGTCGGAAACCGATGATCTTCGCGAACAATTACAGTTAGACCATTCTCGAGTTTGAATTCGGAAAACCTGATAGGGGGAAATAGGGGAGGTTCATTTGAAACTGGCGCTTTGTTTTTTAGCTCAATCGTCTGCGCGACTGTTTGGTCAGGCATCAAACTTGTCAACAAGGCAGCCGGTGCCAACGTGAGGCACACGAGAATAAATGACAAAGTGCGTCCAACGGCCATTTGACGGATTGAACGTTTAGGGTTCATTGGGCTCCTTTGCCGGATCGTCCACGGAACCCGGCAAACCGATTAGCTTCGGATCAAAAAGCGTAGTTACTACGGTTCGGTTTGAGCTCTTCAGGTAAAGGTTCGCAACTCGTTGAATATCCTCCTGAGTGACCTGTCGGTTCTTATCGTCGAGGGTGTTTATCAGATTCGGGTCGCCGGCAATTAGTGCGAATCGGCTCAACACAATGGCGCGTGCGCGTGTGCTGAGGAGGCTGAATTGGTTTAACCGGCGCACTTGCAAACGAGCGGACTTGAGCTCCTCATTCGTTATTAGCACATTTTTTGTGCGCTCAATTTCCTCATAGAGCAAAGGCTCCGGATCTGGAGTTTGCTGCCCCGCAGTTAACAGCATTCCAATTTGAAATATTGCGAGTGACGGGCCTCGTCTGCCGTCGGCAAAGCCGGAAACACTCTCTGCTACCGCGCCTTCTTTTACGAGTTTTTGACTGAGCCGGGAGGATGGACCACCAGCTAGAATCTGCATCAGCAAATTAAGCGCATACCAATCGGATGTTCCGAAGGGAGGACCCTTGAATGCCACATTTATCGTTCCGACGAAGCTACCAACCTTCAGGACTTGTCGTTTCTCGGCGGTTTGGCCGGGTTCGGTCGGAGTCATCACGTTAGGCATAGGTTCAGTTTGAATATTTTCAAAATACTTTCGTATTCGGGAAAGAGCTTCCTCCGTCTGCACGTCACCTACAAGCGTCAACACCGCATTGTTTGGGGAATAATACGTTTTGTGGAATTGCAGCGCGTCGGCTAAAGTCAATGTCTTCAGATCTTCGAGCGAACCGCTTCTGGAGTGACTGTATGCGGGGTTGGTGTAAACACTCTTCAAGACCGTCTCCATGACGAGATTGTTTACCGTAGGCGGTGTCCAGTCAGGCGCTGCTTCCTTTTGTTTACGCATCAAGTCACGCAAGGCGCCAAACTTCGCCTGAGTGATATTAAGAGAACCCATTCGATCGGCTTCCAGGAACAAACCAAGATCGAGCTGCTTTGAACTCAGAGTTTCAAAGTAGAGTGTTTGATCCGGTTCTACAACTCCGCCCACATATCCGCCGTTGCTTTGCGCTAAAGCCAGATGCTCGCCCAAGCCAACATTCTCGGATCCCTGAAACATGAGGAATTGTGTAAGCAAGGCCACGCCAGTCTGGCCGGGCCTTTCGTCTTTGCTGCCGACGTTGTAGCCAACGCATATGGAATACGTTGGGGAACTGTGGTCTTCCGAGATGATCACGCGGAGGCCATTTTTCAAACGAACATCTCGGAATGTGAGGGCCTGTTGTGGGGTTAAAGAGTTGACCGTCTCAAGCGGCTTTTCAGTTGCCAACGGCAGGCTTTGCGCATTGAGCGATATCCCGAAACAAAGGATTACGGTCAATAATTTCCTAGTCACCATTTTCTCCCGCGAAGTGTTGAGCCACCCACGTTTAACTGTATGCTTGGATTGCGATTGGTATCATCTCCAAAAAGCTTGACAAGCTCTATTACTAAACATAAGTTTACGTTGTTACGAGTTCTTAGGCTGAGAGTCTCATTCTGTTGGCGCCCTCACCTTCCGCGAGGCAGCAAATCAACGCACCGAGACGTCTTGGCGCTTGCGAAAGGCTCTCGCGTTTTCGGGCTCAGAGAAAATTCCGCGAGGTATCAGAGCGTCCTTGTATCATTGGTGGCAGCTAATCGCAAGAGGAACACCTGGCGAAATGCGCGAGCGAGTAGCGTTGAAGCCGACCAGCATCTTCAACTTTTGTTTTTCCAAATGCTCTGATCGCAAACGGATTTCATTAACATCATCTTGAAAGGCCTACAATGTACCTCTCACTCGAAGTTTTTGGAAGAGTTCTGACTGTTTGCCGCGCTACCGTTGGATCGCCTCGCTTGGCCAAAATCAAACTGGGCACCATTTGCCTCGCTTTGATTGTGTCTCCCGGATACGCGGCGAGTCCATCCGACTCTAGTGGCGCGCCCATCCTCGTGCTGCAAAAGGGAAGCCTGTTCGTCACGACGGCTTTCAGTCCCAATAACGAATTTGTGGCGACGGCTGGCGCTGGCGAGACTGTCAAGCTTTGGGACGTCCAGGCCGGAAAGCTCCTGCGAGATCTGAACGACAGTACGTCTTTGGTAACAACGCTGGCTTTCAGCAGTCCCGAAGGGTGGACCACGCGGTTTGATGACGGCAAATGGCTGGCAGCCGGTAATACTGATGGACAAGTGATCGTTTGGAGCATGCTGGACGGACGTCTCTTAATCACTCTACCCAAGCAATCTGGAGGGGCGCCTGCTTTGGTTTTCAGCCCCAACAATCGGTGGCTGGCAGTTGGTAGCGGCGAGGGCGAGGTGAGAATTATTGACACCAGCCGATGGGAATTGCCGGCACGAAAGTTAAGCTGCCCGGGACCTGTGACCGCTCTACAATTTAGTGGTAACAACGCGTCGTTGGCAGCGATTGTCGAAGAGAAACAAAACAACAATGCGCAGGGCGATAGCGACGCACCTGTGAAAACACAGGTAGTCGTTTGGAACACCGCCACTTGGCAAGCGCGCCCCGCTCTGAAGGGGCCGGACAACGCTTCGAAGATTACGTTCACCCCCGCAAACCAATTGTTGGTCTCCGGTTTCACCACGAACGATGACGATGCAAAACCGGATCAGATGAATATCGCGGGGTGGAATGCCGCAGACTGGGGCGCACTTCAGCCGCCCACCATTTCAGTCAAGAAATTTGGCTCGTGCACCTTCAGCGGAGACGGGCAGCGAATGTTTGTCGAGGATCGTGGGCCCGAGGATTTCACCGGGTCCAGGCTCAGAGGCTGGAACACGTCGAACTGGCAAGAATTGCCTTCAGTGTCTCGGGTCGTTAACGTCTTTTTCTTGCTTTCACGGATGTGTTCTAACTGGGACGGTAAGCGACTGATCATGAGTGATGGTAGGACCGGTCTCGAGATTCTTGATTTAGAACGGCCAAACGACAGTAGGAGTATTCCGAGCTTGATCTCTGAGGTTACCAAGGTTGCATTCAGTCACGGCGGTTCGTTGTTAGCCTCGGCTTTTGCGGGCGGTACCTTGAGGATCTGGGACTTGGAACTCGGTCGGCTTTCCCGTGCTGTTCCGGTAAAGGACGCTAAAGGGGTCCCGGCCGAAATCTCATCGTTAACATTCAGCCCGGATGACAAATTGCTGATTGTGACAACTGGCGAGCCCGGTTCGTTTCTGGGAAATGGCATCAAGTTAATCGATCTAGCGACAGGCACCGACTCACCCTTGAGCAGCAGACTCATTCATTACGACTCGATAGCATGCAGCCCTGACCGCAGATGGATGATTACTGGTGGAGCTAGCAAGCTCCAACTTTGGAAATGGTTGGACGGCGCTCCGATCGCAGTTGATGATTGGGATTCATCGTTTAGTGGTGGCTTGGGGGGCGTTCAATCAATCGCGTTCAGTCTTGATAGTCGCTGGTTGGCGGTTGGCGACGCTGACAACCAAGTCCACATATGGGAATTAGTTGGTGAAAAATGGAACGCTCGCGAAGAGAATCTTGTCGGACCAAGTGGAAGTTTCAAGATAACGAACCTGGCTTTTAGTCCCGACAAACATCACCTGGTTGCCGGTGGCAACGGACCTGATCGCCCTTCAGAGGGATTGCGGAGCGGACTTAAGGTCTGGGAGATCGGTACATGGACCGAGTCTCCGGAACTCTCGCTGAGGGCGTTTGACACGATTGCATTTGATTCAGACAACCGCCTGATGACAGCGTACAGATATAGCAGTGCGATAAGTCAGGTGGACTTGAAGAGTGGGAGAGAGGCCGGTCCCGCCTTAATTGGTCACAGCGGTTCGGTAACCGGGTTGGCCTTCGATCCGCTTAATCGCTGGCTTGCCTCCAGTAGTCATGATGGCACTCTCAGACTTTGGGACGGAAGATCCAAAAAACCAGTGCTGACACTTGTCACAGTTGGCAATGACACGTATTGGGGACCCAACGCCCTGGTTGTAACTCCCGACGGGCTCTTCGATGGGACGCCTGAATCGATGCGGCAAGCCAACTGGCGTTATGATGGAGACAAGGACATCACAAATGTCTTCAATATGAGCTTGTTTTTCGACAGCTATTATTATCCGGGATTGCTGCGTGAAATCTTTAAGGGCCACAACCCCGCTGCTCCCGACCTGATTGCGGCACAAGCCGGTGGAGTAGAAGCTCTTCGGAGATTGCTAAAGCAGAATTTGGCACACCTTGATACTCGTAACGGAAAACCTGTTGTTTGTTTTGGCGATCTTCCATCGGTCGCGGATTTGGGGATTTTCGTGAACGGAGAGCAACTCAGGATCGATCCCGCAAACATACGGTCCGCCCGCGAAGACATCAGTTGTCAGTTTCGGGCTGAATTACCTGTCACGGATAAACAGGTTGAAATAATACGACTTATGAATAAGGACCAGGGGCAGCAACGAGAGTGGAACGGCCCGAGGTCTGAAGTTTCCGGGGCAACTCTTCATGTTCTCACTGTAGGCATAAAGGACTACCCGGTGAAATCGAATTACCTGACATTACCTTATTCCGCGTCCGACGCACGCGAAGTGGAAGAGTTTTTTGAAGAACAACGATCGAACCCAGGAAAATCATTTGGCAACATTCGCATCTCTCACCTCTATAATGAAGAGGCGACCGCGGATTTCATTCGCCGTAAGCTGGCCGAAATGTCGCGCGAGATAAAGGAAGGCGATACGGTCTTCCTTTATTTTTCAGGGCACGGGGCCGTGCCCGCTGGCGAAGCGATGTTCTATTTCGCGCCAGTAGATGCCGACAGCCAAAGGCTCAACCAGACGGGATTCAATAGTGCGATGTTTGCCGAAGCGCTAAGAAACATTAAGGCGCGTCGAATTGTGCTTGTCATCGACGCGTGCCAGTCAGGCGGTGTCCTCGAGTCGCTTGGGCGAATAGGAGAGATGAAGAACACATTCGAACTGCGCAATTTTAATTCCGCCGCAACAAATATTTCTGCAACTCAACCCGGGGTTGGAGTCCATATCATCGCATCGGCAACACCATTGCAAGAGGCCATTCAACCTGTTCAATTGCGAAAGGGCGTGATGGCGAAGGTACTGCTCGACGCTCTGAAAGAAAAGCCGCGCTCAGGAGACGGCAAGATTTGGATGAGGGATATTATCGACTACATTAATCAGCATTTGACGGCGCTTTCGGCCCAAGCGGCTCAAGGGCAAAGTCAGAGAGCTATGATTCAATCCATCGGCCTTGATTTTCCACTTGCCGTTCAATCGCGTTGAGCTATCAAGAGCATTCGGCCTCAGCTGCCGGACGAACTTCCAGGAGGTCCAAGATGATCCGAAACATAGTTTCCTTCTTACCTCGAATCGCACTCTGTTTAGGGTATCTATGTTTTCCAGCAGTCGCCCAACAGGCTAACAATCCGTCTGAATTTAATCGCGCTGAAGGCTCCGATTTTAGTGTGGTGGTGACGACGGTGAAGGAGGTTAGACTCGTCCAACAATCGGTCGGAACCACGGTGTATGAGATTTCATATGAATACGATTTCAAACGACGCGATTCCATTTACATAATGGGCGTGGGAGTCGTTAAGCCAAAGGGCCGATTCAAATACCATACGCCGACACTGGAGCTGGAGTTTCGATCTGCTGAAGCCGGGGAACTTCTCGCGCGCGTGCCGCTTAAAGTGACAGTTACTACCGCCGGTTCACCCTTAGATGACGCACCAGCAGAATCTGAGTTCCCACAAGATTTCCTCACTGGCACCTGGACATCGGGAAACACCTTTCCGGAAAAGGCTATGGCGGTCTTACAACGACGTTCATCCATTCGAGCAATGGTAATAGACAACGTCAATGTCTATCTGACAAGGTATACGTCGTTAACAAGCGCCTCCGGCAGAACTGCTCAAATTGCCGTGCTCGTTTCGCACCCTTTCAGTCAGGCGACCGGCCGATTTACATTTCACGTTCGATACTTGGGAAGGGAAAAACGTGCCTTGACCGAATGGCGTGCGCTGGGTGACGACTTAAAGCAGAGAGCAGAACAGTTCATAAGAGACTTGATAACAGAAATTCAAGCAGCGAGTAACGCGGGCTCCGGTGCGCAAACTTCATCGACGCAAACAGCACGCTCGCACAGCCGACGGAGGAGAAGTCGATGACGACTACCAAAGCAGGCTTGACACTGTCCATACCTTTTGTTGTTGCTCTGATCATTCATGTCGTTGCCATCTTCGTGATTTTTCATGCTGGCGCAATCTATCGAGATGATCTCACTTCGCTGCTCCCAAAAATCTTAGCCATATACTCCATTCATTTTGCGGTTGTGCTTGGCGGTGTCTTTGGGCGAAGGGACTCAAAGCGAGCAAAACAAGTTCCTGCAGAAGTTTTTTGGATCGCCCTTACCTTAATTCTGATCTGGAATCTTCTCCTAGTTTGGCGTTCAGTCTCATTTACGCTGGCAGCGTTTCAAATTGGAGAAGATACGATCAGCGATTACGTGTCATACCTTACAACGGTCTCGTCAAGTAGTGCCTTTTTGATTGTGGGTGCTTTGGCATATTTCTTCTCGAAGTGAAACTTCGGCAGTTAGAACTATGGAGGTCTCTTCCATTTTCTTCTGATTTGGTTTGATGCGGTCCGCTGCGAGATCCTATGGCTGGTGCTTTCTCGGATCTATTCCCCTTCTGCGTCCTAGGACACAGTAAGCGATGTGAACCATTTAGTAGTATGTAACTCATAGCTCGCTCAATTGCTGCGTGATCAGAGACTATAGTCACGACTAGGAATTCGCCGAAAGGGGAGAGCGCAAGATCAGCGCTAAGCGTTTACTGAGCATCGGTAAATAATTGAAATCACATTACGTTCGAGAGTGGTGAGTAGTGCTGAGCCAAGAGGGCAGACGCGGGATGGTGGTGAGCGCAATCTGCTATCGATCTTGATCGTGCCAATCGAGGAGCAAGCAACTCTTCACCTCATCCCGACGAGCCTTTCGCTTGATGCAGAAGAGTGCTCTGTTCGATCTGGACTGACAGACCGTCCCGCAAAACGTCCCGCAGCGATACGCAAATCAGGCATAGCATGCACGGTATGCAGCGCATGCACGTACATTTTTCCGAAGCGATTTTGTAAGTGCTGAAAATAAAGGACCGAAAATTTAGATTCCCAAGCTGGATGTTGCGGGTTCGATCCCCGTCGCCCGCTCCATTTTTTCTCAGTAATCTCTAAACTGAAAATTCAAAAGTTAGCTAAATGTTAGAAACGTCCCACAAACGTCCCGCAACTGCGTTCGATTATTAGCGGCCGTAGATGTCAGCCTCTGGATGTGACACTCCTAGCTAGGAATAACTTGTTGACCTTGGCGGTTTCGGTTCTCATTAAGCCGCACGCGAAAACCATTGAGCGCCGCCTGGGCCAGCTCTTCCGTTGGATATTCATCGATAGAGCCCTTAACTGCAGTGCGACGTATGCGACGTCCTCCCAAACTTTCTCGCCAAAGAAAATTTCCGGAATTTCGTTTCACGCAGCGCAAGTGGCCGCGTTGATAACGTAAGGGCATGAACATTCTCCTTTTGCTCAGGCCTCTAAACTACGTGCAGGCGGTAATAAGGCGGGTCACACCGTATCGCGGTGGTGCCAGTAGATGGCATCGAACGAACGATAAGTTGAATACTTCAATCGGTCCTCGCGCTAACTCCCGACGTCCAGGAATGAAAGTGCATTCGGCGTCGATGCAAGGTTGAGATGATCATGGCATCCATCAATCCCTAGCACGTCAACCCCAACTCCGCTACAATTGCCGCCTTACCAGTGCTGGGGAATCTCGAAATACAGGGTTCTTTCCAGCAGGCAGCCAGGACATTAGGAAGGCGGCGAGTAAGCACACTGGTTTCCGTTGGCGCTAGACTAGGCCGCTACGAAATCCACTCGCAGATCGGCGCGGGCGGAATGGGTGAAGTGTATCTGGCCCAGGACACAACGCTCGATCGCAAAGTGGCGTTGAAGATTCTGCCGGCTGACCTTGCTGCAAACCAGGACCGCATGCGCCGTTTCGTTCAGGAAGCGAAAGCGGCGGCGGCACTCAATCATCCGAACATTGCGCACATCTACGAGATTGGGGAGAGCGACGGCACGAACTTCATCGCAATGGAGTTTGTCGACGGTAAGACCCTGCGGGAAAGGATTCACGGCGAAAAACTTGAGTTGACGGTCGTGCTCAAACACTTGCTCCAGGTCGCGGAGGGGTTGGCCAAAGCACACGGGTCAGGAATTGTGCATCGCGATCTCAAACCCGACAACATAATGATCACGCGGGATGGCCACGCGAAGATTCTTGATTTCGGTTTGGCAAAGCTGCTTGAGACGAAGCCGGAAAGCGCGGCGGAAATGGGCGAAGCGGCAACCGCTATGATGCCCGTCCAGCATTCGACGCCCGGTGTCGTGATGGGCACGGTCGGTTACATGTCTCCTGAGCAGGCGCGAGCGAAACCTGTCGACCAGCGCTCGGACATCTTTTCTTTCGGCTGCCTCCTGTACGAAGCAGCTACTGGTCGCAAGCCGTTCGCCGGCGACTCCATTGTCGACACATTGCACAAGATCATTCACGACCCAGCGCCGGCCATTACTGACTTTAATCCCTCAGCTTCACCTGAATTGCAGCGCGTCATCCGCAAGTGCCTGGCGAAAGAGCCGGAGAAGCGATACCAAACGGTTCGCGACACTGCCAACGATCTCGAAGAATTGCTTGAAGAGATGAAGGGCGCGAGCGACATCGGGCGCTCTGTGGCGCCGTCCGCGAGCAGCGCGCCAGGTAGCATGAACGATGGCCTGCGCGCGGAGAGCACTGCATCGGTTAGCCAGCAGCCCGCTTCGAGCGCGGAATATGTCGTCAGTGGAATCAAGCAGCATAAACTGGCAGTGGCGATTGCCCTCGTGGTGCTTGTCGTCGGCGCGATCGGTCTCGGCCTTTATCTACGCGCACGAACTACGCAAGTCGCAATCGAATCAATCGCCGTGATGCCGTTCGTCAATGAAAGCGGAAATGCAGATGTTGAATATCTGTCGGACGGAATGACGGAGACGCTCATCAATAGTCTTTCACAGATTCCAAACTTGAGCGTGAAGGCACGTTCATCCGTTTTTCGTTACAAAGGCAAAGAGATTGACCCGAAAAAGATTGCCGCTGAACTAAATGTGCAAGCGATACTAACTGGGTGGGTCGTCCAACGTGGCGATCAACTAACACTCAATCTGGAGTTGATTGACGCACAAACAGAAAACATTCTGTGGGGCAATAGATACGAACGGAAATCCTCTGAACTCGTTGCACTTCAAACCGAGATTGCCCGTGATGTTTCAAATAAACTCAAAACCAAAATGTCAGGTGCGGACGCAGCGAAGGTCGAAAAGAATTACACCGCCAACGCGGAAGCCTATCAACTTTATTTGAAAGGCCGATTCTACGGAAGTAAACGCACTGGGCAAGACGCTCAGAAGTCAATTGAGTATTACCAGCAGGCAACTACCATTGATCCAAACTATGCATTGGCATATGCAGGGCTGGCCGAGTCAAATTGGTTTCTTGCGCTTTACAGTTACCCGCAGGTAAATGAAGTGGTCCCCAAAGCACGGGAACTTGCCCGGAAAGCCCTGGAATTGGACAACAGTTTAGCCGAGCCGCATTCGATCTTAGGAGTCATCTGTTTTAATTATGATCGCGATTTCGCCTGCATGGAACGCGAGACAAGACTTGCCATCGAACTGAATCCGAATTATGCGGAAGGTCATCGTCGGTACGGTCTGTTACTTCAAAACCTGGGTAGATTCGAAGAAGCCCGCATTGCTATAAGACGGGCACTGGATATCGACCCTTTGTCCCCGGTAACTAACCTTCAAACTGCGCAGTTGCTTTTCTATGAAAGAAAATACGATGAAAGCGAAGCGCAGAGCAAAAAGAACCTCGAACTGGATTCAAACTTCTGGTATGCGCATTGGCAACTCTTTTATGTTTACCGCATGAAGCGAGATTATGCTTCGGCTGTTGAGGAACTTGCCAAAGTCCAGGATGCAAGAGGCGAACCTGATGCGGCAAAGTTGATCCGAGAGAGTTTTGCCAAAGGCGACTGGCAGGGATTCCTGAGGAAAATTACCGCGGAGCGCGCGCGACTCAAACTATATCCATATTTTTTGGCGACTTTCTTCGCGGAGTTGGGCGAGAAAGACAAAGCCTTTGCCATGTTGAACGAAGCGATCGAAACAAAAGATCAACATACGGGCCAGATGAAAGTAGACCCATACATGAATCCACTGCGTGACGACCCGCGCTTTCGGGAAGTGCTGAAGAAAGCCGGTTTTCCTGAATAGAGTCAATCTATGAAGCGATGCCCTGAATGCAAACGTGTTGAGACTGACGACGCGCTCGCTTTCTGTCGCGCGGATGGCACGGCTTTGATCAGTGATTCTGGCCCGGTCGGCGCTGAGGCGGGCACGGTGAAGTTTGGGTCTGCTCCGGTGTCGGACGAGATTAAGACCAGCGTCCTGCCGCCCACATCCACAACTCCAGAGATCAATCGTCCAACTGCGCCGACGACCGTGCTGCCCGCACAGCAAATGCCGGGCACGACACGGGACCTAAGCAGAGCCGGGAGACGGAGAGCCGTGATCGTGGTGGGCGCTTTAGTCTGCCTCGCCCTGGCTATCGCTGGTTATTTCTACATCCCTGGAAAAAGAGAGAGGGCGATCGAGTCCATCGCAGTTTTGCCATTTGAGAACAAGAGCGGCAATGCCGATTCGGAGTATTTGTCCGACGGTCTTGCGGAATCGCTGATCTACCGTTTATCCCAGTTGTCGAATCTTAAGGTGAGCCCGCGCAGTTCGGTATTTCGTTACAAGGGACTACAGATAGACGCGGAAAAGATCGGCAATGAACTCGGCGTCGACGCAGTCATGTCGGGGCGGATAGTCCAACGCGGCGATAACCTGACCATTAGCGTTGAACTCGTTGATGTGCGAAACAAGAAGACGCTTTGGGGCGAGCAGTACGAGCGGAAAATGTCTGACCTGCTTGCCACCCAGAAGGAGATCGCGACGACGATAACGGAAAAGCTCCAATTAAGACTTTCGGGTGAGGGCGAACAAAAGCTAGCTAAAAAATACACGGATAGCAATGAGGCGTATCAGCTCTTTTTAATAGGACAGTTTCATTATTCTAAGCGGACGAGAGATGAGCTACTGCAGAGCATTACGGCGTACCGACAGGCAATAAAGCTCGATCCGAATTTTGCTTTGGCGTACGTCGGTGTGGCCCGCAGCTATAATGTAATGCCGTCCTTTTCATTTATGTCACCAAAAGAGGCAATGCCACAGGCAAAAGCGGCGGCCGAGCGAGCCTTGCAGATCGATCCGAACCTGGCCGAGGCGCACGGAGCCCTGGCAAACGCTCTGGCGCTCTTCGATTGGAACTGGGCAGAAGCGGAGCGTGAATTCAAACGCGCAATCGAGCTGGATCCTAACGTGGCGGAGATACACAATCGTTATGGTCGGGCGTACCTTTTACCTTTAGGGCGTTTTGAAGAGGCGGCCGCTGAACTAAAACTTGCTTTGGAATTGGATCCTCTGTCGATTCCTGCGGGAGGAAATCTTGCCGCGGTGTACCTGCGTGAAAGAAAGTACGATCTGGGATTGGAACAGGCAAAGAAAACAAGCGCCCTGGAGCCTAACCATCCGACAGCGCGCGATTGGCTTGGCTGGGCATATATCGCCAGTGGAATGTATAAAGAGGCGATCTCGTTAGGTGAAAATATTTTGCAAACGAATCCGGCCGATCAGGACGCTCTGGTAATCGTTGGGTCCTCATATGCGAAAACTGATCGACGTGATGACGCCAAAAATGTAATAAGGAAACTCAATGATCTCGCGAAGTCTGATTACGTTTCGCGTTACAACTTAGCCATCATTTACGCATCGCTAGGTGACAAGGATCGGACCTTTGCAGAGTTGGAAAAGGCATTCGACGACCACGACCGCTTATGCATTGAAATAAAATTTGATTTTTTCATGGATCCCGTTCGCAGTGATCCGCGATTCAGGGAAATACTGAAACGCCTGAATCTGCCAGAATGAATCTGAGCAAGATGAATAAAGAACTGCCAACCGGTTCCACTCTGTCGCATTACCGCATCGTCTCCAAAATCGGCGCGGGCGGCATGGGTGAAGTCTATCTGGCGCAGGACACAAAACTGGATCGTAAAGTTGCGCTGAAGATTCTGCCTGCGGAACTTGCAGCGAATCGGGACCGGATGGAACGGTTCGTGCGCGAGGCAAAGTCGGCAGCGGCACTCAATCATCCGAACATCGCGCACATTTACGAAATCGGCGAGAGCGACAATGTGAACTTCATTGCGATGGAGTTTATCGATGGAGTCACGCTGCGCGAGAAGATTCATCAGGAACGAACTGAACTAAGAAAGCTGCTTCGATACCTGCAACACGCGGCCGAAGGGTTGGCGAAAGCTCACGCCGCCGGCATTGTCCATCGCGATCTGAAACCCGACAACATCATGATCACGCGCGACGGTCACGCAAAGATTCTCGATTTTGGCCTCGCGAAACTAATCGAACAGATGCCCATGTCGGGTGTCGATTCCAGTGAAGTCGCTACGGCCGTGATGCCGCAGCATTCATCGCCTGGCGCGATCATGGGCACGGTCGGTTACATGTCACCAGAGCAAGCGCAGGGCAAGACGAACGAGATCGATCAGCGCTCCGACATCTTCTCGTTCGGCTGCATTCTATTTGAAGCCGCCACCGGCAAGAAGCCCTTCGAAGGCGATTCAGTTATCAAATCGCTGCATATGGTCGTGTACGAACCCGCGCCGCCACTCGCCGATTTCAATCCATCTGCTCCGTCGGAATTACAGCGGATCGTGCGGCGCTGTCTGGCGAAGGACCCAGACGAGAGATATCAATCGATCAAGGAAGTCGCCATTGAGTTAAAAGACCTTCGCCGCGAACTGGAAGGCGCCGGTGTTGATACGACGACTGCGCCCCCACCATCCAGGAGTACAGCGAACGCCGAGGCTACCCGAAGCGAGAGCGTCGCCCCAACAAACAGCTCGCCGTCTTCTTTAGTTCAGACTCGCCCATCGAGCGCTGAGTACGTGGTTACTCAGGCAAAGAACCACAAACTTGCCACAGCGATAATTGGCGTCTTGCTGGTCGGAGTAATCTCGACGGTCGGCTACTTTGCCTTTGTTTCCAGAGAGAGCAGCTCACAGCAGATCAATTCTATCGCCGTCCTTCCATTCGAGAATCACAGCGGGAGTGCCGACACGGATTATCTCTCAGACGGACTCACTGATTCGTTGATCTACCGTCTTTCTCAACTCCCCAACCTAAAGGTCAGTCCGACTACTTCGGTCATGAGATATAAAGGCAAGGACACGAATGTCGCTCAGATCGCAAAGGAGCTTAAGGTCGATGCGGTCATGTCGGGGAGATTGGTTCAGCGTGGCGACGATCTGTCAATTAGTGTGCAATTGACTGACTCTCGAACCGAGAAATTGATATGGGCAGAGCAGTACGACAGAAAGCTGGCAGATCTGCTGGCCACGCAGCGTGAGATCGCAACAACCATCTCGCAAAAGCTGCAATTGAAGCTGTCCGGTCAGGAGACGGGCCTTGCTAAGAAGTACACAAACGACAACGAGTCATATCAGCTATACCTCAAGGGTCGTTTTAACTGGAACAAGAGAACAAGCGATGGCTTGCAAGCTGCGGTACAGTATTACGATCAGGCCATAGAAAAGGACCCGGGTTTTGCGCTAGCGTACGCAGGTTTGGCTGAGACGTATGTGATATTTGGAGCATATGGCTCGTTACGTCCTGCTGAAAGCATGCCGCGCGCGAAAGCCGCCGCTTTGAGGGCGATTGAACTCGACAGTTCGCTTGCCGAACCACACGCGGCGCTGGGGGCTTACTATGGAGCTTACGCTTGGAATTATGAGACGGCCCAGCGTGAAATGCGCAAAGCGACCGATCTAAATCCAAACTACGCCACCGCCTGGCACTGGACCGGCAACTTCCTTCCAATCGTGGGCAAAAATGATGAGGCAATTGCGGCTGGAAAGCGCGCTGAGGAGCTTGATCCGCTCTCCGCCATAATCAGCGCTGATACCGGATGGGATCTGATACTTGCTCGACGTTATGACGATGCGATCGAGCAGGCCAAAAAGGCCCTCTCCATTGATCCGAACTTTTTCTATGCTCACTACATTATGGGCGTCGCATACGACCTCAAGGGAATGCACGCCGAAGCGCTTGCCTCGCTTCGCAAGGCAGCCGAACTATATCCGGACCCCATTACGAAAGGAATACTCGCAACGGCGCTCGCGCGAGCAGGACAACGTGCCGAGGCACAGAAACTGTTGGACGAGCTTACCGCTATGTCGAGGAGCCGGTATGTTCAAGGATATTATCTGGCGACGGCCCAACTGGCTCTTGGTGATAAAGACGGGGCGATCGCGAGTCTGGACAGAGACGTTAACGAACGCGGGATCTATATGCAATGGCTCGCGGTCAACCCAGAGTTTGAAGGACTCCGCAGCGATCCTCGATTCCCGGCCCTGCTCAAAAAGATGGAGTCGATGAAACTCGATTAGGAAGCAACCAAGCTAGCCGCCTAACCCGAAAGGAATCAAAACATGGCAAAACCCTCAAAATTCGCGCACGTTGTTTACAGCACCCGGCGCTTCGACGAAATGGTTGACTGGTACCTGAAAGTCTTCGAGGCAAAAGTCGCATATCAAAATCCGGTGTTTGCCTTTCTCACTTACGATGACGAACATCATCGCTTCGCGTTCGCCAACTTATCGGTGCTCAGTCCGTCGAGCTCGGTCGCGCCGCGCGGCAAGGAAGGCGTAAACCACGTCGCTTACACCTATGCGAATCTGGGTGATCTGCTTTTGACCTACGAGCGCCTCAAACAAATGGGCGTCACACCGTACTGGCGCATTCATCACGGCATTACACTATCGCTTTACTACCAGGATCCCGACGGCAATCGAATGGAGTTTCAAGTAGATGCCTGTTCAGTCGAAGAGGCAAATGCTTACATGCAAACGGAGGCATTCGCCGTAAATCCGGCTGGCGTCGAGATCGATCCCGAAGTGTTGCTCGCACAGTACCGCAGCGGTGTTCCGGAGCAGCAACTTCTGGCAATGCCTCAAGGGCAAGCGTCGCCAATTCCTGAAGCGCATGGAATGAGCTAATTTTGCGCTTCACTAACTACCAATCAGTCATCTGAAAAAATTAAGAAGGAGAATCAATATGTCGACCGCATTTGCACCAATTCCAAATATTCCCACCGCGCTGCATCGCGCTGAGAAAGACCTGCCCTTCGTCTACTACCAGGAGGGAGTAGTTTTCCAGTTGCTGCACGCGGACGTTGAGGCTGGACTCTGGGTGGTCCGAGTACGTTTTCAGCCGGGCGTGACCATCCAACGTCACAAGCACACCGGTGAGGTGTTCGCCTTCACGATCAGTGGTTCGTGGAGATACCTGGAATACCCGGAGGTCAACACGGCAGGTTCATATCTCTACGAGCCGGCCGGCTCGATCCATACTTTGCATGTGCCGGAGACGAATAGCGAGGTTACCGATGCCTGGTTTGCAGTTCGTGGAGCAAACCTCAACCTGGACGCGGAAGGCAATGTTGAAAGCGTAATCGACGCAGGAGCACTGTTGAATATTTACAACACTATCTGTGAACAAGAAGGTCACGGTCGGCCAGATGTGATCGGTTCATAGGCTTCATCACGTTCGATTTTAGAAAGGCTGCGACAGTCGAGCCCCAAAGATGAAACGCTGCCCGACATGCAATCGCGTTGAGAGTGATGATGCGCTCGTGTTCTGCCGCGCGGACGGCACTGCTTTGATCGGCGCTTCTGGTCCGGTCAGCGCAGACGCCGGCACGGTGAAGTTCGCTTCTGCTCCGGGGTCGAGCGAGATCGAGACAAGTGTCCTGCCTCAACACGCCACGGATGCCGGTATTAGCCGCGCCACCGGGCCGACGACTGTGCTACCCGCGCAGCAGTCGCCGAGCACGACGCGCGAGCTAATCAAACCAAGACGGCGCAGAGCTGTCATTGTGATTGCCTTATTGATCACGGCAGTGGTCGCCGTCGCGATTGTTGTGGGGGGATATTTCTACTACTCGCGAAAGAGCAATACAGCTATCCAATCGATCGCCGTTCTTCCTTTCGAAAACAAGAACAGCGACGCAGACACCGAGTATCTGTCGGACGGTTTGGCCGAATCCTTAATCTTCCGCTTGTCGCAGGTGCCGGGTTTGAAAGTCAGCCCGACGAGTTCGGTAATGCGTTACAAGGGAAAGGAGACGGACGTAGCAAAGATCGCCAGCGAGCTTGGCGTTGATGCAGTCATGACTGGCCGCCTCGTCAAGCGCGGCGACAATCTGAACATCACAGTCGAGTTGGTTGATACGAAAAATAACAAATCGCTTTGGGGCGAGCAGTACGAACGCAAAATGTCTGACCTGCTGGCGACGCAACGCGAGATCGCCACTACGATCGCAGAGAAGCTGCAATTGAAATTGTCGGGTGAAAGCGAGCAAAAGCTGGCGAAGAAATACACCGACAGCAACGAAGCCTATCAGCTTTATATGAAGGGCCTTTTCCATTTTGCGAACCGAACAAAGGACGACGTCCAGAAGGCGATCGGGTATTTTCAACAGGCCACCAGGCTTGATCCCAATTTTGCGCTCGCCTATGTCGGCATCTCCCAATCTTACTCATTGATGCCGTCCTATTCTTATCTCAGCCCCAAAGAAGCTTTTCCTCAAGCCAAAGCGGCGGCACAGAAAGCTTTAGAGATCGATCCGTCATTGGCTGATGCTCACGCGGCTTTAGCGACCATATTTGCTGCTTACGATTGGAATTGGGTGGAAGCGGAGCGTGAATTCAAACGGGCAATAGAACTGAATCCGAACGTGGCTGATATCCATTACCGGTACGGCTTAATCTACCTGATTCCGGTCGGGCGCACGGATGAAGCAATTCGCGAAATAAAGCGGGCATTGGAGCTTGAGCCGCTCTCGATTGCCATGAATGCGAACCTTGCCGGGGCCTATATGTATGCGCGGCAGAACGACCTGGCACTTGAGCAAGCCAGGAAAACATTCGATCTTGAGCCAGGCCACATTACTGCCCGCGTTTGGCTCGCAAATGTTTATGAAAGTCTCGGAATGTACAACGAAGCCATTGCTCTCAGTGAAGAGTCCCTGAAAGACAACGTGTCGGACCAGTACTTTCTATTTTATGCCGGATACGCGTATGCGAAAACAGGCCGGCGAGAGAAGGCTGAGGAGGTGATGACGAGATTGCGGAATCTCGAGAAAACCCAGCCTGCGGAACCGTACTACCTTGCCGAGCTCTATGTCGGACTGGGGGACAAAGATAAGGCCTTTGTCGAACTTGAACGAAGTTTTAACGAGCGCGGTTATTACGTTCCGCTGCTGAGGGTTGACCCGTTGATGGATCCGTTGCGCGACGATCCTCGCTTTGCTGATTTGATCAAGCGCGTTGGCTTGCCGAAGTAGTGCTAGCTTGTTACCTTGCACGTCGTCGCCAGACCGTTCGCAGGAAAGAACGCCAGCTCGCAGTCACAAAAATGAAACGCTGCCCCCAATGCAATCGTTTTGAGAATGACGACACGCTCGTCTTCTGTCGCGCCGACGGAACCGCTTTGATGAGCGACTCTGCTACAGTCGACGCTGAGGCGGGCACGGTGAAGCTCAGCTCCGCTCCGGTGTCGAGCAAGATTGAGACCAGCGTCCTGCCGCTCACGTCAACGACTCCAGAGATCAATCGCCCTACCGGACCGACGGCTGCGCTGCCCGCACAGGCGCCGGGCGCAACGCATGAATTAGGCAAACCGAAACGACCCGGATTTGTGATCGCATCGATTGCCTTGGCGGTAGTAGTCATCGCGATTGCCGGCTATTTCTATCTTTCGCGCAATTACAAGCCAACGATCGAATCAATCGCCGTAATGCCGTTTGTCAATGAAAGTGGAAATGCAGATGTTGAATATCTCTCTGATGGAATGACGGAAACCCTCATCAGCAGCCTGTCGCAACTCCCGAATCTGAATGTCAAACCGCGTTCTTCTGTTTTTCGCTACAAAGGTAAAGAAACAAATCCGCAGACCATCGGCAAAGAGCT
>JBGQJU010000040.1:0-46314 GCA_041499185.1 Pyrinomonadaceae bacterium | reverse complement strand
CGCTGCGGACTCCCGTCAAGCGATCTGCCGGATGCGAATAGCGGCGGCGGAAGCGGAGGTTGTCCTTGGCCCGAATGACGAAGAAAGCCAGCGCCAAGTGCAGACCATAGAGGCGCGCGAAATCGATATAGCCGCGATCCATGACGATGAACGAACCCGGCTCGGGCAGCACCACATCGAGGAGATTGACATCGTGGAGCAGCGCCTCGGTAATGGCGATAAACACTGGGATTGCGCTGTGAATCTCGAGTAAGGTGTGGAGCTTGATGCCGCCTTTGGCCCGGCGGAACTTGGCCCAGGGAAAGAGCGAGAGACAAAGATCGATGGTGGTGGAGTCGAGCGCATAAGCGGTGGCGTCGAGTTCCAGACCGAGGTCGGTGCCGACGTACAGTGGTCGGGCGATCTGAATCAGACTTTGGGCGAAGTCGGCATAGATTCTCCAGTCGCGCGTCTCGTTGGCGTCGGCCAGCGTGACCCGCTTGCTGGGACCATGGAAGCCACAATGATAGAGCTTGCGGCCTTGCGCTTGCAGACAGACTTCGATGTCGCGCAAACTCTCGCGGTAAGTTAGTTGGGCAAAGGCCATCGTCAGAAATTGGTCCCAACACGAGAAGTGGCGCACGCGCTTGTGGCCATCGTAGCGAGTGACGCAGCGATTGAATTCGTTGTGCGAAAGAAAGTTGATGAGTTGAGCAAACACGGTTCGTCCTTGGTTCACGAGTCTCCTCCTTCGAAGTAAATCTCGAAAGAGTAAGGCACGAAACGCGCGGATTCGAGTTGAAATCGTTTAGGCTCACCATCGCAGCTATTTATCCAAGCTACATGAACTTGCAGTTAGTCCAAGAACGTTTAACCGGACAGTAGTGGGTGCTAACCTTAAATGGTGGATCCGTAAAGGAGCGGGCCAGCAAAGCGAGATTCTAGCAAAGCACCTGGATAGGCAAATTCTCGGCCTCAAGACAATCGGGCGTTGCTCCCAAAGAAGCAGCGCCCGATTACGAGGTGACTTTTGGCGCGGTTTTAAGGTACGAACCACGGGTTTAGAAGTTGAACTTGAGCGCAAACTGGATGACGCGCGGGTCGAAGAAATCAGTTACGCGTCCGAAGTTTGTGCAGTGATGTTCTGGTTCTCACCGACAGTCCAGTTCGTATGATTGAATGCATTGAAGAACTCGTCGCGGCACTCTGCGTGGTCCGCTCGCCAATCTTGGCCCACTTGATAAAGCTCAGCTCGACGTTCCAATATAGGGCCCGCTCAAACTGTCAAAGCTCCGCAAGAAGTCTCCAAATACTCGTACAAATATTCCAGATTTTGGATTGAGAGCATTGGAGAAAGACCGCTGGGAACGGCTAACCCCTTTTTTAGAGAGGGTACGCAAGAACACTTCAGGGGAACGCTTATTGCCTTAAGCAAACGCCGAAGTATGCCTAACCTTTTGCGTACTGTGGTCAGACCACAGCGCGCGTTTGAAACCTAACCAAATTTGGAGATGAAGACAATGTGTGCATTAACCCCTGTAGAAATGAAGCGTTTGCATAAAGGTTTTCAGTTCTTTGTCGCCGCCATCTGCCTGACGTTGGTAGCGTCAGCTTTGGCATTTGCTCAAGGAGCACGGGGCACGATCAGAGGGAAAGTGACCGATCCGAACGGAGCGGTCGTGCCAGGCGCTTCTGCCAAGCTCATTGATGTCGCTCGCAATCAAGACATTCGCACTGTACAGACGGATAGCAGTGGTGTGTATCAGTTTCTTGAGGTTGATCCAGCTACATACACTATTGTTATTACAGCCGCCGGCTTCGCCGAAACACGCCTCGCGGAAGTGAAGGTCGAGCCGAATCGCAACCTCGAACTCGACGTGGCGCTCACAATCGGCGCCGCAACGGCAGACGTTACTGTCACGACGGCGCAGGAGTTACTTGATCGCGACACGCCTACGCTGGGCACTACCGTTGAAGTCCAGCGCGTGTTAGGCCTGCCCCTCAATGGCCGCAACATTCTTGACCTTGCGCTGGGCCAGCCAGGCGTTACGACCGGCGGAGGGGGCTTGGGTATTCGCGCCAACGGAGCGCGGAGCGTAGAGAACAACGTCCAACTCGACGGTTCCAATAACAATGAGATCGCGGTCGGAAGCGTAACCGGAGTTACGCCGCGACCCGACGCGGTCCAAGAGTTCCGGCTTCTCACATCTAACTTCGAAGCCGAATTTGGCCGCAACTCAGGGACCGTTATCAACCTCGTGACGAAGAGCGGAACGAACCAATTTCATGGTAACGTTCGAGCATTCGATCGGCCTACGAACTTGTCGGCGGCTCGCTACTTCGACCAGAACCTTCCGACAAGTAAGCCCCGTGCTGGAACTACAAATGACTTTCGTCGTCGTTTTGAGCGTAAAGAATTCGGAGGCAACATAGGTGGCCCCATCTCCCTGCCGCACTTTGGCGAAGGGGGTCGGTCCGTGATCAGTGGCAAGAACCACGCCTTCTTTTTCACAGACTTCGAAGCGCGACGACAACTAATCGGCGACACACGAACGATCTCTAACCTGCCAACGGCTGAAGAGCTGTCGGGCATTTTCACGCGTCCCACGACGGACCCTATTATTGATCCTGTCACAAACGCACCGTTCCCTACCATTTCAAGTACGGGGACAACCATCAAACAACAGATTCCGTCGACGCGCTTTTCCCCGATTGCTACCTACTACCTTGGCTTTCTTCCGGTAGGCAACGCGTCCGGTCAAGCTACTGTGGGGGCCAATGAGGTTACGAATTTCAACATATTCACGATGCGCGTTGACCCTTTGGTTACTAACAAGCACACCGTGGGTTTCACCTATAGCTTCTTTACTCAAACCGTTTTAGCTCCATTCGCCTTCGGTGGCGCTTCCGTTCCCGGCTTCCCCTCGGTTGATCCGCGCCGTACCAACAATATCGTGCTGCGGCACACGTTCACGATCTCGCCCAAGTTGGTTAACTCATTTCTCGCCGGTTACGCGCGCAACACACAAGCTGCTGCGGCACCAGTGAATAAGACCACGCCAGCGCAGATCGGCTTCACAGCCAATTTCGTTGCGGACCCCGCGAATGTAGGGCCCCCGCAGATCAGGCTCTTCGACAGAAGTATTCTGATTGGCAACTCGATTCAGGGGCCGCAGGCGCGCGTCACCCAGAACTTCCA
The DNA here is from genome assembly GCA_041499185.1 of Pyrinomonadaceae bacterium. Classification (GTDB taxonomy): domain Bacteria; phylum Acidobacteriota; class Blastocatellia; order Pyrinomonadales; family Pyrinomonadaceae; genus JAOAPY01. The sequence continues at coordinate 43,136 of JBGQJU010000040.1, read as the reverse complement.
ACTTCAGGATTCCCTCAGCTATGCCGTAGGCAACCACCGCTTTAAGTTCGGCTTTGATGGAACGTCATACCACGCCGATACCAACTTCCTCTTTATCAATCAGGGTATCATTACTTTCACCCGTCAGGTTGGGGGCAACACCACCAACGATGACTTGGCCGACCTCTTGCTCGGCATTCCAACCGTTATCCAGTTTGGCTCAAACGGGGACCGCGACTTTCGTCAACTTGGAATGGCAGCCTTCGGGCAAGATACGTGGCATCTGAGCGATACGCTCTCGCTCTCGCTCGGTCTGCGCTGGGAGTATGTTGGGCCGTTGAGTGATAAGTTTAACCGTGTCGCGTACTATCGTCCGAGCGCAGCCGCTCGCGGCATCACCTCCACTCTTCTAACCGGCGGCGCACTGAAGACGTTCGAAGGAGTAACCATTCCCGTTGGTACCGGACTCAGGGCGCCGGCGGGTCTGCTCTATGTCGGCGATCCCGACCCCGATCTAGGTGGCCTGGTGACCCCGGGCGGTGTTAACAAGGACCTTAACAACTTCGCACCGCGCTTCGGCTTCGCTTACTCGCCAAAGGTCTCTGGCGGCGGCATGCTACACAAGCTGCTCGGCAATCAACAAACGGTGTTTCGCGGTGGTTTCGGCGTGTTCTATGGAGCGGTCCTTGGCGACACCGCACTCCAGCAACTTACCGCACCGGGCTACAACGGCACCAACGCCTTCTTCAGTGACATGGGCGGCACGCTGGCCAATCCATTTGCTCCCGATCCGTTCCCGCTACGAAACGGAATTCAGCCAACGATTCCGAATCCGTTTCTCACTGCAAGCGCACCCTTTGTGGGCGTTAGTCCTGTGACCAGGTCTTTAGCTGGGACAACAGTTAGAATCTCCAACACCTCACGAGCGATTGATCCATTCATCCGCACGCCGTACACGTACCAATACAATTTTACGGTTGAGCGTAGTTTTCTCAGGAACTACGTCGCGAGCCTGAGCTACGTTGGAAATCGTGGCAGGAAACTCTACGCCATCGAGCAGGTCAATGTGGCTTTTGGGACGCTGCTCCCGTATCCGGCTGGCACCCCTGCTGCTGTGCAGTTTGCTCCGACCACCGCTGGAGGTAACATCAATGCCCGACGCGTGAACACGGACTTTGGTTTGGGACTCGGCATGCAGGTCGCCGCCGGCAACTCTTGGTATAACTCGCTGCAAGCCAATCTCTCGCGGCGCTTCGCCAACGGTCTGCTGTTCCAAGTGGCGTACACCTTCTCGAAGTCAATCACCGATACCGCAGGAACCGATACGAATCGTGGAAACCTGGATCTTCTTAACCGGAAGTTTGGCAAAGGCTTGTCGTCGGATGATGTTCCGCACCGACTGGTCGGAAGCGCTGTCTATGATCTTCCATTTGCCAAGAACTTCAAAGGCGTTGCCAAAACGGTCTTACACGGCTTCAGCATCGGTGGCATTGCCACCTTCGAGTCCGGCCGACCGTTCAGCGTAGGCAACCCGTTTGACACGATCGCGGCTGGGGGTGGCGTGATCAGCTTCGCGGACCTTGGGGCGGCTTTCCAGCAGGTTGACCCGCGCCAAAACCAGGAACGCGCCATCAATGTTGATTCCTTCAAGAGCTTCTCTTGTCCGACTGCAACTTTCGCCACTTGCGCTCGTCGCGGAACATCTGGTGTGAACCAGTTCCGTGCGCGGAACGGCGTAGATAACTTTGACTTCATCGTGTCAAAGAAGACGAAGCTCTGGAGCGAGTCGTCGAATCTTGAGTTGCGTTTCGAGGCCTTCAATGCGTTCAATCACACTCAGTTCACGACTTTAAATACGAACCTCACGGGCATCGTTCTCATTCCTGGCACGACGACCCCCGATCCGCTCAAGTCGTCTTTCGGGAAATTTACGGCTGCGCGCGAATCTCGCGTTATTCAAATCGGCGCGCGCGTCACGTTCTAAGTGATCAATTAACCTGACAGAGGTATAAGGCCTGCCGGGACAACCCGGCAGGCCTTTTTTATGCTACCCGCAAGCAAACTCATTGTCGCAAGCGTTCGGCGAGCTTACGTACCGCTTCTACATCGGAGGCATTGGGCAGGAGAGCCAGGTATGCTTCCAGATGCTTGATTGCGAGTTGTCGAAGGCCTTTCGCATCGGCAAGCCGAGCGAGCGCAAGGTGTGCGCGGGCCGCTTCGCGCTCGTCAAGCTCAAGCGCGCGCTGAAAGTGGTGTTCAGCATCGTCGGCGTGTGTTTCAAGCAGCGCCCAGCCGAGGTAGAAGTGCGCCGCCCAGTTTGTCTCGCCTAGTTTGAGGGCTCCACGGAGCGCCGTTGCCGCTCCCTCGTGGCGTTGAAGTTTGAGCAGGACTATCGCGTACTCTATCCGGGCTTCAGCCCGTTTCGGCGCAATCTGTTCGAGTGGCCTGAGGGTTTCTTCAGCCTCCTTAAACCGTTCTCGCAGCCGCAGCTCTCTACCGAGTTCAAGGCGTGCAGCATAGTACTCCGGGTAGATTTGAATGGCATGCTGAAATTCCCCGATACCCCGTTCCGAGTTGCCGACCTCCATCGCTGTCATGCCATCACGGTAGTGTTTAAGCGCCTGTTTGGGAACGTGAAGGTCCACGTCCGCCATAATCACACCCGGAGGCATGTTGCCGGGACGAACCTTTAGAGGAATCTCAATCTCTACGCGAAAGACTTCCGGTCTCCCCTTCAATAGAGGCCTAACTGAGACGGTTGTGGTTGTGGCCTCAAGCTCCGGCGTCTCGAACGTCTCGACGAGGTACTCGCCTTCCAGAATACCGGTAAACTCAAATTCACCGCGCGAGCGGCTGAACGTTTCGGTGATTGGTCGCATTTCATCCTGCTTTAAGAGGCGTACACGCATGTTAGTACCCGGACTGTTTCCGACATGCACTCGTCCATCAATACGGTGTGACACAACGGAGCTAGAAGTCTGTCCGTCAGTTGAGCGAGCAAGCGTGAGCGTGACGGCAAGCGCGAAGACCGCGATCCAGAGTCTTTTTAATCCCACCATGACGATTCTCCTCACGTTTGACACTCGCTTACTCAATGATCTGGAAATCCATCCACTGCGTCGACGTATTCTGCTTCTCTTTAGCAAGAGCGTCTGTCACGGTGACCTGTAAGATGTACTCGCCGGGCACGAGATTCGTGCCAATCAGGAGGCGTCCGCCGGCGCTGAGGTGCTTCATATCTCCTTGTTGGCCCACGTTGTAAGGCAGCACTTTGCCGGTGAAAACTTCTTTGCCTTCACGAAACAGGCGCATCTGCGTTTGAAGTTGCGGATGCCCCGTACCATCCACTTGCGCGTTGTAAATCGTGTACAGGTAGTTCAGGATCATGCTGTGCCGCAAGCGACGCACTGCCGGGCCTGCCTGGGGATCAGCCCCATCCGCTTTCTTCTCGGCATCGCCGGTCGCCTGGGGCGTTGAAGGTAGAGTGGATGTGCCACCAGCAGACGTCTTATTGGTCACTATCTGATTGGTGCCGTTGATTAAGATACCCGATAATGTGAGACGGTTCTTGCTCAAATCGGGAACTTCAATGAACTGGCTGGCCGAACCGATGCGCTCTGATGAAGCATCGCGCACTGCTGCACGCAACTGGCAAGCGCCCGGCTGCTTGACCGGAACATTCAAAACAAAACGGAGGCCATTTTGCAAGAGGCCTGGATAAGCATTCGCATCGGCGCCAATTGTTTGCGTGTCAACGAACTGGTCCAAAATATGTCCCCCGTCGCCATAGTTGACGGCCACGAAATCCAAGACAGTTTTGCGTGAACCATCCGGTTGTTCCGTAAATATGAGGTCGTGTGCATTGACGTGAAGCAGCACGCGTATATAAGAGCCAGTGCCCGGATCGCTGCCGAAAACGGTTGTCATTCGCAGACCCACGCCGCCGGCTGCAAAGGGCGAGTTAAGCGCCGCAGCCAGTTGCCCTTCACGGGTGCGCTTGGCGGAGCGCAGCTCTTCAGTAGTGATCCCGTAGTAGCCTGAGCGCGCCCGAACGTTCAGGCCCGAACGTTTCACTTTCACCGTCAGATTATGAAATCGCCTGTGACCGGTTGCTGGATCAATGACGGATTCGTCCGGTCGGTAGCCAAGCAGGTAATAGCCTTTCTGGTCTTCTATCATCCGCTGAGTGCCGAGACTCAAATTGTTCGTATTACCGATGAAGAGGCCGCCCGTCCGTTGGGCCAGATAAGAGAGAACGCTCTGCGTTTGAATGTTCTGATTGTCGCGCTGTGTCATTAGCGCGTCGAGCTTTCGAAATGCGGATGCCGAATCTGTTTCTGCTTGTGCGGACAATGACGGAGGAACATCGTTTCGTTGAGTAAGGCTACGGTTTCGCGCCGGCGTCTGTACGGGACCGTTTGGGTCCTGGAGGATGCTCGGATCAAAATATGCGCCAGAGACCTTATCCTCTGCCGTAAAATTAAGCGGATTCAAGCCGCTGGCATCGAGCGTGTAGATGACAGTTGAAGCGAGATTTGCCTGATCGGTAAGACGGCGCAAGGCTTCGAGCAGTCGGATGTTTCGTCCCTGAGCCGTAAAGAGCCGGAACGATTCTGAAATCAGCATGACCGCTTTCCGACCAGGGAGTTCACTGAGGCCACGCACGACGAAGCCAAGAGTGCCGAGCGTCCCGACCGCATAATTAGCTTCGCGGTTTTCCTCCATCTCATTGATGATTTGCTGAGCATTCGTAAAGTCCGAGTTTTGTTGGGTGTCTAGCGGTGCATACGGGCTGAGACCGCCGCGCCCTGCCGGATACCACTGGACACGCTCAATAGCAGCGTTTAGTTGCCGCTTCTCCGAAGTGAACTGCTGCAATGCGCCAGTGCCCGCGCTCGTGCAAACGATTGCCACCCGATCATTGGGCTGCATTTGCTCGTCGACAAATCTTTTGAGGGCTTGACGAACAAAGCCCATACTCTCAAACGAGAGTCCTAAATCATCAACTACAAGCACAATAGTTCGGCGTGCCTGTTCAGGGCTCAGACGAGCAGGCGGTATTTTCGACCCGTTCTTGTCGGTAGTCTGTGCCGCTGGTGTATTGGCTGGCTGAGAGGCCGAAGCTGCATTGGTTGAGATATACGAGAAGTTCGTAATCTGCTGTTTCCGTCCGTCCTCAAACACCTCGAAATCTTCCGGACGCAGATCTGACACTTGCTTGCCGTCCTTGTCGGTCGCAACCAGGTCCACCTGGACCAGGTTGGTTGTAACACGCACCACTTCATCCTTTGACTGCGCACCGGACGATGGTGAAGGCTTGGGCTGCTGGCAGACTACCGCTCCCGGCAAGAAAACCATCAGAACGAAGATAGGTAAGATCCGTAGCGCCACGACAGGCCTCCGTTTATTCCAAGCGAATGTCAACGCGCGAATGGATGTGTAACTTATCGGCGCGCCCGCCCAAGCTATCCGTCAACCCTGCGTTAGGGAGGAAAACACAAATCCTGGAGACTCTTTCCTACCCTCCCCATCACAGAAGTCTCAGATCAAAACCCAAGACTGCCAATAAGTGAATAGTAAACACCGCGTAGAGCAAAGTTGCAAGGACATATTCGATGCTTCATCGCTTAAGTGCTGGAACCGTCTTTACCACCTCAAACTCAAATTGGAGTTCCTTGCCGCGCATGATGTTGCACAGATAGAACTCCCAAAATTTTCGCGTGAAGCGAAGCGCGGGCCAGTGCTGATCCAAGTTGGTAATGAATTCCAAACCGAGCGCCCGCCAAAGGTTTGCCAAACTCACGTACGTGCGAATCGGTCTGAACTCCACCGTAGTGTAAAAAGGAAACGGAGTGCGCTCGGGCATGAAGCAAGTGAAGGAGTAGCTGTTGAAATGATTTCGGTGAGTGGGATCAGTCGGCCAATCGGGATTGGAGTAATGCGGAGTAACAATCTTGATTCGTCCGCCCGGCCGCGTGATGCGATGAAGCTCCGAGACGAAGGCCATCACGTCGGGCACGTGCTCGATAACGTGGCGACAGATAATTTCATCGAACTCATCGTCGCTGAACGGATACGGCATAACCCCGAGGTCGTGAATAACATCGGCATGGCTGCGCGGGTTCGAGTCGATGCCTACAGCGCCCGGATGCTTGTTTTGCCCGCATCCGACGTCAAGGATCTTCCTGCGCTCGCTATCCAACGATTTCAATTGTGTGGCAGCCTGATCCATTCAAGTAAAGTCGGTGGAATGTGGTTAGGCAAGCATGGAGGCAAACGAATCAAGGTCCAATGGAAGCACTGGCACACCGATCTGATCTATTAGATCCTCCAGCGTCGTGCCGTCGAGCATGATCTCCTCGTCGCTTTTGAGCGTAGACCGCGGAATGATTACGAAGGCCCCGCGAACGCGGTCGCGCGCTGCCAGAAGATCACCGCCAGTAAGCAGCCCCGCTACGGACACATCGCCGCCGAAGTAGCGATTCTCAACAGCTTCGACGTGAAGCTTCGTTCCGAATCGATCATTCAGCTTCGTGATCCAGCTTTGCAATACGGGGGCGAAGAGCGTTCCGGTCATGATAGTGCCTTTCAAGTTATTTGGCTTCTTAATGGTGCTTCGTTCCAATCGCTTCAACAACGCCGCGAATTGATTACCAAACGCGCGCACCATGCCGATGCCGTCTTCAATCTGCGGATAATCGCCGTAGTGTTTTCTTCCTGGTACGCGTCGCCCGGCGCGCAGGTAGATCTCGTCGCCGAGAAACGCAAAGGTAGTTCCCAGTTGCGTGCGCAGCTCGCGCTGAATCGGAATGATTTCACTAATCGTTTGACGGCAAGACTCCGGCGTGACTGCAGTCAGCCGCGCATCCGTGTTGTACCGCGTCAAGCCCAGCGGAACTATGGCCACGCTTCTGATACGCGGATAATGAGCCGCGAGATCGAATATCGTGCGCCGCAGAATCTCGCCGTCGTTGATCGTCGGACAGAGAACCACCTGCGCATGAATCTCTATGCGAGCATTCATCAAACGCGCCAGCTTGTCGGATATGTCGGCGCGATTCTTGTCTATGCCCAAAAGGTAAGCCCGAACATCCGTGTCGGTGGCGTGTACCGAAACGTACTGCGGACTGAGACGCTGCTCGATGATGCGCCGCATTTCATCTTCAGTTACAGAAGTGAGCGTCGTGTAGTTGCCATAGAGAAATGAGAGACGAACGTCTTCATCACGAATGAACAGCGACGGTCGAGCATCCTGGGGATTACCTTTGCAGAAGCAGAAGATACATTCGTTGGCGCACTGGCGTGGGACTATCGGCTCAAAGTTGAGGCCGAAGTCTTCTCCTTCGTCGCGCTCGATCTCAATCTCCCAGGCTTCACCATTTTTCTTCCGGACCTCGAAGACTAGATCCGTTTCGCCGCCAGTCTGAAAACGAAAATCCAGATAATCGCGCACCGTCCGGCCGTTGACCTTAATAATTCGATCCTCCGGCTCCAGCGCCAGTTCCGCGCCGAGGCTCGAAGGCGTCACGGCGGTGATTGTCACGCCACGGCGGCGAATGTTAGTGACGGCTGGTGCAACTGCGAATTCGTACATTGTTCCGCTTCTTCCGGTTCTAATTCACTATGTCGAGAAATGTCGAGACTCAATGCTCGGAACAGCCCCGAAATTGGTCAACCCGCGAAATTTGCAAGTATAACAAGCCGGCAGAGATTTGTTGAGCCAGCCGCCGATGGAAAAAGCCCGGCATTAACACTGTTCATCCCATGTAATCGTTGTCAAGCGGTTCGTGCGGGTTGCTCGGCGGGCTTAACCTTTCAGAAACATAAGGTAATTCGGCGCCTTCGAGTAGCCAGCGTATTCGCCCGCGCTTGACCATTCACACGACATAACAAGTATCGATTTCACCAATGAAGAAAATTTTGTCCACCGCCATTCTCCTGGTAGCTGCCCTGTCGCCGTTTTACTCAGCATTCGCCCAGACTGAAACTGGTTCTCAGGGACCCAGGTCTGCTGACAAGCCGGCTGCGGAATCGCCAAACAAGTCGAGCAACAAAGAATCAGCAAAAGCGCAAGAGACTGCTTCGGTCAAAGATGCACCCGCACCCGCGGCAAACAACGCTGAAAAAGGCGCACCAGCACCGTCAAATACCGCTACGGACGAAGCTAGTTTGACCGGCATTTATAAAGTTGGCGTGGGTGATGTACTCGACATCCGTCTTTTGAGTTCTGCGACCAATAGATCGACTCTTTTCACCGTGATGGATGGCGGGTTGATCGAGTTTCCGCTGGTGGGCGGGTCCTTGGCGGTTGCAGGACTGACCACGGATGAAATCCAAACTCGTCTTGCCGCGGAGCTAAAGCGCCGCGCCGTTCAAGACGATGCGCAGATAACGGTCGGCGTGCGGCAGTACGCCAGTCACACGGTGATGGTCACGGGTCTCGTCGGCATTCCGGGAACCAAGATTTTGAGACGCGAAGCCGTGCCCCTTTACGTCGTCCTGGCAGAAGCACAGCCGCGCCTTGATGCAGGTCGCGCGACGATCATGCGCGCAGACAGTCCAGTCCTGACAATTGATCTCGCTGAGTCGTCTTCTCTAAATGTCATCATTCGGCCGGGTGACGTCATCAATCTCGTGGCTCGCCCGCAGGAGTTCTATTACATCGCCGGTTACGTCAACTATCCCGGCCAAAAAGTCTTTCAATCCGGGATCACTCTTCTTCAGGCAATCCTCGCAGCCGGCGGACTGGATCGGCAGTCAGACAACATCGTCGCATTGTCGCGCGAGGGCGCTGACGGTCGTCTGGCCACCACCAGGTATAACTTGAAAGAGATCCGGTCGGGCAAAGTGCCAGACCCGCGGCTTCAGCCCGGTGATCGCATCGAAGTCGTTCGTTGAAATCGGACAAACTCCAGTCTGTCATCCTACTTCCCTGCCCTGTCTTTTCAGTCGCACAAAACCATAAGTAACTGCCTAACCGAATTATCCGAGAGACTTTTAGTTTGTTGCTAATCCGCCGCTGCTCAGTTCCCAGGGGTGGGTCGTCACTTCGCGACAAACTGTAAAAAGTTTGTCGGGAATGTTGCTGTAATTTTATTGACAATCGTGCGCCTCTTTGTTAGTTATGCAACGCGGTAAAAAGAGCCATCTGTTTTCCAGCAATGTAGCTTGAGTTGTCGAATTCCTTTTCTGAGCGAGGACACTTCTGATGAGCAAACTGAAACCGGCAATCATATGTGGCGGAGCACTCGGTGTGTTGCTTGTGTTAACGGCACTGATCACCGGTGTCACGAAGGTGGAATTTATCGGCTGTTGTAACTGTCTGTGGCCGATAGCAGGGGGCTTGCTGGCAACCCTCTTGTACATTAGGGGGTCGCAAATTCCGGCGACGGTATCCGACGGAGCCGTCGTGGGTTTACTCGCCGGCTTGATCGGTGGAGTGATCTACCTTGTAGTTGGTCTGCCCATTCAATACTTCGTCTCGGGCGTCGCGGCCGTCGATATGCAAATTCGCCAATACATTCCAAACTTCCCCGTAACCGGTGTGGCGCTGATGATCGTCATTGGAATCGTTAGGTTTATCATCTTCATTGTGCTTTCGATAATCGGTGGACTCATTGCAGTACCCATTTTCGAGAAGCGCAAAGGGGGGGACGTTCCCCCAACAGCACCGCAAGGTTTTAGTGGAGGTCAGCCCGGCGGAGGTTATGGCTCTGCCGCGTAGGCGCTCGATTCTTTGTCTGCCAGAAAGATGGGCTGGCGACAGCCATGCCATAAAACAGGAAAAGATACGATGATCTATTGCACAAAATGCGGTGCCCAGAATGACGATGTTGTGCGCAACTGCACCAACTGCGGTGCGCCATTCAGCGAGAAAGGCGGCTCGCAGCCGTTCAGCAACGCCGACCCCAATGCCCAGCAGCAACAGGCGGGCAGCCCTTGGGACGCTCCGCCCTACGGCGCTCCGTCTCATATGCAGGCCAGCGTCGGCGGCGGGGGCTTGTTTGCAATCGGCGAAAAACGCGATCCCGTGTTGGTGCTCGTGTACACGCTCATCACGTGCGGGATTTACGGCATCTGGTGGTGGTACACCATGATAACGGAAGTCAAGAATGCATTGAATCGTCAGGACATTAATCCAGGAACGGAGTTAGTGCTGGGCTTTGTTACCTGCGGCGTCTACTTCATCTACCTTTACTACAAGTATCCGCAACTGATGCTCGAAATGCAGGACCGTGCAGGGTTGCCACGCAACGACATCTCGGTGCTCTGCCTGATTCTCCCTTTTGTCGGCCTGGCGTTTGTGAGCATCTTATTGATGCAGACCGAACTGAACAAGATTTGGGATGCCGCGCGAAGATGAACGATAGAAGCAGTGCCAGCTATCGCCTGGCATGGCTCATACTGCTGGGCCTGTCATTGATGTTTGTCATCTGCGTGCTGTGGCATCCGCCAGACGAGCCGCGCGTCAATCTGTGCCTGTTCAAATTGTTGACGGGGCGTCCGTGTCCGGGTTGCGGGATGACCCGAGCGTTCTGCGCGCTGGCGCATGGTGAGTTTTGGCGCGCAGTGAGATTCAATGCGCTCAGCCCGCTTCTATTTTTAGCTTCGATAATCGCGTGGGCGCGCGCGGCGGCAACATTGCTCAACCTCAAGGGCATCAGAGCCACGCTCCTACGCCTGCGACCTTCAACGCAGGTGGCGCAACTGTTATTCGTGCTCATCGCGGCATGGTGGGTTCTGCGGCTGGCTGGCGGTTTTTGAAATCGTCGTCACAACTTTCTTATTTGTTCGTTGTTTCTGCGGTAGATCGCGTTGCGCGACGCTGCCGGGCCGCTCGCCAATGCGCCCGCAAGATTTTGGATGAAGAGTCATTCGGACGTGCGACCCAGGACTTTCAATCGGAGCGCACGAAAGAAATAGGACGAGGCCACGAACAGCCATAGCCAGAAGCCAGCGTAGAGGGCTGGCGCTCCTCGGTTCCATCGCAAGGCATCGCGCCAGCGCCCGCCTGAAAGCGCGCAGAATGCCCGCGTCATCCCACAAAGCGGGCAGCCCGCGCAATGGAAGCGCGGCAGCCACGGGTGCCCCTCGGCCACGACGCGCTCGTAAGGGGCGAAAGACCCTGCAATCGAGAGCACGGTCAGCAACGTGAAGGTCAGCAATACCCAGCGCAGCGCCTGCCACCACTCGCTCGCGCTTGGCCAGACGAAAGCTGGCGTTTGGGAAGTTCCTACCATGACCGAACCTACAGACATCCTCCACCGATTATCAGGCGGACGATACCGACGCACAAAGCAGCGGCTGCAATCACCAGGCCGACGACGGCCTTGCTGCGCCGGTTAGGGTCCTTCTCCGTCACGAGCGCCACGATGCACAGGATGATCGTTATCTTGCCGAAGATGATCGTGAACCAGTTGAGCCAACCGAGGCACGGTATCAGCCCCAAAGCCGCGATGCAGGCGACGACTATGCCCATCGTCATCCCGACCTGCGGAAGCGAGTTGTTCGTAGTCGCGGGCTGAGGGGATACGTGCGACGGGACGTAAGGAGACGGCGACTGATATGGCGTGGCGCTTTGCTGCGGCGCGTAAGGAGGCTGGCCCGGATAAGCGGGCGGCCACTGATAAGCGGGCGGCCTGTTCGCCTGATCCGCCTGCGCCCCGTGGAAGTCGCCGCTATAGCGCCAAGACTCAGGAGGAGGTGCAGGCGGTTCAAGCCGCGTCCCGCACTTAACGCAGTAGAGCGAGCTGCCCGCGTTATCCGCGCCGCACGACAGGCATCCGTTCATAACTCATTCCTTACGTGCGTGACTCGGGTGACGCACTTGGAGCACTCCTCCTAGGCTCTAACGATAGGATTCAGGGAGGAGGTAGTCGGGGGCGTCACGTTTCCCCTCTTTTTGACGAGTTGATCTTCGGACGACAACACCTCTCATGTCATCCCTTCAAGACTTTCAAGACAAAGATTTTCGAGTCAAGTAAGACTAGCCCTGAACACCCCTCAACGTGTTCAAAAACCCTGCGAGGGGTCACAAGTCTTTAATCACAACTGGTGGCAAAAGTAAAGAGTTCGCTGCTGATGCTGACAAGTTCCATGGTCGATTCAATACGGGATGGGTGTGGACCAAGTCGATTTAGCTCGTCCTCTTCCTGGTGAGTCGTCGACTGGCGTTCAGCTCGCACGGCAAGGCCGCCAACTGAACTTGAATCTGGAGGCCTCCACTAGTATTCTCGGCAGCATCGTAGAAGTTACCCGCATCATGTTTGCTAGCCAATTAACAATTAGACGCTTTGTGGCTGGCGGAATCTGGTTATTGCTCGCAGCCGCCGGAGTCTATCTTTATCTGTTCGAGCCGGGCCGCACGGGCTTTTTTCCCATCTGTCCCTTTCGAGCACTAACAGGTCTCGATTGCCCTGGCTGCGGCACCACGCGTGCTTTGCACCAACTGCTTCACGGCAATGTGGTGGCGGCTTTCGAGCTTAACCCGCTGACGATTCTGCTACTGCCGGTTCTCGTCTGCGCGTTAGTCTCCTTTACAAGGTCCGCGATCACCGGGCAGCCGATGCCGCAGCTTTCCATTCCACCAAAATATGTTTGGCTCTCTGTCGTCGTCGTGCTCGGTTTCTGGGTGTTTCGCAATACTGCATTCTATCCCTTTGCTTGATGAGGTAATATGTCGTCGGAAAGCAAGAGAAGCTAGTAAGAGTCGGTATCATGGGAGAAACTGCGCTTAAGTACGATACTGAAGTCAAGGATGGGGGAAGAGTGGGACTCAGTGTCCCGTTTCCGCCTGGCGCACACGTTGTCGTATTTGTGATCGAAGCTGCCGGGAATGGCTTTGCTGATTTACTCTCAGCATCGCAAACCAGCTTCGATTTTTGGGACAATCCTTTTGACGATGAGGATTGGAACAATGCCTGAACAAGGCGACATTCTCTTGATTCCTGTTCCCTTCACGGACCTTTCTTCTCAAAAGCGACGTCCTGTCATAGTTATTTCCAACAATGCCTACAACCGCCAGACCGGAGACATTGTCGTTGCGGCGATGACTTCCAATCCGGCGACGGTTGATTACAGTTTTGTCATTACCTCCTCCGACCTGAGGAACGGTACGTTAAATCGTCCCGGGAGAGTTCGCGTCGATAAGATTTACACGTTGTCGAAGTCTATCGTCGTCAAGACGTTTGGGATGGTCTGATCTTCAACTATGAGGGCCGCAAGCTTGTTAGCATCGAAGTGCTTGACCTCTATGGCGTCTATGTTAGCTAACCCACCCCGGTTTTTCTCGTTAGGTCATACCGAGAAACGTTCCGTGGAGAATGAAGAGTGATTCAAAGGATCGGTCTGTTATTATTCGTACTTGTTTTTCTTTGCTCATGCCAGACCGCAAATCAGAATCGCGTTGACACAAACCAATCTGGTCCCGAAACAACGCCGGCAGAAAAGCGTTCTGAGCCTGGAGGTGCAAAGATGTCTATCAAAATCACCAGCACAGCTTTCGCTGACGGCGAGATGATCCCGAAGCAATACACCTGCGATGGCACCAACGTGTCGCCGCCGCTTTCCTGGTCGGGTGTACCTGTGAATGCAAAGACGCTGGCCTTAATCTGCGACGATCCGGATGCCCCGGGAAAGACCTGGGTGCATTGGGTTGTTTACGATCTGGCCGTCAGCGTGACTTCTTTGACGGAGCATATTGCGACGGCCACCGAACTCTCCGGCGGCGGCAAGCAGGGAGCCAACGACTTCAAACAGATCGGTTATGGCGGACCCTGCCCGCCGAGCGGCACGCACCGTTACTACTTCAAGCTCTACGCTCTTGATACGGACACATCTCTCAAGCCGGGAGCGACGAAGGATCAGTTGTTAAAGGCAATGGAAGGGCACATCGTCGCGCAGGGTCAATTGATGGGCAGGTACAAGCGGTAGATCCTCACCACAAAGGCACAACGGCAACACAGTACAGTTCCCGCAGACGGCAGCAACCGGATTCAAGATCCGCTGCCCGCAAAAACCTCAAAAGCCCGGAACCGAAGCTAAGCAACCCGACCGCCGTTGCGAGAGTGTCGCTACCAGCATTCTCCGATTCTTGGGTCTTTGCACAAACTTGCTATCTAAGATTCTTTGTGTCCTTTGTGCCTTTGTGGTGAAATGCGTTTGATGTCCGATGCGGAATTGAAAGAACGTGTGCGGGCCTTCTGGCAAGCGCATCCCTGCGGGACGAAGTTTGCCGATGCCGAGCAGGGCACGCGACGCTTTTATGAGCTGGTAGAAAAGCACCGCTACGAAAAAGAGTGGCATATTCCGCTGGCGGCTGACTTTTCCGGTGCTCGCGGTTTGAAGGTGTTGGAAATTGGTTGTGGACTGGGAACCGATGGCGCTCAGTTCGCTAAAGCCGGAGCCGACTACACGGGAGTCGATCTAACGGAGGCGGCGGTCGAGCTGGCGCGAAAAAACTTTGAGCTGTTCAATCTTCCGGGAACGTTTCGCACCGCGGATGCCGAGAATCTCGACTTCAATGACAATACTTTCGATCTGGTCTACTCGCATGGCGTGCTGCATCACACACCCGACACCGCGCGCGCGGTGCGCGAGATTCATCGTGTGCTGCGACCGGGCGGGCGCGCCGTAGTGATGCTCTATCATCGCAACTCGTACAACTATCGCTTGAACATCCGCGGCTTGCGGCGAGGCGGCGTGCACTTGCTGCGTTGGGAATCTGGAGTCCGTTTTGTTCATCGGCTCACCGGCGAGCCGGTTGATTCCTTGCGCGAACACGCGCGCAAGCTGCGCGAAGAGCATAATGGCTATCTGAGCGCCGACGAATTCTTGAGCCGGAACACTGACGGCGCCGGCAATCCTCTGGCGCGCGTCTATTCGCGGCGCGAAGCACGCGAGCTGTTCAAAGACTTTTCTGAAGTGAAGCTGCGAACGTACTTTCTAAACAAGCGCTTTCTTCCGGTGATTGGTAGTCTCTTGCCGCGGTCGATTGAATCTCAACTAGCCGCTCGCTGGGGCTGGCACTTGTGGATCTATGCGCGGAAATAGGTTTCGTGAGAGTTTGTAGGGGCGCACCTGTGTGTGCGCCCGGGTTTGTGTCAAGCAATGTATGAACTTGCGCTTGCAGGGCGGACACGCAGGTCCGCCCCTACAGCGTGATGCTTGTATGAAGAACATTCTCATCACCGGCGGCGCGGGTTTCATCGGGTCACACCTCGTCGATCGCTTGCTCGCGGAAGGCCGTTGGCAGGTCTCGGTCGTCGATGACTTCAACGACTTCTACGCGCCCGCGATCAAGCGCGAGAACATTGCCGCGCATTTGCAGAATCCGGCGTACCGGCTCCACGAAGCTGACATTCGCGATCAATCGGCGCTTAAACGCGTCTTTGAAGAGAATGATTTCGATTGCCTCGTACATCTTGCGGCGCGCGCTGGGGTGCGACCTTCGCTGAGACAGCCGCAGCTTTACGCAGAAACAAACATCAACGGCACGCTGAATCTGCTCGAACTCGCGCGCGAACGCGGCATCAAGCAGTTCATCTTCGGTTCGTCGTCTTCAGTTTATGGCGGCAACGCGAACGTGCCGTTCAGCGAAGACGACTCCACTGGTCAGCCAATTTCTCCTTACGCCGCAACCAAAGCCGCAGGCGAACTGCTCTGTCACACGTATTCACATTTGTATGGCATGCGCGTCATCTGTCTGCGGTTCTTTACAGTGTATGGCGCGCGGCAGCGACCCGATCTCGCCATCCACAAATTCGCGCGATTGATTAGCGCGGGCAAACCGATTCCGGTGTTTGGTGACGGGACCACGCATCGCGATTACACGTACATCGACGATTGTATTTCGGGCGTGCGCGCCGCTATTGATTACTCGGCTGATTACGCGGCGAGCGAATGCGAGTTGATCAATCTCGGCGAATCGCGCACTGTTGAATTGCGGGAAATGATCTCGCTACTGGAAAAGGGGCTGGGGCAAAGCGCAATCATCGATCGCCAACCGCTGCAACCTGGCGACGTACCGCACACCTTTGCCGACATCTCAAAGGCGCGCCGGCTGTTGGGCTACAATCCGCAGACGCAAATTGAAGAGGGTATTCGCCGGTTTGTTGAGTGGTTTGGAAGGAACCGTGTTGCTGGAATAGATTGAGCCGCTTCTAAAAAAGCAGCAGGGCAGGCCCCGCTGGTTCCTGATCGGGTTTTCTGACCGTTGTCACCCTGAATTTCTTTCCCTGCGTATCTACACTCGCGAGCGAATTGTTCTACAATGCTGATGTTCATGACTCAAGTGCCAACTAAGAACGCTTAATGTCCAGCACAGCAAAGACCATCGGCGACCCGCTGCCGCAGGAGATGCAGCAGCACACCTACTCGATCATGTATCAGATCGAGGAGCGTCACTGGTGGTTTGTCGGTCGGCGCCGGATTATCGAAAGCTTTCTCGCACGCGTTTGTGCTGATCTGAAATGCGATCGCCCGCACATACTCGACATCGGTTGCGGCACCGGCGCAAATCTCGAAATGCTTTCCCGCTTTGGTGAAGCTGAAGGCGTCGACGTCTCCACAGAAGCACTCGCCTTCTGTCGCGAGCGTGGTTTGCAGAACGTGCGCCAGGGCGAAGCCGAGCATCTGCCTTACGAAGACGGCTCGTTTGATCTAGTCACGGGACTCGACGTTGTTGAGCATCTCGATGATGACGTTGCGGGTGTGCGCGAAATGCGGCGCGTGCTGCGGCCTAATGGCCGAGCGCTGTTGTTTGTTCCCGCTTTCAAATTCCTGTGGGGCGTGCAGGATGACATTAGCCATCATCGCCGTCGTTACACTCTTGAAGGTCTGAAGCGAGTCGTCTGCGAGGCGGGCCTTGAAGTTGAGCGCGCCACCTATGCGAACATCGCTTTCTTTGTTCCCATTCTGCTCGGCCGTTTGCTGATGCGCGCCACGGGCTTCCGTCCGGCCTCAGAAAACAATATAAATGTCGGCGTCTTGAACGGACTACTCGGCCGCATTCTCGGCGCAGAAAGCTCTATACTGCGCCACGTGAATTTGCCTCTCGGCGTTTCCGCGATCTGCGTCGCGCGGCGGGTGACTAGATGAAGCTCTACGACGAACAAGATGCGACTCTGAAGGACCAAGCCGCTTTGCCGGCGGGAGATGGAACAGCGCCCGAAATCTCGGTCTTTCTACCGGTGTATAACGAAGAGCCAAACCTCAGACCTTTGCACCTGAAGATGGACGAAGCACTCAGGGCGCTGGGTCGCACGGCGGAGATCATCTACGTCGACGATGGCTCGACCGACGGCAGCCTCACTGTATTGAAAGAATTGGCGCGGTTGGATCGACGCGTGCGCATTGTGGCACTGCGCCGTAACTATGGGCAGACGCCCGCGATGGCGGCGGGCATCGACGCAGCAAAGGGTCAAGTATTGATCCCGATGGATGCCGATCTGCAAAACGATCCCGCTGACATCGCGCGGCTATTGGAAAAACTCGACGAGGGTTACGACGTCGTTTCCGGCTGGCGCAAGAACCGTCAGGACAATCTAATCACGCGCAAGATTCCGTCGATGATCGCCAACCGTCTGATCTCATGGATCGGCGGTGTGCCCCTGCACGACTACGGCTGTTCGCTGAAAGCCTATCGGCGCGAATCGTTGCAGGACGTCCATCTTTACGGCGAGATGCACCGCTTCATTCCGATCTACGCGTCATGGGCCGGCGCGCGAGTTGCGGAGATTCCCGTCGAGCACTACGCGCGCACGATGGGCAAGTCGAAGTACGGTCTATCGCGGACGCTGAAGGTCGTGTTCGATTTGATGACGATCAAGTTCATGGCCTCGTATCAGACTAAGCCCATTTATGTATTCGGCACATTTGGCATGTTGGCATTTTTGATTTCACTCGTCGCGGCGATCTGGGCGGTGATCAAAAAGATCGAAGGTATCTCGTTCATCCTGACGCCCCTGCCGACCATCGCGGTCGTGATGTTTGCCGTCGGTGTGCAGTTTTTGTTGATGGGCCTCTTGGCCGAGATGCTCGTACGTACGTATCACGAATCGCAGTCGAAGCCGATCTATGCGGTGCGGGAGAGAATTGGATTTGACGAGGATCCCGCGAACCAGATACCTGAAAAACTAAGCGTTACTCAACAACGCAGACAAGCAAGGACCAGGCTTAACGAAATAGATCCTGCACTGGAGCGGGAGTTTCGCGCTTTGGTAGACCAGTGGCGCAGGGAAACTATGATGATGTCATCTACTTCCGACATTGTAGCGAACTTTGCTTATCATCAGATTGTAGGAATGGGCGAAAAAGCTATCCCTCTTATACTACGTGAACTACAAGAAAGCGGTGGGCATTGGTTTTGGGCGCTTAGGGCGATAACAAGAACGAACCCCGTGAAACCGGAAGATCGGGGTAATCTGAGAAAGATGGCACAAGAGTGGTTAGAGTGGGGCAGGCGGCGCGGATATGTGTGAATACAAGAACATGCCGGACGCTGTTACTTGGGTTCGGACGAGTTTTCCCAATCTACAAGACGGGCGCTTCTCCGTGATGAGTAACCATACCTGTACTTACAACTGCATCGGTTGGGCCGCCGGCGATACTGAGAATTGGTGGTGGCCTTCGCCGGATGATTACTGGCCCGAAGGTGTACCACGTGAAGAAACAATAGAAGCCTTTAAACTTGCATTCCAAACACGCGGCTACGAACCGTGCGATGATGGTGACCTTGAATCCGGTTATGAAAGAGTGGCAATCTACGCTATTGCTGGACAGCCAAAACACATAGCTAGGCAACTGCGGTCTGGCGCATGGACAAGCAAATTGGGGAAAGCATGGGACATCGAACATGCCAGCTTGGACGGAGTGGAATGTAACGAATATGGGCGCACCGTTCAATACTTGAGACGGCCAACACACCGCGCTAGTTAGTTTGCTCTCAGCTTTCTCCGATTTACGGTTCACAATTCACGATCCACGATTTCGATTCACGAACTTATGTGCGGAATCACGGGGTGGGCCAATTTAGACTCGCGCACGCCGCCGCCTGAAGGCGCGGAGGATCTGCTGCATGCGATGTGCGAGCGCATGGTTCATCGCGGGCCGGATTCGGAAGGGCTGATGGTCGCGACTGGCGTCGCGCTGGGTATGCGCCGGCTGGCGATTATCGATCTCGTTACCGGCGAACAGCCTGTCTACAACGAAGACCGCAGTGTTGCCGTAATCCTCAACGGCGAGATCTACAACTATCGCGAGTTGCGCGACGATCTAGAAAAGCGCGGACACTCGTTTCGCAGCGCTACCGACACCGAAGTCCTGCCGCATCTTTACGAAGAGCATGGCACGGAAATGCTCCAACATCTCAACGGCATGTTTGCTTTTGCGTTGTGGGACGCGAAGCGCCGCCGGCTGGTGCTCGCGCGCGATCGGTTCGGAGAAAAGCCGCTGTATTGGGGCGTGTTTGATAACACTTTGCTTTTCGCGTCCGAGCCGAAAGTTTTGCTCGCGCACCCTGCGGTGCGGCCGTCACTGAATCTTCAAGCGCTGCGCCAGTACCTTTCGTTTGACTACGTTCCCGCGCCTCTCTCGATCTACGAAGGCATCAACAAGCTAACCGCAGCCCACCGGCTAACGCTTGAAGATGGCCGCGTTGATGTTCAACCCTACTGGCGTCTGAGCTACAAGAAACGCGAGCCGGTACCGAGTGAGCATCAGGCTGCCGAACATCTGCGCGCACTGCTCGCTGATTCGGTGCGCATGAGACTGGTTTCAGACGTGCCGCTCGGTGTCTTGTTATCAGGCGGAATCGATTCTTCAACGGTGACCGCACTTGCCGTGCGCGCGTCGTCAGAAACCGTCAAAACGTTTTCAATTTCGTTTGCTGAGTCTTCGTTTGACGAATCATCATACGCGCGCGCGGTCGCAAAGTTTTTCGGTACAGATCATCACGAAGAACGTTTTAGCGCGGATCTGGCGGCGAATCTGGTCAGTGAAATTGGCGCGTGGATGGACGAGCCGCTGAGCGATCCGTCACTCGTTCCTACTTATCTGTTGTCTCGCTTCACGCGCAAACATGTGACGGTGGCGCTGGGGGGTGATGGCAGCGACGAACTCTTCGCCGGCTATCCGATGTACCAGGGTCACCGGCTGGCCGACATCTACACACGAGCGCCGCGCGCTTTGCGGCGCGCGCTGGTCGAGCCGATGGTGAGAATGTTGCCGGTAAAAACGAAGAACCTGTCATTCGATTATCGCGCGCGGCGATTTATAAGTGGAGCTGATCGTGACCCTGTTTCTCGTCATCACGTCTGGTTTGGTTCGTTTACGCCGGACGAGCAAAAAGAGCTGTTGACCGCCGACGTGCAGCGAGCAAGCGACAGTGACATCTATCGCAATGCGCGCCGCATGTTTCAAGCCTGCGATGTGACGGACGTGATCGAGCGCATGCAGAACCTCGACACGCAACTGTACCTGGCAGAAGACATCCTGACGAAGGTCGATCGCGCAAGCATGGCCGTTTCGCTCGAGGTGCGCGCGCCGTTTCTCGATCCTCGTGTTGCCGAGTACGTCGCGTCGCTGCCGCCGAACTACAAACTGCGCGGCCGCAAATCAAAATATATTTTGAAGCGCGCAGTGTCAGGTCTGCTGCCCGCATTCGTGGCGCGTCGTCGCAAGAAAGGCTTTGGCGTTCCCTTTGCCGAGTGGTTGAAAGGTAAACTGCGGCCCCTGGCTCGCGACCTGCTGTCGCCCGAAAGAGTGCGAAAGGCCGGCGTCTTCAATCCGGCGTATGTAGCGCGGCTGCAGGACGAGCACGAGCGCGGCGTGGCCAATCATCGCAAACTGCTCTGGACGCTGCTGACGTTCGAGCTCTGGCACGAGAGTTTTGTGGAAACGCCGCGACGGATCGAGACGTCGGTGACCAGTAGGCAGTAAGCAACCGCCAATATCGATCCAGTTTCGTTTAGAGGCGGGCGTTGCCCGCCGTCTCAATGCACGATTCCAATTTTGAGCAAGCGCTTGCGGATCTCTTCGCGTGGTGCCGCGAACGCGACTTCGCCGGCTGTGATCCGTTCGACGGTCTGAACAGCCGTCTGTTTCGAGCCACGCCGCTCAAACGGTCGCGCGCCGCACGTCTTGCCTGGACGCAATGCTTCAAACGCTCGCCAATCAACTTTCGTTCTCTGGCCGGCGTACCGCGAGAAAGAAATGCAAAAGGCATCGCATTATTTGGGCTCGCGGCTTTGTCGAACTATCGTCGAACCAAAACTAAAGAAGCTGAAATCGAAGCGCGTGAGGTGCTGGACGATCTGATGACGATGCGCTTGAAAGGCTTCAGCGGCGCCGCGTGGGGCTACAACTTCGACTGGCAGTCACGCGCGTTCTTTGCGCCACGCGGAACTCCCACTGTCGTACCGACCGCCTTCGCCGCGCGCGCGTTGTGCGAAGCTGCGCAGACGTTCAGAGACGGAGAGTACTTGCCGTTCGCGCGCAGCGCCTGTGATTTCATCCTCAATGATTTGAATCGATCGGAGGAATCGAAAGACGAGGTTTGCTTTAGCTACTCGCCGCTGGACCGCACCCGCGTGTTCAATGCGAATCTGCTGGCCGCGGAAATACTAGCCTCAGTCGGAAAGCTTACCGCTGAGGCCAGTCTTTGCGAGTGGGCCCGGCGCGCGACCCGCTATGTTGTGCGCCGACAGCGAGACGACGGCTCGTGGGCCTATGGAGCTGCTGACTACCAATCGTGGGCCGATAATTTTCACACTGCGTTTGTCTTGGGCAGTTTGTCTCGCATTATCAACTCGTGCGAGTCGGCGAGAGATGAACTTGAGAATGCTGTTCGGCGTGGTTTTGAATTCTGGCGCGAACGCTTCTTTTTAAGCCACGGCTGGCCGAAGTACTACGCTAACCGTCTCTATCCCGCCGATGCACACTCGGCGGGTGCGGCGATCGTTGCGCTGACAGAGTTAAATTGGCTGGATCCAGGTGCGATCGATCTTGCCGAGAAGATTGCGCGGTGGACTATTCAAAACCTGCGCAGTCCACGCGGCTTCTTTTATTATCAACGGCGGCGGTTCTATACGGTTCGCATTCCCTACATGCGCTGGTCAGAGGCGTGGATGGCCTACGGGCTGGCGCGGCTTGTCGAAGGAAAAAGTAAAAAGGTAAAAGGAAAAAATGAGGAGATCGCAGATGGCGAAAGAAATCAAAGATATCAGAGAGAGAACATTTGAATTCGCGGTTCGGATCGTCAAGCTTTGCCAACATCTAGACAAGAAACCCGGAGTCCCCTCTTAGTGAGCAGCTACTGAAAGCTGGGACGTCGGTTGGAGCGAATGCCGAAGAGGCTCAGGCTGGTCAGAGTCGAGCTGACTTCATTAGCAAGAATGCTTTTGCCTTGAAAGAAGCACGCGAGAGTCACTTCTGGCTCAGACTACTCATCGCGGCAAAGATAATGCCTGAAAGCAAAGTTGCCGACTTGCGAGACGAAGCCGATGAAATAAAGCGAATCCTGGGTTCCATCGTGGTTTCGGCCAGGAAGCGGCTCTGACTTTTGCCTTTTACCTTTTTACTTTTTCCTTACTTTATGCGCATCTGGATTGATCTCGCAAACTCGCCGCACGTGCCGTTCTTTCGTGCGCTGATCCCGGAATTCAAACAGCGCGGACATCAGGCCGAAGTGACGGCGCGTGACTATGCGCAGACAGTTGAGTTGGCGACGACCGCCGGCCTGATGCCGGTGGTGATCGGAGGTCATGGCGGCGGAAGACTTACAGGCAAGGCGGGAAATCTCGTTGGCCGCGCGGCGGCGCTCGGAAAGTGGGCACGGGGTCGCGGCTTTGATCTGGCAGTCAGCCACAATTCTTACGCGCAGATTGCCGCCGCGAGCGGGCTCGGTATCAAGAGTGTGACGCTGATGGACTACGAACACCAGCCAGCGAATCATCTTGCGTTCCGGCTGGCATCGCGCGTGATTGTCCCGCGCGCCTTTCCCGAAGAAGCGCTGCGCCGCTATGGAGCGTCAAGAGGAAAAGTGAAGCGCTACGATGGAACGAAAGAGGACGTCTACCTCGCCGACTTCAGTCCCGATCCAAACTTTACTGAAACATTGCGCGCCCTCGGCGTGGCTGCGAATGATATTCTGGTGGTCGTTCGGCCGCCAGCGAGTGAGGCTCTCTATCACCGGTTTGAAAATGAGCTGTTCTCCGATCTTCTCGAACGCTTATGCGCGCGACCCAACGTGAAAGTTGTTCTATTGGCGCGCACTGACGAGCAGCGGGCGGAATATGAAGCGTTGTCAAAGTCTAATCTGATTCTGCCGCGAACGGCACTCGATGGAGCGAATCTGATCGCCGCGTCTGATCTGGTGATCAGCGCTGGCGGCACCATGAATCGCGAGGCGGCAGCGCTTGGAGTGCCCGCCGCAACGATCTATGCTGGCAAGTGGGCAGCCGTCGATGAAGAACTGTTGCGCGATGGCCGGCTGCAGCGCATTGCGACGCGCGAGGATCTAGAGTTGATTCCAATTGAAAAGAAGAGCGGCGCTAGCCCTCGTCGTGCCACGCATGTGCGGGATAAAGTAATAGAGCTGATCTTAACCGCGTAGCCGGAGCAAAGACTGGTTTGTTTGATCAATGAAACCAGAGCGCAGCAAACAATCGCTGACCGACGCCAGCGCCGTCCGGGTTCCGGCGCATGCGCCAACATGGGTTGTACCCACGGTCAAGACGGCTCTGGTAGTCATCGATCTCGCGCTCGCCTTTACTGCTTTCGTCGGCGCGTTCTATCTGCGCGAAGGTGCTTCGATTCTGCAGCATCGGCTGGATGGGTCTTGGAGCTGGACCCCGGCCTTCGCGCCCTACGGCGCGCTTCTTCTGCTGGTGGCGCCGATCCGCGTGATCACTCTCGCCTATTATGACCTCTATCGGCTGCGCGGCGAATTCTCGTTCGTCGAAGACGGGATACGAGTCTTCAAGGCCACGGCGATCGGTACGTTGTTAATCGTAGCGGGGGCCTTTCTCTATCGCGGCGGCTTTCAGTTTCGCGCTTTCTCGTATGCGCGCGGCGTGTTTGTGATCGACTTTCTGCTCGCGCTCGTCGGTTATGTGCTGATGCGTTTCATCGTGCGCGGCTTGCAAATGGTGGCGCGGCGGCGCGATCTCAACTTGATCCCAACGCTCGTGGTGGGACGCGGCGCGGAAGCAGCACTTTTTATCAACGAGATGCGCAAGCGTCCGGAGCTTGGCTATCGCGTCATCGGAGTAGCCGAAAACAGTTTGTCGGCGACCGAGCCCGCGACGTTTGAAGGCGTCCAAGTCATCAGCGATCTACACGGACTGCCAGACGCGATTCGCGAGTCGGGCGCGAATGAAGTGATTATCGCTGACCCGAGCGTGCCCGGCGATGCGCTGTTTGATGTGATGATGCGTGTTGGGCGCGGGCGCGGCGTGGAGTTTCGTATTGCGCCCAGCCTGTTCAACTTTCTGCCGCGCAAAACAGAAGTCGATCAGATCGGCGCGCTGCCGATGATCACGCTTTTCCGCTCTCCCCTTTCGAGTGTTGCTCGTGTCGTCAAGCGAGCTTCGGATCTGATCATCAGTTCAGTAGCCACGCTTCTGTTGTTTCCGTTCTGGCTGGTAATCGCCGTGCTGATCAAGCTGGACTCTCATGGTCCGGTGTTCTACCAGCAGGAACGCGTCGGGATGGATGGCCGCATCTTCCTCTGCTACAAATTTCGCACGATGCGTGCTGAAGGGGACGACCATGCGCATCGCGAATTTCAGCGTCGCTACATTGCCGGACAGCCGGACTCAAACCTCGGCGACGGCGAGCAGCCAATCTATAAGTTGCACGCTGATCCGCGTATCACGCGCAGCGGGCGCGTTCTGAGAAAAGCAAGCCTGGACGAACTCCCGCAACTGCTCAATGTCTTGCACGGCGAGATGAGCATTGTTGGTCCGCGCCCGCCGATTCCTTATGAAGTGGAAAGCTATGAGCTGTGGCACCGCAAGCGACTTGATATGAAACCGGGCATTACGGGTCTGTGGCAGGTGTCAGGACGCAATCGGTTGCCTTTTGATGAGATGGTGCGGCTGGATCTTTTTTATATCGAGAATTGGTCGTTGCTGTTGGATTTGAAAATCATTCTGCAAACGCTGCCCGTGATGTGGCGAGGCGATGGCGCGTGAGCGTCGCGCCGAAGGAGTTCATTATGGAGAGTTCAGATCCTAAACGAGATCTGCTTCGCCACACAGTGGCAACCTTGGCATACCGCGGCGGTAAGGCGGTACGCGGCGCTCCTGATTCGTTTGCGTCTTTCCGAGCTTCGGAAACAACGCGCACGCCTGCGGAGATTCTGGCACATATCGGCGACTTGCTCGATTGGGCGTTGTCGATCGCGAAAGGCGCTGAAGCGTGGCACGATGCGGAGCCGCGCACGTGGGTCAAAGAGGTCGAACGCTTTCACGCCTCGCTGGCGCGTCTTGACAACTATCTGACGTCGGATGCCGAGTTGGCCGCTACCTGCGAGCGTCTCTTTCAAGGTCCGATTGCGGATGCGCTAACGCACGTTGGTCAGTTAGCGATGCTACGCCGAATCGCTGGCGAGCCAATTAAAGGCGAGAACTATTCAAAAGCAAAAATCGAAGCAGGCCGCGTTGGAGCGGACCAGGCCGCTGCGGTGAGCGAGTTCGATTAGGGGCCGAATTATGTGGTTGGAAAATCTTTATTGAGCAACAATCTAAGCTCCCTAATCCACCGAATCCGCGCTGACGCAATCGCTCAAGTCCGAAAGGAGTAAGAATTGAAGCCCGAGGAGGTACTGATTTGATCACCTGCCGCAAGATGACTGCCGCCGACGCGCGCGAGGCTTTCGAGATGTTGAGCAGCTTTCTCACCGCAGACGAGCACTATCTCGCCAGCAGCCAAGCCTACGGAGATCGCGGCGTGCGCGGCTTGAATGACGGGCTCTATCTGTTTCTCGAACGGCCCGAACTGGGTTTCGTGTGGGTGGCCTCCGACGACGACGGCATCGCGGGTATTTGCGTGGTCTGTTATGCGATCTCGACCTCGCTCGGCACGTTGGTGGCAAAACTCGACGACGTCTCAGTCAAAGATGACCGGCGCGGGAAAGGTGTCGGTACGGCAATGATCGAGCAACTGAAAGAGGAGTTGAAGCGCTACTCCGTGATGCGCATCGATGTTGCCGTGCACCTCGACAATCCGGAAGCACGACGCTTTTATGAGAAGCTGGGGTTCGTACCATTGAATGAGGAGCGTTTGGCGTGCGTGATTTGAACGGGTCAGAACCGCCTGCGGTAGCGGGCGGTTGAACCTTCCGCTTCCAATGCTTGATAACCCCAGTTCAACCGCCCGCTACCGCAGGCGGTTCTGACCGAGGGTTGCGATCTCCTCGAAGTATTTCGCGAACGCCACCATCCCGCCCGAGGCCTGTTGCCAGTCGAAGTTTTCGTTCGGCGCATGGTAACCGTGCTCAGGTAGAGACAGACCAAGAAACAACACCGGACACTTCAAAACTTTTTCAATACTGGTCATGGCGCCAATCGTGCCGCCGTCACGAACAAAAACCGCGTCGCGTTTGAAAGCAAACTTGACCGCGCGCTTGAGCGCTTCCGGCAGTGGTCCTTCGGTCACGGTGCGAAAGGCGGGCGCCATCGATTCAAACTGAACCTTCACGTCCGGGCTTTTTTCTTTCACCGTTTTTTTGATTTGGCGGGCGATCTTTTGTGGGTCCTGCCCTGGAACCAAACGGCAAGAGGCTTTCACTTCCGCACGCGGCGGCACGATCGATTTCAAGCCCGGCCCCTGGTAACCGCCCACGACGCCGTGGATCTCCATCGTCGGCTGACCCCAGATGCGCTTCATCACTGCGAGCGTGTCCGTCGTGCGCATCAACTTCAGCTTGTGCGCTTTCTTGTAACCGCTGACCGTGAATCCGGAGTTGACCCAATCGTTCAACTCTTTCTTTGTGGGCGCGATCATATCGTCGTAGAAACCTTTGATCTTCACACGGCCGGTCGTCGGGTCATACAACTCGCAGACGAGCTTCATCAGTTCGCCAATCGGATTGCGCGCGGCGCCGCCAACTTCACCTGAGTGGTTATCGGTGGTGGCCGTTTCCAAAGTTAGTATGAATCCGAGCAGCCCGCGTAAACCCGCAGAGCTGGCCGGCCGTTGCCGCGATACCCAAACCGTGTCGGACACAACTACGGAATCAGTGCGCAGTTGGGGTGCGGCTTTAGTAATAATCTCTTCAAAATTTGGCGAGCCGATCTCTTCTTCAAACTCCCAGAGGAAACGAATGTTCACAGGCACGCCTGCGTCGAGCGCGGCGCGCGCGCCGTAAAGCGCCGAGAGCGCCGGACCCTTGTCATCCGTTGTGCCGCGGCCGTAATACGTGTCGCCCTTTGTGACCATGACAAACGGATCGGTGTCCCAGGCTTCCGTCTCACGCGAAGCAGGCTGCACATCCATGTGGTTATAGACCGTTACCGTGGGACGGTTCTGGCCCGAATCGAATACGCCGTGGACGGTCGGATTTCCTTTTCTTGCCTTATAGACCTCCGCCCGGCCACCGAACTTGTTGATGGTCTCAACGACCAGCTCAAGGCATTTTTGAATGTCTCCCAAGTGTGCGGGATCAACCGAGACAGTTGGCGTCTCGACAAACCGGCGCAGCAGATCTTCAAACTCGTCGCGATGGCTGTTGGCAAACGAGACGAGCTGGTCACGGGTCATTCCTGATGTCATTCGCAAAATCCTCCGAAATGTTTTGTGGAAAGCTAAGAACGGATTGAGCATGTTAGCACGGCAAGGGCACGAGACGCGCGTTTGGATAGAACTTTCTCTAAGGCATCCTCGGAAAGTTACGCAGAGAATTAAAACTCGGCCCCGCCGGAGCAACACCAGAACGGCTTTTCGCTTCAAAGAGGCGGTTCGAGTCGTTGTCGCCGCGAAGTTTCGGCGAAGAAACTTCAATGCATTCCGTTTCGTAAGTTTCAACTGGCGGCGGCTTCCGTGTTATTCTGGCGGCCCGCTGAACCCGGATTGGCCGGGAACGCGGCCAATTCAATCAATCAACCAGGCCGGCCATTTAGGAGGGTTGCGTGAGAAACAGATTAGCATTAGCGGGTATTTTGTTCCTTTTTATCGCTCTTTCGCTCCCCGCAATTATCTATTCGCAACAAGGCAGATCCACCACGCGCGCCGGCTCTCCTGAGCGTGCGGCGGGCAGCAAGACCTCGCCGGGCGGCAAATCCCCAGTCACTGCTGCAGTGGTCAAGAACGACCTCAGCGAGGCGCTGTCAATCATTCAACAGAATTACATCGACGGTGAGAAACTGGATTACAACTCGGTCTTCAAATCGTCGATCAACGGCATGCTGAGCGTGCTTGATCCCCACTCAACCTATTTCGATCCTGTAGAGTTCGCCGCGTTCAAGACCGAGCAACGTTCGGAGTACTTCGGCATCGGGGCGACCATTGGCGACTTGCGTCAGGACGACTCGGTCAATACCTACATCCGCGCGACTTTCCAGGACGCTCCGGCTGCGCGCGCCGGACTTCGATTTGGCGATCGCATTCTGGAAGTTGACGGCCAGTCGATGCGCGGCAAGACGTATCCGGAGGTTCGTAAGTTTTTGATCGGACCGCGCGGCACAAAAGTAAAGGTTACGGTCCAGCACGCGGCCACCGGCAAGGTCGAGACCGTTGAGATTATTCGCGACGCGGTGTCGCTGCCTTCTATTCCCCAGGCTTACATGGTCAAACCCGGCGTCGGCTATGTCGCGATGACCGGCGGATTCAATCTGACCACTGCGGACGAATTCAAGACCGCACTGAATGACTTGCACTCTAAGGGCATGAATCAATTGGTGCTAGATCTGCGCGGCAACCGCGGGGGCTTGCTGATTCAAGCCGTGCGCGTCGCCGACCAGTTTCTGCAACGTGGTCAGTTGATCGTCACACAAAAAGGCAGGATCCAGGGAAGCTCCGACAGTTTTACGGCTCTCAATGACGATCCGGACACAACTCCTCTCGTCGTGCTCGTGAACGACCAGACGGCGTCGGCTGCCGAGATTGTCGCGGGCGCGTTGCAAGACCACGACCGCGCGCTGATCGTTGGTGAAACTACTTTTGGTAAAGGCCTAGTGCAGTACCCCTATTCGCTTAAATACGAATCGGCGTTACTGCTCACGGTCGCGAAGTATTTCACGCCGTCGGGAAGATTGATTCAGCGCGATTATTCGAACGGCGGTGCTTACGACTATTACACGCACGGCGGCTTGGCTAAAGACGGCAAGACCCAGACGCAGCCGCTCGGTCCTGAGAGCCTCACCGATACGGGTAGAAAGGTTTATGGCGGTGGCGGCATTTCACCCGATGAAGTGGTAAAGCCGAACAATGGCAACCGCACCCACGCGCGTCTGGTCGATCCTATCTTCGCGTTTTCGCTAGAGCTGGCCAGCGGTCACATTCCAGGGTTCGACAAATACGTTATTCAGCGACCGATCACCTACGGACACGATGTGCAAGCGACGGACTTTCCCGTCACCGATGCCTTGTTCAAAGCGCTGAAGGATTTTGTGGCGACCAAACCGACGTTCAAGGTTACCGGCGAGCAACTCGATCAAGAGCGACCGTTCGTCGAAAAATACTTGCGGTTTGACCTGGCAACCGCGGCCTTTGGATACACGGCAGCTCAGCAGGTTTTATACACCGACGACCCGCAGATCGCCCGCGCGATCGAGGTGATGCCCCGCGCGCGTGAACTCGCGCTGGCGGCACTGCGCGCGCATCCGCGATCGTAAGGCCCGCCAAAACGGGGCAGTTAGCCCGACCGTGAGGGAGGGCGTTGCATGCGCACGGGGGCCCTCCCTAACGGTCGGGCTACTGCCCAAGCATCAGCACAATCTTTCCGAAACTTTTATTTGATTCAAGACGCGCATGCGCTGCGCGGATTTCGTCGAGGCTGTAGGTGCTATCGACGGTTGGTTGCACCGCGCCACTGGCCAGCAGTGGAACGACGTGATTTACAAAGAGCCGCGTAGCCGCTGCCTTTTCCTCTGCCGACCGAGCGCGCAGGACCGTCCCCGTGATGCTCAACCTTTTTCGCATCACAGTTGAAAAGTCGAGTGTAGCCTGCGACCCGGCAGTCGTCCCGATCAACATCAAACGCCCTTTCAGCGCCAGCGCGCTGACGTTTGCTTCGAAATAAGCTCCGCCGACAAGATCGAGTATGACGTTGACGCCCCGTCCGTTAGTCCACTGGCGAACAGCATCGACAAAGACATTCGGATTATCTACGACAACTGCGTTGTCCAGTCCGAACGGCTTTGCTCTTTCGAGTTTTTCCGTCGTGCGCGAGGTGCCGTAGACCCGCGCGCCCGCCGCACGCGCAAGCTGTATCGCCGCGGTGCCAACGCCCGAGCCCGCCGCGTGGATCAACACACTCTCGCCGATTTGCAGTTCCGCTTGAGTGAATAGCGCGTCATGCGCGGTGATAAAAGCTTCGGGCACGGCGGCTGCCGCGGCCCAGTCAAGGTTCGAAGGAATCCCGGCGAGCGTGTTTTCCGGGACCACGACGTATTCGGCCTGTGCGCCGCCTGCTGTAATGCCGAAGACGCGCTGGCCCGGCTGCCAGGCGCGCACGTCCTCGCCTATCTGGTCAACTTCGCCCGCGAATTCAAGTCCCGGAATATCTTGCGGCACGCCTGGCGGCGCAGGATAGCGACCCTGGCGTTGCAGAATGTCCGCCCGGTTCAACGCCGCGGCATGGACCCGAACGCGAACGCGATCCGCTGTCGGGTTTGCAGGCGTTTCAACTTCGCGGACTTCGAGAGCTTCAACGCCACCGTAGGAAACAATCGTTGCTGCTTTCATGAGTGAATGGTAAATGAGAAATGTGTCAAATGGAAAATGAAAAATGGTTCTGAAGAGCAGAGACGCATCCGCGGTTAACGATTTCCCATTTACGATTCACCACTGACCATTTACCATCGTCGCATGTTCTCCCAACCCCGCACGCTGATCATCGTCAACAACGTTGCCGCGCGAACGCGACGCGCCTGGCCCGTGATCCAAGCGCGGCTGAATGACGGCCGCGTCAGCTACGATTTGTACGAAACAAGCTTTGCCGGCGACGCGACGACCCGGACGAGCGCTGCGCTTAAGACAGGTTGTCAACTCATCGCGGTGGTTGGCGGCGACGGCACCTTGAGCGAAGCTGCCGCTGGATTTTTCGAATTCGGCGACTCGATAGATGGGCCACAAGCCACTCCTCTGGCAATTAACCCTGAAGCGGCGCTCGCTATTCTTCCCGCGGGAACTGGCGACGATTTTGCACGCGGACTAATGGGCCGACGCGCGCCTCTCGATCACTGGATCGAGGCTTTGATCGGGCACTCCCAGCAACGATCCGAGAAGAGCACGCGACTGATTGACGTGATTCAAGGCCGCGCCGACGATTACAAGAAGCCTTTCATCTGTCTGAACGCTTCGACGTTGGGTATTGGGGGCGAGACGGCGGCACGGGTTGCGGCGCAGGGAAATCTGATACGGAAACTCTCGGGAGAAGTCCGCTTTGTGGTGGCAGCCATCGGCGCCCTGGCTGCATGGCGCGAGCGGCGCGTGCGTGTTTCGATTGATGACAAAAACGCTATTGAGTGTCCGATGAACTTGATCGCAGTCGCGAACAGCAAGTATGCCGGCGGCGGGATCATGTTCTCGCCGCAAGCGAGGATTGATGACGGTAAACTCGATGTGGTGACGGCGTGTGGGCTGACTCGCGCGGCGGTGATGCGCGAGTTACCGCGCATCCACAACGGTGGTCACGTGGCGAATCCGAAAGTAAGAATCACTCAGGGTCAAACGGCGCGCATCGAGACTTTTGCGCCGGAGGACGCGCTGCCGATCGAAGTTGATGGCAACCTGCGCGGCCGCACGCCGGCGGAGTTTCGCATTTTGCCGCACGCCTTGCGGTTCGTGGCGTCCGACAAACTTTAGTTTGTCGTGGCTCTGAGAAACAAGCCAATCGCGGACGTGAACGACAAACTGAAGTTTGTCGGACATCGCGGCGAACCGTGTTCATCGGAAGTTTTGTACCTTCCGCGCGAACTGAAACAAAAAACGATCGCGTCGCAGAATCTCGGTGCGATTAATGGCGTAAAGGTCGAGATGATCCGCCGGACCGTAAACGGAAGAGAACGCCGCGATGTGCCCGGCTTCTTTGACGATGGTTTTCGCGGCTTCCGAAAAGTAACCCGCCGGATAAGTAAACGTCTGGCAGGGTTTTTGAGTCAGTTCCTCGATCTGCTTCTTAGCTTCGTTGACTTCGAACCTTACTTCTTCCAACGGCAGCTCAGGCAACAACTGGTGGTTCAGCGAATGTGAGCCAAATTCAATCCCCGCACGCGACATTTCCAAAATCTGCTCGCGCGAGAGGTGCGCGCGTGGTCCCTCGCCTGCGGCCGCCGCTTTCACTGACATCTCGCCAATACAAGAAGCAACCAAAAAGATCGTAGCTTTGATGCCGCAGCGCTGCAGGATGGGAAAGGCATTCGTGTAGTTGTCTTGCCAGCCGTCGTCGAACGTCAAGGCGATTCCGTTTGCGGGAAACTCTCCTTGCTGCCGGAAATGCTCAATCATTTCCGCGGCGGTGTAGAACACAAACCCATGATCTTTCAGATACGCCATCTGGCGCGCGAATCGTCGCGGCGGCGTGAATCCTCCGCGCACCAGCGAGTCCGCCGCCGGCTTGTCGATCTTGTGATAGAAAATTATGGGGACATTCATGGACTGATAGAAGTGTGGTCTGCGCTTAGAGGTTTGGGCCTTCGTTGATAGTGATATCGCAATCGGCGCGCGTTAAGAACCAGTTGCGCAGCTCGTAGAGCAAGCCTTCAGAGCCATTCACCATGAATTGCGGCGCACGTTTGATACGCCAGAATCCCAGGCGGCGCAGACGCTCTTCGACCGTCGGATCGAGAACATCCGTCACCAAACTGCCGACGCGCCTTTCGAGCGCCAAGCGCAAGCTAGCGCGCAAGAGTTCATCGATCACTGCCGTGCCGTCGTAGCACAAATCCGAGATTGCTGCTTTGGCTGAGGCAGCACCGTCACGCTCCGGCTTGCGAAAGAAGAGAACGGCGTAGCCCACCAAACGATCCTGCTTATAAAGCGCAAACGCGTCAAACTTCTTGCCGGGCTGGCGCATGAACTGCCATTCCAAATAGCGCGAACTGCGAATCATCGCGCAGGGCCATTGCCGGCTGGCCCGCTGCCAAAGATCGTCGAAGGACCCATCGAAGCTAGTGATCTCACGCACGGTATACGGGCTCGACGTTACTGACGAGATCCTGGGACGGAACGGAGCGTAACAGATATTGAAAAGTTTTCTGAGCGGAGCAAAGCGAGCAAGCTCTTTCAAAGCGTCGCCCGGAAAGAGGAGTCTTTGATAACGGTGACTTACTCCGAGCGTCTCCCACTTCAGACCGCGAAAAACAGGTACGGCCTGATCAGTGAAGCCAATCCCGAGCGCGGTAGAATAGGACTCAAGCGACGCCAGGACCAAACGCTTGCCCAATCCCCGATTACGATAATCTGAGCGCACGTTGAAATCCTGATACCAGATCGCACGCCGCTCTTCGTCTCCAACCTTAAGGCGAATGGGGATTGCCCCCAGTTGGCCCACCACTTCCGCTCCGGCCTTAGCAATCCACAACGGAACGTCACGCTCCTGAACATATGGGCCCTCGAGAAAATGCCATTTCCAAAAGGCCGGATCGCTCTTGCGCGGCTCTTCCGTGTAAGCAACGCGCAGAAACGAAAGCAGCGCCTCTTGATCAGACAACTCAAACTGTTTGATTTGAACGTCGGCCGACATTGAACGGGTTTCGGTGATTGTTCCGTGGACAAACTCGAGCTCGATCCCGCCAGTAGAACGGTCTTCGACTTAGATGTGCTACTGCCAGGACAAAATTTGGTTGAGTGCTACGCGATAAACGATTCTGTAAGGAAAACGGCGCATCAAATAACTGTGAATGTCGTCGAACTGAATCGCCCAGGAGAATGGAAAGGCTTGTATCTTTTGGAATCCAGCACCGACTTCTTCCAGGAATTGATCTCCTAGGCCTTCCTCACGAGATTCGTAGAAGGCCGCAGCGGCATTGAGTTCGTCGTCCGCGTCTTGTTGAACGACTATTTCATACATCGCAACCGCTCGCGTGCTTCGCGCAAAACCTGCTCGGCGGGCTTTAGAATCGCTCTGCCACTTCTGATGTCAGCGTCCCTCCGGCGTATTTCCTCGCGCCACAATGCCTCGGCGTCTTCATCGAATTCCTCATCCAAGCTTTCAATCAAAGCCTGAGCCAACGATGCTCGCGACTCGACTGGCAGCGCCAATAGGTCGTCCTTTGGTTTTTCGAATTGCGTTGCCATTGTTAGTTCCTTACAACGACTGTAACGTCAATCTGCTTTCACAGCAACCGCCTTGCGTGGTTCAGCACGTTTTCAACATTGAATCCCAACTCGCGCATAGCGACGTCGCCCGGTGCCGAACGACCGAAGCGATCGAGGCAGATCACGTCGCCTCCTGGTCCAACGTAGCGGTCCCAGCCTTGGCGCACGCCGGCTTCGATCGCGAGACGCGCCGTCACCGCAAGCGGTAACACTTGCTTGCGATAATCTTCTGCTTGCTCTTCGAAGAGTTCCCAGCAGGGCAGGGAAACAACACGCGTTGGAACGCCTTCGTTCTGCAATGCCACGCGCGCTTCCAGCGCAAGGGAGACTTCTGAGCCGGTGGCGATCAGGATTAGCTTAGGTTGAGAGCCACTGTCCGCTTGAGCCCTCCCTGACCGTCCCACCCCAGTCGGGCTGCCCGACTGGGGACCCCGGGGTCGGGCTTCTGCCCCAATGCCTTCCGCTTCGGCAAGAACATACGCGCCGCGTCGCAGGCCTTCGGCTGAAGCGTAAACGCTGCGATCGATCAAAGGCAGTTTCTGTCGCGTCAGCGCGAGTGCTGTTGGCGCGTGGCGGCGCAGAATCGCGATGCGCCAGGCTTCTCGGACTTCGTGCGCATCGGCCGGACGGATTACAAACAGATGTGGGATGGCGCGCAAGGCAGCGAGATGCTCAACCGGCTGATGTGTTGGTCCATCCTCGCCAAGACCAATCGAATCGTGAGTGAAGACGTAAATAACTTGAACTTCCGAAAGCGCGGCGAGACGAATCGCCGGTCGCATGTAATCGGAGAAGCACATGAACGTGCCGCCGAAAGGAATCAGGCTGCTATTCAAACTTATTCCCGTGAGCGTCGAACCCATCGCATGCTCGCGGATGCCCCAGTGCAAAATGCGTCCGCCGTATGTGCCGGCTTCAAAGCTACCGCTGTCTTTGATGTCCGTGTTGTTTGATGGGCCAAGATCGGCTGAACCGCCGATCAGCATCGGCAAATGCGGCGCGAGCGCATTGATGACTTCGCCGCTTGCTGCGCGCGTCGCCATCGGTTTCGCGTCTTCAAAAGTCGGCAGATGACTTTCCCATCCTTCGGGCAGCTCGCCGTTCATCATCACGCGCCATTGCC
Organism: Pyrinomonadaceae bacterium; assembly: GCA_041499185.1. Lineage (GTDB taxonomy): Bacteria > Acidobacteriota > Blastocatellia > Pyrinomonadales > Pyrinomonadaceae > JAOAPY01. The sequence goes on along the minus strand of JBGQJU010000040.1, from coordinate 7,552 downwards.
GGCCCAGCTCCGGATACTTCGCTTCATACTTACTAACGAGCACATTCCATTCTGTTTCCTGTTGCGCGCCGCGTTCTACGCTCTGGCGAAAATGGGCGAGCGCTTCGTCGGGAACATAAAACTGTTTTTCTTCAGGCCAGCCGAGATGGCGTTTGGTCTCGCGCACGGCCTCTTCGCCCGGCGCGTCGCTGTGCGCCTTGCGTGTGCCGGCGGTCGGCATGCCGTATCCGATCGTTGTCTTAACCGAAATCAATGAAGGTTTGGAACCGACAGATTGTGCTTCGCGAATCGCGGCTTCGATCGCGTTGAAATCATTTCCGTCTTCTACCGTCAATGTGTGCCAGCCATAACTTTCGAAACGCTGCGGCACATTCTCGCTGAAGGCGAGATCGGTAAAGCCCTCGATCGTGACGTGATTGTCGTCGTAGAGATAGATTAGTTTGCCGAGTTTCAGATGACCGGCGAGCGACGCAGCCTCCGACGCGACACCTTCCATCAAATCGCCGTCCGAGACGATGGCGTAGACATTGTGATCGATGACCGGAAACTCGTCCTTGTTGAACTGGGCCGCGAGATGCGCGGCGCCGATTGCCATGCCCACGCCGTTGGCAAACCCCTGGCCCAATGGTCCAGTCGTGATTTCCACACCCGGCGTCAAGCCATATTCAGGATGACCCGGCGTTTTCGAGCCCCACTGGCGAAAGCGCTTGATCTCGTCGAGTGAAAGATCGTAGCCGGTCAAATAGAGTAGTGAATAGAGGAGCATCGAGCCGTGACCGGCTGACAGCAAAAAGCGATCTCGATTCTCCCATTTCGGATTTCTTGGATTATGGCGCAGAAAACGCGTCCACAAAACATAAGCCAGCGGCGCCATGCCGAGCGGCAATCCCGGATGTCCGGATTCTGCTTTCTGAACGGCGTCGATTGCGAGTGCGCGGATGGTGTTGATGCAAAGCTGATCGAGGTCCGTGGTGATGTTGGTATCTGTGTCTTTCCGCATTGGCGCGCTCATGCTGTCGAGTGTCCCCTTTTAATGGATCAGTTGCTCGTAAATCTTCTGCTGTCGTTCGAGTCCCTCACGATAGCGCGCGTGGCGCCGCGTGTCAGGTTCATAAACCCGCTCGATCGGAATCGCAACAGCTTCGATGTTGTCTATCTTGCCTGCTGCTTCGAGCGCGATCAAGGCCGCGCCGCGCGTCGACGCTTCCGACCAACCACAGAGACTGACCGGGCGCGAGAGCACGTCCGCGATCATCTGCATCCAGACAGGAGACGCGCGCAGCGCATTGCCCGACGCGACGACCGTTGCATCTGGCGCGATCAGATCCAGCGCGCCGGCAATCAAGGCAAATCGATACGCGACGGCTTCCATCGACGCGCGCAGGATCTCGACTGGGCGCGTGCGCGATGTCAATCCCAGAACTGCTCCGCGCGCACTGGTGGACCAGCCGCTGCTCCGTTCACCGGCCCAGAAAGGCAAGACAGTCAGGCCGTGTGAGTCTGGCTCGATCTCGCCAAGCGCGCGCTCGATCGATTCGTCAACATCATTGAGAGCAAGCGATTCTTTCATCCAGGCATACAGACCGCCGCCATCTGACAGCGCGCCGCCAACAACGACGCGGGTGCGGTCAGCGCGATAACACCACAACTCTGAAGGCAGCTCCGCAGGCGGCTCGCCTTCGTACAACACGCGCATCGCGCCGGAAGTTCCGATCATCAGCGCCGCTTTATCCGCAGTGACGCAGCCGGCGCCGATGTTGTTTGCCGCGCCGTCGGCGATAGCGGGAAAGAATCGCGCGAAACTCAACTGCGGCCAACGCAACGCATACTCGTTTGTAAGTCCGATGAATCTGTGATCGGGCGAGGCAATCTGGGGCAGGCTTTCGACTGGGATATTTAAAGCGCGGGCAAGATCGTTGTCCCAGGCGCGCGTGCGCTGGTCCAGAAGTCCGGTGCCGGAAGCGAGTGACAAACTCGTCGTCGTCTCGCCGAAGAACCGGAGCGTGAGATAGTCGGCGAAAGACAGCCAGCGCTTTGTCGATTTAAAAACACTGGGGCGTTCTTTACTCAGCCAAAGAAGCTTGGCGGGCCAGTAGCTGGGATGGAAGCGGCAACCAGTGCGCGCGTGAATCTCGATTTCATTGAAACGCGAACGCAACTCTTCGGCAGCCTGCGCTGCGCGCGTTTCGGCCCAACCAAGAACGGGTGTGGTTGCTTGTCCTTCAGCGTTGATGCCAACCAGACTGTGCCAGAAACAGGAGATCGCTACCAGCTCGATCCGTGAGGTTGCCTGATAAGACCTGGCAAAGAGCGCGTCGATGGTGCGCGCGACTTGTTGGACCAGCTCGTCCGCGTCCAACTCATCGAGATCGATGAAAGCCGGCAGGATCCGATTCGTGCGCGCGCTGGCGCCATCGATCTCGCGGCCCCGTTCGTCAAACAGCGCCGCGCGCACGCCAGAGGTGCCAATGTCCAGGCTAAGCGCGACCGCAGGTTTCGACGCGGCCATCACGGAGACAAACTCCGGCGATGGTTCGAAAGTCTCAAAAACCTCGTCGAGCACGCTGCTCATACGAGTGCTCCGGTTTTCTAGGACTGCGCGTTGCGCGACCGAAAGAAGGACCAGCGGTAGATTGCCGACTCGACGTCAACGGCCGAGCATGATTCGGAGCAGGCAGGCGCTAAGGAGTGACGGCATGCTTGATCTTCTTGCCGACCTTCTTCCCCGTTCTGCCCGTGCCCTTACCTACGCCCTTGCCAAAGCCGCCCATTCCCTTACCGAGCGCCTTTCCTGCTTTCAGCGGCCTGCCGTGTCGCATGTGTTTACCAAAATGTTTGCCGCCGTGCCCCGCGCTCTTGCCTGCGTTTTTATAAGCGTGTCCGATCCCGCGATGTCGGCGGGTGTCCCTCCCCCGCCGCCTGTGTCTGTGCGGCACGTTTAAGACTCGCTTGTTCTGGTTTTGCTGATCTTGAAAGCGATTAACAGATGCAGCCACTGGCGAGATTGCAACCGGGGCCGCAAGCGCCGCGAGAAGGACAAACAATAAGCCGAAACGTTTGTACATAAACTACTCCCTCGTTAATGGTTTCGAGCGTCAGCATCGCACAGCAAGCGCCCCATAGTCCAGCCTGTTCCGGAACTGATAGAATCCCAATGATGCAAGCCGAAACGCTCAAGTGTCCCAACTGCGGCGTAGCGGTTTCGTCCCGTTCGCCGCAATGCCAATACTGCGACTCGCGACTAGCAACGGTCGCGTGTCCTTCGTGTTTCGCGTTGATGTTCATCGGCAGCAAGCATTGCCCCCGCTGCGGCGCCGCGGCCGCGCCAGCCGAACCCACAGACTTGCCCGCGCTCAGGTGCCCGCGGTGTCGTGTCGAAATGCAGTCGCTCGTGATCGGAGCGACGCAGGTGCGCGAGTGCGCCCAATGTGAAGGCCTATGGGTTGACGTGGCCTCGTTTGAAAAAATCTGCGCCGAACGCGAACAGCAATCCGCGGTGTTAGGCACGGCCTCGCTCACACCGGCGCACGCGGTAAGCGCGCCAAATAAGGTCAGCTACGTGCCCTGTCCGCAATGTGCGCAGTTGATGAACCGCGTAAACTTCGCAAAATGCTCCGGCGTGATCGTCGATGTTTGCAAAGGTCATGGGACCTGGTTCGATCGCGACGAGTTGAGCCAGATTGTTGAATTCGTGCGCGGCGGAGGACTCGAAACATCGCGCGCCAGAGAGAAGGCGGAAATTGAAACGGCGCGCCGGCAGTTGCAGCAGGAACAACTTGCAGCCGATATGCGGCGATCTTCAATTCTCGGAATCGATGATTCCGAAGATCATCGCGCCAACGGCATCGCCTCAGCGCGCGGGTTGTTGAAGATTCTGCTCGACTGATGGCCACGAGGTCGGCGCCTGGTCTTCATGTTCAAGGTCTCAAGCTTGACACGGATTTGGCTGCGTGGTACGTGAGTGGACACTTTGCATCGCTGTCTGGCCATCTTACTGATTTGCACGATCGCAGTGGCGGTATTCCCGCAGACTCCTTTAGGTTTCTCACGACAACGCGCTGCCATACTTCAACCACTCGAGACTCAATTGCAAGAGACGATTCGGCCTGAACGCTGCCGTGCTGAGCATCGCATCTTCACCGAGAAGCCGCATCTCGCCGGCTCCCAGCGAAATTACGAACTCGCGCAGCACGTGGCTCAGCAATGGCGTGCTTACGGCCTGCAGGATGTCACGCTCATTGAGCATCCCGTCTATCTTCCCTGGCCCGTGCGCTACGAAGCGACGATCGTCGCGCCGGTGGAAGAAAAGCTCTCGCTTAAGGAAGAACCCATAGCGCAGGACAAAGATTCGTATTCAACCGAAGTCGGCATTTCCTATTGCGCGTATTCAGCGGACATCGATGTGACCGCGGAAGTGGTCTACGTCAACAGCGGCAACCCCGAAGACTACGATCTGCTCGCGCGCAACGGCATCGACGTGCGCGGCAAGATCGCGCTGGCGCGCTATTCTGTTCCCTATAGCTATCGTGGCTTCAAGGCGCTGACAGCACAGCGGCGCGGCGCGGCAGCGTTGTTGCTCTATTCCGATCCGGCGGAAGACGGATACAAGAAAGGTGATGTCTTTCCCTGGGGCCCGTGGGGTCCGGAGAGCCATCTGCAGAGGGGTGGCATCGTTTACGACTTCAATCTGCCGGGCGATCCGCGCACGCCGGGTTGGGCTTCGGTTCCCGGGGGACGCTTTCTGCCCGCGGAAACCGCGGTCTCGATGCCCACGGTTGCCGCCGCGCCGATGTCCTACAAAGATGCGCGCCGAATACTGGAGCGAATGGGCGGCCCCGTGGCGCCGGATTCGTGGCAGGGAGGTTTGCCGTTCAAGTATCACCTCGGCGCTGGTCCAGTAAAGCTCCATCTGGTAATCGAGAACGACAAGAAGGTTCGTTCCATCTTGAACGTAGTTGGCCGTCTGCGTGGCGCGGAGCGGCCTGACGAGTGGGTGGTGCTGGGAAACCATCGCGACGCGTGGGTCTATGGCGGCGTCGATCCCAGCAGCGGCTCGGCGAGTCTGATGGAGACGGCGCGCGCTTTTGGCGAGCTGACGCGAAGCGGTTGGAAGCCGCGGCGAACGATCATCTTCGCCTCGTGGGACGCAGAGGAATTCACGCTGACTGGCAGCACCGAGTGGGGCGAGCTTGAGGCCGAGCGGCTGAAGGCCGGCGCCCTCGCTTACTTGAACGTTGACAGCTCAAGTTCAGGACACAAGTTCAGCGCCTCAGCGGTACCCGCGCTGACGGATTTCCTGCGCGAGGTCGCACGCGCCGTGCCCGATCCGAGTGGCGGCTCGATCTACGAAGCATGGCGTCGGAGTGACGAGAAGAAGGCCGGCGAAGAACCAGACGTTACCACCCGCCTCGGCAGCGGGTCGGACTACACAGTCTTTCTCAATTTCCTCGGCGTTCCTGTTGCTGATCTGACATTTGATGGTCCATACGGCGTCTATCATTCCGTTTACGACAGCTTCACCTGGGTGGATCGCGTCGGCGACCCTGGCTACTACTATCACGCGGCGATGTCTCGTTACTGGGCGGTGGCTGCACTGCGCTTGTCAGAGTGCGATTACGTCCCGCTCAATTACACAAACTATGCGCGCGAGGTCCAGACGTATTTGAACGAAGTGGCAAACGCGGCGCGTGAGCGCAAGATCGAAGTGGATCTAACTGTCGCACGCAAAGCCGCCAGCGATTGGGAGCAGGCCAGCCGCGCGGCGCTCCAGATGGCAGCGCGCGCCGTTTCAGCCGGCGACAGCGCGAGAGTGGAACGTATTCACAAGGCACTGATGCGGGTCGAACGCGCGCTGCTCGATCCCGACGGTTTGAACGGCCGGCCGTGGTTCAAGCATTTGATCTATGCGCCCCGGCCAACATACAAGCCAATCGTTTTGCCGGGACTGACCGAGGCCGTCGAGGCTGGGGATCGGGCACGCGCCGTTACCGAAGCTGAGCGTCTGACGCGCGCCTTGAATCGCGCCGTTGCGGTCACCAATGCCGGTCTTGAGGATCGGTGACCGCGTAACCCCGGCCAAGAGTGGTCCAACCTTTGAGCTACCAATATCCCGACAGTCACGTCTTCTATCGCAAACTGAAACGCCGTTACTCGTGCATCGTTAAGGGCGATGGTGTTTACTTGTACGATGAAACACGGAGGCGCTACCTGGACGCGGCCGGCGGCGCGATGGTCGCAAACATCGGACACGGTGTAGCGGAAATTGCTGAGGCCGTTGCCACCCAGATGGCCGGCATCGCTTACGTAAATGGGACTGCCTTCACAAACCGAGCCGCTGAAGAACTCGCCGCGGAACTGGCTGAAGTGCTACCCGCGTCGCTGCGGTTTAGTTATTTTCTCTGCAGTGGCTCGGAAGCGATCGAAGCCAGTGTGAAGCTCGCGCGACAATACTGGCACGCACGAGGCCGGCAATCGAAATGGAAGATTATCTCGCGCACGCCTTCATATCACGGCAATACGCTCGCCGCACTTTCGCTTTCCGGACGCGAACACTATCGCGCTTTGTATCAACCGCTGCTCATCGATTTTCCGCGTATTCCCGCGCCCGACTCCTATCGTCATCCCGGATGCGAAGCCTGCACGGGTGAGGCGTTGGAGCAGGAGATCCTCAAGCAGGGAGCAGAGACCGTTGCGGCCTTTCTCGCTGAGCCGATTATCGGATCGTCTGCCGGGGCCATGGTACCCACGAAAGAGTACTATGGCCGGGTCGCCGAGATCTGCCGGACGTACGACGTCCTGTTCATCGCGGATGAAGTGTTGACGGGAATGGGCCGGACGGGAAAGTGGTTTGCTTGCGAACACTTCCAAATCCAGCCAGACATTCTCGTCCTCGGCAAGGGATTGAGCGGCGGCTATGCGCCACTCAGCGCCGTTGTCGCGCGGGAGGAGATCTTGGCGCCGCTCGCGCAAACCAGCGGCGGCTTCAACCACGCCCAGACCTATTCGCATACGCCGGTGATCTGCGCGGCCGGTCTGGCGACGGTGCGATACTTGAAGCAGCACAAGCTGGTTCAGCGCTGTCATGAGCTGGAGCAAGTCTTTTTCACGAAGCTTTCCCGATTGAAAGAGTTCGGCGTAGTTGGCGACATTCGGGGCAAGGGTCTGCTAGCCGGCATCGAGTTTGTGAAAGACCCGGATACTAAGGAGCCTTTCACGCGCGCTGAAAAGTTTGCCGAGCGCGTAACCGACGCAGCCTTCCGGAATGGTTTGATCCTGTGGCCCAACACGGGTCACGTTGATGGTGTCAACGGCGACATCGTGATGCTCGCGCCGCCATTCATCATCAGGGAAGAACAGATTGAGGAAATGGTGGCGTTACTGGAAAGATCGCTGGACCAGGTTGCCACAGAGGCACAGAGCAACTGTGTTTGAAGTCAAGCTGATATTGACTCAGGGTTAAGTTGCCAACGAGCATTGTTGCGGATCATGACGTTAACGATCGAAAGCAGTTTGCGCATGCAAGCGACGATGGCCACTTTGAACGGTTTGTGCG
>JBGQJU010000039.1:0-46382 GCA_041499185.1 Pyrinomonadaceae bacterium | reverse complement strand
CTCGAAGCTGCAGCAAGAGGCGGCGCGCAAACTCGGCTTCGGCGTGAAGAAGACGATGATGCTGGCGCAGAAACTCTACGAAGGCGTCGAGCTGGGATCGGAAGGCTCCGTTGGTTTGATAACTTACATGCGCACCGACTCGACGCGCGTTTCGGAAGCGGCGCTCGGCGAAGCGCGCGATTTCATCAACGCGCAGTACGGCCCTCCTTATCTGCCTGAGAAGGCGATCCACTATCGTTCCAAGAAAGACGCCCAGGATGCGCACGAAGCAATTCGTCCGACCGAAGTGACGCGCACGCCGGATGCGCTGGCGCAGTATCTCAATAAGGACGAGCTGAGACTGTACCGTTTGATCTGGCAGCGCTTCGTTGCCTCGCAAATGACGCCCGCGGTCTTTGATCAGACGACAATCGACATTCAAGCGGGTCGCTTCGTTTTCCGTGCTACTGGTTCAGTGCAAAAGTTTGACGGTTTCCTGAAACTTTATCAGGAAGGCCGCGACGAAAAAACGGAGGAAGACGAAGAGGCCGAGCGCACACTGCCTCGCGTCGAGGAGGGCGAGACGCTGGCGCTGAACCGGATTGCGCCCGAGCAACATTTCACCGAGCCGCCACCGCGTTATACCGAAGCGACGCTCGTGAAAGCCCTCGAAGAGAAAGGCATCGGCCGGCCTTCGACCTACGCGGCGATCATGTCGACGATTCAGGAGCGCGAATATGTCGAAAAGATCGAAGGGCGCTTTCATCCGACAACGTTGGGCAAGACGGTAAACGACCTTTTGATCGGCGGCGGCTTTGACGATCTTTTCAATGTTACGTACACGGCGCGGATGGAAGAAGAGCTGGACGACATCGAAGCAGGAAAGATCAAGTGGACCGATGCGCTGCATGAATTCTATGGAAAGTTTCAGGACGACCTCGGAAAATTTCAGCAGTACATCAAGACAGTAAAAGCCAAAGACGTGCCCACCGACGAAGTTTGCGTGAAGTGCGGCACGGCCGGTATGGTCGAGAAGTTTGGCCGGTTCGGAAAGTATTTGAAGTGTTTGAACTGTGGCGCGACACGCGATGCTGAGTCGCCGGGAGCAAGTTCCAGTGAGGGCTCAGCGGCGGCACAGTCCGTTGGAAACACTGAAACAGAACAGCCAGAGGTTTGCGATCTATGCGGCAAACCGATGCAACTCAAGCGCGGACGGTTTGGCCAGTTCCTCGGTTGCACGGGCTATCCCGAATGCCGCAACATTCGTAAGATCGCCAGGAGCGGCGCCGTCGCGCCCCCGCCTGTGCCACTGGACGAGAAGTGTCCGGTTGACGGCGCGCAGTTGGTGAAACGATTCGGCCGCTATGGCGAATTCATCTCGTGCTCAAACTATCCGAAATGCAAGTACATCAAGCAGGAAACAACTGGCGTCAAATGTACCCGGCCCGGTTGCCAGGGCGAGATCGTCGTCAAGAAATCGAGGCGCGGCAAAGTCTTCTATAGCTGCTCGGCCTATCCCGACTGCGATCGAGTTTACTGGGACAAGCCCATCGCCGAAGCGTGTCCGCAGTGCAACGCTCCGTTCGTGCTGGAGAAGACGACAAAGAAACAGGGCACGTTCCGCTACTGCGCGAATGAAACCTGCGGCTATCGCTCGAATGAACGCGCATCCGCAGTCAAAGACGGGCAATCTCAAGAAAAACATCCCGCCGCTCGCTAAATCATCGCTCCTGGCCTTGCAACCCTTTCCCACTTGGTTATATAAGAGGACTTCAAATTCGCAGTTCAAGCCAAGGCTAACCAGCTACTTCAAAACTCAATAGGAGAAATGATCATGATGCTACGACGCTATGCGGCAGTCGTCCTGCTTACCCTTTCTTTGCTAACTCCAGGCGCGACCTTTGCCAGGCGACCACCGACGAGACCAACGATCTCGCCTGCAACTCAACCCCAACAGCCCGCTCAACAGCCGACGCCGACACCGGATCCAAACGATCCGATCGTGCGCATTCGCGACGAAGGAATGAATCGTTCGCAAGTGATGCAGACTTTGAGCTATCTGTCAGATGTGATTGGTCCACGCCTGACCGCGTCGCCCAACATGAAACGCGCGTGCAACTGGACGCGCGACACACTGGCTTCGTGGGGTTTGCAGAACGCCCACCTCGAAGCTTGGGGCCCATTCGGTCGCGGCTGGTCGCTGAAGCGTTTCAGTGCGCAGGTTACGGAGCCGCAGGACATTCCGCTCATCGCCTATCCCAAAGCCTGGTCGCCGTCAACGAATGGCGCGGTCACGGGCGACGTGGTTTTCCTCGAGGCAAAGACCGAAGCGGATCTCGAAAAGTACAAGGGCAAACTGAAAGGCGCGATCGTTATGACTGCGCCGATGCGCGAAGTCCAGGCGCACTTTGAAGCGCTCGGCACGCGGCGCGACGAAAAGAATTTGCTCGCGCTGGCCGATGCGCTGCCTCCGGGTGGAGGCCAGGGCCGTGGTGCCGGCGGTGGCGGCGGAGGTTTTCGCATGACGGCGGAACAGCGCGCGGCAGCACAGTTTAATGTGCGAAGACTCATGTTCGCGCAAGAAGAAGGCGCCGCAGTGCTCGTCGATCCCAGTCGCGCCGGGGACGGCGGCACGATCTTCGTGCAGCAGGCCACCGTGCCTCAGCCAATACCCGACGTTCCGTTTGGTCCGGGGGCGCTACGCCAGAAGGCGGCGTATGACAAAGACGCGCCGAAGTACCTGCCGCAAGTCGTGCTGGCGAACGAGCACTACAACCGCATCATGCGCATGCTGCAAGCCGGCGAAAAGGTGAAGATGGAAGTGAACATCGCGGTGGAGTGGCAGGACGCCGATCCAATGGGCTACAACACCGTCGCCGAAATTCCGGGTTCTGATCTCAAAGACGAAGTCGTAATGCTCGGCGGGCACATGGACTCGTGGCATGCGGGCACGGGCGCGACAGACAATGGCGCCGGCGTCGCTGTGGCAATGGAAGCTGTACGCATTCTGCAAACACTCGGTCTGAAACCGCGTCGCACAATTCGCGTCGCGTTGTGGACAGGGGAAGAAGAAGGCCTGCTGGGCTCAGCGGCGTACGTGGCGCAGCATTTCGGGAAGCTGGAACCGGGTAATCCGGGCGTCGTTCCTCCAGGCACGCCAAATAGCCAGCCGGCAGCGCCGCCGAAGCTGACTACCACTCCGGACTATGAGAAGTTCGACGCGTATTTCAATCTCGACAATGGCACGGGCAAGATCCGCGGCGTCTACCTGCAGGGTAACGAAGGAGTGCGCACTCTGTTTCGGCAGTGGCTGGCGCCATTCCGCGACTTGGGCGCTCAGACTCTTTCGATCTCAAACACCGGCGGCACCGATCACCTCTCGTTTGACCGGATCGGGCTGCCGGGCTTTCAGTTCATTCAGGACCAGATTGAATACGACTCGCGCACGCACCACTCGAACCAGGACGTTTTCGATCGCATTCAGGCCGAAGACATGAAGCAAGCCGCGACGATCATGGCGGCGTTCGTCTACCAAACCGCAATCCGCGACGAGAAGCTCCCGCGCAAGCCAATGCCGGGACGGTAGACGATCCGTTGGAGCGCAAGTTGTTCACTTTGGAACACCAGTCAGCAACCTTGCTGGTTGGTCGCAAACGGCCGAGACAAAAAGGCGAGCCTCTCGGGCTCGCCTTTGCGTTTCGAGCTGAGAACTTTCGGGACCCGCCTTTCGTCGCGCTCGAGAACAGGTTGGTAAGTTTGCCGCCGAGCTAGGTTTTTCGGCCACTTGCAGGAACGCGTGGCTGAGTGTCCGGCGTACGCTTATCGGAAACGTTGGTGCTGATTGCCTCTCTTATTTTGCGAATGAGCGCTGGTAGCAGAACCTGGTGAGCTATGGTTGAGACCTCATCGATGAAGCGATCGCGCAGCGACCCCAGCTCTTGCCGCACACGATCAGATGCGCCCCTCTCTTTGGATTTCTCAGTCATCGCCGGTCCGCGTTTCTTCTCTGCTGCAACTCTTGCGGGTGCCGGTGGTTCTTCTGCCGCCGAGCTGTGAGGTTCGTCAGTAGTCGGTCGGTCGGCGTTTGCCTGAGGCTCGGAGGGTACATACCTGCGCTTCTCTTCGCCATCGTGCGCGCGTTTGGTCGCGCCTGCAATTGCGTAACCTGCCAGTAGACCGAGACCGAGCGCACCCAGACTCCACACTAGCGGGCGCTTCTTGACTTCGTCGCGCCAATCGAAGTCGCCGACCGCATCTTTCACCGAAGCATATCCTTGCACCGCTGCTTCCTTGATTTCGCTCACGGCCTCCTCAACGGACTCGCGCGTTTCTTCGAGCCGGCGCCGAATCTCGTCCCGCAAGAATTCCTCATCGCCGGCTCGTTTCTTGCCGCGAGTCTGTCGCGCAGTTTCTTGTTGAGCCATTGTCTATCCCTTCTTCAACAGCCCGAATCTGTAGCAGCGCAATCAGCGACGTCCGCCACGAATCAACAAGCCGAGTACCAAACCGGCAGCCGCCGAGATCAGGATCGCCTGGCCGGGATTCTTTCGAGCAAACTGTTTCGCGCTCTCTGTCAGTTCGCCGATGTCGGCGTTCTGTAGCTCTTTGAATTTATCGCCAACGACGGAAGCTTTGCCGGCAACGTAGTCTTTCGCCTGCACTGCTGCTTCGGAGATCTTCTCGCCGTACTCTTGCGCCGTCTGCGCCAGATTGGTTGCCTTACCGGCGGCCGTGCCGGCGCCGGCGCCGATCGTCTTGGCGGCCGAGGTCAAACTCGTCGCCTCCGCGCCACCGTTTCCGTCGCTCTTATTCGTGGTTGTCTGTTCTGACATCTTTCTTCCTCCTTAAGTATTCCTGAGTATTGCCTGAGCTTATAAAGAACGCTCGTTCCTGCCCAGAAGTTCTTGCATACAGCGTGCCTGCTTCCCGCATTGCATCAACGCCGGAGCAAGTCGGCGCTCACGCTTCATCATCTCGTCGTGAAAGAGTGCAAGTTAAGATAGCGCAACGACCAGGTACAGTACAGCGGGGACGGGGTTTTTCTTTGTGAGCCAACCTCCTCTTGACTTCGGGTGCTGGCCGGTGGTAAGTAAGTACTTACTTTGGACTGTTCACGATTGGACTGAAGCAATTGAGTAAACAACTAACCTCCACCGATGGAACCCCTTCGCCCCAGATAGCGGGCCGAATGGCTGGTGACGAGAGACGCCTGCAGATTCTGCGCGTGGCCGTAAGTCTCTTTTCGCAGAGGGGATTCCGGGGGACGACGACGAAAGAGATCGCGCAGGCAGCGGGCGTTTCTGAAGCGATGGTCTTTCGCCACTTTGCCACCAAGAAGGAGCTGTACAGCGCCATTCTCGATCACAAGGCCTGCGCGGGGGGTCCGATAGATCCGGAACACATGGTTGCCGACGCTCTTCAGCGAAAAGACGACCAGGCAGTGTTTGAAGGATTAGCACTTGGCGCCTTGCAACATCACGAATGCGACCCAGAGTTTCAACGCCTGCTATTGCACTCGGCGCTCGAAAGACATGAACTCGCACAGATGTTCTTTGAAACCTTTGTGCGCCGGGTTTACGAATTCCTGGGCGGCTACATTCGCGAGCGACAGCGCGACGGCGCGATGATCGAGATTGATCCGACAATCGTCGTGCGCGCATTCATTGGGATGGTCATGCACCACTCTCTTAATAACAATCTTTGGGATCCCAAGCGCCGCTTGTTGGATGTATCCAACGAAACTGCGGCCAGGCAGTTTACGGAAATTCTAATGAATGGAATTCGCTCCAACCAGACCGCCAGGCAGGTGAGCAAAAACAACCGCCAGGATTTCGAATGAGTAGAGACATCTTATCTCTTAAGCGACTCAAGGTTTTTTCTCTGGCACTTATTCTTGTCAGTCTCGTGCTGTTCGCACTTTCGTGCGGCGGATCGAAAGCGAATGTGCGCAACGACAATGCTGCCGCTTCTCCGTCGCCCGTTGCTGTTGACGTAACGACGGCGCCGGCCATTCAGCGCCAGTTGCCGCGGTATTTTGAAGCGACGGGAAGTCTGGCCGCCGATGCACAAACGGATGTCCAGCCGCAAGCTTCCGGCAAGGTCGTGGCCGTCGGTGTCGATCTGGGCAGCCATGTCAAACGCGGTCAAATGCTGGCCAAACTCGATGACGCTGATTTCAAGATTCGCGTCGACCAGGCAGTGGCGCAACTCGAGCAAACCAAAGCGGCGGTCGCTCAGGCCGAGGCGAAGATTGGACTAAAGCCGGGACAGAAGTTTGACGCGGAACAAGTTGCGGAGGTCGCCTCGGCGCGCTTTGTGTATCAGCTTGCGGAAAAAAATCTCCAGCGCGCGGAGAAACTGGTTGAGGCGGGCGATGTCTCGCGCTCGTATTATGACCAGCAGAGAACGCAGCGTGATCAGCTCAAGGCGCAATACGAATCGGCCGTGGCGACTGCGCGGCAGAATTACGCAGGCGTGCAAGTGGCTCGGACCAACGTGGCGGCGGCGCAAAGCGCGGTCAACCTTGCGCGCAGCAGTTTATCTTACACCGTCATTCATGCGCCCATAGACGGCTATGTCGCTGAACGGCAGGTTGAAGTGGGTGAATACGTCAGCACCACGTCCAAAGTGGCGACTATCGTGCGGATCAATCCGCTGCGAATGCGTATTGATATTCCCGAGCAGGCAATTCCCGATATCCAGGCCGGACAGAGCGTTTCCCTAACCACCAGCGCCTGGCCCGATAGAAGTTTCAGCGGAAGGGTTGCGCGCATCTCGCCCAACGTGTCGTCGAACTCGCGCACACTGACCGTCGAAGCGGAAGTGGAAAACAGCAGCGGCGCTTTGAAGCCCGGGCAATTCGCTACCGTGCGCATCTTGCAAGCAAAGGCGTCCCCCGCAGTGCTGGTGCCGGGGCGCGCGGTGCGAACTGAATCCGGAGTAAGCCGCGTCTTTGTGATTAAGAATGGTCATGCCGAACAGCGACTCGTTCAACTGGGTCAGACCGAAGGCGATCTGGTCGAGATCAGACAAGGGGTCGCTGCCGATGAGCAGGTAGCGACGAGCAATGTCGAGCAATTGAGCGACGGAGTGGCGGTCAAGCAATAGGCCGGTTTCGGGTTTCGCGTTCCGAGTTTCGAGTTGATCTCAAACTCCGCGGCCCCAACTCGAAACCCTAAACTCGGAACTCGAAACTTAAGGGTCATGCAAAAGCTTGCTGAAATTTGCGTCCGCCGTCCGGTGTTCGCGACGATGATCATCCTGAGCCTGACGGTGGTCGGCCTTTTTTCTTATAAGTCGCTGGGCGTCGATCTGTTTCCCAAGATCGATCTGCCGACGATCACCGTCACCGTGGTCAATCCAGGTTCCTCGCCGCAGGAAGTCGAGACTGAAATAACCGACAAGGTTGAGGGCGCAGTCAACACCATCAGTGGCATCGACGAACTCCGTTCGACTTCGGTTGAAGGCGTCGCGCAGGTCTTCATCACGTTCGTCCTCGAAAAAAATGCAGACGTGGCCGCGCAGGAAGTGCGGAATAAGGTTGATTTGATCGTGAACGATCTGCCGGTGACGGCTGAGAAGCCGATCGTGCAGAAGCTTGATACGGACGCCACGCCGGTGGTTCGCGTTGCGGTTTCCGCGCCGCGATCCTTGAAAGAAGTCACTGACGTTGCCGATAAACAGATCAAGCGGCGTATCGAATCGATCAATGGCGTCGGTGATGTGCAGATCGTGGGCGGCCGCACGCGCGAGATTGAAATCTGGGTCAATCCGGACAAGCTGCGTGCTTATAACGTCACAGTTGCCGCTGTGGCAAATGCGGTCCGCATGCAGAACATGGAGGTTCCCGGGGGGCGAGTTGACGAGGGCGCGCGTGAATTAACCGTGCGCACGATGGGCCGCATAGTCGAGCCCGCGGACTTTAACAATCTCGTCGTGGCCAACCGCGGCACTTATGCCGTCAAACTCAGCGACGTCGGCTATGCGGAGGATGGCTTCGAAGAGCCGCGCACCGAAGCGCGACTGAATGGACAGCCTGCCGTTACGCTGGTCGTGTCAAAACAGTCAGGCCAGAACACCGTTGCCGTTGCCGACGCCGTCAAGGAGCGCTTGGCAGAGATCGCGCCAACGCTCCCACGCGGCTTTCGCACCCAGGTAGTCGGCGATCAGTCGATTTTCATCAAGGCTTCGCTCGAAGCGATTCAAAAGCATCTGATTGAAGGCAGCATCCTGGCAGCGATCGTCGTTTTTCTCTTTCTTTGGAGTTTCCGCTCAACAATTATTGCGGCCATTGCAATCCCGACTTCGCTGATCGCTACTTTTGGTCTGATGAACGCGATGGGCTTCACGCTGAATCAGATCACCATGCTGGCTTTGACGCTAATGGTCGGCATCGTGATCGACGACGCGATCGTGGTGCTGGAGAACATCTTTCGCTTCATCGAAGAAAAAGGCATACCACCGTTTCAGGCAGCGATCGACGCAACCCGCGAGATTGGTTTGGCGGTGATGGCGACGACGTTCTCGCTGTTGGCGGTATTTTTGCCAGTCGGCTTCATGGGCGGAATCGTCGGCCGCTTCATGTCGTCATTTGGTTTTACCGCGGCCTTCGCAATCGGCGTTTCTTTATTGGTGTCGTTCACGCTAACGCCTACGCTGGCGGCGCGGCTCATCAAACGAAGTGACGATGCCGAGGAGGGCGCTTTCGAGCGCCGCACCGAACCCACGGACAAGGGCTCGAAAGAGTCGCGCTTCTATCGTCCAATCGATCGCAGTTACACGGCGATGTTGCGCTGGTCGATGGCTCATCGCTGGATGATCGTAGTGGCCTGTGCGCTGGTGATTGTCAGCATTGTGCCGTTGTTCATGTTTGTGGGGAAGAACTTCCTGCCGGTCGACGATCAATCGCAGTTTGAGATCAGCGTGCGCGCGCCCGAAGGGTACACGCTCGCCGCGACCTCGGTGCTGGCGGAACGGATCGCCGAGGACATTCGCAAGCTTCCTGCGGTGACCGATACGCTGACAACCATCGGCGCCGGGCTGCAACAGCAGGTGAACGTCGCGAGTATCTACGTCAAGATGACGCCGATCAAAGCACGAAAGGTTACGCAGCAGGATCTGATGCTGCGCGCGCGTTCCGAAGTGCTCGGAAAATATCTAAAGCAGTATCCGGATCAGTTGCGCACCAGTGTGCAGCAGGTGGCGGTGATTTCGGGTGGTGGCAATCGTAACTCGGACATTCAATACGTAGTCGGCGGTCCCGATCTCGACAAGCTGACCAGCTACTCCGAGGATTTGCTCAAGAAGATGAAAACGATCCCGGACGTGGTTGACGTCGATTCGACTCTGATCGTCGGTAAACCGGAATTGCGCGTCGTCATCGACCGCGCGCGGGCAGCCGATCTCGGTGTTCAAGTCGGGGACATCGCGCAGGCACTCAACACGCTGGTCGCTGGCGAAAAAGTCTCGACCTTCAATGCGGGCACGGATCAATACAACGTGCGTGTGCGTGCCGTTGGTGAATCTCGCGCGAGCGCCGAGGGCCTCAAGCGCATGATCGTGTCGTCGTCAAAGATTGGCTGGGTCAGTCTGGACAATCTCGTGCGCATCGATCCGGGCACTGGTCCTTCGGCAATCGATCGTCTGAACCGGCAGCGGCAGGTCACCCTTTTGGCCAACGTCAAGCCGGGCGGCTCCCAGTCCGCTGTAATCGCCACGATGAACTCGTTTGTTAAGGATGCAAAGCTCGATCCGGCGTACACCACTGGACTGGCAGGACGTTCAAGAGAACTCGGGCGGGCGGCTTATTACTTCATGCTCGCATTCGTGCTGTCCTTCGTTTTCATGTACATGGTGCTGGCGGCGCAGTTTGAATCGTTCATCCATCCGGTAACTATCTTGCTGACGCTGCCGCTGGCGATTCCTTTCGGCATCGTGTCATTGCTGATCACCGGACAGACCGTAAATATCTTTTCCGGCCTTGGTCTCCTGTTGCTCTTCGGCGTTGTCAAGAAGAACGCGATTCTGCAGATCGATCACACGAACCAGTTGCGCGAGCGCGGCAGGGAACGGCTAGACGCGATTATCCGCGCGAATCGCGATCGCCTGCGCCCGATTCTGATGACAACGGTTGCTCTGGTCGCGGGCATGTTGCCGCTGACGATCTCCAGCGGACCAGGTTCAGGCACGAACCGTTCGATCGGCGTGCTGGTAGTAGGCGGCCAATCGCTCTGTCTGCTGCTGACCTTGTTGGCGGTGCCGGTGTTCTATTCACTGTTTGACGATCTCGCCAAGAGTCGGGCGTGGGGTCACATCGGAGCAGGCGCGTCAGGCGCGTTTGCATGGGTGCGACGAAAGACCGTGAGCGCGACTTCGTCGTTGTTTGGCTTGTTTTCGAGGCAATAAGGAACAACTTAAGAGTTTGAATCATGAGAATGCAGAATAGATATTCAACACCAGGCCGATCACCTCAAACGCAAAGGACCCAGAGTTCTTCGCAAAGAGCGCAAAGACATGTCCCGTGCGTTCCTTTGCGGAATCCTTCGCGACCCTGGCGTTTCAAGGTCTTGCCTTTGGTGCTGTTGCTGCTGGCCGCATCGTCCGCGCTCGCCCAACAGATAACTCCGTCACCAACACCAACTCCGGCTGATCAATCTTTGCCGGTGCCGCAAGTTGCTCCGAACTACCGCGCCACAAGACCGATGTTGCCCGAACTCGGCCGCGTCGGTGTCGATATGGATCAGCAGCGGCCGTTGTCTGTCCGCGAAGCGCTGAAGATGGCGCTCGAGAATAACAAAGACATCGAAGTCGCGCGCGAGAACGTGAAGATTGCTGAGTTTGATCTGCTGGGCTCGCGCGGCGCCTACGACCCGCGTTTGAGCACGCAGTCGTACTACGAACGAATCAGCACGCCCAGTTCCAGTTTCTTAAGTGGCGGCGCGAACGGCGCTGTCACGCAAGCCGACTATACAGGCACGCTGCGTCTTGAAGGCCTCGCGCCGAAAGGTGGCGGCTCTTATCGTCTCGACTTTTCGTCGGTTCGCTCCACGACCAATAACGCGTTTACGGCGCTTAATCCGCTGTACCCGACGGCACTGACATTCAATTTCACGCAGCCGCTGGTGCGCGGGCTTCGCTTTGATAATCCGCGCCGGCAAATAGAGATCGCCAGAAAGAATCTTTCGTTGACGGACGCTCAGTTTCGCCAGCGCGCCATTGAAACCATAACGAACGTGCAACGCGCCTACTGGGACCTCGTGTTCGCCTTGCGCAATTTGCAGATCCAGCGCGACGCGTTGCAGGACGCGCGTTCGCAACTGGAACACAACAAGCGGCTGGTGAATGAGGGAGTGCTCGCGCCGATTGACGTGGTGTCCGTCGAGGCGCAGGTCGCCGCGTTGGATCAGAGCGTCTACAGCGCGCTCGAAGACGTTTCGCGCACCGAGAACGGGTTGAAAAACTTGATCGCCGTAAATCGCGACGCGCCGTTGTGGAATGTCTCCATCGTGCCGACGGATTCGGTCGATCTGGCGCCGCCGCAGATCTCCTTGCCCGAAGCGATGAAACTGGCGATTGAGAATCGCCCCGAGCTGCAGCAGTCAAACGTCGCTCAGGAGATCAACCAGATCGACCAGCGGTATTATCGCGACCAGACAAAACCCGAGGTCGATCTTACCGGCAGCTACGGGATGGTTGGCTCGGCGGGGGCACTCAGTGGCGGAGCGAATCCCTTCACCGCGTCGTCGGCGGAATTGCGAGATCGAGTTAACCAGCTCCTGGGCCTCGCGCAGTTGCCGCTGCTAACGCCTCAGCCGCCGCAAACGATCGTTCCGTTTTTGGTAGGCGGCTATGGCCAATCGCTGGACAATTTGCTGCTTAATCGCTTCAACAACTTTCGCGTCGGCGTCTCAATCAATTTGCCGTTGCGCAATCGTACGGCCGAAGCGCAACTAGGCCGATCCCTGGTTGAAGGCCAAAGGGTCGCCACACAGCGCCAGCAACTGGAGCAAACGATTCAAGTTGACGTGCGCAACGCTTTGCAAGTGGTGCGCAGCGCAGAAGCCCGTTTGCGTGCGGCGGCGGCCGAGCGCACGGCCAGCGAACAGCAGTACGAGAGCGAGAAGCGAAAACTTGACGCCGGTCAGTCGACGGTTTTTCTGGTGCTCCAGCGCCAGACCGAGTTAACCACGGCGCGGGGCAACGAATTGCGAGCGCAAACGGATCTGAACAAAGCGATCGCCGACCTCCAGCGAGCGACGGGCAACGCGCTGACTGTTAACAGTATCGTAATGCGAGTTAAGTAGTATCCGCTTCGTGGCCGCGTGTGCGCTGATTTGTCTTCATGTTCGCACCGCGCCGCGAGAAGGCAGTGAGTCTCTGGGGGCGAGGCTCGCTGCCTTCGTTCTTTCAAGCAGAAGCCCGCGCGTAAGCAAGGGCTCTTAAATCAAGAGCAACCTCCCTAACGGTCGGGCTTCTGCTTGTCCAAAAGTTTCCTCGAATCATTGAAGGAGAACATTCGCTATGGACGGAACGCATCTTCTTGAAACCTGGGACATTCACGACCGGATTAATCTTTACCTGCTCGACGCGGTTGACGCGGCGGCGCTTGGTTGCTATTCGGCCTCGAAGGGTCGCAGCGTCGGCGAGCAGTTTGCGCACGTCCACAACGTGCGCTTGATGTGGCTTAAAGCTGCTGCGCCGGATCTGCTGAAGGGTCTAGTCAAGATCGATAAGGAGCAAGCCGGCGGCAAGAAGCTCTTGCGCAAGTCGCTGGTTGATTCCGGGCAGGCGATCCGGACGCTGTTAAATCAAAGTATTGGGGCCAGCGGAAAAGTGAAAGGCTTCAAGCCGCACGCGGTTGCGTTCCTTGGTTATATGATTTCGCACGAATCACACCATCGCGGACAGATTGTTTTGTCACTCAAGCAAGCGGGTCATCCAGTGGACAAAAAGACTCAGTACGGGATCTGGGAGTGGGGAGTAAGGTAATAGGGGTTCTTCTAGAAAATTTTCTCTCTTGATCAGCTCCAGGTTAGGAAGGGGGCATGCCCCCGCTCTTTTGACTTTGCACACCTCAACCTTACTCCTTCAAATTTGAAGGATCACAGTTATCAGATCACCAACCAGCGGGGGCATGCCCCCTTTCCCAACCATGAGATCCTCTCACTTGATCATTTCCGCTTGATTTGAAAGTCTCTCTAACGGCAGGCAAGACTAGGTGTGCCAGGGAAGCTTACCCAGCAGCGCCAGACCGCCAAAGCAAATCACCAGCAGCAGAACAATCGACAAGATGTAAAAACTTGGTTGCTGGCGCTTACACGCCGGACAGCGCCGCCGCACTAAATGCGTGGGCCTTGAACATCTGGGACACGTCATTCCAGAATCTCCGCCTCGACATTTTAGAAATGAGTGAACGGCGAATACTTTAGCACAGGGATCAATCCCTCTGTGATATTGAAAGCTAGAGGCGTCCTGTAATCTCGTCGAAGTTCGCCCAAATCGATTCCATCACAGCTTCGGAGATGATCCCAATGCGTTCTCCAATAAAGCGATTGTCCACCGCCGTCAATTGAAAAACGAGCGCGACTGATGTCTGACGCAATCCGTTAGCGGCGTCTTTCTCTACCAAAAGCGTGCCGGGAAAGCGAAGGGCGTCCAATTGCGTCGTTAGTGGGATCAGCAGTGTGGTGGGCAGGGAACTAATGTGTTGAACTATGATCGCGGGCCGTTGTCCGACTTGAGTGTGTCCGCCTCGGGCTGGAAGTTCAACGAAAACGTACTTCTCCAGCAATCACCTTTCGCCATCTCCGTCGTAAGGAAACATCTCAACAGCGTCTGCTCCTAAGGACTGCCAGTCGCGCAACTCAGCAGCCAGGGATTCGCTCATCGGTTCATCGGTAAGCGGTACGAGGAGGATACCGTTGCGGGTTTCGATGATGCGAATGGTAGTGTCGGCGGCCAACCCGTAGCGATCGCGTAGCACGTCAGGCAGCGTAATCTTGCCTCCATTTTCAACGGTCACGCTCTCGATCATTTTCATGGGCAGATTGTAGCACGAAGGATCAAAACTCCAGTACCAACCTATCCACGGCCGCGATGGTCTCTCCAGACCAGAGCGCTTGCGCTTCGGCTACGAGGTCAATGCCGTCCCATTCAGGATACAAGTGCGTAAGAACGACCTTTCGCGCATTGGCCTGATGCGCAATCGCCATCGCTTCCTCCAGTTCAAGATGATTTTGAATCGGCTTGTTGTGGCGGAAGGAACACTCCATCAAGAGAACGTCGGCGCCCTGGGCAAACGCGGCCAGTTCTTCGGAGGGGCCTGTGTCGGATGTGTACACGAGCGATGTGCCGTCGTTGTCGGTCAACCGAATCGCCAGGCTCTCGCGCGTGTGCGGCGTAGCAAACGTCTGCGCATTCAAACCTGGCAAGATTTCAAAACCAGAACCCGATTCGATCTCGATCACTTCGATCGCGAACGGCTGGTGAAGCAGGCGATAGTTGTTAGCCTGATCGAAGGCCTGCAGCAAGGTTTTGATTCCTGCCGGACCAAATACTTTTAGCGACTTGGTCCGCTGCTGCGTTTGCGGCGCCCACTTCGTGCCGAACAAAAAGGGAGCGAGACCGCCAAGATGGTCCAGATGAAAATGGCTGATCCAGATCGCCTTGAGATTGGCCCAATCAAGCCCCTCCTGGGCCATACGATGCGCGGCATCGGGACCGATATCCAACAATAAGGAGCCGCCGCTCGCCTCCAGCCAATAGGCTGACGACGTTCGTTGCGCGTGCGGCACTGAGGTGCCTGAGCCAAGGATGACGAGTCTCATTCGCGCGAGGCTATCGAAATGAAGCCTGACGAGTCAAACGAACTGACTTGACCAAAAGCGCCGGTTCAGTTAAACCTCAAAGCGATAACTAGTCGCACGGACAAAGACAAAGATGAGCGATCTACCGATTGACCTCGACGTGCTGGCAATCTTCTCGCATCCCGACGATGTGGAGTTGAGCGTCTCGGGCACATTGTTGAAGCTGAAATCTCTGGGCTATCGAACCGGTGTCGCCGACATGACGCGCGGCGAAATGGGGACGCGCGGCACACCGGCAATTCGAGCGAAAGAGGCGCTCGATGCGGCGCACATCCTGAAGCTCGACATTCGTTTGAACCTCGAACAGCCCGATGGACACGTGTGGCTCACCGACGAATCACGCACGGCTGTGGTGCGGGTGATCCGCGCGCACCGTCCCAAGGTGATCCTGACAACTCACTGGGACGATCCGCATCCGGATCATGCAGCGACGTGCCGCATTGTTCGAGAAGCGGCGCGGCTCGCGACGATGGCCCGCTACGATGCAGAAGGCAAACAGCAGCCAGTAAAAATGCCGGCGATCGCGCATTCAGTTTTCTCGCGGCTCGTCGTGCCGTCGTTTGTCGTAGATGTTTCGGATTTTGTCGAGGAAAAGATGAAAGCGATCCGGGCGCACGCCTCTCAGTTTTACAGTGCGGAATCGAAAGAGCCGACCACGCGGATCAGCGAGAAGACTTTTCTGCAACAGATCGAATGGCGCATGCGGTATTACGGCTCGCTAATCGGCGTGGCTGCCGGCGAACCGTTCTACGTCCGTGAGGCGCTGAACGTTGATGATCCCGTAGCGCTGCTCACCCGGCCGATGAATATCTATTCCTGACTAGTTTGGCTTGGCTCGCTCACTTCTTTTCGGCCCCTCGCGGCTGTTTCTGTTCGAGCACGGAGCGAGCGATAGCGATAGTTGCCATAGCGCGAGGCGTTTCACCCTGGAAGCCGCGCGCTAGCTGAACGGCCCGATCGTAATCATCAGTGGCGAGCGCGCGGAAGATTCCCGCCACGTCGAAATCCGGTGCGTCATCGCTCCTCACTGAAGAGCTGCCCTTGGTCTGGAACTGAATGACGAGCCCGCCGTCCTCGCCGGTAAAGCCATCGGCGGAGTTTGAAGCTTTCACGGCATCGAAAGCAGCGTCCCAAGCGCGTGCCCGATCGGCTGTCAAAAGAGCGTTGGCTACAGCCATTAGCGCGCGCGGACGGTCTGGATCTGATCCGTCTATCCGCCGGGTTTCCGAAGCCGCGTCCTCGATCAAGGCAAGACACTTATCATGATCGGTCTTGGCTAGTAGCTTGGAGACCTGGCTCAAGACCCACACTCTTTGAATGTGAGTCAGGTCCCCGATTCGAGCCAGCTCCAGCGCCTGGGCAGTTTGTTTCTTGTCGATGGCCTGCATTGCCAGCGATGGATCAATGTAGGCGCGAGCCTTCTGGCGCAATTCACTATCCTCAATCTTGTCGACGAATTCCCGGGCGCGGATGTCGCCGCTTCTTGCCGCAAAAAAAGCCAGTTGAAGATAAAGTCCGTCTCGTTCGGCGGCAGTCTTGGCGTGTTCGATCTGTTCCAACAGTGACTGCTCGCGATCCTGACTCTTCTGTTCCGGTTTGATTCCTTTTCTCATCCACTCATCATCTCGCTGGCGCGCGCTGTCGTTCACGACGGTGGTCAGAGCCTCTAACTGAGCCCGCATCGATGCCGTGATTTCCGGCGGCGCATATTGCTCAAACAGAGGCAGCAGTCGCTTGATGACCAGATACTTTCCGTCAATACCCGATGAGCTTTGGTCCTGCTCCGGCGGAGGCAGCGGCCGCGACAAAACCTGTGCGGCGGTGCGAAAGAAAGCCGCTTGCAGTTCAGGCGCGACGTTCGCGGGCGTCATGATCGAAGACATCTGCGAACTTGACGTGCCGTTGCCACTAAAGGTCACGAAGAAGTGCGGAGTGAAAATGTAAGATGAAAGCAGCGATACTGTGTTTGCGTCTGACTGCAAATCAACCGCAGCATTTGCCAGCATAGCCGCGTAGCGCTGGTCGGCCGCCGCCGGATCTTTGTCACGTAGGTTTGAGAGGAAGTTCAGCGAACTCATGTTCAGGAAACCGAGAGCAGGGTCGGCGAACTGCAAAGCGCGCTCAACGTCTCCGGCGTCGAGTAGTTGCTGCGCCAGATTCAGCCTCTGCCTAAGCGCTTCAGGCGTGCCGAGCGGATTTCGCCTGGTACTCTCGGCAGCGTTTGCAGCTTCCTGCTGCCTATCCACTCTTAGTTTTTCCAGAAACTCTTCGCCCAGACCACGGTCGCGCCGCGCGACCAGCCGGAGCACTTCACCGCGTACATTTGGAGGCGAGCTCACCGCAAAACCTCCGCCCGTTTTTGCCTTTTGCGCGCTTATCTCTTCCTGCAGTCGCTGCTGGCCGTCTTTGTCCGCAGCTTCCGCGGCTTCCCAGGCTTTGCGGAAAAGCGCGCGTGCCTGTTCGGCGTCAACCTCCCAAAGCGCGTCCGCAATCCGAGCTAAAGAGCGCGCACGCAGCCTTTGATCGCGAAAGCTGCGTGCATCACTGGCTAGCGACACTAACAGCGACCGTGCCTGCGCGCGACGCTCTTTAATGGCCCGATCGGCCTCGACATCCTTCGCTGAATTGCCGTCGCTGGACGGGTTTTTGCCAGGAGCCTTCTTCGCTTCGTTTGATTGGGGGGCGGCGGGGAAGGCAAAAATTAGCAGGACAAGAGCGGCGAGCCAGAGGCGGACAAGGTGGTTCATTTCAACCTCCCAACGCGGGGAACAAGGTAGTGCGACTTCCCAACTCTAGCTCAATTTCCGGCTTCAGTCATTGAGCGCTAGCTACTTTCTGTTTCTGCTCGAGGACAGATCGAGCGACGGCAATCGTGGCATTGGCGCGCGCTGTTTCGGCGGTAAAAGTCTTCGCGAGTTCAATCGCTCGATACAGATCGTCGCCGGCCAACGACGTGAAGACTCCCGAAAGATCGAAATCGTCGGCTGAAGCATTGGTTGCCACGACCATGTTCTTTGTTTGCAGTCTGGCGCTGAGCAGACCGTCTTCGCCGGTGAAACCCTCTGCACCGTTAGCTGCCTTTACCGCTTCTGTAATTACCTCCCAGGCGCGCACACGATCGGTTCGTGCGAATCCGCTGGCGACGGCGACAAGCCCGCGGGCCCGGTCAGGATCGCTGCCGTCGATGCGGCGGGCTTCAGTCGCCGCTTCCTGCAAGTAGTCGATGGCGCGGGCCGGATCTTTGGTCGTTAGCAGGGCTGCTTGCGTGTAACCCCACGCGCGCTGGATGTGCGTCAACTCGCCAGTCCTCGCAATTAGAAGCAGTTTCGCGGTGTCTTTATTTTGGAAGGCCGCGCGCAAGAGTTCAAAATCGACATAGGCGAGAGCCTTGTTTCTGAATTCTGAATCTTCAATCTTGCTCGCCAATTCACGAGCCTTTGAATCACCTTTGTTGGCCAGGGCCGCAGCAACATCGGCATAGATGCCGTCTCGCTCGGTGGCAGTCTTGGCGTGGTCGAGGCGATCCTGCATCGTCTCCAGCGGGTCGCCTTTCGGATTGTCCGGAACAATACCGCGGTCGATGGCGCGGTTCCCTTCCGCGCGAACGCCGTCAGGAATATTGCTGGCAAGCGCCGTCATTTCCGTGCGCAGTAGCGCCGCCTGTTCCGGACTGTATTGTTCAAACAGCGGCAGCAGACGCTTGATCACCATGTATTTCCCGGCGCGTCCGGAAGTCGTAAAATCCTGATCGGGCGGCGGCAGCGGACGCATGAGAATTCCAGTCGCTACCTGGAAAAATGCTGCGCGCAACTGAGCAGACAGATCCGGCGGACCGGTAAGCGGGCCTTCCTGGTTGGCATACGACCCACCGTCGGCGGAGAACGTAATGTATAGGAGCGGCGTTAACGCGTAGGACGAAAGGCCAGCTACGGTATTGGCGTCTGACGAAGGGTCTTGTCCCGCACGCGCGAGCAATTGGGCAAAGGCACCGTCCGCCGCCTGCGGGTTTTTTTGTCGCAGTACTGAAAGGAAGCCCATGGTGTCTTTGTTTACCTGATCGAGTACTGGCCCAGCGTATTGCATTGCTCGCTCGACGTCGCCATCCTGAAGTAGTGCTCTCGCAAGCGCGAGTCGTTTTGCCTTTGCAGCCGGAGCTGACCACTGATCGCTCGCGCGTCGCAAATCTGCGTCCGTGGCTGCATCCTTTGCTTCTCGCTCCGCCGCGTCTTCCAGCTTCTTGAGAAACTCTTCGGAGAGTTGACGATCGCGCTTTGCGACCATGCGCAGCACTTCGGATCGCATGTCTCGCGGGCTGCGCCTAAACACCACGCCCGTTTGTTGTTGCTGTCGGCGCGCATCCTCAGCGGCTAGCCGGGCTGCCTCGGCGTCTCCGGTCTCGGCAGCGTCCCAGGCGCGCCGAAAAAGTTCCCGAGATCTATCGGGCTCCGTGGTCCACAACGCATCGCCCGCGCGCGCCAGCACTCGCGCACGTAACTTCTGATCGCGAAAGCTGCGCGCGTCGTCGGCCAGTGACGTCAGCAACGAAACGGCCACATTGTGCCTTTCTACCGCCAAAGGATCGGGCTCTTTGGTCTTGGCCTGCTTGCTCTTGTCGGAAGTTGGCTTGGGTTGTTTGTCTTGTGGAGCTTGAGCGTTAATTGCCGTGGACAGCGCACAAAGCAAAACCGCGCCTACTGATAGGCGAGCACGAAAGTTCATAGTTCTCCCCTCTAGAGCAGCGCAGGTTGAATGCAAAGCGTGTAGATAACAGCCGTGAATCTTGTGACTAAACGCGCGTGCCGGTATCTAGTTCCAAAGAGAATTCCCAAAACCTTCCGGAAAGGTTCCAGAAAGTTGGAAATCAACGAGGACTTTTTTGGAGTAGATTTGCTTCGACGGACCAGTCAGACGTTGCAAAGAACTAGACCGCGATGACTTCCAGTTCCGGATCGACTTCCTGCTTCAGCATCCCTTCAATCGCCATCAACGTGCCAGAGAGCGAGCTGGGACAACTGCCGCAGGCGCCTTGATAGCGAATGGTCAGCGTATGCTCCGCGAGGCCGAGTATTTCCAAATAGCCACCGTCACCCGCCAATGCCGGCCGTACTTTTTCGTCGAGTATTTCGTTGATTCGCAGCAGACGCGGATCATCACTCATTACCGCCGCGATTGCGCCGCCGACCGCTTCCCCGTTTGTGCCCACGGATTCGGCAGCTCGAATTGGCACCGCCAGCACCGGCAGTAATTCATCCCAATCTCCTTCAGCATCTTTCTCGACGGTGATCATCTTGTCCATGTAAAAGACCGAAACGACGTGCCCAACATCAAAGAGAGCTTTCGCCAACGGATCATTCGCCGCCTGAGCAGCGGAGGCGAACTGCTGTGCGACGCCGTTGCTGACCGGCTCGCGCAGCACAAACTTAACAGCGTTCGGATTCGGCGTTTCCTCAATGTCACTAATCTTCGGCATTGGTATCTTTCTCCAATCGTTCGAGGCCGCCCCGGAACGTCCGTCTGCAAAAGCTATCGATCAGCTTAATTGTCGCAGTTATTATACTCCGTTTGCCTGTTTGACGCAGTGCGTGGCCGCGAATAGAACTATCTGGCCCAATCTTTTCAAGACCAATAAAGACGAAACAAGCAAAACGTTGCCAAAAATATTCTCTCGGGAATATACTTCCCGGCCTCACTTGCCCCCCAATCTAACGGTGAGACAAGCTGAGACGGAGGCAGGCGCTTGCGAGGGGCGCCTGCCTCTCCAATTTTAGTTTGTCGATCTTTGTCTGGTGTGCGGACGATTGTTTTTGGTAGGAGCGGACCGATGTGTCCGCCCAAAACGGACGTCCACGCGGGTGCGCCTCTTCAACTCGATTGCCGGCGGGCTGCTTGCGTTTCCAATATCATTGCGGACACTCCCCGTTAGTGTGAGTCACGACCGAACTGAAGCGTTGTTGGTACTCAGCCGACGTGATGAAAGCGCAGACCATCGCGTGCTGCTTTGTCACGTCGCGCAGCGGGGCGCTGCTAACCTGGCCCAGCCAGAACAGGAAGCCGCCAATGTCTGGATCGCGTCTGAGATAACCAAAGTACTGCGTCGCGACAAACGCCCGGTTGTATTCCTCGTCGATGAAGGCGCGATTGTTGATCGGGTTCGTCTGCGCGTTGTCATCAGCCAGCCGATACATCACAGCGCCGCGCCCGCCGGAGTTGAACAGCGTCAGCAGTCCTGGTTTTTGCGCCGTTAGATCAACGCCCAAGTCGTTCTTGATGGTGTTGGGCACGGCGTCGAAAAACGAAGAGCCGTCGAGGTTGGAGGGATACTTCGCCAGAAACTCCGGCCGCTGCACGAACACGTTCGCAAAATCCAATTGCCCCTGGGCCAAACTCGAACCGCCCACCACGCGGGCGCGGTCAAAGGCGAACTTCGCGTAGCTTGGCAGCTTGTATGCTTCGGTCGGATTCGAGCCGTCGGGATTTGCAAAGGGCTGACTGTTACCGAACGCTGCACGATAGAGACGAAAGACAAAGGCCCCCGTCTGCTGATACTCCAGTTCATAGAAGTAGGCGTTCGACACGTCGATGCGTTTGTTGCGCAGACAGGTGGCGTCCGTGCCGCACTGCGTGATCTGGCTGGTCCAGAAATCCCAACCTCCGGGATCGGGATAGCGGCTGAGAAAATCGTAGTAATGCTGCTGCACGAAGAAATGCGCATCATCAAGCGGATTAGTCGTTGGTGAACCGGAATCGTTATCAGTGATGCTGAGCGTGGCGGTGCTCGGACTGCCAAGTACGGCCCCGCCCGTGGGATTGAGCGAGCCAGTATGTCGTGACCACGTTTACGAGTTTGGCCGTTTCCGTCTGGACGAGTCTGAGCGTCTGTTGGTGCTTGATGGCCGGCCGTTGTCTCTGGAGCCGAAGGCTTTTGAGATACTGCTGCTGCTGGTCAAACGAAGCGGGCACCTGGTTGAGAAAAACGAGTTGATGCGGGAAGTTTGGGCCGGCACCTTCGTTGAGGAAGGCAACCTGACGCGGAATATTTCGTTGCTGAGAAAGGCTCTGACTGCAGGGTTCGCCGGACAGCAATCTATCGAGACCGTTCCTAAGCATGGTTACCGGTTTGTGCCCCACGTGAGCGAGATCGGGCCCGGCGCGGAACTAGTTTTGGAAAAGACTACAACGGCGCGATTCTTAATCGAGGAAACAGAGTCATTCGATCATCACGAGGCGCGCCCAGCGGCGGCATCGGCGAATAAGACCGCGTCGCAACGGTTGGCCCGCCCAGCATTCCTGTTGGCCGGCGCGCTGCTGATTGTGACTGTGATTGTTTATGCCTATCCGAGGTTTTCGAGAAAGGCAACTCCGCCAGCGGCTGCCGGAGTGGCGATCAGATCCCTGGCCGTGCTTCCGTTCAAGCCGCTGGCTTCCGGACCGGCTGACGAGTCACTAGAGATCGGCATCGCGGACACGCTGATCACCCGGCTGGGCAACATTCACGAGGTCGCCGTGCGTCCGACGAGCGCCGTGCGCCGGTACACAGATCCGAATCAAGACCCGGTGGCGATTGGCCGGCAACAGGGTGTGGACGCCGTGTTGGATGGCAGTGTGCAGCGCTCCGGTGACCGCATTCGTGTGACGGTGCAACTGCTCAGGGTGCAGGATGGGGCCACACTTTGGTCGGAGAAATTTGACCAGCAGTTCACGGACATCTTCGCGTTGGAAGATGCAGTTTCGCAGGAGGTAGCGGTTCAGCTTGCGGTGAAGTTGAACGACGAGGAACGCGCGCGGCTGCAAAGACGCGGCAGCGAGAACGTTGAGGCGTATGAAGCATACCTGAAAGGCCGTTACTTTTGGAATCAGCGAACCGCCGAGGGATTCAATAAAGCCATCGGGTATTTCAATCAGGCGATATCGCTTCAGCCGAACTATGCTCAGGCCCAAGCAGGGCTCGCCGATTCGTATTTATTGCTCGGCGCCTACGATCTCGTTTCTCAGCGGCAGGCGATCCCGAAAGCAAAGATTGCCGCCGCGCGCGCCGTCGAGCTCGACTCCACGCTCGCCGAAGCTCATACCTCGCTGGCGCTGATCGCCGAGAACTACGATTGGAGTTGGGACGAAGCTGAGAAAGAGTTCGAGCGGGCGATCGAACTCAACCCTAACTATGCAACTGCTCATCACTGGCATGGCGAATTCTTGACGTTCATCGGTCGGCCGGACGATAGCGTAAGCGAGCTTCGCCGCGCGCTCGAGCTCGACCCGCTCTCGATTATCATCAACACCGATCTCGGCGTGGCACTCTTTCACGCGCGCAGATACGACGAGGCCATTAGCCAGCTCCGCAAGGCGCTCGAGATCGATCCCAACTATGATCGCGCGCTCGCGTTTCTTGGCCACTCCCTGGCGCACAAGGGAATGAATGAAGAGGCCGTCGACGTGGCCCGTAAGCGTGTGCGCCTCCAGCGGACGGGCTGGTCGTTGTCGGGGCTCGGCTACGATTACGCGATGGCCGGAGAGCGAGACGAAGCGCACCGGGTGCTGAGAGAACTGAGCGAACTGGCCAAGAAGGAGTATGTCTCGCCGTTCAGCATTGCGCTGATCTACAGCGCGCTTGGCGAAAAAGACTACGCGTTCGCCTGGCTGGAGAAAACCTACAACGAGCGAGCGCTGGGCCTGATCGGGCTCAAGGTCGACCCGCGCTTTGATCCGATTCGCTCGGACCCGCGCCTCGCAGACCTGCTCCACCGAATGAATTTGCCGTAAGCGGATTCAAACACCCACTCGACCGGGAGCGCGGGTGCCGCCCTCCTTATAACCAAAGTATTGGGTCGCCACGAATGCCGGTTGTCTCCGGCAAAGGAAGTAAGCGTCTGTAATTGATTCCAGCCAAGGCGAGCGAGATTCAGATCCGCAAGCGCCAATATTCTAACGAGTCAGTTTGGTCCTATGGCTGAAGGGGCTTGCGAGGGGCGCCTGCCTCTCCTCGTCTGTTTGGTCTTTGGTTTTTGATCTTTGGTCTTTGAACCTGATATTTTGACTCTGCACCTTCGAACTTGGGGCCATCAAAGATCTAGGATCAAAGTCCAAAGACCGAAAACAATGAACATCGGCATCACTGTCTATCCAACTTACGGCGGCAGCGGAATTGTCGGCTCTGAGCTGGGCAAGGAGTTGGCTGCTCGCGGCCACACGGTTCACTTCATTGCTTCTGCTTTGCCGACGCGTCTGACGGAACTCAGTGAACGCGTCCGCTTTCACGAAGTCGAGATGATGTCGTATCCGCTGTTCGAGCATCAGCCCTACACGTTGGCGCTGGCAACGAAGATGGCCACAGTTGCTGAAACGGAGAATCTCGATCTCTTGCACGTCCACTACGCGATTCCGCATTCGATTAGCGCGATCTTGGCGCGAGAATCTTTGAAACCAAAGCGCCGGCTGCCGGTGATCACCACGTTGCATGGGACAGACATCACACTAGTCGGCGCCGATCGATCGTATCTGCCGATTACGCGTTACGGCATTGTTCAATCGGACGGTGTCACCGCGATCTCGCATTACTTGAAGGAAGCAACGAAAGAAAGTTTTCAGTTTGACGACCTCACTGTCATACCGAACTTCGTTTGTCCGACGGAATACCAAAGACGCCCGGTTGAAGCGCTGCGCCGTAGGCTGGCGCCAAATGGCGAGCTGCTGCTGGTTCACGTTTCAAACTTTCGCCCGGTCAAACGGCCCGTCGACTGCGTTGAGATCCTCGCCCGCGTGCTGAAGAGGAAGATCAAAACGCGGCTCGTCATGGTTGGCGACGGCAGCGAGCGCACCAACGTCGAGCATCGCGCGCGCTGTCTTGGCGTTTACGACGCCTGCGTCTTTGTCGGCAAGCAGCCGAATATTGTTGACTATCTGTCTGCTTCAGACGTCTTACTCTTGCCGTCGGAGCAGGAATCGTTCGGCCTGGCTGCGCTCGAGGCGATGGCCTGTGAAGTGCCGGTGGTTGCTTCGCGCGTCGGCGGCGTTCCTGAAGTCGTTGACGACGGCGAGACTGGATTCCTGAGCAAGACAGGCGACCTCGAAAAGATGGCCGCTGATGCCGCACGATTACTGACCGACGAAGAGTTTCGCCGCGAGATGGGTTGCCGCGCGCGCGAATCGGCAATTTCGCGTTACAATACCGACCTCGTGATCCCGCAGTATATCGAGTTCTACCAAGGTATCCTTCAAAAGGATGTCAGGCTTGCCAGGTCAAAGGACGTTTGAGATGAAAAGACAGTTGCTATCTGCCGGCGTACTTGTCTTGCAACTCTCTCTTTCGACTCTGGCACAACAGCCCGCTGCCTCGCCAAAACCGCAGCCGCTGACAGCGCCACAGCAGCCCTCCGCGACGCCACCACAGTCGCCCATTCCTCAGCAGCAGGCTCGAGCCGCCGAAGAAGACGTTGTTCGCATCAACACGAACCTGGTTCAGGTTGATGCGGTCATAACCGATAAAAGCGGGAAGCGGGTAACCGATCTGCGCCCTGAAGAGGTTCAGATTTTTGAAGATGGCCGGTCGCAGAAAATCACTCATTTTTCCTTTATCACGACTGCGCCGACCGTCGTCACGCAGCCGGCCAAGTCCGCTAACGCGATTGACAAAAACGCGCCGCCTGCGCCCCCGGTCACGCTACGCCCCGAAGAAGTTCGTCGGACTATCGCCATCATCATTGACGATCTCGGGCTGTCGTTTGAAAGCACTTACTTTGTGCGGCGCGCCTTGAAAAAGTTTGTCGATGAACAGATGCAGCCGGGTGATCTCGTGGCCATCATTCGCACGGGCGGGGGCATTGGCGCGTTGCAGCAGTTCACGTCTGACAAACGAATGCTCTATGCCGCCATTGAACGCGTGAAGTGGTACGCCGCTGGCCGCGGTGGTACCGGCGCGTTTGCTCCGATCGAAGACACCTCGAACATGAGCGAGGAGGCGCAGGCAGCGAACGAAGATCTCAACCAGTTTCGCGAAGACGTGTTTTCTGTCGGAACGCTCGGCGCCGTTAGTTACGTCGTGAAGGGTCTGCGCGAACTGCCGGGACGCAAATCGATTCTCCTCGTCTCTGATGGCTTCAGGATCTACAACCGCGACGATCCCACTCGCAGTTACCGGGCCCTGCAGGCCTTGCAACGCCTAATCGATCAGGCCAGCCGCGCGTCCGTGGTTATCTACACGATGAACGCGACCGGGTTGCAGACGTTTGGACTAACCGCTGCCGATAACGCTGGTGGCATGACACCCGATCAGGTCGAGCAACAGTTGGCTAGTCGTCGCACTGCCGCCTTTGATTCGCAAGAGGGCCTCAACTATTTGGCGAGACAGACCGGCGGAATTGCCATCCACGATACCAACGACTTGAGCGGCGGCATCCGACGCGTAATGGAGGATCAGAAGAGCTATTACTTAATTGGCTATCGTCCCGACGAGTCTACCTTCGATCAAAAAACGGGACGCCGCACCTTTCATCACTTAAGCCTCAAGGTGAAACGGCAGGGCAAGTTCAACGTGCGCATGCGCAACGGCTTTTACGGAGTTTCGGACGAAGTCGCCAATCCGGCCCCACGCACGGCCCAACAGCAGATGATTGCGGCGCTGATCTCGCCCTTTGGAGCCGCGGGTGTGCACATGCGTCTGACCTCACTCTTCGCCAACGATCCTAAACTTGGTACATTTATGCGTTCGATGCTGCACGTCAACGCGGGCGATCTCACATTTACTGACGAGCCTGACGGGTCGCATAAGACAAAGATTAATTTTCTCGCCATCACCTTTGGCGACAATGGGAATCCGATTGAGCAGATCAGTGGCCCAGCCACGCTGACGGTGCGTGCGGACCGGTACCAACGCGTCCTAAAGGACGGCTTTGTCTACTTCATAACCGTTCCGATCAAGAAGCCAGGCGCTTACCAACTTCGCGTTGCCGTGCGCGATCAAGGTTCGGAGCGTGTCGGTTCAGCGAGCCAGTTTGTTGAAGTCCCGGACATCAAGAAAAACCGACTGAATGTTTCAGGCGTCATAGTCACTGGAGTCGAACCGGCGGCGCCGAAAAAGCAGGAGTCCGGAAATGTCTCGAATTCGGGGAGCCAGCCGGCTGCCAGCCAGAACACCGAACGTGACGAACTTGCCAGCGCCACCAACAGCGCCGCGGTGCGTCAGTTCAATCGCGGCCAGATAATGCAGTATGGCTGCGTGATTTATAACGCGCACACGGATAAAACTACCGGCCAACCGCAACTACAGATTCAAGCGCGCCTCTTTCGCAGCGGCCAGCCTGTTTTCACGGGAAAACCGCAACCGTTTAATCTGAATAATCCGCCCGACTTGAAACGCCTCAGCGTCAACGGGGCAATCCAGTTGGGCACGGACATGGCCCCTGGCGAGTATGTCTTCCAGGTGGTTGTAACTGATCTACTCGCGGATCAGAAACACCGGGTGGCGACGCAGTGGATCGATTTTGAAATAGTTAGATAGGTGTCGGGTATCAGGTGCCGGGTCGGGTATCAGGTGCCGGGTCTCAGGTGTCGGGTGCCGGGTGTCGCGTGTCGGGTGATCGAAATTCGAATCGCAAGAATCCTCGCGTCACCATAGCCTCAATCGCAAAGGAGAAGAGTAATGAAAAGTTTCCGTGACCTGAGAGTGTGGCAAAGGGCAATGGACTTGGTTGAAAAAGTGTATCTACTGACTCAAAAGTTTCCGAGAGAGGAGACATACGGTCTGTTGAGTCAGATTCGGCGGGCAGTAGTATCAATACCGTCGAATATAGCGGAAGGGCACACGAGGGAGCACATCAAAGAGTACCTTCACCACATCTCCATGGCCCAGGCGTCGTTGGCTGAGCTGGAGACCCAACTGGAAATAGCGGTACGACTGAAGTATCTTTTGTCAAATCAATTGAAGCCAAGGCTGGCAGAAATTAGTTCATTGGGAAAGCAACTGTACGCTCTGCGTAATGCCTTGCAGCGGACGTAGCCAAAGCGGAATCAGGACGAAGTGCTGAGACGGCGATCGAATACCAAACATCCGACACCGGACACCCGGCACCTGATACCCGGCACCTGACACCCGATACCCATTTCCATGCATTCAATCATCGTTGGCACGGCAGGACATATCGATCACGGCAAGAGTGCGCTCGTGCGCGCGCTGACGGGCAAAGATCCGGATCGTCTGCCGGAAGAGAAAAAGCGCGGCATCACGATCGATTTGGGTTTTGCCGATCTTGATTTAGGCGAAGTGCGCATCGGCTTTGTCGATGTTCCCGGCCACGAACGCTTTGTCAAGAACATGCTCGCTGGTGCGCACGGCATTGATGTCGTGGCGTTGGTCATCGCGGCCGATGAAGGCGTGATGCCGCAGACGCGCGAGCATTTTGATATTTGTCGCCTGCTCGACGTGCGCAAAGGCTTGATCGTCATCACCAAAACAGATCTCGTCGAGGAAGAGTTGTTGCCGCTGGTGCGCGACGAAGCGGAGGAGTTAGTAGCCGGATCATTTCTCGAGGGCGCGCCCGTCTTGACTGTCAGCGCGCGCACCGGCAGCGGTCTCGAAGAATTGCGCGCAGCGTTGCGTCAAGTCGCCTCGGAAGTACCGGCGCGTTCGTCGGAAATGGTGGCCCGATTGCCGGTCGATCGTGCGTTCACGATGAAAGGTTTTGGCGCGGTAGTGACGGGCACGCTTGTCGCCGGAGAAATTGCCGAAGCTGACGATCTGGAGTTGTTGCCCGGGGCGACGCGCGTGCGCGCGCGAGGCGTGCAGGTGCACGGGGCTGCGGTTCAGCGTGCCGTAGCCGGGCAGAGGACTGCCGTCAACCTTGGTGGTGTCGATGCCGCTTCGATCGAACGCGGCATGGTACTCGCGCCAGTCGGGCGGCTTCGCCCCACGCAGGTCATTGACGTTTACCTTGACGTCCTGCGCAGCGCGACTCGCGCTTTGCGCTCACGTGCGCGCGTGCGCGTTCATCTCGGCGCAGCGGAAGTTCTCGGACGGCTGCGCGTGCTTGATGAGAGGGGAGCAATCGAACCGGGCGCGAGCGGCTTTGGGCAATTGAGACTCGAGTCGCCGGTCGTAGCACTGCCCGATGAGCGTTTCATCATCCGTTCCTACTCGCCTTCGTTGACGATTGCCGGCGGCCGCATTCTGGATCCGTTTGCTAATAAGCATCGAGGAAAAGATCTGGCGCACGTTCGCGAGCGACTACGGACCTTGATGGAGACAGATCGTGCTGCTCGTTTCGCGATCTACGTTGGAACCGCAGGAGATCAAGGCCAGCGGCTGGCAGACATTGCGGCTCGTACCGGCTGGAATGATGTCGTCTTATCCGCCGCGGCAACGCAGGCAAAAGAACGCGGCGCGGTGATTGACGCAGAAGGAGTCTTGATCGCCGCGGAAAACTTTGAGCGCCTGTGCCGGACTGCGCTTGAAGCAGTCACGGCCCATCACCAGCGCGAACCGTTGGCGCGCGGAATGGCGCGCGAAACTCTGCGCGAGCGATACTTTGCCCATGCCGCGCCGGAAATCTTTCGTGCGGCGATCGCGCGATTGGAACAGGAGGGCAAACTGGTCGCCGAAAGAGAGTTGGTGCGAGCGCGTCAACACAGCCTGGAACTTTCGGCTGGGGACGCCCAGCTTCGCGATCGGCTCGCGCAGGTTTATGAGGAGGCCGCTTTGGAAGCGCCATCAGTGGACGAGGCTATGGAGCGGGCCGCGGTCTCAAGTGCCAATCGAACGCACGGGCGAAAGATCCTGCAAGTGTTGATTGACGGCGGCGTGCTGGTTCGGGTTCAGGGTGATCTCTACTTTCATCGAGAATCGCTCGAGCGTTTGCGGGGGCAGCTCCACGCATATGCGGCCAGCCATGAGCCGGACCGGGCGATTGACGTTTCGGCCTTCAAAGATCTGGCGCGTGTCTCGCGCAAATATGCGATCCCGTTGCTGGAATACCTCGACCGCGAACGGGTAACCATGCGGCAGGGCGACCGGCGAGTGATCCTTGCGAGACGGGAAGGTCTGGAGACAGGGTAATACGGGGACACGGGGACGCGGGCACGCGGGCACGCGGGGATATGTCTCCCTTCTCCGTGTCTCCGCGTCTCCCCGTCCCCGTGTCTCGCCCTTCGCCGCGTCCCATTTTTCCTTGCGTTCCCCGTGGGCTGGCGTTAACATGCAGCCCAGTAAAAAGACTGGAAGAATCGGCTTTTTCCTTAACCTTCATTAGTCAATAAGTGTGCGGAGGTTCAAAATGGGAAGCCTTAAAGACATACTGGCCGTGGTTGTGGGACTAGCGGCATTAGGCGTTGGCATCTGGCAGTTTTATCTCTTTGTTGCCACGCCCGGCACCGACAGCGGCTCGCATCACATGTGGTACGCGGTCGGGGCCGCAGTCGTGTTTTTCATCTGCGGGCTGATCTATTTTCTTGGCCACGTTAACAAGGAAGAGGAGATCCATATCACGCAGTAGCGCCATCGGCCGTGCCGCCTCGTAAAGTGTCGGCTTGCAGTCTGGGCCGCAGGTTGTGGCTGGCTGTGCCGGGGGCGCGGTGGTTGGCCTTTTTCATTTCCCGGAACGACCCACTGACGCCGTTTGTGCCCAGAGCCTGCCCGGCAATTGCGCAAACGGCGCTTTGGTTTGTTATAAGGACTGGAAACTCGAGAGGAGAATTCTTACATGTTTCTTGGATCGATCTTGATGCTCGCGCAGGTTGAGACGACGTTCCATGAGCCCTGGTACTTCGCTCCGGTCATGCTGGGGCTGCTGTTGGTCGGCGTGGTAGCGTGGTTAATAGCGGCGGTGCTTGGTTTTGCGCGCGCTCGGGCCTTCGGCGCTTCCGCTAGATGGTTCTCGTTCGCTGCGGTTTGCCTGATTCTGTTTCACTTGCAATTCATCGTGCTCGGTTTTGGTTTCCTGACGAAAGATAACAGTCTGGTTTTTACTACGCTGACTTTCTTCAATGTCTTCGTTCTGCTCGCCGGTATCTGCGCGATTATGGGTTTCATCCGGCTGACAAGCCCGCGGTAGGGAGTCACGACACAACGAGAACGGATTGCCGACTCAAACGGGCGTGTGCGACGGACAACCTCTTTGCGTCCCTTTGCGAAGAACTTAGCGACCTTTGCGTTTCAAGTTCTTTCTTTCATTTAGTCTGCCGAATGATTTCCATTCGCTTCACTGTTGGACGCGACGGCTTTGCGTCAACCTCTCCAATCGTAAATAATTCGGGCTTCCAGTCAAAACACAGCGGCTTGTAACCACTCAGCTACGGTCCGCATTCGGCGTTGAAGTGCGTGACGGTGGGGCTGAAGCGTTGTTGGTATTCAGCCGAGGTGATGAACGCGCACACCATGCGAATGTAGTTGCTTGGTTGCTGTCTCATCTTGTCTAGCCAAAAAAGGTGGCCTTCCATATCCTCGTCTCGCCTTAGATAGCCGAAGTACTGCATCTGGACAAACGCCGGATTGTACTCTCTTTGGATGAACGTTGGGTTCTCAACCAAGCTCTGCAGCACTGAAGCGCGGCTGGCGCCCTGGTCCAGCGAGGCAATGGCTGATTGGCGCTCCGAGGTGAAAGGCGCAAGACCGGCCGAATCAAACCACACACAGCAAGGCAGTCAGCACTAGAGAATAGCAAAGCGCCAGACGAAGACAACGAGTTACGGAAATGGCCGTTGGCAGGACCTGATGAGTTCCGCGCGCAAGTCTTACGCTACTTTTGCACGTGATTCCCGCGTTAGATCTTTTCATGTTCTGCCTCCCGTCCGAAATCCAGCAGCGTCAAAGGCGGTAACTAAGGTTGGTACAGAAGGGATTGAGTGCGTCAGCGCAGGCTCTTGAGGAACCAACCTGTCAATCAGTTTTGAGTTTGAGTTAATAAACAACTCGCACTCGAAAATCAGTCTGGCGATGTGCAAGACAATATGCCAAATCGCGGGTGGTCGTCAATGGTTCTGAAGCGCCGGTGTTCTAAATTGTGTTGCTAGGCCACAACTAATTCTTTGAGCGTCCAAATGTGTCCGGTTATGCCTGCTTCCATAGTTTGCCTTTCTTGCGCGGCTAACTCACAATGACGTTTGCGGAATCAGGCGCGAGTTACACCGCGCTTGGTTTTCAATGGGGCTTTATCGGTGAAAGCCGGTAAGGCTGGTGTACATCGGATCGATGAATGTATCCTTGCCCCTCACAGAGAAGTTCGAAACAGCGGATCGCTTTGTCCAGCAGCGATGGCTCTCGGACGTAGAGGTGGCCTTAAAGGCGGCCCCGCGCGGGCAGCCAAGATGACCCCGGAGGAGCGCACAGAAAGTGTGCGTAGGGCCGTATTAGCCCGATGGGAAAAAGCCAAAAACGGAGCGGCTTAAAGAAGTCAAGCGCCGCTCAATATCAACCTAACATCGATGCAGCACGAGAGCGCAAGAAGGCGCGCCTTGTGTCTCTAACGTTTTGTCTGTTCTTCAGTATTGATAAAGAAGGCAGAAATAACCTTTTGGGCTGTTTTGATCGTATTTATGCTGATCCGGCAACAAAGCAGACAGGTCAATTCATCTTAGTCATACGAACTGCGGAAACAAGAAAGGGGGACGTGACTGCCTCAATTCTCGACCCATCGAATAAAGTTGTTGCCGCTGTTGTGTTCGAGTCACCCGAAATTGATGTGCCCCCCGATAAGCCCATGCATTTGCAGTTTTATGGTTCTATCAATTTTCAGGCTACTACCGCGGGGGTTTATTGGATTGATGTTTCTTATCAGGGTCGGTCGCTCGGAGGCGATAGTCTAACCGTTGAATTTAGAAAGCCACAGGAGACTCCAAAGGAATGAGCACAAGAGAAGCCACAGTTAGGAATTTCTTTAATCTTAATCTCGGCGACTTGGCGAGTGTGACGCTTGGTGCGACTTTGGGTGGTAGATTCCGACAAGTGCTCGGTGTGAAGCACACAGGTCGCGTTGCTGATACCAATGTTGCCGTAGCCACGGTTCGTGCTGTGCCAGTTGTGACTCACAAGTGGGCTGCAAAGGTCGGGAAGTATAATGACGATCCGATCTGGGGTGAAATCTTCGAGAACATCCGCCAGAATCGCAGGCGGATCATTGAAGAGCTTAACGATCTAGAGTGAATCGGTGTACATTCTCGACACGTGCATCCTTAATATCCTTTTCCATGATAACCCGGCCCAACAAGCGATCCAAAAGAACAAGCTGGTAACTGTTGATGATAGGAACGTATGGGTTAGCGTCGTCACGGTTTACGAACTCTTGATCGTCGGAATTGTGCCTGCTATTAGCAGCAGGTTGAATACGCCGCAACTCGTTCTTGCGTTTAATGCCCTCATTCAATTTCTTGAGGATATTTCTGATTACCAGGTATTGCCTTACACCGAAGCAGATCAAGAATACTTCCGCAATATACCACCTAATGTAAAACGGCAAGGCCCACTTGACTGTCGCATTGCTGCCAGTGCGGTGTCGAACGGTTTTATCGTCGTCACAAGAAACACCGATGATTTCGATGGTACTGGCGCAACGTACGAAGACTGGACCGCCGTACCGCTTACCTGATCCCCACCAACACAAAATTTAGGACAGGACCCAATAGCCCAGCAGCCATGAAGATGCGGGCAAGATGCCCGCGCTCCGGGGCTCATTCCTTCTTAAAGTGCCGATCGAAAAAGTTCGCCGACGCATGATAAGCGCGGAGCCAGTCGGAAAAGTTCAGAAAGTCGTGAATCTCGTCGGGGAAAATCAACTGCTCAAACTCCACCCCTTGATTGCGCAAGGCTTCGACCAGATGGACCGTCTCGCTGAACGGCACGTTGCGATCGTCGTCGCCATGAATCAAGAGCACCGGCGAGCGCCAGGTTTTTATTGAAGACATCGGCGAAGATTCAAAAGCCAGACGGCTGGCGTTGGGGTTGGCGGCTGGATCGTAAGCTGGGACGAAATTGCGGATGACGATGTTCCAGTCGTGCACGCCGTGCATGTCCACGCCCGCCGCGAAAAGATCGGACGCGCGCGCGAGTCCCATCGCAGTCAAATACCCGCCGTAAGATCCGCCCCACAATCCGAGTCGCTGTGGATCCACATCCGGCCGGCTACGCATGTAAATTCCCGCGCCCATCACGTCGTTGAACTCGCTGCCCCCCGTCGCGCCGTAGTTCAAAGCTTCGCGAAACTGCATGCCATAGCCGATGCCGCTGCGATAGTTGACCGACAAAACGATGTAACCATGATTCGCGAGAAACTGGTTCATCGCATAGGCGTTGCGGTAGTAATACATGTAATGCCAGCCGAGCAACATCTGGCGCCGCGATCCGCCGTGAAAGAAAATCACTGCCGGGTGACGTTTGCTTGCATCGAGATTGCGCGGCAGAAACAACTGGCCATGAATCTTCATGCCGTCCGCCGCGTTCAAGATAACCGGCTGCGGCTCGACTAAAGAAGATTCAGGAAACTCACTCGGAACCGTTTCCGGAGCCAGGTCTTGAGCACTGCCGCTGCCAACGATGATCGACGCACGATCGGGTCGCCGTGCGTCAGAACGCAGAAGCGCGATCGACTGGCCGTCGCTTGCCGCGACGGGCGACCATTCAAGTCCGTCGCCGCTTGTTAAAGCGGCTGCAGCTCTTCCGCCCGCGGTTGCTACGCGCCAGATGTGACGGCGATCGATGTCACCCTGGTTTGACGAATAGATAATCTCTTTTCCGTTGGCGGAGACGGAAACGTGTTCGACTTCAAACTCTCCGGGAGTCAGAAGCTTGGCTTTGCCGGATTCGGATGACGCCGGGATCGAATAGAGATGCGTCCAGCCGTCTTTCTCCCAGGGAAACACGATTGCGTCGTCCGCGGACCAGACCAACTGATCGTCGGCTGCGATGTTGCGAAAGACACTGCCATCGCCGTCGTCGGCGTGCCAGACCTCACGCCCGATTCCGGTTTCCACATCCGCGACTCGGATGGACCAGGGGCGGCCGCTGCGCCTTGGGCCAAACGCAAAAGCCTCGCGAGAGGTGGGAACACGAATGAATGCTACTTGTTTGCCGTCGCGCGACCAGATGGGTTCGGCGTCGCGATCGACGCTCGGGTCAAGATAGCGGATGCTTTTCGTTGCTACGTCGTAAACGCCGACGTAACTATGATCGCCGCGGTTGCTGAGAAACAATAGCTTCGATCCGTCCGGCGACCAGTGCAGGGATCCGCTTCTTGCTTTGGTCTGAAATAGTTGCGCCGCCTTTTCACTGCCGTCGGTCTTCACCCACGAAACATCGCGTTTGAAAATGAAAGCAACTCGATCGCCCTTCGGCGAGACGACGGCTGAATGACCTTCGCCCAACAAACGCAGTTTGCCTTCGAGTGAAACGATCCATATTTGTTGTTTTGGCTCTTCAGTCCGGCTGCGCGGATTCGGGTTCTCGCCGAACCCTTCGAGATCGCCGCCGCGCGTGTAGATGATTGACTGCCCGTCTGGTGTCCACACCAGCTCGCCAATCTCCATCCCGTCGTCTTCGGAGTAAGAAGTGATCGGCCTTCCTTTGTAGGCGGGTGGCTCGGCGATCCAGATGTTGCGTACGCCTTTGGCATTCAGCACCCAGGCGACTCGGCCGCCCGCAGGCGCGGCGGACAGATCCGACGGAAAGGGCGCGCTCATGACCTGCTCAAGTGTGAACTGCTTTTCCTGTGCGTGGACGAGGCTGAGATTGTTTGCGGGCGCGAACGACAGCGATGCGCTGAAGAACACAATTACAAGAAGCAACTTTTTCAAGGCGGACTCCTTTGCGGATGCCAGATGCGCTCCGGAACGAGCGCACGGATTATACTGCGGAGTCGGCACTGATGTCCGCGATTAACGGTAAACTTTTTGCGGCAGTCGCGAATTTGCGCTCCGAGACCGATGTTCGCGACCATGTCACAGGCGTTGGTAATAGTCCTTCCGTTCTAGAAGCTTGGCCCGATTGTGTGATATGTTCTCGGCTATCGCGAAAGCGTTCGGTCCGTGAAACGTGCCTGAGTCGGAAGGCACTCTGGAATTTCCAGACTCGAGCCAATCATTTGTGGCCGCCCGGTGACGCACACAGTAGGGTTGTTTATAGTCTCTCCGATTTCACGCGCCTCGCGCGTGACCAGAGCATTAAGGATCTAGCTTAAGGATGTTCCCCCATCTTGCCGTTCACAATCTATGGTGGCTTGCTGCCGGAGGTGCGGGGGCTGCCGCACGCTTCGTTCAACTTCGCAAACGCCCGCTGGTGGTTACTCGGTTTGTTGATGAGGAGCCAACAGACGAGCTGCTGCGTTTGCAAGAGTCGCACGGCTACAACGCCCATTCGCTGGTTAGTATCGCTATCGGAGCGCGCCTCTGGTCATGTCCGAGGATCCCAGGCGGAATTGCCTACAATGAATTCGGCAAAGTGTGGTTGGTGCCGGGTGACCCGCTCGCGAGTCCCGACAACGTTGCGGAACTGACCAGTCGTTTTATTGAGGCAGCGCGCAAACAGGGACGCGTTGTGGCCTTCATGCCGAGCACTGAGCGATTTGCGCTGCTGGCTGAGCCGCTCGGATTGCGCGCCGTCAAGGTCGGCGCCGCGCCTTATTTCGATCTGACAACCTGGGGACCGCGTGGTGATCGCGCAAAGAAAGCGCGCGCGGGTGTCAATCAGGCTCGGCGCGCCGGGGTGCGGGTAACGAAGGTAGATACGGTCGATGAAACGCTGAAGAAAGAGACGGCAGCCCTTTGTCAAAGCTGGCTGAAAACTCGCCGCAGCGCGATGAAATTTGGTTGGCTCTTTGCGGTTGATCTCTTTCAGCACGCCGAGCGAAAGAGATTTTTTGCTGCCCGCGACACGACCGGAAACCTCGTCGGGTTTCTCGCTGCCAGTCCGATCCCGGCGCGCGAGGGCTGGTATTTGGAA
Organism: Pyrinomonadaceae bacterium; assembly: GCA_041499185.1. Lineage (GTDB taxonomy): Bacteria > Acidobacteriota > Blastocatellia > Pyrinomonadales > Pyrinomonadaceae > JAOAPY01. The sequence continues at coordinate 9,632 of JBGQJU010000039.1, read as the reverse complement.
GATGTCGTGCGTCTGCCGGGCGCGCCGAGCGGCACCGCCGATCTTCTGGTAGTCGAGGCGCTCAACCTGCTTAAGCGTGACGGCGCGAAGCTCGCTACTCTTGGGACATCGCCATTGGCTCGGGACGGCAGTGTCGATCCTGGAGTGCGCAATAACGAGCGAGCTGCGCACGGTGTGCGGATCGTCACGAAATGTTTTGCGGCCTTCTACAATTTCGAAGGATTGCGACGGTTCAAAGTGAAGTTTGCGCCAAGCTGGTGGGAGAGCGAATACATTCTCTTTTCGCGCGCCGCGACGGCACCGCCGCGGATCATCACTGCATTCATTCAAGCCATTGCGCCCAGCGGCGCGTCTAATTTGATTGCACGGCAGGTCGCTCGGGCTTTGCGGCCGACGAGAGCTGAAGAGACAACATATTCGAGAAACAAAGGTGAGCAAGGCGTTAGCGCGGCTTCGGGAGACCACGGCCCATTGATTGCAAGTTCGTCGATCATGAACCAGGAAAAGGTCAAACCCGAAATCGTTGAGTCTGGCCCTGAGCCGGCGACTGCGCGTCACTATCTCGGGCAGTTTGTTTCAGTCAACGGGCAGCGGTTGCACTATGTGAGCAAGGGCTTGGGTCGACCGGTCGTTTTCATTCACGGCAATCCCGGTTCGCATCAGGACTATTCGATGGGACTGCTCGGGCGCGTGGCCCAATCTTACCGGGCGTTTGCTTTCGATCGTCCCGGCCATGGTTACAGCGAGAGGCATAACGGCACAGAGGCGACGGTCGAAGTTCAGGCGCGTCTCCTGCGCGAGGCTTTGCATAAACTTTCGATCGAGAAGCCGTTGCTCGTTGGTCATTCGTGGGGAGGCGCACTGGCCCTTGCAGCGGCGCTCAAGTACGAGGACGAACTATCAGGTCTCGTATTGTTGGCGCCGGCAGCGTATCCCAGCGAGAGCAATGAATGGTGGACGGTCCTGCCACACATTCCCTGGCTTGGAAGTTTGTTAGTGAAGACGTTTGCGCCTTTGATTGGCCGGGGAATCGTAAGAGAGAGTCTCAAAGAAGCCTATCATCCCGAACCGGTGCAAGAAGACTATTTGCGGTCGGCGGCAATCTTATGGACGAGACCGGAACAGGTTAAGGCCTGTGCGGCTGACGATAGAAGTTTGAACGACAGTCTTGAGGTCTTAAGCGAGCGCTACGCCGAGATTCGGCTGCCGGTCGTGATCGTTACCGGTGATTCCGACCTGTTGCTCGAGCCAAAGAGCCAATCTCACCGGCTTCACCAAACTATACCTGGATCGGAGTTGATCGTTTTGCAAGGGACTGGTCACCAGATTCCCCAGACTCGCCCTGAATCTGTCATTGACGCGATTGAACTGGGCTGGGAGCTTGCACGGCGCCGTTAGTCCTTTCAGTCTTCAGTAGTTCAGTGCACAACAGTCTTAAGATCAATTGCGGATGCCTGATCCAAAATGTATACGTCCGCTGCGGGAACATTGCCCAACGGAACGTTGAAAGCCGGAGCACTTGATTGGCGCAGTTTTGAAAGTACGGCGTCGTTGCTGAAATAATGCCGCCCGCGCGCGGCAATAACAAAGTCACCCTCGCTCAGTTTCCTTGTCGCTGTCGGATCAGACAGCGACACGCACACCAGATCCGGACGACTAGCGTGCGACGCATAATAAGCGCAGACGGTTGGGGTCTCGCTCGCCACGCTCGCCCTCGGCCTGGCACGCCGCGCAATCTCGATCATCACCTGCCGCACTTGTGAGTCATAAAACTCGTCCTGGGCAAAGTAGGCACCGGCATTCGCGGCTCCGCCGCCGAGCGCGTTCGTGTAGAGACGGAAGTGCGGAACCGCACTCGCCGCCGCCAACACCGAGAGAATCACGACACCGGAACAGAGGGCCGCCTTCACGTAAACCCGCAGGCCGTCGTTACGCCACAGTTCCGCGCTATGCCTGGCAATCCAGCGAGCAACGTAATAAGCGCCGATTGCCGCGGTGGTGTAGACGGCCGGCAGCACAAACGTCGTGTAGCGCGTGAACTTACTGCCCGAGATCGTGAATTGGAGCCAGAAGAACATCCAGAAGAGCAAAAGATATCGTCCGTCGCCCAGCTTGCGCCGGAAAAGCAAAGGCAGCCCGATGATGAATCCGACGAGAGTGAGCAGCGGCAGCTTCACGGCAACGAACACGAAATAGAAATACCACGGTATGCCGTGCAGCCATGAATTGACTCCATGCGGATAAAGCCGGCCCATGAATTCGTAGCTGTCGCGGCCCACCATCTTGTGTCTGAAAAAGTCGAAGATCTCATGCCAGGTGGCGGGCAGGAGAATTGGAGGGTTGAGCACTACGAACACCAAACCCATCACGATAAAGAAGAGCAGGAAACGAGGACGACCCAAACGCCAACGCGTCTCAGGGATAGCTTGAAACACCCAGTAATAACCGATGCTGATTGCGACATATTGCGGGATGTACTTTGACGCGACCATGGCGCCAAAGGCCGCGGCCGTAGCCCAATAGTAAGGTCTCGGATCACGGTTGGGCTCGCTTTCAGCCCTCCGTTGTCCGCGCAGCCAGAAGACGTTCGCCAGCAGAAAGAAAAAAAGCAGGAACGTGTCTTCCTTGGCGATGCGATTGAATCCGATGGCGATCGGATCGAACGCCCAGAGTGCCGCCGCCAGCAGCGCGATCTCGACGCCGAAAAGCTCTGAGACCAGGAGGTAAATCAGGATCGTGATAAAAGAACCGACGATCACGTTTGGCAAGCGAACTGCTGCTTCGACGGGGACGAACAATTCTGAAGAATGGCCGGCAACAAGAGAGCTGTTATTCCATCTTTCAGCCGCCACCACGCTGGCTGTGATTACGGCCTTCATCAGAAACGGATGCTCGCCGTTGGCAGCAGTAAGCCCATGGGCGCGGTAATCGCTGGCGGCATCCAGTTTGTTCAGTTCATCGTCGGCAAAACCTTCAGCGCTCAAGTTCCTGGCGCGAAAAGCGAAGCCTCCGAGCAACATGACCGCTAGCGTCGCGACTACCAGGTTGCGGCTGATTGAGCGTACGCCGCTTTCGGCGAATAGCTCTGGCCTCAGGCCAGCGGTGACGATTGCTTCTGCACGTGCGGACAATTTCCATGACTCCTTGTTGGGGAATGATTGGCGTTTATTTTATGCCTAATCGAACTCAAAACAGCTCGGGCGACCAATGCTCTAGTTCACGCCATATCAAAAGCTCGGAGGTTACAGTGAAGGAAACCGTTCTGTCAAAAGCGACTCCCTCTGAGGCAGTGTCTCAATCTAAAACGGGAGCGGTGACCGGATGGTGAACTAGAGGCTGCACTGCGAGGCTGTTATGCTTATGAGAAACCCAAGAGGCGCGACAGAAGCTGCTCTCAGCTACAAGCGTCTGGGACTTGATCTTCTGGCGGCTTGCAATTCTCACTGAAATAAGCCACTATTTGCCACGATTTGACCTTGGGATCTCCTCGCGTCGGCCCTCGAGGTCGCGATGGTAGATATTCTCTACTCGAAGTACTGAGCAGGGGCCTTCAATTTTCGTGGGTTAGCAAGTTAGTTGTGACATTGAATTTGCAGGGTTGATCTTTAGTTATCGATCACGGACATCGCCCTACATTTCGGAGGAGAAAGAAAACATCATGGCAGAGATTCAGGAGAACCTGCACACCGGCACCGATGCGCCGCCGTTTCGGATTGACCAGAAGCTGCATCAGATTCTTTACAAATCGGAAGCGCGTGCGAAGCTCGTGCCGATGCCGGAGAACGTGCTACCGGAACCGGTCTACCCGATGAAGCCTAACCCCGTTGAGATGACGCAGCGTGAATATCAGAAGATGAACGCCATCCGGACGTGGAAGACCTGGGGCGCACCGTATTTCAAGTCGCGTTGGCACAACGGCGATTTAAGGCCGATCATTCCGTATCTGTTCACTGAGTGGAAGTGCAATCTGGATTGTCACTACTGCTGGTCCTACAACAATGCCGTCAAGGGCATGACCGAAGACGTCGCCAAGCGCTCGATCGACTGGCTGCATTCGATCGGTTCGCGCGTGCTCGCGCTGATGGGCGGCGAGCCGCTGCTGCGGCCAAAGTTCATCCACAAGATCGTCTATTACAGCGCGAAGAAGGACATCTTCGTTTACCTGCCAACTAACGGCCGGTTGATGAAACCCGACGTAATCGATCAGCTTGGCGATGCGGGTATCGCCACCGTCAATCTCGCAGTCGATTCGGTGAAAGAAAGAAAATCGTTGCCCAAAGCGTTTGAGCCGATTCGTCCTTACTTTGATTATCTGGTGAAGCGGCAGCGCTACTATGGCTACACGGTGATGTTCAATATCAACATCTGCCATAACAATATGGACGATGTGAGGGAACTGACGGAGATTGCGCACGACAGCGGCATCGCGACTGACTACCACATCAACGAGACGCCGATGACCGAGCAGGAACACTTCAAGCATCTCAACGAAAACACCACGTACCTGACGCCCGAAGACTGGCCGAAGGTTGATGCGTTGTTGGATTACCTCAATGACAAGCGCGTCAACGAGGGCTACAAGATGGTGAATCCCATCCAGCATATGCAAGACATGAAGCAATTGATGCGTGGTAACGTGCCACCCTGGCAATGCCGCGCCGGGCAGAACTCGCTGATCATCCGCACCGACGGCACGCTGGCCCCTTGCTTCCCGATGTATTCGGCGACGCATGATTGGGGCGTGATTGGAGATCACAAGTTCGACGTCAAGCAGCTCGATGAGATGAAGACGGAGTGCACGAAGCATTGCCTGTCAACGTGCAACTACATTCTCGGTTACTGCTACGACACCATGCGCGTAATGACGTGGGCCGCTAAGCAGGCGATGCACGGATTTAAGGGAGCGACGGGCAGCTTCTAATTTGAAATCGATAGGTCAGCAAAGTGAAAGGGCGCATCGAAGACGATGCGCCCTTTCTGATCTTGTCCGAAAGTTCAGTTTGTATGACCCGACGAAAGAACTCTGTTGCGGCAATCAGCGACAAACTGAAGTTTGTCGGACTCGTCAAACCAGCCGGCCGCCTCGCAGCGTAAACAGCGCTACAAGGCCGTTAATCGCAAAGCCGATCGTCACGGCTACGACATAACGAACCGTGCTCATCTGTGCAGGCAGGCGCCAGAGCGTCACTAAGCCCAGCGGAATCCAGATCAGCATTGAGGAAACCAGACCCGGGCCATAACCCCCGTGGCGGAACGCCGTCACCGTGTGCGTGATGCCATTAGAGAGTACGAGCGCCCCAAGCATTGCCAGCATGAACCGCGGAAACCCGAACTGTTGACTGAGGATGACACCAGCCACAATGAGAACCACTCCCAACGACTGAACGACCAGGAAACGGGTGGGAGACAGATGAACACCTCTGAGCCGAAAGAGATAAGCCGAATAGCCCTCGCCACCCCAATACTCTTCGGCAATGTGAATCAGATAAGTGGCGGGAAAAAGCCACAGCCATAATGCCGACACCGGAACGTATTGAGTTCCATTCGCAGGGTCCATGTTAAAAAGAGATTCGGGTCAAAAATCTATCGCGCTCGTCAAGTATAACTTAGAAAACTGGCATTATGTTTTGCCAGATCGAGATCTCTCGGACCAAACCTATCTGCTATTTGTTAGTAAGCGCGTAAAGTTTGATCGCGTTCTCGCGCAGCACCATGCGCGCCAGCTCAATGGCGCGCGCACGCGAGATTTCGCCGTCGTTCATCATGCCTGTGAGCGCCAGCGCCAGTGCCTGACGCGCGGTGGTGTTCGAAAGCCACGCTACTTCTCCCCAGTCCACCGCCGGCGTGAACGCGAAGGCATCAGTCCCAAATATGACTTTATCAGGATATGACTCGAGCCAGTTGCGCAGAATTTCGCTTAGCTCGCGCGGGTAAATAAGGAAAGTCTGCGCCGAAAAATCAGCGTAGACGTTCGGTTTGCTCAGCAGCGAGCCCGTCTGTTTGGTAAACGGATAGCTACCGTGAATGATGACAAAGTTGGTCTTTCGCAACGTCGGATCATTGAAAGCGGATTCCAGCAGCAAAGGATCGCTGCCGCTTTGTCTGTAGTATCCGCCAGCGCCGCTGATGCAGTGGATGTGCACGGCCAGTCCCAATCGACCCGCTTCGCGGGCAATGTAGCGAAAGAGGAAATCCTGCAACAACTTGTAATCTCCAGCCACGGGCTCGCCGCCTTTGACATAACGCCCGTAAACTTCACGAGCATGAGTTTCATAGGGTTCGTCGAAATCGAGCTTGCGCAAATACGCTGCCTCAAACTTGATGGCCATTGCGCCATCGCGCTTCTGATGCTCGAGCGTTGGCGTGACCACCGTTGCTAGATACTCGTCCAGCGTTGCCGGCAGCGCGTTGACTTTCAAATCGACTAGATAACGTTTTAGCAGACGCTCTTCACCGGGATAGAAGCCGCGATAGTCGGGATTAGACCGTTTTGCGGCTTCGTTGTTGAGCGGATACATCAGCGCGTCAGCAAACGCCACCCAGCGAAAGCGCGGCGTGTTCAGGCCGCGCCCCATTGCCACGCGATTGGCAAACATGGTCTCAATGTTGAGTTGGTCCAGGATCCATGCCGGATAGCCATCACCGCGCTCGCGCATGATTCGTTGCTTCGTTTCCAGCAGCTCGCGAACGTGTGCCTCGCTCATGTCGTTGTGTGTGTAGCCATAGATCGTGCGCCACGCGCCGATGAATTCCGGATTATCGAGCTTCAGTCGCACCGGCAGTGGAGACGGCTCAATGACATCCAGCGGCAACGCGTCGAATTCGTCGTCAGGCTTTTCGCCCTCAGCAACGTATTTCAGCGGGTGCGCGTGATTGTCGATCGCTCTGATCTTTGAGATTTCGCTAAGCAGTTCCGGATCGGCCTTAGTCTGGCCGTCAGTGTGGCCGGCCAGAAGGGAAACACACAGAAAGGTCAGCAGACTTATGAGTTGTCGCATGTTCGCAGGCTCCGTGGTTGAAACTCCGAGTTGATTATTTCCGGTCCGGAAGTTGTTATAGCTTTTCTTGCGCTCTAATCACAAGCACCAGCCAATCGTGCAGGCGGTCAGCCGCCGCGATGCCCGCAGCCGCGGGAGTGATCTTGAGTGGCGGTCCCTTCGGCCATTCATCTTTTCGTGCTCTGGCGCCCCCGATGGCTTGAAAGTAGATTTTGTCTTTGGTCATTTCCTTTCCTGAGCGAGGAGCGAACACGAAGTAAGTGATCTTTAGATCCGGAGAATTCATGACGATCGTTCCCCGCTGAAACGAGTCGATCTCAAACTGCATCAATACCACAAACGCGTCTGTCTCAGCCTTCGCCCTCTTGATCGCTTGATCGCGATTGAGATCCCCAATCGATGTGGTGGCCAGGGTGGGAAACTCGTTCAAGCGATTTACGAAGCTCGCGTAGATCGCATCTTCGCTGGGCAACGTCTTTGAGGTGGATTGTCTGGCAACGACAACATTGATCTTGCGAGCTGATTCCTCTTTAGCGGCCTTGTTAGTCTCAGGAGCAGGCTCGCTGGCGGGTGTTGTCTCAGTCTTACCGGGTGTCGCTGGCGGCTTTGGCGCGCGTCTTCCCGACTGCGCATGCGCGACGCCGCCCACAAAAGCCAGCAACACCACCAGCGCAAAGTGGCGCCGCAATTTCATGACTCGGTTAGTACTGATTAGCGGCGAAGTCTTCGTCATTTGAATAGCTGCCTTACCAGCCATCGAGAAGAACGAAGTTAACCAGCGAATGCAGAGCATGACCGCGCGTCGGGTCGCCCTGCATGCCGAGTTCCAGCGAATCAAAAACCGTATCCCCGCCTTGACCATCAGTGCGAAGTCTAGTCCAACGCTTTTACGGCTTCACGGGCAAAGTAGGTGATTATGATGTCTGCGCCGGCGCGTTTGATGCTCGTCAATGTTTCCAGCATCACGCGTTTTTCGTCGATCCAGCCTTTCTGCGCGGCGGCCTTTACAAGCGCGTACTCGCCGGAAACGTGATAAGCGGCCAGCGGCAGGTCAAAACGGTCGCGCACCATCTTCAATATGTCGAGAAAAACCGTCGCCGGTTTGACCATCAGAATGTCAGCGCCTTCCTCGTAGTCCAGCTCGGCTTCGTGCATGGCCTCGCGCGCGTTGGCAGCGTCCATCTGGTAAGCGCGGCGATCCCCGAAGGCCGGCGCGCTATCGGCTGCTTCACGGAACGGACCATAGAAGGCCGAAGCATATTTCACTGCGTAAGACATGATTGCCGTCTGTTCGAGACCAGCGCCGTCCAGTGCCTCACGAATCGCGCCTACCTGGCCGTCCATCATCGCCGACGGAGCAACAATGTCCGCGCCGGCTTGCGCCTGGCTAACCGCGGTCCGCGCCAGCAGCTCGAGCGATTCATCATTGAGCACCTCGCCATCGCGCACTACGCCGCAGTGGCCGTGCGAAGTGTATTCGCACAGGCAAGTGTCGGTAATAACGATCAGATCCGGCGCGGCCTTCCGAATCGCTCGCACTGCTTGCTGCACGATCCCTTTTTCGTTGTAGGCGCCCGTCGCCGTTTCATCTTTTGTTTCTGGCAGTCCGAAGAGAATCACGCCCCGCACGCCAATTTCATAGGCACTGGCCGCTTCACGCGCGATCTCGTCCACCGATAAGTTGTGCACGCCCGGCATTGAGGGGATTTCGCGCCGCACACCCTGGCCAGGGCAGGCGAACAAAGGAAGAATGAAGTCCTCGGACGCGAGACGAGTTTCACGCACGAGCGCGCGCAGAGCGTCGGTTCTTCTTAGCCGCCTTGGCCGGTGAATGAGATGTGACATGGATCTACTTGTAGTCCAGCCTTCAATCCGTGCGGGTCCTCTTCAGCAATCTGACTCGCATTACTATAATCGCAGACTGAAGTCTGCGCTACTACCAGCGATGATACGCGGGATGACCCGGCTTGACGGCGACGAAAGTCCCGTGGCAGGTAGCCGTAACGTGGTCATTCGCGATCAACTCGCCTGCGACAATCGCGCGATTGTCCTTCATCTCAATCACACGCGCAACGAGCCGCAGCAATCTGTCGGTCGGCGTTGGGCGCAGCAGCTTGATCGTGTAATCCGCCGTTACTGTGCAGGGCGGATGATCCGCGCCATCGCGCTTCATCAGATGATATGCCGCGGTCCAGTTGCAGTGGCAGTCGAGCAGCGTGCCGATGATGCCACCACTCAACATCCCGGTGAAGGCTTCCTGGTAAGTCTGCGGCTGAAATTCCGCCACGACTTCATCGCCATGCGGGAAGCTGCGAATGTGCAGGCCACGATCGTTTGCCTGGCCGCAGCCGAAGCAGGCGTTGTTTGGGGCGTAAGTTTCCTGAAGGCTTTTAACGCTCATAATAAGAACCGGTTTCCCGCAAAGACGCAAAGCGAAAAAGAGACTCGGAATCTGATGACGATTGTCTGTCCTTTGACTTTGATTGGTCTTAGCTTTGCGTCTTTGATGTCATGAAACAGGCACCTCCCGCCGAGAGCGGTTACACTCAAGGCGTTTTGGGTTTGCGATCACAAAAGGAGGTGCCCGATGACAGTATACTGCGGAGTTGATTTTCATGCGCGGCAACAAACGGT
>JBGQJU010000038.1:0-47353 GCA_041499185.1 Pyrinomonadaceae bacterium | reverse complement strand
GGACACGGTGGGAAACAAGGCGGCGCGAGCCGAGATCGCGATGATCAAAGTTGTCGCTCCGAACGTGGCCCTGCGAGTGCTGGATCGAGCCATCCAAGCGCATGGAGGCGCCGGCGTTTCGCAAGACACCTTTCTCGCGGGCGCGTGGGCCAACGTGCGCACGCTGCGATTAGCCGACGGCCCGGACGAAGTGCACACGGAGGCGATCGCCAAACTGGAACTAACGAAATGGGGAAGCCCCAGACGCAGTCAGCGCTGAAAATGAGCGCGAAGCCCGAACTCTCTTCTGTCGCTCGGCGCAGGCGTTGCTGAACTCCTTCGAGTCAGCTCGCGAAGATATGGAGTGAGCCCATCACGGTTCTGGCAACTATTAGCGCTGGATGCCCAGGCTGGCATAGTCAACCGTCATCCCACCGTAAGATAGCGAGAGTCCCTCCACTTCTGGTCGGGCAAAACGGTAAGTCTGCTCGTGAAAGAGGGGAAGGAGCAGTCTATCGCGCGCAATGATCTCTTCGATCTGTCGATAGACTGCATGCCGCGCCGCCGGCGATGTCTCTGATCGTCCCCGGGCTATAAGACGGTCCATTTCAGTTGAACCACAGAGCTGTCCCAACAACCCCTCTTTGGTGGCCAGGATGTTGGCGAAGCTGTCGGCATCCGGATAATCGGCAGCCCAGCGCCCTATCACCAGGTCGACGGAACCCTGGAGCACCGCGTCCCGCCATTCGTCCATGGTCTTATTCACGGGACGAATGGTTATCCGTTGCTCGCGAAAAAAGCGCGAGACCTCGCGCGCGAGCGCCGCGTATTCTCCAAAGAACACGGGGTTAAGGACAGCGGTCAATTCAATTTCCACGCCTGCTTGTTCGGGTGCTGGTGCGGATGCCAAAGGCATTCTTGGGTTGTAGGCAGAATCGTGACCAAGCAGTCCAGGCGGAATGAGCCCGTGCGCTGGTACGGCGAGCCGTCCGAGGGTTTGACGAACCACGCTCGCGACATCGATAGATCGCGCCAGCGTCTGGCGCAGGCGTTTGTCCTTCAGCGGTCCGCGGTTACAGTTGAATGCGGCGTAGTAGGTTATCAGGCTGGGGACCTCGTGATAGCCGGAAGCAAACTCAGGTTCGCGGCGCAGGGCCTCTGCGTCCGCAGGCAACAGATCCGACGCCAGCGAAAGTCGACCAGCGCGAAACTGAGAGAGGATTTCCCCCGGGGCAATACCGAAGTTGAAGATGAGTCTTTCAATCTTAGGATAACCGCTGCGCCAGTAGGTCTTGTTTCGTTCGAGTTCGAGCCGCAGCCCTGGCTCAAACTTTACCACGCGAAAAGGGCCAGTCCCCACGCTGCCCTCTTGCCAGCTTCCTCCGAACTTGTCACTGCCCTCAGGGACGATGGCTGCTGCGTGATAAGAAATGAGTGCCGGGAAGAACGAGACCTGCTCGTCGAGCTCGATCGTAAACTCGTCAGCCGAGTGAATTCGGAAGCCAGCCAGGTCAGACTCCTCTCCGTTGAGGAGCGCCTTCGCACCGCGAATGGACGAGTAAAAGAAGCGGCCAGTGCTGTCGGGGTTCAGCAGTAGCCTTTCAAACGAATAGCGAACATCGCGCGCTGTCAGTTTGCGTCCATCGTGGAAGCGGACATCATCGCGGAGGCGAAAACGATATCTCTTACCCCCCTGTTCAGCCGTGAAATCAGCCGCCAGCCAGGGAACGATCCTCGCGCCGCCGACGTCGCGAGTCAGTGTTTCGAAGATGCTAGGCAGCACCTCTGCATCTTCTACGGTGCCCGCCAATGAAGGGTCGAGGCGGTGCAGTGTTCCGGTTATCGGAACTTCAATGGTCCCACCGCCCGCCCGTATAGCGTCGGTCGCTTTGGCCCCCGATTCTAATTTACCGATCTCGGCATAGTTCACATAGGGAGCGCTGCCATGAAGGTTAAGTCCGCGAACCCTTGAGTTGGCAAGGCGATAATCGACATCGTGAAACAGTGGTAACACCATTCCTGATTCCTGCAAAAAACCTTCGTACTTCCGATAAAGTGATGCTCTGACACCGGGACGGCTTTCGGTGCGCGCCTCTTCGAGTATCTGATCCCCATCGGCCGAGGAGATATAAGGGCGGTAAAGACCCACACGCGAATGGAAGAGACCATAAGTAAAATCGTCCGGGTCATCATAGTCAGCATTCCACCGGCCGATGAACACATCTATTCCGGTACTGTTTTGGAAGGATTCCAGGTAAGAGGCCATCGTGGGAGTGGCCACCTCCACTTTCACGCCGAGCTCCGACCAGATTGAGAGCAGAGTTGTCAGCAGCGACTTATATCGATCCAGAAACAGAGGATGCGCGGCTGCCCTGAGGCTAATCGGATCACTTATGCCGGCTGAACGCAGCATGGATGAGGCCTCGTCGCGAGTGAGTGTCTGACGCCGCCTGCCCGGATCATACCCAAGCATCCCGGGTGGAATCAGGCAAACGGCAGGCTGCGCAAAGCGCCCCAGTGTTTGCCAAACCAGATCGTGCGTGCGCAGCACCCGTGAAAGTCCTCGACGAAGTTCCGGGTTTTGCGCGACTGAACCACTCGTAGAATTGAATATCAGGAAATAAGTATTCTTGCGCGGAGACTCAACCAACCCGCCACGAAAGCGAGGGTCGCGGAGAAATTCTTCAAGATCCTGGGGCGATAGATCACGAGCGAGGTCAATCGAGCCTGACCGCAACCCTGACGCTATCTCTGAGGCACTTAGGCCCGCGCGAAATTCCACCTCATCGAGAAATGCTGAAGAACCCTTCCAGTATCTTTCATTGCGCTCAAGTGTGATTCGGTCGGGCCTATACGAGGCCATGCGAAACGGACCCGTGCCAATGAGAATAGAATCGGTCTTTCCGTCATCAACGTACAGGGTGATACCCGTCTTGTAATCTGTTAGCAGGGCGGGATAGATGGAAAGCGGGTCCGGCAGTTGTATTTCCAATTTGTAATCTGAATGGACCAGAATTCCAGCTAGCTCCTTGTCATTGTTCTTGGCGAATTCCCCCGCGCCGCGGATCGCCGCGAGACCTGGAGGTAGCTCTCGAGCCACCCGAATGCTCCGCTCGAAAGAATGCTTGATAGATTGAGCGGTCAGGGCCTGACCATTCTGGAAGCGGACGTTTTCTCGCAGAGTAAAGAAGACTGAAGTGCCGCCGTCTGACACTTCCCATTTCTCGCAGAGAGCCGGAACTAAATTGCCTTCCAGGTCAGTGGCCAAGAGGGTCTCAAAGACGTTCGCCAAAATCTCCTGCTCCTCCACCAGTTCCATATTGACGGGATCAATGTCGCCGAGCGGAGTGGCCAATGCCACGACTAGTCTGCCCCCCTTTGGTATCTCTTCCTGGAGTTCGGTTTCCTTTGCTCCCGGAGCCAGCGAAACTGCCTCTTCGAGATAATCATTGGCCTTCTCATACTCTCCACGCAGGTTGGCGAGCGTGGCCGCCAAAGACAGCGCATGCCGGAGGCTATCGTTGTCTCCCGCCGCGCGCGCAGCGTCCATAACTTGCAGGACCAGCCGCGTTGTTTCCTCGACCTTTCTCGCTTGCCAGGCAGTCTCGGCGGCGAGCAGGAGTGCGGTCACGGCCCGCGACTTATGGCCCTCACGTTCCAGGATCCGTCCCGCACTTTCTGCCTCTTTTAGTGCGGCATCCACGTCTCCAGCCATTCGGTGAGCCTGGGCCAGGAGCATTCGCGCGTCTCCCTCCAACGCAGGGTCGCCTTCCCATTCTTCATCGAGAAACTCCAGTACTGTTCTGGCGGCGCGGGCTGCCTCTTCGGGGCTGAAAGCATCGAGCGCGGTCTTGGCCATGCGCAAGCCATACTCAACTGTCTTGTCTGGGACATCGCCTTGCGAGAAGTGGTGGACCAGTTGTGGGTAGACTCGCTCAAGTCTTCCGCCGTGACGCTTCTCGACCTCTTCGGCATATTTGCGATGCAACGACCTTCGCTTGCGCCGCGAAATTGCACCGTACAGCACGTCACGAACGACACCGCTCGAGAAGATCAAGCGATCGCCACGTGACTCCCGCTCCTCCTCGAGGAGTCCCTCTTCTACCAAACGGTCAATTGCGTCCTCAACACCCTTGGCCCCGGCCAGTGCTTCCAGATCGCGAAAGTCAAAGGCTTTGCCAATCACCGAAGCAATCGAAAGAATCTCACGCAATTCCTCAGGCAGGCGCTCGATACGTTTTTCAACCGCCTGTTGAATTGTGGCCGGCAAATCACCGGTTGAGAGATCGGTGGCCGCACCCAGACTCCAGGCTCCTGTTTGGTCCTTAGAGATGCCGCCGGAATCAAGCAGCGAACGGACCAGTTCTTTCGTGAAGAATGGGTTGCCCTCGGTTCCCTCATAGAGTTTCTCCACCAGGGTATCGGCTAGTTTAGGTCCGCCAATGAGTGTCTCGAGAAACAGACGATGTTCTGCCGGTGAGAACGGTCCGAGCGCGATCGCCGAAAAACGGCGGTCTCCGCGGAAACTATCAAGCATGCGGAGCAGCGGATGGGACCGGTCTACTTCGCTTGAGCGGTAGGTAGCCACGATCAGTGTGGGTGTCGGTCCTAATCGTCGCACGATGTACTGCAATGCCTCGATGGATATCTCTGCCGCATGTAGATCTTCGAGGAAAAGAATGAGCGGCTTTCCCGCTGCCAGGCGTGTGAGTGTTCGCGCCAGCAGCTCAAAGATTTGGGTGCGGTTTTCGGGTCCTTGTGATCCGCCAAGCGATCCTCCAGTCTGGGCCAACTTTGAATCGCCAGTCGCGGAGGCCCGAATCTCACTGATCTCTGTAAGCATGGGAAACAGCGACACGAGATCAGGGGCAACGTCGGAAAGCTCGATCAGGTTGTCAGGAGAGCTGGAAGTATCCTTTTGTCGGAAGTATTCTTGAATCGCTTCGCAAAATCCCTGGTAGGGAAAGGCGCCATCCTGCTCAATTGATCGGCCATGAAGCAACAGTAGCTTGCGGGCTTTCGCCAGGTTCTCGATCTCGTCAAGGAGTCGTGTCTTGCCCACGCCGGGCTCACCCGAAACCACGACGAATTGGCATTCACCACTAATGGCGGCGTTGAGTCGCTTCTGCAGCTCAGCTTGTTCTCTCTCTCGTCCGATGAATGGAGAGAGCGCCACGCGCGGTAGCATCAGTGTCTTCGTCAACACCACTGATTTGCCAAGATCGCTCTGGTGCAGTCGGGTTTGGCAACGCCGTAGAGAATCAGCGACTTCACTCGCGTGCTGTGGTCTTTTAGCAGGATCCTTGGCTATGCAAGTGAGTATGACTGCCTCGAGGTCCTCATTGATGTCGGCGCCCAATGAGCGCGGCGGCTGGGGAATCTCATGAACTATGCGATAGAGAATTGACTGCAGCTCACCTGAGAATGGCGGCTCACCGGTAAGACACTCGTAGAGCACAGTGCCGAGAGAGTAGATGTCCGAACGATGGTCCACACCACTGGCCGCCACTTGCTCCGGACTCATGTAGGAGAGCGTGCCGGCGATAGTTCCGGTCTTGGTGATGCGACTTTCGGTAGCCCCTCGGGCAAGACCAAAGTCCATGATTCGAACTCTGGTCCGGGTGCCATCCTCACGCAGCACCATGATGTTCTCCGGTTTAATATCGCGGTGAATGACGCCGCGTGAGTGGCTGTATTCAAGTGCTTCGGCGACCTGAATCCCAATGTCGATAACCTCGCCCAGCGTGAGCGCGCCTTCGCGCTGGAACCAGCGCAGATTTGTTCCCTGGACGACGGGCATGACAAAGAATAGTGATCCTTCGTACTTGCCAAAGTCGAAGATCGGGACCACCGCGGGATGATCCATCTGGGCTACCAACTGCGCCTCGCGCTGGAAGCGTTGTTCCGTTTCCGGGCTCAGCAGTGTTGGCGGAATAAGCTTGATGGCTACTTCGCGGTTCAATAAGGGATCATGCGCCCGATAGACGACGCCCATTCCGCCGCGACCCAACTCCGTCCTGATGTCGTAGCGGTTAGAAAGCCTTTGACCGATCATCTACCCTCCTTGAAGAAACAAGTCAAAAAAGCGTGTGCGTAAATCGTGAGTGTTTTGTAAGCATGAGGAAGGCGCCCTGGTCAAGGCGTTCTGCACTACTGCAAGCGGACACGGAAGGTGCAATGATAGGGCACGCGCTTACGGATTGTATAGTGGCGCGCACGAACGAGCGGGGATCAATGCTGGCTTTAGGATTGTTGGTGGAGCAGAAGGGGATCGAACCCCTGGCCTCCAAGAGTGTTTGGTAACCAGCTTGTCCGCGAGCGATTGCCCGCTGGTTAGAATGCCGGAAATATGCTGGGCTGCAGTTAAGGTGATCACAGATCCCCCGCACATAGGCGAAAGCCCAGATTCTTCAGTCGACGCGGTTCGGGTCCGAAAGCGTAAACAGGGTCATTCAGTCTTCGCTGGAATCCTGGCGAAGCTGGCTCTCCAAAGCCGCAACGATGTAGACGGCTGACTGAAAATCACACTCATGAATATTAATTCCGCGGTTCTCGCTTTCTGCTGTTCAACTCGCAACGGCGTCAACCATCTCAGGCAGCACGGCTGAGCGAAATCGCAGAAGCGTCGTCGTCTCGTCTGCCGCTTTGACTGCGAGCGCGACATCAGCGCCTTCGTCTGTTTGTTCGAGGCTGACTTGAGCCGGAGCACTTATTGTGCGGGTGATGTGATCATCCGGTTTGGCGCCGATCATGATCTCAATCTTGTCACCGGCGTCCGCCAGCTCAGCAGTGATACCTTCGAGAGCCAGGTCGCGCTCCTCGATCTGATCGCCAATGTCTGGCCCGAAGACTTCAAGCGTTACGCGCCAGCCCTCGTGCTGGCGACTAAAGCTGTCGAAGAAGGCAGCCCATTCAGTTCGTGGAATCTCTCGTGTTTTCATATCAAACTCCTTACTAGATACCCGTTGGAAATGTCTCCGGCACCTCGCCCGCTTCCCATTCGGCGGTGCGCTCAAGCGGCTCGACCGCGCGGGTTTCGTCGAAATGAACCACCGCATCGAATTGCTCCGACAATCGTGCATGAAAGTAGTGGCTGGAAGCTTCGGTTTCGGGACGATAAATAACGCCGATGGCCCGCTCCAGCATCGGCTCACGCAGTCCGACTGCGAGGTGATCAGCCTTTGTTCCGAACGTGAGCAGAAAACGCGGGATGCGAACGTCGTGAAAGAGCGCCTCGTAGCTGTTTGGCAGCGCCGGCCGCACCTGCTTCCGTTCAGCAGGGGCATCCCAGTTCGACGCTGCTGTCACCGTGCCGTGATGAGTCGTCAGGCCGACCAGTACTGTGTCACGACCGTGCCGCTCTCGCACAAGTTGGCCGACGTTCCACTCGCCTTCTTCACCCATTCGAGTAGCGCGCGCGTCTCCTAAGTGTGAGTTGTGCTCCCAGACCACGATCTTTGATTGCCGGTCTCGGCTGCTGAGAAAGAGCATGAGCGACTCGATCGTTTCGGCCATGTGATAGTCTCGGAGATTCCATGAGGAAACTCGACCGCGAAACATCGAGCGATAATACTTTTCCGCGTTCATGACGAGCCGAGCGTTCTGTGCGGCGTAAAAATAATCGTCAGCCGCGATGCGTCCATCGCGCCTGGCATACTCAGCGGCCCGCCGGTGCAACTCGACGAGCTGAGTTACTACTTCATCCTCGCAAGATTCAGCGATGCCCAAACCCGTCGCGTACCCATACGCCTGTTC
Source organism: Pyrinomonadaceae bacterium (assembly GCA_041499185.1). Classification (GTDB taxonomy): domain Bacteria; phylum Acidobacteriota; class Blastocatellia; order Pyrinomonadales; family Pyrinomonadaceae; genus JAOAPY01. The sequence goes on along the minus strand of JBGQJU010000038.1, from coordinate 39,619 downwards.
GTCTTTCCCGAAATGATCGAAGCAGGCGTAACGACTGCGCGCGCGCTGGGCCGCTCCGGGATCGACTTTGTCTAGATAATCGAGAACCGCCTCAATCGAGGCGTGAAGACTGTAAAGGTCAAGTCCGTAGAAGCCAGCCTTCGTCGCATTAGCCGGAAGCTCATCGTTATAGGTTCGTAGCCAGCCCACAAAATCCAGGACATCAGCGTTCCGCCACATCCAAGCAGGAAATCGTTTGAAGCCCCGCAGCGCTTCAACAGCGTCTGCATCAGTGCTGGTCCCGCGCACGTAGCGATTAACCCGATAGGCGTCGGGCCAATCCGCCTCCACAGCGACCGCGGTAAAATTCTTTTCCTTTATCAGCCGTTTAGTGATTTGCGCACGCTCGCGATAGAATTCATGGGTGCCGTGGGACGCCTCACCAATCAAGACTAAGCGCGCATCCCCGATGAATTTCATCAGTGGATCGTAGTCTTCGAACTCACCGACGAGCGGATGAGCGGCTTCGCGCACGACGTCGGTCAAAAGAATGGTCGTTTCGTCCAGCATGGTTTGCTCCTCCATGATCGGCCTGGCTCATCCTAAACTAGGCGACGCGCCAGCGTGCGGCATGTTTGGCGTGATTCAGTAGGTAGCAAACCTCTTCGTCGGTCGTCTGCGAAAAATCTCTGTACCAGAGACCCACTCCATCAAAGGGATCGGGACTCATGACGCATACGCACGTTGAATCCACGTCAGCTTTGAAGGAATCGCATGTTTCGCGCGCCGCGACGGGCGCGGCGACGATCATTCGTGCAGGCCCCTGAAGCTTGAGCGCGCTTACAGCCGCGCGCATCGTCGAACCCGTGGCTAGCCCGTCATCCACGAGAATAACCGTGCGCCCGCGCACGTTCAGTGGTTCACCCGTGCCGCGATAAAGCCGCTCGCGCCGCTCCAATTCTCGCTGTTCCCTAGCCGCAACCTGGTCAATCAATTCATCAGAAATATTCAGGTAGCGCACCACGCTGTCGTTCAGCACTCGCGCCGCGCCCGTCGCAATGGCCCCCATCGCCAATTCCTCTTGTCCCGGCACTCCGAGTTTGCGAACGAGAAATACATCCAATGGAGCATGAAGCGCCTTGGCCACTTCATAACCGACGGGCACACCGCCGCGCGGTAGAGCGAGCACAATTACGTCGGGACGATCAGCGTATGCATTAAGCTTTTTCGCCAGTAAACATCCCGCTTCGATTCTGTTTGAAAACTGCATGATTCCAACTCCTTGTAATTCCCTTGTCTCATGTGACATATCGATTCGTTCTTCTCAATTGCGACCATCACGATTGCAAATGCTTTAGAAACCAGTCCGCAGCGAGGCTTGCGACCTCTTCAAGCGCGCCCGGCTCCTCGAATAAGTGCGTTGCCCCTCGCACGATCTTCAACTCCTTCACGCATTGGAGCTGAGCGTAGGCCTCCTTATTCATTTTGATAACCGGCACATCATATCCACCGACAATTAGAAGAGTCGGGGCCTTAACGTGCGGTAGCGCCTCTCCGGCCAAATCCGGCCGCCCGCCGCGAGAGACAACTGCGCCCACTTTGTCTCCGAGTGCTGCAGCGGCGACCAACGCAGCGCCGCCTCCCGTACTCGCTCCAAAGTAACCCGTGCGCAAATGACTCGTTTCCCTTTCTCTCGCGAGCCAGTCAGTCGCAGCTACGAGACGGCTGGCAAGAAGGCCGATGTCGAAGCGAAGATGACGAGTCCGCAAGTCTATGGCTTCTTCGTCGCCCGTGAGCAGATCAAAGAGCAACGTACCGACGCCAGCATTGCGAATCACATGCGCGACGTACTGGTTACGCGGGCTATGGCGGCTGCTGCCGCTCCCATGGGCGAACAAGACGATTCCGCTCGCGTCCTGCGGCACGTTCAACTCCCCGCTGAGCATCACCGAGCCAGCCGGGATATGAACCTCGCCCGCCTTATCCAACTTTGTCTTGCTACCAGCCAGCGTCATCACTTTCACCTGGTCGCGTTCACTCGGCGGGAGACACTTCAGGTTTTCTCAACAACTGAACGACGCAACACATGTGCCCACTATGGTATTGCCGAGAGCTGCCAATGCTCGCAGAATCTTCAGGGAAATCGGCATTAAGACGAGGACGTAGGTACCAAGAATTCCGTGTAACGTCCCCAGGCAGCGAGGTTTGACACAGCGCTTGGGTAGCTTTACGCATACCCGACATCCCGGTTATGGACTCATGCCAGCTAGTATCGCGAGGGAAGTGCTCCGCAGCAGGCGGAACGCTGTTTGCACGGTAGGCCATTAAATATTGTCGTTCTGCGCGCGGGGATTGTTTGTCATGTTTATCCATGAGATGACCGAGGCTGAATGTCACAGCGCGCTACAGCGTGCGAGTTTTGGCAGACTAGGCTGCGCGCGCGACAACCAGCCTTATGTTGTTCCCATTTACTTCACGTACGATGGTGATCACCTCTATGGCTTCACCACGCTTGGACAAAAGATCGAATGGATGCGCTCGAATCCGCACGTTTGCTTGGAAATCGACGAGCGAATCAGTCACGATCAATGGATGAGTGTCATTGTTTTTGGACATTATGAGGAATTGCCGGATACGGCAGAATGGGGATTTGCACGAGTGAGGGCTCACGAACTTCTGCAAAAACGCGTGATGTGGTGGGAACCGGCTTATGTCGCTACCGCGCACCGAGACAAGCCACACTCTCTTACATCCATCTTCTACCGCATTCATATTGATCGAATGACCGGCCACCGAGCAACGCCTGATCTAGCTGAAGCCGACGTGTCAGGTACTGAGGTTTCGACGGCCAAAGAAAGCTGGCTCGGCAGCATCCTGCGGCACCTACGTGCGAAGAATTAGAGCGCATTGAAAGATACACTCATCGAGACACCGCCGCTCTTTGGCTGGAACTACTGCAGTTGTTCGTGGGCTGCACTCACCACTTCATCTTCTTGAACAAGCGATTTGTCCCCGAGAACGATACGAATCTCATGGCGTCTTCCATCATCGACAAGCGTTATCTCGTTTTGCGGGAGTAACGCCCCGTCCATCTCAACAATCATGACGCCATGGCTTACATGATGAGGATTTTCGACTTTGATCTGGTACTGCGCTTTTCCTTTGCGATAGATCATTTCATAGGCGGGCCAACTTCGCGGAATACAAGGCTCTATCGTGAGCTTCTCACCGCGAAGCTTGAAGCCAAGGATTGATTCCAGTCCGGCGCGATACATCCACCCGGCAGCCCCGGTATACCACGTCCACCCACCGCGCCCCGTATGCGGCGCCGCAGCATATACGTCGGCAGCAGCCACGTAAGGCTCAACCTTATAACCGTGCAGGCCGGCGCGTGTGGAAGCATGGTTGATTGGGTTTAAGAGCGTGAAAAGCTCGCCCGCGCGGTCACCATCACCAAGCATCGCATAGGCGATCAGCGCCCACAGCGCGGCATGTGTGTATTGTCCCCCATTCTCGCGCACGCCCGGTACGTAGCCTTTGATGTAGCCGGGCTCGAGCGCGCTCTTGTCAAAGGGCGGCGAGAGCAAAAGGACCAATCCTTCGCCGCGAAGAATCAGGTGTTGTTCGACAGCGGCCATCGCGTGCTTAGCATGTTGCGGGTCAGCGGCGCCTGAAATCACTCCCCACGATTGGGCAATCGAATCAATGCGGCACTCATCGTTTTGCGCTGAGCCGAGCGGCGTGCCGTCATCAAAAAAGGCGCGCACGTACCAATCACCGTCCCAAGCTTCTTCTTCAAACGCTCGTTTCAACTGGTCCATGTGTTTGCGGTAGCGCTGCGCTCGGTCGCTCTCTTCGCGCATATCGCAGAACTGCAAGAACTCGTCGAGCGTCTTGTAGAGAAACCAGCCGACCCAGACGCTTTCGCCTTTGCCTTTGTGCCCAACTCGATTCATGCCGTCGTTCCAATCACCAGTGCCCATCAGCGGCAGCCCATGAGTGCCAACGGCGAGACTGCGATCCAGCGCTCGCGCGCAATGCTCAAACAGCGTCGCGGACTGCGAGGAGACGAAAGGCTGAGTGTAAGATTCGATTTCGTCAGGCGCGAGCGCCGGCGCTTCGAGAAAAGGCGCAGCTTGATCGAGCACTGAACGATCGCCAGTGACGTCGATGTAGAAACTTGTTACGTAAGGCAGCCAGAGCGGGTCGTCCGAAAAGCGCGTGCGCACGCCGCGTCCCGTCGGTGGATGCCACCAGTGCTGCACATCACCTTCTTGGAACTGGCGGCCGGCAGCGCGGAGGATATGCGCGCGAGCGATCTCCGGTTTCGTATAGACGAGAGCCATAACATCCTGCAATTGATCGCGAAAGCCGTAGGCGCCGCTCGACTGGTAGAATGCCGCGCGCGCCCAAATTCGGCACGAAAGTGTCTGGTAGAGCAACCAGCGGTTCATCATTACGTCCATCGCCGCGTCGGGCGTGCGGACTTCGATCGTGCTAAGGACTTCATTCCAATAACTGACGACTTGTGCGAAAGCTTCTCTGACCGCAGTGATCTCTCGATAGTGGGTAACGAGCAGACGCGCTTCCTCCAAACTTTCGGCCTCGCCAAGCAACACGACAATTTCGCGTGTTTCGCCCGGACCCAATTCAAATTCGGCCTGCACTGCGACACAGGGATCGAGTCCTGCGCCGACCGTGCCCGAAAGTCGGGTCCGGCGCAGCGCGGCAGGGCGCGCTGTCGAGCCGTTCCGTCCCAGGAACTCTTTGCGGTCGCAGGTTATGGTGCGTTCGAGTTCGCTCATCTCGACGAATGCTACCCGCTGTGCGAACTCGTTGTTGTAAGGATTGTGAGCGAAGATCGCTCCTGTCGTTTGGTCCACTTCGGTGATAACGAATGGGGCGGAAGCGTCACGCTCTCTGGCTAAAGCCAGCTCGGCATAGCTCGTCACTGATAAGCGTCGCTTTCGATTTGTTTGGTTGTGCAAACGCAGCCGAGAGATCTTCACTGGCGCGTCAGTGGGCACGAACATTAACAAGTCCTGCGAGATGCCATGGCTCGCATGCTCGAACACGGTATAGCCCTGCCCGTGTTTGATCACGTAAGGGCTAGCTTCACGGATTGGCAAGGGCGTCGGCGTCCACGTCGCGCCGGTATCCTCGTCGCGGAGATAGATCACTTCGGTCGGCGGATCGCAGACCACGTCGTTGGACCAGGGAGTCAAACGATTTTCGCGGCTGTTAACCGACCACGTAAAGCCTGAACCATTCTCGGAGATCTGAAACCCGAAGTCTCTGGCATTGGCGATCACGTTCAACCACGGCGCCGGCGTCCATTGCCCCTCGCCGAGAACGCTGACGTACTCGCGCCCGTCCTGACTAAAACCTCCGAGACCGTTAAAGAAGATCAGATCCTGCGGGGATGCAGTCGGCTCCGCATCTCGCGTTGAGGGCCAGCGCGGAATAAACGGAGCGGGCAGTTCACGTTCAATTGGCTGGCGCGCTAACTGCTCTTCGAGCGAGCCACGCTCTGTCACGATGCAAACGCGCGCGACGGTGTGCAGCAGAATCCTATCTGCTTCGGGCATGAGATCGGTACGCCGCAAGAACACGCCGCCCGGTTTGTCCATCAGGTGTTGAGCGCCGCCCTCGCGGATCAGCTCGACTAGCTCGTCTTGCAGCGATTGGGCATAGCTCGCCGGGTGATCGTTCAAGATCAGCAGATCTATTGTCAGACCTTTCAAGCGTAGATACTCATGAGCGCGCAAGATTTGTCGCACGATCCTTAGATCGCGCGCGTCGCTGATGCGCACAAGCATGATCGGCAAGTCACCACTGATGCCATAGCCCCATAAACCGGCTTGACCCTTGCTGTTTAGCGCCAGCACGTGCGGACGTGGGCGTAGCTCCTGGTCCGAATAGAGTACGCGCCCGGCAAGCCTTTGAAACAATTCGGTTTCTTCCTGGTCGACCTCAAGGTGACGCATCTGGACCTGCGCCCTAATCCAGGCCAGCCTTCCATTGCGTTCGAAAGTCCTGGGGTCGTGATACTTATCAGCGAGCCGTAGGCCCTCCTCACGCGAACCGGCGACCGCGGTCGCGAAAGAGACTCTCGTGGTTGCACTGGGCTGAATCCGCACGCGCAGGCGCAAACTGAAAATCGGATCGAGCACCGCGCCGACGGTATTTGAAAGCAGTCGATCTTCAACGATCACAACCGGCTCAGCCGTGGTGCGGCCGCGACCCAGGAAACGACTGCGGTCCGTTTCATACTGTATCGCTCCAAGCACCTCACCCTCCGTAACGACTGTATGCACCCCCCAAATCGGCTCGTCTTCTTCGGAACGCGGGCGGCGGCGTGCCAACAATGTAGCTTCGTCTGCGATAAACTCGGTTTCGATAAATAAGTTGCCGAAGGCCCGGTGCCCATCGTCTGACGAAGGAGTAACGAGGACCACTTCCGCGTAACTCGTCAATTCGATGTCGCGCACGCGCGAAGACTGGTTCGTAATCGAAACGCGACGCACCTCCGCATTATCTTCCGGTGAAACGATTATCTCGGTATGCGTGATGAGGCCAACGTCCTGTCTCCAGATATCGACTTTATCCTCGAAAAGGGAAACCTCGTAGAACTGTGGCGTGCGCAGGGTCGGTTGGTAACCCACGGACCAGATGGCGCCGCTGCGCACATCGCGCAGATAGCAGAAACTGCCCCAATTGTCGCGGGTCGCGTCTTCACGCCAGCGCGTGACAGCGACAGGCCCGCACCTTGAATAGCCGGCTCCGGCCGTCGTTACCATCACGGAATATGTGCCGTTTGAGAGTAATTGCGTGCGGGGCGAAGGCAAGTCGGCCGTGCCGTAACGGCGCGCTAGTCGAGTCGGCAGTGCTCGCGCCGTTCGGCTCGACAGGACCTCTTCGGCGCGCGGATGCATTATCGGCGTGCCGCGCGCGACACGCTCCTGCAAGAGTAGCTCGTTCGCTCGCACCAGTGCATCCGCGTGAAAACGATTCCGCATCACCCATCCGTGAAGCAGATTGTCGAGCGCGACCAAACTCATGCCTTGATGATGGGTCATGAATGCCTGGATAACCGCTCGCTTCTGATGTGGCGGCAACCGCTCCGGCGTGAAGTCAATCGCCTCGTAGAAACCAAAGCGCGCACGAGCACCTTCGCGATCGAGGCGCTGTAAATTCTCTACCGCGACGCGGGGCTCGATCATCGCCGCCAGTAAAGTGGCATAAGGCGCGACGACCAGGTTCTCACTGAGTCCGCGCTTCAAGCCCATGCCGGGCACACCGAATGGGCCATACTGATAGGTCAGGTGCAGATCACGCGCGTTGTAAGCCGACTCTGAAACTCCCCACGGCACGCCGTGCTCATGGCCATAGGCGATCTGTCTGGTAACTACGGTTCGATAAGTCTCGTCGAGCAAAGTCTCGTTGTAGTCGCGCATGATCAGGAGCGGCATCAGGTACTCAAACATCGTCGCCGACCACGAGATGAGTGCGCGCCTCCCATTGACCGAGGTGAGTTGGCGGCCCAGGCGGAACCAATGCTCTTGAGGAACATCGCCCGTTGCGATGGCGACAAAGCTCGCCAGCCTCGCCTCTGAAGCCAGCAGATCATAAAAAGAGTTATCTCGCCGTCGTTCGCTGAGGTTGTAGCCTATGGTGAGTACTTTGAGTCCCTCGTCGAACAGAAAGCCGAAGTCCATCTCATCAACCAGGCGATCACACAAGCGCGCAAGGCTGCTCGTGCGCGCCAGCAGAGTCTTGCCTGCCTCGGCTGCTCCTTCAATCGCCTTAGTTAATATGTCCAAATTGCCGAGCAGTTTGACGCGTTCAGATGAGTCTGCTGGCAACCCTTGCTCTATTCGGGGGCGCAAGGCGGCGAGCTGGACCAGCGCTCGATCGCATTGTTCGGGAATGGTGGGAGCGGCTGGAACAAGATCCAGATCATGCTCAATTTTCTGCAACTCAGCGGAAAAGTCTTCGGGATGTCCGTTATCAGAGGCTGAGATAATTTTCGTCAGCGCACCGGCCCAGGGTGTGAGCGTTTGAAGATCGCGGGTGAGCGCTTGGGCCTGATGAATTAGTGCTGCAATCCAGAAACGGAGCTCAACGAAACTTTCGGCGCCATGTTCGTGGGCCAGAGCAGTGACGATATCCTGGATTGTCGCTGCATGTCCCGAAAGTATCGTCAGGAGATTCGACCATTCGCTGGTGGTACTGGGTGGGAGCCTCGAAACGAGCTGGGCGCATGCCTCGACCTCCTGACGAAGCTGCCTGACCGCGATTACATCGGTGCGTTGGCTGACTGCGCCAAGCGTCTTTACCTCGTCGGACATGAGTTTGATCGTATCCGCCAGCCCGTCTGTGACACGCTTGCTAAGGAGCGAGCAGTCTGGCAGTTCAATGCAAGCCTGTTTGATGACGATGAGAGCCCCGGCCAAGTTGCCGCTGTCAACGGTCGAAACGTACTGCGGCGTAAGCGGTTCGAGAGTGCGCGTGTCGTACCAATTGAAGAAGTGACCGCGAAATCGCGGGAGTTTTTCTAAGGTTGTAAACGTGAGTTCAAGGCGCTCTATGAGTTCGAGGGATCCCGTATAGCCAAAATCATGTGCGGCAACGGTCGATAGCAGCAGTAGGCCAACATTCGTTGGTGACGTGCGATGCGCGATGACTGGTAGCGGATCTTCTTGATAATTATCTGGCGGCAGCCAGTGATCTTCTTCGCCGACCAGAGTTTCGAAAAAACGCCATGTGCGCCGCGTGATCAGCCGCAAAAAGCTTACGTCGTCCGCGCGTAGGCTTTCGGGCTCGACCGAGACTCGCTGGCTTAGCCAATACGCGATGAGCGGCGAAAGACTCCATACCAACAGAAACGGTGCGGCCACAACCATCGCGCCTGGTCGCACTAACACAATGAGCGCTGAGGCACACACGGCGACCAACGGAGCGGGCCACATGAAGCGCGGGAACGACTTCCGATTACGGGCAGCCACACGGTTGTCTTGCGCGGCGGTGACCCATTCCAGCAAGCACCGATGCGAAACAAGTTCGCGATAAACTGTCCGCACGATGGCGTCAAGCATCAGATAAGCCTGGTGCGGGATGAAGGTTATGTTAACCAGGACCTGCGAGGTATTTATCCGCACATCGCCCCACACGCTCCAGAAATGGCTGGTCCAGGGAAGGCTGCGCGGATGAACTAGAAGCCCTCTCGCGACGTGCGCATAAACGGGAAATGCAAGCATGAGCACGACGAACAGAGTCCACAGCACCGTTGAACCAGGCAGCGCCGTCCAGGCCACGAGGAGCCACAGCAGAGCAGTCGTCGCTACCAGGCTGCGCCGCAGGTTGTCCAATATTTTCCACCGCGAGATCAGCGGTAGCCGGTTGCGATCTCTTTGGCCGGTGAGATTCGTAAGGCGCGGGAAAGACAGCGCCGCGACCTGCCAGTCGCCGCGCGTCCAGCGGTGCAGCCTTCGCGCGTACGCTCCATACTGAGTCGGATAATCATCCAGTAGCTCTATATCTGTCACCAGCGCGGTGCGCGCGAATAAGCCTTCAAAGAGGTCGTGGCTCAGAAGGGAGTTTTCGGGAATGCGTCCTTCAAGGGAGGCTTCGAAGGTGTCTACGTCATACAAGCCTTTTCCCGTGTAGATCCCTTCGCCAAAGAGGTCTTGATAAACATCCGAGACAGCCGTCGTATAGGGATCAATGCCCGTGTTGCCAGAGAAGATGCGCGCGAAGCGTGAGCGTGATCCGCTTTCAAGCGAAATACTAATGCGCGGTTGCAGAATCGCATAGCCGCGGGTCACGCGTCCGACGCGAGCGTCCAGTTGCGGGCGGTTAAGCGGGTGCGAGATAGTGCCAACCAGTTGGCGCGCGGTGCCGTGCGGGAGCTGCGTGTCGGAATCGAGAGTAATAACATAATGAACCTTCGCTAGTTCCGCCGATTCGCCCGTAGTAATGATGAAGCTCGTGTCCGGAGCGCCGCGCAGGAGTAGGTTGAACTCGCAGAGCTTGCCACGCTTTCTTTCCCATCCAATCCACTTGCCTTCGCTCGCGTTCCACTGCCGGCGACGATGAAAGAGATGGAAGTGCGCGAGTTGACCGTCGGTACAATGACGTTCATTCAAGTTGTTTATCCCCTCACGCGCTTGTTCAAGCAAAGCTTCATCATCCGGCATTTTCTCGTGCGGCGCATCAGTGAAATCCGTAAGCAGCGCGAAATATAGTTGCTCGTCCTGATTGGCCAGATAGTGCACCTCCAATCGTTCAAGCAGCTCCTTCACCGACTCCTCATCTGTCAGCATCGTGGGAACCACAACCATCGTGCGAGCCCCTTCTGAAATGCCGAAGGACGTTTCCATCTTCGGTAGGGGACGTGGTTTGAAGATTGAGGTCGCTGCCCAATTTACAAAACTCGTGGCCAGATCACTCGCGGGAATAAGAGATAGAAAGCCGAGCGCTGTTATCACAAATGGTGTTGCACCGGAGTAGCTGGCGTAAAGAGTGGGCAGTGCGATGCTCACCGCAGTGACAATCGCGATTGATCCCAGATAAGCGATTGTCGGATGGCGTAACACGAGACGGGCCGCCTGTTCACCAAGGCGCGGCTGAAAAGCGACGGCTCGTTCGAGTTTCGCCAAACCCTGATCTATCAGGTAATAACCAACATGCGCGGCGGCTTGCGCCTGCGGGTCGGATTGAGGCGCTTGCTGGGCCAGTTCCAAAGCGTGCTGGCCAACATCCAGTTCTGGCACTGCTGTGCTTCTACTGATGCGCTCGATCACGTGCCGATAGCGGTCGCGCGTTTTAAAGTCCATGTGCGCGTAAGCCCCGGCGGGATCCGAGGAAAGCAGCGGGTCGATCAGGCTGACACTCTCAAAAAATTCCCGCCAGTCGAGCGTCGAAAGCAGCCGCATGCTGGTGATGATATTTGCGACTGTGATCTGCGTAGCGGCCTGTCGCTGATGTTCAAGCTGCACGACCTCGTCGATGCTCTGTTCTTTGCGCCCGAGCTGCCGGTCCAGCCAGCCCAGCGCAACCGCAACCGCGGGATCTTGATCGTGGAGACGTTTCGTGAGTTGGACCACGAAAGCCGGGTCAAGTTCCCGGCGAACTCGTTTGCTGATTAAAGCGATCGCTTCGTCAGGTTGCGGTCCGACGTGCTCTAGCAGTTTGTCTGCCAGCGCATTTGCCTCGTCACGCTGTTCGCGCGCTGCAATTATGTGCGCGGCCAGCCGTCGCAGATTCTCGATCAGCGCGAGCCGCAGAGTAATTGCGACGGCCCACAATTCGCCGATGGAAAGCGGTGACTCGCGTTGGTACGCGCGCACGAAGCGTTTCAATGTTTCCACATCCAGCCGGCAGTCCGTGTGAGAGATGAACGCGAGCGCGATGCTGTAGATGCGCGGGTAGTCGGCGAGCTCACCGTCCTTGAGCTTTGGCAGTTCGTGGTAGTAACCCTCAGGCAAGTCCTCTCGAATTTCGCGCAACTGTTCTTGCACGATATGGAAGTTGTCAACTAGCCACTCGGCAGCGGGCGAGACTGTGTGCTCGCGGCGAATTGCGTCAGCGAGAGTTTGGTAGGCATTGACAAGGACACCTTCGCTCTCTGCCAGGCGCATTAGAAGACTCTGGCCTCGCCCTCGGCCAACGAAGACTTTGTGCTCGACTGCCAGCAGAGCGGCGTATTGTTCGAGATGCTCGACGCTGTACAGCTCACCGGTGGGGGGAGTTTCATCGAAGGTAATACCTCGAGCTCGCTTGTTCCTGAACAATCGCGCGAACAGTCGAGTCATATCAATCCACACCGATCAAAGGGAGGGCCGTTTCTGCTTTGAGACGTATCCTCGGCTTGCTCGGTGATCAAGTTCACGGGTCGTCTAATGGCCCAGTTGCATCTGCTTTACTGCTCTTAGAGACTGTTGCCTTACACCGGCAGGTCAAGCCCGGCGCGCACAACTTCCACCGAACAATGTGCCCGCACGACCACAGCCGTAGCAACACTACCGAGCAGGAATTTTTCAAAAGGACTATGTGCGCATGATGCACCGATGAAGATGCACTCCGCTCCCCATTCCTCAGCGTCGGCGATGAGCAGGCGCTTCGGATCTCCCTCTTCGATCTTCGTTGACACGGATAGCTCTGCGGCACGCAGCTTCTTCACTGCGGCTTCGACGAATTCAGCGACCCATGCAGGCTTGGCGTCTCGCTCACCCGAAATCCATTTCGCTATCGGAGAAACGAGGTGATTAGGCATCGCCGGCTTGAGGGGATCAACTACGGTTACGATTCGTGCTTCGCTGGCGAGTGGCCAAACCCGTGTGGTCACCGTCTCCACCGCTACCTCGGAGGCGGGTGAGCCGTCCAGGCCCAAAAGCATTCGCACGGGAGCGCCGTCTTTCCAAACTGTTCCTCGGGCCACCCGGACTGAACAATGCGCCTCGTTTACGACCTTATGAGAAACACTACCGAGAACGAATCTGCCCAGACCTGACCGACCCTGCGAGCCCACAGTTATTAAGTCAGGCTGTAAGTGATCGGCCTTTTTCAGGATCTCGCGTGCCGGTGAACCTGATGCCTCTTCGGCTTTTATTTCCCAAGCGGGGAAGTAGGTCTGCAGACGGCGCTTCGCTTCAAGAGCGAGCGCGCGCGCCTCCGTGACCGGCTCAGCGCGCGCCGCGCTTTGCATGAGCACCGGCTTCAAATTGTTGATGCCTGGTCCGGCCGTAGCCGCTGCCACAATCTCGTAACTCGACGGAGGAGGCAACCATACCTCTGAAACCGTAATGATGGTGGCTTGAGCTTCACGTGGTAGCCCCGCACGCCGCAGATCGTCCAACGCTGCGACAGCGCAATCAGAACCATCGTAAGCAATAAGTACTTTCATTCGCTCTTTCATGATTCGCTCCTCCCGTACGTGACCTTCGGAAGATTGGGCCAAGACGCCGCAGACCCGCGCGCGCTTATTTCTGCTCGCGGCCGCTCATCTCGCTGGAACGACGCACAACCTCTACCGAACACTTTGCGTGCTGCGCCACCGCGTGTGAGACGGAGCCCAACAGGAAGCGATCCAACGCGCCAAGCCCGCGCGAGCCGACGACGATCAGATCGGCGCCCCAGCTTTCGGCCTCGTCGAGGATCACTTGCTTGGCCCCACCCCTTAATATTTCGCCCGTCACCTTGAGCGTCTTGCCTTCACCCATTCGGAGTTTCAACAACGCTCCTTTGATAATGGCCTCGGCCCGCTCCCGAAACGCCTGCTCGACCTCATCAAAGTAATTGGGCCACACCGGCTGCTCAACGGCTGGCAATATTGGCATTTCAATCACTGTTATAACCTTGACCTCGCTGCCGCCAGGCCAAGGCAAGCGCGCAACTTCGTCAATTGCTGCATCGCTATAGGTCGAGCCATCGATGGCCAGCAAGGCTTTCATTGAAACCTCCTTCGGATCTCTTCCGCGCGGCTGACGGAAATTTCCCGCGCCGTTAGCGGGCACACAAGCGAGCTAGAAATTTGATTCTTTTCAGAGCATCGCCCGTGCCAGTGCCTCCTGATTGTTTCTCTTGGGTTTTGAAGAGTCTTCGCTTAGTTGCTTGCGCAGTTTCTCGCAGTCTGCGGGCTTTTTACGCAAACACCGAGTCTCGTTTTCGAAGCGAGATAATCGAAGAGGGTGCTGAGTTGCCCAGCCAACTTCCGAAAGAGGCAACGGAACTCACCAGAACAATCGGGTTAAACCCTCACCTCGCGATCAAATCCAATTGTCGCTCGGTCGGCATGAGCGTTGCTGTCTTGATGAGATTCGATGGAACAAAAGAACACAGCTCAGTCCGACCTGCAACACGAGTGAGAATGGAAGGGACAATTATGAGAGGCAAGCTAGCTTACACGCTCAATTTCGCTGAGATTACTTTGAAAGACCTGCCGCGCGTGGGTGGAAAGAACGCGTCCCTCGGTGAGCTCTTCAATGTCCTGAAAACGCAAGGCGTGGGTGTGCTCGATGGTTTTGCGACCACAGCCGATGCCTATCGGATTTTTCTAATGCAGAATGATCTCGAATACAAGTTGCGTTCTCTGCTCGACTTTGATGCGGAGGACGTAAACGAACTAGCGGTTCGCGGCCACGGTGCCCGCGCGGCAGTACTAGAAAGCCCTTTGCCCGATGAACTGCGCGCTGCAATTGTCACTGCTTATGAACAGCTCTGTGCTCGGTTAGGTCGTGAGCTTGAATTGGCGGTGCGTTCATCCGCGACTGCCGAAGACCTCCCCGAGGCATCGTTCGCCGGCGCTGCCGAGACTTTTCTCAATGTGCGGGGACGCGAAGCTCTCTTGCGCGCAGTCCATCAATGCTTTGCTTCGCTCTTCACCGACCGAGCAATCAGCTATCGCGCAAGGCTGGGCTATGACCAATTGAAGGTGGCCATTTCGGTGGGCGTGCAACCGATGGTGCGTTCTGATAAGGGCAGCTCCGGCGTGATATTCACACTGGACACCGAGTCTGGGTTTCGTGATGTCGTTCTGATCACCAGCTCCTACGGACTGGGCGAGTTCGTGGTTCAGGGGGTCGTCACGCCTGATGAGTGGACAGTTTTCAAACCCACTCTCAAGCGCGGCTATCGTTCAATCATCGGCCGCAAGCTGGGCACAAAAGAAGTTCGTCTCGTCTACGGTGACGGCAGTCGCACTACCCGTAGCGAGGCCACACTTGCTGACGAGCGCTGCAAGTTCTCGCTAACTGATGATGAAGTTCTCAAGCTCTCACAATGGGCCTGCCTCATTGAGGATCACTACTCGGAACTAGCCGGACATCAACAGCCGATGGACATCGAGTGGGCCAAAGACGGAATCACGGGCGAGCTGTTTATTGTTCAGGCGCGACCTGAGACCGTCCATTCGGCGAAGCAGCGAACCGCTGTTGCTGAGGTCTATCGTTTGAAGGGCGAGCATGGCGCGCCGCTAGCAACAGGCCAGGCGGTAGGAGAGAAGATCGGAGTCGGACGCGTGCGTGTCGTGCGTGACGCAAGCGAACTTCAGAGAGTCGAACCTGGTGACGTGCTCGTCGCGAGGATCACCGATCCCGACTGGGAACCAGTGATGCGGCGCGTCTCCGCTATCGTTACGGATCAGGGTGGTCGCACAGCGCACGCAGCGATTGTTTCGCGAGAGTTCGGCCTTCCCTGCATTGTCGGCACTGGAAACGGAACGGAGGTCTTGCACGATGGCGACGAGGTGACGGTTTCTTGTTCAGAAGGGTCGGAAGGTCATGTCTATGCAGGCTGCGTCCCTTTCGAGATCGAGAAGCTCGACGCCTCAAGCGTACCCCAGACTCGCACCTCAGTAATGCTTACGGTCGGCGATCCTGCCAGGGCCTTCGAACTCTCGTTCATTCCCAATGCGGGTGTCGGACTCGCCCGCACGGAGTTTATCGTTACGAATCACATTGGCGTTCATCCGATGGCGCTCGCTCGTTATCCTAAACTCAACGATCAGCAAGCGATCAAGGAAATCGGAGCGCGTCTTGGCGACGAAGATCCGCGCGAATTCTTTATCAGGCGTTTCAGTGAAGGCGTGGGCCGCATTGCCGTCGCCTTCTATCCAAAGCCAGTGATCGTCCGCACCAGTGATTTCAAGACCAACGAATATGCGCGCTTGCTTGGCGGCGGCGAGTTCGAACCGGCAGAGGAGAATCCGATGCTTGGTTTTCGCGGTGCTTCGCGCTACTACGACGCCCGCTACGCCGAAGGGTTTGCGCTCGAGTGCGCCGCGCTGCTGCGTGTCCGTCGTGACATGGGCCTGACCAACGTCAAGATCATGATTCCTTTTTGTCGCACAGTCGCCGAAGGTAAACGCGTGATCGCGGTAATGGCGGAACACGGACTTAAGCAAGCCGAAGATGGGCTAGAGATCTATGCCATGTGTGAGCTGCCTTCGAACGTAGTGCGCGCCCGCGACTTTCTTCAAGTGTTCGATGGCTACTCGATCGGCTCAAACGACCTGACGCAGCTTGTGCTGGGACTCGACCGCGACTCCGGAACTGTCGCTTATCTCTTCGATGAGCGCGATGACGCCGTGCGAGACATGATCGCGCAGGCCATCGAAACAGCGAAGAGTGCGGGTAAGCCAATCGGGATCTGCGGCCAGGCACCGTCTGATTATCCGGACTTCGCTCGCTGGCTCGTTGAACTTGGCATCGATTCGATTTCGCTCAATCCCGATGCCGTTATCAAGACCACACTTCTCATTGCGCAAGCGGAAGCTGAGACTATTTCTAAAACACCGGCGCTCGCGGCGGCGTCACCATAACGTCGTCAACCAATCGCGGAGAACGCAATTCCCTTCGAACTCGCTCTGGCGACCTGCTACACCTGCCAGACTCAGCTGCTCACCATTACCCTACTAAGAGTGTGCAAGAAGCATTCCGACATTCATCGATACTAATAATAAGCGTTTCGGTGCATTCGCCTCGGAGCGGTTTCGGGGATTCAGCCAAACGGTGCGAACAATCGCCGCCACGTGAGAAAATTTTCGCAATTTCTGCCGTAAAAACTGCGGCTTTTCCAACGAATTGCGAGCGCCTCAACAGGCACACCTGTTGCTCGTTTCTGATCCGGTCGGCTAGCTGTGAGTTTGAACTTGTGTCCAAGCGCAGGCTGGAGTTGATTCCAGAAGACACGAAATGCGGAGCTGCAACGGTAAAAATAGAAAAGCAGTGAAGGAAGGAACGTGGGGGCCTGAGGTGAGCGATTGGTCGAACATAGATGTAACAGCAGCCTTGCAATTACTGGAGACGGATGCGGATCACGGGCTCACCGACGAAGAGGCGGCTCAGCGCCTCGCAAAGTATGGTCCGAATGAACTCACCGAAGCTCAGCGACGAGGCCCTTGGCTGATTTTGTGGGAGCAGTTGACGTCGGTGCTGGTGCTGATCCTGATTGCCGCCGCACTGCTCTCTGCGATTGTGAGTGATTACAAAGATGCGATTGTGATCATAGCAGTCGTCGTGCTCTTTGCGACTCTGGGTTTCATTCAGGATTATCGAGCCGACCGAGCAATGGCCGCATTGAAGAAGCTGGCGGTGCCAGTCGTCCGCCTCTGTCGCAAGGGCACGATCCGCGAAATCTCCGCGCGCTTCCTTGTGCCGGGTGACATCGTGATGTTGGAGGCGGGCAATGTGGTACCGGCCGACTGTCGCCTGCTCGAATGCTTCAACCTGAAGGTCGACGAAGCTACGCTGACGGGAGAGTCATTGCCGGTCGAGAAAGCTGCATCGATACTCGAACTTGAACATCCGGCTCTGGGCGATCGCCACAACATGCTGTTCATGGGAACGGTCGTGGTGGCAGGACGGGGAAGGGCGCTGGTGGTTGGAACAGGTATGCGCACGGAGCTGGGACGCATCGCGGAAATTATTCAAGACGTTCCCAGCAAGTACACGCCGCTGCAGCTGCGCCTGGACCAACTTGGGAAGACGCTCGGCGTTATGGCCCTTGCGGTCTCCGCCGTGATCTTCGGCCTGGGCATGATGCGGGGCGAAGGGCTCACATTGATGCTGCTGACGGCAGTGAGTGTTGCGGTGGCGGCGGTGCCCGAAGGTTTGCCCGCGATCGTCACCGTGACCCTGGCACTGGGCGCGCAGCGTATGTTCAAGCGACAAGCCCTGATCCGCAGACTTCCGGCCGTCGAAACGTTGGGTTCAGTAACAGTGATCTGCTCAGACAAGACCGGCACGCTGACTGAGAATCGTATGACCGTGAAGGTGATCGATGTTGCCGGACATCGCTTTGATCTTTCCGATAACGTGGCCTGCGGCAGTCCGCCAACCTTACATCAAGGCGAGTCGGAAACCATCCAGACAATAACGCGAGATCGCGCGCTTTCACTGCTGCTGACCGGCATGGCTCTGTGTAATGACGCGGTGGTAAGACCTGATGTTGAAGAAGGCGAGCAGGAAACTCTCGGGGATCCGACGGAGGTTGCGTTGGCCGTGGCCGCGGCCCGCGCCGGACTTTGGAAAGTAGAGCTGGACACTGCCTTGCCACGCGTTTTTGAATTGCCTTTTGACTCAGAACGGAAACGGATGACAACGGTGCATCAGCTTTCATCGACGTCTGTTCAGGCCTATCAAGGTCTGGCAATCATCTGTCATGCAGATGCTGAACTCCGCGAGCCGTACGTCGCTTTCGTCAAAGGTGCGGTCGACGGATTGGTGCTGCGCTGCAGTAAAGCAGTTGTCGAGGGACGGGTCACGCCGTTAACCGCCGCTCTAGCCGAACAGATCACGAGTGCGAACGACGAGCTGGCCGGGAGGGGTATGCGCATGCTGGGGATCGCGGCCCGCCCGTTAGCATCCGTGCCGTTCAAGATTCATCACGAACAACTCGAGCGTGAACTTATCTTCCTGGGTCTTGTCGGCATGATCGATCCGCCACGCGTAGAAGTGAAGAACGCGGTGCAAACTTGTAAGACCGCGGGCATACGTCCGGTGATGATCACGGGCGACCACCCTCTGACCGCAATCAATATTGCTCGCGCATTGGGAATCATGGACCACGGTAGAGCGCTTACCGGTACCGATCTCGACCAAATGTCCGCGGAGGATCTGTGCCGAGAAGTCGAGGAAGTCTCAGTCTATGCCCGGGTCTCGGCTGAACATAAGCTGAGGATCGTCGAAGCCCTGCAAGATCGTGGGCATATCGTGGCGATGACCGGTGACGGCGTCAACGACGCGCCGGCACTGAAAAAGGCGAACATTGGTGTGGCAATGGGCATCACGGGGACGGACGTGGCGAAAGAGGCGGCCGGTATGGTCCTGCGCGACGACAACTTCGCAACGATTGTGGCGGCCGTCGAAGAAGGGCGGGTGATTTACGACAACATTCGCAAGTACATCAAGTACTCCATAGCGGGCAACATCGGGAAGATACTGGTGGTCCTGACAGGGCCGCTTGTCGGCATGCCGCTAACACTCCTGCCATTGCAACTTCTTTGGCTCAATCTCTTGACCGACGGCCTGCTCGGCTTAGGCCTGGGAGTTGAGAAAGCTGAAAGCAGCATCATGCAAAGACCGCCGTATCAGCCGGCCGAAGGTATTTTCGCGCGCGGCATGGGGCGACACATCATCTGGCTGGGACCGTTCATTGGTTTGGTGGCGCTTGGCGTCGGTTACTGGTATTGGCAATCCGGCGATAACCACTGGCAAACGATGACCTTCACGACGCTTTCCTTTCTGCAGATTGGTCAGGCGTTAGGAGTTCGCTCAGATCATGATTCTTTGTTCAGCATCGGCATCGCTTCCAACCCGCTGCTGCTGACCATGGCGCTCTTATCGTTCCTGTTACAGATCGCTGTAGTTTACTTTCCGCCGCTGCAATTCGTGTTTGGGACACAGGCGTTGTCGCTGGCGGACCTGGGAATCAGCTTAGGATTAAGTTCATTGGTCTTTCTCATGATCGAAAGTGAGAAGTATGCCTTGAGGCGAACGTCGACTCGAGCGTTGAAGCATTCGGAGAACTCCGGCTTCCCCAAGGATCTGTCGTGGAAGAGCGTGGAAAAATGAACGAGAAACGTCAAGCACGTTGGCTGGCGGTGCTAGCCGCGACGGCGATCGCCCTTTACTTGTGCTGGCTGATGCTCAAGCCTTTTATTACGGTACTGGAATGGGCCGCGGTGCTGGTGATTGTTTTCTATCCTGTTCATCAGCGGCTGGCTAAGAAGATCAAGCGGCGCGGGCTGAGCGCTCTTGTCTCTTCGGTGTTGGTCATACTGATAGTAGTGACGCCGGTTACCTTCCTTACTGTAGCCCTGACAAACGAATTAGCGAGCACGGCGCGCAGTCTGCCGGCGCAGGTGGAGCAACTATTGAATCCAGAGACGCCGGTAACCGGGAAACTATCTAAATGGATTCACGATCACCTGGCCGTAGATACGCTCAGTTCACAAGCTTTCATTGTCGAGCAATTAAAGAACGCGGGTGCAACTTTGCTCGAACAATCCGTCGGGGTGATGGGGAACATTATCAGCGGGATTGTAAAAGCGTTCTTTGTTATCTTCACAATGTATTACCTCTTCCGCGATAGCGACAAAATCGTGCGGGCTTTGCCTGGAGCTTTACCGCTCAATAGTCAGCAAAGCGAGGCGATTCTCGCGCGCACGAGCCAGGTGGTTGGCGCCAGTGTCTATGGCGTGGTCACCATTGCCATGCTTCAGGGAATCCTTGCGGGCCTCGCCTTTTGGATCTTGGGTGTGCCCTCGCCAATTTTGTGGGCCACAGTGCTCGCGTTCGTCTGCATGATTCCGATTGCCGGTTCATTTTTCGTTTGGCTTCCGGCATCCATCTATCTGCTAATGACAGGTCACTGGACCAAAGGAGTTCTGCTGATTCTTTGGGGCGCACTCGTTATCAGCACAATCGACAACTTTCTGCGGCCGAAACTGATTAAGCACCAAACAAAGCTGCACGAGCTTTTCGTCTTCTTCTCTGTGTTGGGTGGAATAAGCGTGTTTGGATTGCTGGGAATTGTCCTCGGGCCGGTTGTCCTCGCCATCACTCTCGGTCTGTTGCAAACATTCAAGCCAGAAAATGAAGAGGCCCGCAAGATGGGCGCGGAACGGTCTTCTGTGCTTATCGATCTGTAACGGGGCCTATCGGCTTCGCAGGATGACGTGAGGATGAAATAAGAAGGATTTCCGTCTTAACCAGCGGTGGCGATGCTGCCGGCATGAACGCCGCCGTTAGGGCTGTTGTTCGTACTGGTTTGGATAACGGATGGGAAGTGTTTGGCATTAAAGGCGGCTATGCAGGTCTGATCACTTTCAGGAGCATAAAGAGCGGTTAGGTTTTGAATTGCGGGCTACTACTTTGGGCCATGTGCAGCGTGGCGGAGCGCCGGGAGCTTTTGATCGCTTGTTGGCGACGCGATTTGCGGTAGCGGCTGTGCGTCAACTGGAGAAGAGGGAGTATGGCGTGCTCGTTGGGTTCCTCAAAGGCGCAGTCTCGGCCACACCGTTAGAAGATGTGATCTCAAACAAAAAGACTCTTGATCTGCAACTGCTGGAAGTGGCTCGGATACTCGCCAAGTGACCTAATTGCCGCGTCGTGGGTGGCGTTGAGGGAAGCCAGGCGCCTGATTATTCACTCAGCTCAGGCCGGAATAGCGGTTCGTCTTCCCCCTCAGTCTCGCAGCCCGTGCACATCGTGGCCAGCATTCGGCCGAGCTGGAGCGCCCGGTCAGAACAATCGGTCCTTCGCGCTCAGATTCGCCCCGCTTTATCACTGAGGAAATATCCGCATAGACAAAGGCTCTTTTTGCGCTTTTCCAGACCAGTTCCAAGGATAAGTCTTGTATTCCTCGCGGCACGTACGTTGCGAATGCACAAGAGGAAGCGAAGGTAGAGATGGTTAGGATCGGACGAATTCTTTGTCCCACGGATCTCTCGTCGGAATCCGACGAGGCGCTGCGCTATGCCGTGGCGCTAACGTGCGCCTACGAAGCAAAGCTCTTCTTGTTGCACTGTACCGAAGCCAGATCCAACGGCAGCGAAAATGAAAGCAAAGCGTCGGCCGCTGAGATTACCCGATTGTTTCCAGCATCGCTCGCGTGCCACCTTGGCTTGGCCGATCTTGGCGATCTGAACTGGGAAGGTCTGGTCGCTCAGAACGTACCCGATGTCGGAAAAGCAATCGTACAAGAGGCTGGGAAACATAAGATCGATCTAATTGTGATGCGTTCGCGCCGGCGACCGCACGCTGCTGTATTACTTGGCTCGACCGCCGAGACCGTCTCTCGCACGGCTCCCTGTCCCGTGCTTGTTACACATCCGAGTGAACGTGAGTGGGTCGGCCTGTCAACGGGCGAGATTGATCTGCACCGTGTCCTGGTAGCGCACGATTTCTCCGCTGACTCAGAACTCGCCCTGAAGTACGGCATTTCCCTGGCTCAGGAATACCAGGCTGAATTGCACCTGCTCCATGTCCTCACCAAAGAGGAGCAGGAGGAACCGGAAGTTGCCTGGTCGCATGTCGGGCTCGAAAGCGTCTACAAGAGCGCAGCTCGACAACTGCAGGCAGCAATACCGAAAGAAGTATTTCTGTGGTGCAAGGTTGTTAACTCGGTGCGTTGCGGCAAGGCCTACCAGGAGGTGCTGGCTTACGCGAACGAGCATGAAATCGATCTTATCTGCATGGGCGCGAGCGGGAGTGACTTTAGCGTGGGCGCGCTTTTTGGTTCAAACGTCGATCGTGTTCTGCGTCAGGCCCACTGCCCTGTGCTCGTAGCACGTCCCCTCAAGCGGGTTGACTCCTGCACATATGAGCTAGCGGAGACCGCGGCTGAGTGATTCGCAAGAAGGAGGGATAAGATGACGTCACTAAGGTCCTATATCGACCCCGACCAGCGATTCAGAGGGAAAACATGAGAGGGAATAAGAGATACACCAACGCGACGTTCACGAAGCGAGTTGATCACGAGGCCGGCCGGCACCGCACGGTACGCGCTCAACCTGAGCCAACCGTCTGCGGGATTTGCGGCGCCGTTTACAAGAAGCGTCGCTGGGTTGCGAACAACGGAGACACGTTAAGCAAAGAGTTAGGCTCGGCGCGCGTGACTCTCTGCCCGGCATGCAAGCGCAAGAAGGAAGGAGTACCCAGCGGTTATCTTCTGGCGTCCGGCAGTTTCCTTGCGGCCCACCGCGAGGAGATCGAGCATCTGTTGCGAAACGAAGCCGCGCGCGCCGCGGAGGACAATCCGCTTGCACAAGTGATGGACTGGAAAGGCAAAGGGAAAGGGCTGACGCTAACCACCACGACCGAACATCTTGCGCAGCGGTTAGGTCACGCGCTGGAAAAGGCCTTCGATGGCGAAGTGCAATACGACTTTTCGCACGAGAACAAACTCGCTCGCGTCAGTTGGCATCGAGATTGACGGTTGATACCGGCAGCCACGAAAAGGCGCAAACATCATAAGAGTAAGATAGAGTAAGTGGTCGGGCACCTATTAGCTGACCTCCTCTCTTTTGCTGTTCTTGTACCTTTTTGTGGCTGGCTTTTTCTCTAAGGATTCGATGCGATGATCAAAGCAACCATCAACGATCAGCGTTACGAATTCGTTGCAGGCATGTCGATCCTCGAAGCTTTGCGCTCCGTTGGGATCGAAGTGCCAACCCTCTGTCATGACGAACGGCTAAAGCCGATTGGCAGTTGCCGCTTGTGCCTGGTCCAAGTTGAAGGAAGGCCGCGCACCCTTACCGCTTGCAACACGCCGCTGGTTGCCGGGATGGTGATCTCGACGCACACTGCAGCGCTCGAGAACGAGCGGCGCATGCTGCTTAAAATGCTGGCTCAGCATCACCCGGCGGAAGGCCTTCGGCAGTTTCCTGAGAAACAGTTTTATCGCTACGCGCTGCATTACGGCTTGTCCGACGCCGACTTCAACGGCACTCACGATTCCCAACTGCTCGACGACTCGCATCCCTTCATCCACGTTGATATGTCGCAGTGTGTTGTCTGTTATCGCTGTGTGCGCATCTGCGAAGAGGTCCAGGGCCAGTTTGTCTGGCAGGTGCTTAATAGAGGGCACGAGACGCGAATTGTTCCCGACTCCGGGACTACTCTTCGCGAAAGCTCATGCGTCGGTTGCGGCGCCTGCGTCGATACATGTCCTACCGGCGCGCTGGAAGACAAGTCAATTCTCGCGCGCGGCACGCCCACGGCCTGGACCAGAACGACGTGTCCGTATTGCGGCACCGGATGCGAGATGAGTGTGGGAACGCGAGAGATACAGGTTGAAGAATCAGCATCCGAGGAGGACATCTCCGAGAGTAGGACCGGCTGTCAGCTTGTCCCGCAAACGCAGATCGTTTCGATCAAGCCCGTCCTCGACGCTCCTGTTAGTCGTGGTCATCTCTGCGTCAAGGGTCGCTATGCTTTCGATTTTGTCTCCGCGAATGATCGGATTGCCGAGCCGATGATTCGTAAAAACGGTGGGTGGCATCGCGTCACGTGGGACGAAGCAATCTCTTTCACTGCGAGCCGGCTGCGGCACATCGCCCAGCAATATGGACCAGACAGCATTGCCATTCTGGGATCGGCACGCGGAACGAACGAGGAGAACTATCTCGCGCAAAAGTTTGCCCGGGTAGTGATTGGCACAAACAACGTAGATTGCTGCGCGCGAGTTTGCCACACACCGACTGCCGCAGCGATGAAGCTGATGCTTGGGACGGGCGCCGCCACAAACTCCTACGACGACATCGAGAGAGCCCGAACAATTCTTATCTGCGGCACGAACACTACGGAGAACCATCCGATTGTCGGCGCGCGCATCAAGCAAGCGGCTCTGAATGGCGCTAAGTTGATTGTCATCGACCCCCGTAAGATCGAGCTTGCCCAGTACGCGACGATCCATTTGCAGCCGCGACCTGGAACAAACATCCCACTGCTTAACGCCTTGGCGCACGCGATCGTACAAGATCAACTCTTCGACAAGGACTTTGCCAGCGAACGGGTCGCTGAGTGGAATGAGTTCAGCGAGTTCATCAACAAATTCTCCCCCGACCAGGCCGAACAGATCTGTGGCGTCAAAGCGGACCTGATTCGCGACGCCGCACGCCTGTATGCGACGGCCAAACCATCGATCTGTTTTCACGGTCTCGGTGTCACCGAGCACACGCAGGGGACTGAAGGCGTGATGTGCCTGGTCAATCTCGCATTACTTACAGGCAACATTGGCAAACCGGGCGCAGGCATCAACCCGCTGCGCGGGCAGAACAATGTGCAAGGCGCGGCGCACATGGGCTGTGATCCCGGTATCCTGACAGGAAGCGTTTCCCTCAATGACGCGAAAGAGCTTTTCGAACGCGTTTGGCGCGCGCCCATTCCTGAGCGGCGAGGTTTGAA
The DNA here is from genome assembly GCA_041499185.1 of Pyrinomonadaceae bacterium. Lineage (GTDB taxonomy): Bacteria > Acidobacteriota > Blastocatellia > Pyrinomonadales > Pyrinomonadaceae > JAOAPY01. The sequence goes on along the minus strand of JBGQJU010000038.1, from coordinate 14,729 downwards.
TCTACTGGAGATGATGGACTCGGCGGGGGACGGGAAGCTGAAAGCATTGTGGGCGATCGGCTACGATGTGTTTTTGACTAATGCAAACACGAACGGGACTGAAAGTGCGCTGCGCTCGCTTGAATTCGTCATCGTCCAGGACATGTTTCTAAACGAAACGGCGCGGGAGTTTGGCTCAGTTTTCTTGCCTGCGGCTTCATCATTCGAACGAGATGGCACGTTCATGAACGCCGAACGGCGTGTTCAGCGTATCCGGAAAGCAATCGAGCCCGTCGGTCAGTCGAAGTCTGACTGGGAAATCATATGCGCGGTCGCGAACGCGATGGGCAAAGGCGAGTTCTTCGACTTCGGCTCTGCCGAAGAGATCTGGAACGAAATTCGCTCCGTCTGGCAGGCCGGCAGCGGCATCACGTATGCGAGACTGGAGCAGGGCGGTTTGCAGTGGCCCTGCCCGGTCAACGATCATCCGGGGACAACGATGCTACATACCGAAACTTTTCCGATTGGCAAAAAAGCCGCGCTTCGTCGTATTACGTATCGACCGACTGCGGAAAAAGTCAGCGAAGAGTTTCCGTTCATCCTGATTACCGGCCGCACGCTCTATCAGTTCAATGCGGGCACGATGACGATGCGCACAGGGAATAAGGAACTCCGCCCGACAGACCTGCTCGACATCTGTCCCGAGGATGCCGATCGCTTGAAACTCGAGAGCGGCGCGCGTGTGCGAGTTCGCAGTCGCTACGGCGAAGCGACCTTGCCCATTCGAATCGTGGCTTCGGTACGATCGGGCGAACTCTTCACCACGTTTCATACCAGCGACGTCTTCCTGAACCGGGTGACCAGCCCTCACCGCGATCGGTACGTGAAAACACCTGAGTACAAAGTCACCGCAGTATGGATTGAAAAAGAATAGAGTCTTTGTCTGAGAGATGAAGCACCATCGCTGAAGGAACCCCACGCCTGAAGTCCTGCTAAGTCAGACAACCAGATCATTTACCCGTTGCGCATTACATCAAGCATCCTCTGAATTCGTTCTTTCACCGCCGCCGTCACTTTCTCGTAGACAATCTCTTCATCCGTTTCGTCCGGCGCCACCTTTCGCGCGTCTATTGGTTCACCGAAGCTGATCTTGACCTTCGCCAGGCGAAAGCGCCACGACTCGCGCGGCCAGATGCGATACGCACCATCTATGGCCACCGGCACAATCGGCAGGTCCAATTCTGTCGCCAGAATTGCCGCGCCCTTCTTGAACTCCTGCAATTGCCCGTCGAACGATCTTTGACCTTCGGGATAGATATTGAGAATCCTGCCCGCACGCAGAGCAGCAGCGCCGGCTCGCATGGCCCGCAGCAGATGTGCGTCTGGATCAATCGGCAGGACGTTGATCAGTCGCGCAAGCTGCGCCATGACAAAGTTAGTGAAGTACATGCTCGCTCCCACATGAATAATTTCATCGATCAAGCTGGCCGGGTAAGTTGAGCAGACCAGAAATGGATCAAGATAACTTTGATGATTCGGGCAGATTAGATAGGGCGGTTTCAGACGCTTTAGGACATCCGAACCCTTTACCTCCATCCGAAATAGCAGTCGCGCAGCAACGTGGATGACCCGTAGCACCAGATACGCAAACAGAGTCATCGCCCGTTTGGGGTTGAGCAACGGTTGCAGTTCCGGGACATCTTCCGCCGTGCCGGCGAGGACTTCGTGCCACTGAAATTCAGCAGCCGGGCGCTTGATACCCGGTTCTTTTGTCTTCACCTCACCTGTCGTCGCGAGCGGCAAACTCAACGTCGCCCCACCGGTAATCTTCGTATTCGCCAGCTCGATTACTTCACCGACCTTGAGGGCGGCGGCCATCGCTTCGCTATTTAGTTCAATGCGGAGGGCTTGTTCAGTGCTCGCTATGCACTCCGCGCGGGCGAGCGAGTCAAGGCCCAGATCAATTTCGAGATTCATCTGGGGGTGAATGACGCCGATATCAGGCGCGTTTTGTTTGATAGCGGCGGCAAGCGCGCGACCTGCTTGAGAATCCATCAGCGCGCGGTCTGCCGCAGTGAAGGTAATCTCTCTGGTCTCGCGAGACGGTTGGCCGAGAGCACCCAACGTTTGGAGTTGATCTCGGACTTCAAAGCGGCGTACTTTGCGCGTCGTCGTGCGGGGCAGCGGCTCGGCGCGAAAAACAAAGTCGTGCACGCGCTGATACTCCGGCAGTTCACGCCCAAGGTTCTCCAGTTCCCAGCGAACCCAATCTCGGGCATTCGCGATGTGCCGCGCTTTTAGGTATTCAAAGTTAGGGACTACAACCGCGCAGAGTTTTTCCGCTCCCTTGAACTGGCTTGTCTCATCTCTTATACCCAAAACGCAAATCTCACTGACAAACGGCGAGCGCTCGTAATGCGCTTCAACGTCTTCCGGAAAGACATTCTTGCCTGACGGCAGTTTAATAACGTCCTTCTTGCGACCGACGATATACAGATGTCCCGTGCGATCAAAACGTCCCAGATCGCCTGACCGAAACCACCCTTCGGGTGTGAACGCTTCCTGATTGGCTGCCGGGTTGTGGTAGTAGCCAGGCGTGACAATCGGCCCCCGAATGAACACTTCACCTATGCCTTGTTCGTTCGGAGTATCGATCTTGACCTCGACCCCCTTTAGCGGCGTGCCAACAGATCCGATCTTGTTATCCTCGAAGCGCGTTACCGTCGCCGCTCCCGAAGTTTCCGTCAGCCCATAGCCCTGCAAGATGGTGAAGCCAAGCCGATGAAAATCTTTAGCGACTTCCTGATCGAAGCTAGCTCCGCCGGAAACCGCCAGCCGCAGTTTGCCGCCGAACGATTGATGGATAGGTTTGAAGAAAAGACGACCGGCATTGATCCCGAGGAAGTCGCGTAAGGATCCATTCACAGCCAACATCGTCTTGAAGAGAGCCCTCAACAGCGCATGCCTGGCGTTTACAGCGTCGAAGATCTTCTTGTGGAAGAGATACCACACCCGAGGCACTCCAACGAGCGCCGTTGCGCCACTCTCTTTTAATGCGCGTTCGATCGCCGCGCTGCTCAGCTCCGGAAGATAAATCACGCTGGCGCCTATGATCGTGGCAAGCCACAAATTGACGATCTGTGAATAGGCGTGAAAGAGGGGCAACAGGCTTAGGAGTATTTCCTGATCGCTAACGTGCATTACCTCTTGAATCTTGTCGCTCTCAGCATAAATGTTCCCGTGCGTGAGCGGCACAGCCTTCGGCATACCGGTGGTGCCGGAGGTGTACATTAGCACCGCCAAATCATCTGACTTGGCAGGCGGGGAAGCAGCATTGAATTCGGGCGGCGTCGGCGTGTGGGCCCAATCTTCAAAACGAGCCAAACCATCCGGCTGCTGCAGCGGTCGTAATGCTACCACCGGAATCTGCCGGCCCAGTTGTTCGCACGCGGCGCGGAACTTGTCCAGTGATGCGGGTGAAACAAAGGCGAGTTTGGCATCGGAATCCTTAAGGAAGGTGGCGAGCGCCCCCGTCTCAGCTGACGGATCGAGCGGTGTTACCACTGCTCCGCGGTAAAGGATTCCAAGATAGGCAATGGCCCAATGCGGATGGTTTTCGCCGATAATTGCGACGCGGTTACCGAAGGCTATCTGCTCATGACTGAGGCGATAGGCAATGCTGCGAATCTGCGCGAGCATCGAGCCAAAGGTGACAGTCTCTCTGCCTTTCGGTTCAATCAACATCATCGCCACCTTGTCAGGACGAACGCCGGCCGCCTCGACGACCCGCTGGCAGAAAGTTTGTGTCTCTATAGCCGTATTCACGGTATCGTTTAACCACCATTCGCGCGATGAGCTTACGCCCGATTTTTGGCCTGAGTGTCAGCAGCGTTTCAGGCGACGACCCGCGGCACGTTCTACCGCAGCAATGTTCTCGGTGAGCTTGTTCGTGGCACCCTCATCGTCTTCGATCCTTAGAGTCGTCATGACGTGACCAGAGAGGCCGCGAGCCTGTTCGTGGCATCTCTTGACGAGGGGCATCACCTCGTCCCAGTCGCCCTCGATGCAAGTCCCGAGCGGAGTCAGGCAGTACCGAAGCTTACTTTCGTCCACGGTCTTGAGAATCTCGGCGAGATCGTGACTCAGATGTGTGCCACGTCCCAGCAGATTGATGTTCAGTTCGACTAACATCACTAGTTCCTCCATTTTGGCTATTTCAAGTAAATTGTTTCTAAGCAATGAGCATGCCTTCTTAACGGTCTTGCTCTAGCCTGAGCAACGGCACAAACCATCGATGAATGCTGCGCAAACTTGCCCACAAGTTTGGGTGAAAACCCAGTTTCCGTTCGCGCCTTTTCCGCGTCTTTGACATCTTTAGGCAATTTGTTGACTCTTGGTTAGCGTCGTTTCCGGCATGCACTTTGCCAACTTGAATAGTGGACCCTGGGTTTCGGAATAATAGAAATGGCAGCAAAGCGATGGGAGCATTTTGCCCATGAGGCGGATATGGGCGTGCGCAGCTATGGTGCCTCGAAACAGGAGGCGTTTGAGCAGGCCGCACTGGCTTTGACCGCGGTGATTGCTGATCCGGAAACAGTTCACGCCCAGGAAGTAATCAACGTCGTTTGTGAGGCGCCGGACGATGAGCTGCTGTTTGCTGATTGGCTGAATGCGCTGGTCTTCGAGATGGCCACGAGAAACATGCTGTTCAGTCGCTTTGAGGTTCATATCGATGGGCAACGCCTCGAGGGAAAGGCATGGGGAGAAAAAGTCGACGTGGCGCGTCACCAGCCCGCGGTTGAAGTCAAAGGCGCAACCTACACCGCCCTGCGTGTTGGTGAAGATGAGAACGGAGAGTGGCTGGCCCAGTGCGTAGTCGATGTATAGGAGTTCTGGAGTAAGAGGCCTGAGGTGAAAGCTATGGATACCTCATTACTAAAACGTGAATCAGATTTCGAATGGCACATCCCGCAGACCGGCAAGATGCGCGTGCCCGGGATCATTTATGCCAGCGAGGAATTGATTCGTGATATGGACAACAAGGTCTATGAACAAGTGACTAATGTCGCGATGCTGCCCGGAATTCAGAAAGGATCGTTCGCGATGCCTGATGCGCATTGGGGCTATGGCTTTCCCATCGGCGGTGTGGCCGCCTTCGATCCTGATCAAGGCGGCGTCGTTTCTGCCGGCGGCGTTGGCTTTGACGTCTCGTGCGGTGTTCGCACTCTGCTGACTGGTCTCGCGGCTCAAGAAATTGAACCAATCAAAGAAAGACTCGCCGACACATTGTTTCGCGCGATCCCCGCCGGTGTCGGCAGCACAGGAAAGATACGTCTCAATGCCGAAGAGATGAATGCAATGCTGACCGGCGGCGCGCAGTGGGCGGTCGATCGAGGTTACGGGGCGCGGGAAGATCTCGAACGCATCGAAGAGCACGGCCAGATGAAACACGCGAAGCCTGGCGAAGTATCAGAGCAGGCGAAGAAGCGCCAGCGCGATGAAGTCGGGACCCTTGGCTCGGGCAATCATTACCTTGAAGTGCAAAAGGTGGTTGAGATCTATGACGCCGGTATCGCTTCCGCATTCGGCCTGCGCGAGGGCGAGGCAGCTATCAGCATTCATTGCGGCTCGCGCGGCCTGGGCCACCAGATCGGGACCGACTTTTTGAGGAGCATGGTTATAGCCGCCAAAAGTTACGGATTAGAACTTCCTGACCGTGAACTTGCGTGCGCGCCCATCAATTCCGATCTGGGCCAGTCGTATCTCGGCGCCATGCGCGCCGCAATCAACTGCGCACTGGCCAATCGTGAGGTCATTACTCATCTGATTCGCCAGGCGTTCGCGGACGTGCTTCCCAAGGCTGAGCCGAAACTGATTTATGACGTCTCGCATAACACGTGCAAAGTTGAAGCGCACGACATTGACGGTCAGAAGAAGCGCCTCTTCGTTCATCGTAAAGGCGCGACGCGCGCGTTTGGTCCGGGACATCAGGATCTGCCTGACGCCCTGAAGCCGTTCGGGCAGCCAGTTTTGATTGGCGGCACGATGGGCACGGCTTCTTTCATTCTCGTTGGAACATCAGTAGGCGAGGGACGCGCGTTCAGCTCTTCGTGCCACGGCGCCGGTCGCCGCATGAGCCGGCATCAGGCGACTAAGCAGTGGAAGGGGCGCGAGCTGATCGACTATCTCGCGACTCAGGGAATCTTAATCAGAAGCCCGTCTTATCGCGGCATTGCGGAAGAAGCGCCTGGTGCTTACAAAGACGTCGGCGCGGTTGTGGACGCAGCGGATAAAGCGGGGCTCTCAAAGAAGGTTGCGAGACTCGTACCGATGATTTGTGTGAAGGGCTGAGATTTTAGATCACGACGCCTGCTTGCGAGACTTTCACTCCTTTGGTCCTTCTACCATTGAATCGTCCTGCGACAAGCCCTGCAGTCCATAGCCAGACAATGACTCGGGTCGTACTAAAACGAATAAGGAGAGGCGATGAAAATACTTTTAACAATAGATGGATCTGACTTGTCTTGGGACGGCCGGCCGAGGTTCCACCGGATTTTGTGTCCCCACCTTACGAGTGTCCTTCGTGAGATAACGCTTCATACTCAGCTTCGCACTCTTCGCAACAAAAGGGACTGTCCAAGCCCTCCTCCACAGCGACGATGGCATGCTCGAGAGTCAGATCGTCGACGTAAAACGTCCCGCCGCAGACTCCACAGACTAACTCCGATTGGTTTACTCCAACCTTGTATTTCGTTGGGCCTTCGATGAAATCAGGTTGTTCCTCTGGATCTACCGCCGATCGCAGTCTTGTCATCTTTGTTCTCCCCGATTGACTCTGCCCCTGCTGAATGCTTCGATTCAGACCATTCCAACCGAGCGTCTTATCAGACCGGCCTAACCGTGCTGGCCTGGGCCCCTTTTTCACCCAACTCTTCGCTAAACGTTACGCTTGCCCCAACTGACAGACGATCGAATGCGTTATGCAGCACACTGTTCTTGTGAAAATAGACCTCGTTTCCATCAGCCGTCTCCAGGAAACCATAACCCTCTTCCGGGAAGAGCTGAACTACGCGTCCACTCTCCTGCGGGAGATGAACCTTGGTTTGCCCACGCTCCCGACGCGCAAAATCCTGCAACTGCCTGCGCGCTTCCTTGAAAGCATCTCGAATCACTACGTATACGTCCTTGTGGGCCGCATGGGCTTCAGAACTCTTCAACTGCTTCTCAGAATCAACTTGACGCAGACCCGCTTGCGGACTCGGCTCCCTTTTGACTACCAGCTCCGCGCCCGGTACGGTCAGATCGATTCGGACGTGATAGAGGTCGCCCCTCTTGTGATGCTTGTGCGGAAGTTCAACTACGACACGGCAACTAATTATTCCCTGATAGAAAGTCTCGAGCTTCGACACTTCCTCGCGGACACGAGCGTCGACAGCCTCCGAAGGCTTCATATCGCGAAAAGAAATCTGCAATGGAAGTATCATCGCCGCTACCTCCTCAAGACTTGGCCGCTAGAGCAGTAAATTCACTACGCGCATCCCGCAGCGAATCCTCGCCCTAACAGCCAAGCTGTCTGGAGATCCGGATCACCGAACGCCTTGAATCACACCAACTGCTTCAGCGGATCTTCTTCTTCTGCTCGTTGACGTCATGCGTGAAACGTTTGATCAGGTTTTCGACGGACTTGTGAATGGTCTTTTCCGATTTGTCGAAATCAATCGTTTCCGTGTCGTATCCGCGCCAGACCAATTGATTGGTGTGCGGATCGATAATGTCGACGACCAATGTTGATTCAGTGTAGGGAATCCTCCACACGTCCACTTGGCCCATGCGTGGTCCCCAGCCATACCATCTACCCCAGCGGCCCCAACGACCGGGAAAGCCATAGTCGATGTAGCGGATGTCATACTTCTGTTTGATGCCCATGAAGTAGCCAAGCAGGAAATCAGGATCGCCATCGTTGATCTTCTTGTAGCCTATTGCAGCAAAGTGCTGTTCAACTCCATCCCTGATGCGCTGGTTCCAGAGGCTGTTTGTTCCGACAGGATCTGTGGGCATTCTGTTGAGAACCTTGAAATCCCAGGTTTTGAGCTTTGAGAAATCGTAGCTCCGATCGTAGTCGGATTTGGTTTCAGCGAGCACTGCCACGCTAAGGAGCGCAATCACTATGCTCGTCAGAAATAGTTTGTTCTTCATCTCTCCTTCTCCTTTTTACTTCCCTTGGGAGACGAGGGTGCGCATAAACTTCAAGACTCTCCTGTGTCTTAATGGTTTGCGCCAGCCCTCCTCTTGAACTCGGAGGCTAGGGCAACCGCATTCTCTTTGGCCTGCAATACTTCCCGCAAAGCCGCAGAGAGCCGCAGCACAATCTTAGCTTCAGGCGTGTCAGACCTATGGGCCGACTCTTCAATCTGCTCCAATTCCCTCATGGTTGGGGTGTTCCCTTCAACGGAATTCATTCCTCGTGTCCTTGATCGCATAAAAAGTCTTCTCCACTCTCCATTTTGCAGGATCATCCGGCGCTCAATCGACCGAGGATGCCTACCTGAGCTGAAAGGCCTGGGAGCTTGTTGAAAAGTGAATAGCCACTCTTTAGAGCTGACAGAATGGGCACAACTCGGCCCGAATTCACGAACCGAAGTTGTACCCATCAAATCTGCCGTATTACGGCACCACGGAGATGTTGCTCTTGACTTGTGTGACTCCGGGCGCGGCCCACGCCGCATTTTCCGCCTCGTCCTTTTCGACCCAGGATCGGACGTTGCCCCACAGTGTCACTTTGCCGTCAGAGGAATCAACCCTGATGCGGCGAGCGTCGACTTCAGCGTTACGCCTCAACGCCTCCTCGATCTTGCTTTTGACCTCAGTCGTCGAAACCTGAGGCTTCACTTTGATGTCGTCCGTGACGCCTCGAACACCTTGCAGGTACTTCACGGCGAACTCGGCGGCGTTTTTCTGATAATACCAATCAACATTGCCGTCGAGAGTGATCCAGCCGTCCTTGACGGTGACTTTGATCTTTTCGTCCGGTACGTCGACTCGCGCTTCGAGCGCGTTTACGACGCTGGTGGCGATCTCTGTGTCCGTCTTCTGAAACGCCGGTTTGACTTGAATGTCATTCGCAATGGCTTTGACGCCATAAGTGCGTTTCGTCACGCGCTCCGCCGCCACCTTCTCTGCATAGGTGTTTACGAAGCCGGTGAGCGTCACCACTCCGTCTTCGGCGCCAACCCCGATCTTCGTCGAGGTCACTTCTGGCTCCCAATCGAGCTGTCGCTCGACTCTGTCGCGCAGATCTGTGTCTGCGGTATTGCTCTTTGCTCTATGAAGTAGAATCATCGCGCCATACTTGTTCTCACGAACAAGCGGTCTCGATGAAGCCCTTCCCGAACCGGACGGGCACCTTTCAGCGCATCCGGCTCTCCCTCGCATGCGAGCTCTCTCCAGGATCGAGATTGACAATCAGCATTACCCGAAAACCATTCACAATCCTGGAGGCATCGCGACTGTGGTCCTTCGCCTTGTGATCGGCTTTACCGTCTCCCCGGGTGGGCACAACTCCACCGACTACTACGACCACTCTGCCCCTACCGCGACTAGTCACTCAGCCAACCTATCCCTTGTTTCCGCGGGAAGTCGCGGTTCGGTTCCGGCGTAGCTCGTATAGCAATTTACCCACCGACTTAGGTCTCCTTCCAATCCTTTACACCCGGATAAACCGGGCTCGAGACTTATCCGCGAGGTTTACGAAGTCCTCGCAGCCCTTACGACTCGCAACCAGAACCACAAGTCGCCGGGCAGGACGCGAGATTGCTCTCGCATTCCGCTCGTCTCTCACACCACTTAGTTACCGTAGGTGTGCTTTATGGACAGGATCTCAGATTCGACAATAACCGTCTGACCGTCTCGACTTCCGTGGCGTGCTCTTATTGGAAGTGCAACTCTTCCGCAAGCCTCGCCCGTTTCCCCTGCAAGCTTGATCTCATGCCCGTCCGCTGCGGCTTATGCAACGGACTTCGGCAGGGTTAGGACACCGCCGCTTCGACGACGGTGACCGGTTCCGACCGGCCTTGCTATGCGGCCTTTTCGCCGCGCCCTCTGGCTTCCATTACTAAATCCTCTCTTTTCAAATAACAAAATTCTTCGCGTTCAAAGGCGACTGCAACTCATCCCAAGAGGTTCAGCAGTCGCATTTCTTGGCTTGTCTTGTTTGCAGCTAACGACAGAGCAAACGACATGCCTATGCAAAGTTCCCGTTTTCGCCTGAAAGATTCGCGGAGTGGCGGTCGTCACGGCAAGCGAATGGGTGCTTTCTCGCAGGGCGTTGTGGAACCTTGCGCATCATCGCTGCCTCGGAAACTCGATGAGGTGTCAAGTCTGCCTTCGCAGCAGGCTAAGCAAGAAGAAGAGCGTCGCCACCGAAACAATGGCGGGACCGAGCGCAACATTTATAGTTACCGGACCAACGCTGAAGTGTGGACAGTAGCGATTAATAGAGAATCCGATCACCACCGATAAGACGCTTGCGAGAGATGCGGCGAACAAGAACGCCCCCAAAGTATGAGTGAGCTGCCGTCCGATTGCCGCGGGAATGATGATGAGCGCTCCCACCAGCAAGGCGCCCAGAAACCTGAGGCCCAACAGTACGGTCAAGCTGAACAGAAGAAGAAAATAGAGGTTGATACGAGATACGTCGACACCAGTGGCGGCCGCGAGTTCTGGAGAAAACAATGTGAGAATAAGTTTGTGACGAAACGCGTAGATAAACACTATGACGATAATCACCGAGAGAATTCCGAGCATGAACCAGGGGAGCGTGAGGTTTTGAAATCCGCCAAAGAGTGCCTCGATCAAATCCTCGCTTGGGGTCACCAACGTGCCGACAGCCAATGCCGCGGTGAATATGACACCGATGGCAACGTCGGTGCTGAGCGTCTCCCCTTTCTGAAGATGCCAAATCAGGAATGTGCCAAGCAATAACGCTGCGGCGGCGCCAATAAGTGGATTGATGTGGAATAGTAGTGCGAGACCCAAGCCGGGCAGGGCAATGTGCGATACCACATCCCCGGCCAGGCTCATTCGCTTCATCAGCGCGAAGCTGCCCACGAGACCAGCAGCCAAAGCGGTCAGGAGCGCCAGAATGATGGAGTATAGGTCGGACGCGGCCATGATAATTTGTAATTCGACAAAATTCGACAACTCTAAATCAGATGATGAAAACTACTGCCGCTAGCGGCATAGCACTCAAGGATTGCATCAGTGTTTCGTGACTTGCTCACTATGATCATGATGGTAATAGCCGAATGGCGCGCCGTATAATTTCTCCAGAATCTCTGGAGCCAGGGCTTCCTTTGGTGTTCCGATGCAAACACTTTGTCTATTCAAACATAGAACTTTCGTCGCATAGCGGAAGACAAAGCTCAAGTCATGAGACACCATAATGACCGCCAGGTTGTATTGATCTTGCAGGCGATGGAGAAGCTCGTAAATGTGTTCCTCTCCAGGTTCATCGATACTGGCCGTAGGCTCGTCAAGTAGCAGCACGTTCGGCTTGCCGATCAGGGCAAAACCAAATAAGCCTCGTTGGAATTGTCCGCCTGAAAGATGTCCGACCGGCGTTTCGAGCATCACTCTCGTCAGGCCGACGCTCTCAGAGATTTCGTCGATATCCTTAATCGCCGCTTTTATCGTTTTGCATTTAGCCGAGAAGAGATCTTTATATGTTAGTGGCAGGTGTCGATCAGCATCAATCTTCTGAGGCACGTAGCCGATTCTTACGCCTGGAGCCCAACTGATCTCACCTGAATAGGCAAGAAGGTTCAACAAGGCCCTCAAGAGCACTGTCTTGCCGGCGCCGTTGGGACCTAAGATGCTTAACCTCTCGCTCTGTGCCAGCTCGAAGCTAAGATTCTCAACGATAACCTTCTTCTCGATCAGTACAGACAGATTTTTGACCGTAAGCAGGTTCATGGTGGCACCTGAAAGATTGGTTTTTCCTTGGAACCGCGGCTCCGGCTCAATCGTGCTTGGATCGCATAATACTCCAAGCCAGGTAGACACCCAGCGCGAGCGCGCACAAAAATCCGAAGGCAAAGACAACCCAGGCCCATCGCTCCCATCCGGGAGGACGATAGACCGACATCAGAACTGCCAGGCCGTTAATGAAAGCGGCGGCAATGACGCCCAACACAATACGGTTGGAGGTCCTTTCGAAGCGGTTGATGAGCGCGTCGAAACCTTCGGGTCGAACACCCACTTGCAGGTTGCCCCGCTCAATTTCACCCATCATGCGGCGCAATTGTTGAGGCAGCTCAACCCCCAGTCGTGCCAGATCGAGACTCGCACGCCCGAGGCGTCGCACCCAGCGCGAAGGCGAGTATTCACGCAGGAGAAGTTGCTTCGTGTACGGCTCAAGCACTTTGGTCAAATGAAAGTCCGGATCGAGATTGACACCCAGACCCTCGATCATGATCACGGTCTTGAGCAGCAAAGCCAGATTCGACGGCAGGTGCAGAGTGTGACTGCGCATCACCGCGAAAACGTCGTTAAGCAGCGCGCCAATCTTAAGGTCTCCGAGCGGCAGGCCCCAGTAACGCGACAACAAATGCTCGACATCGCGTCGCAACAGTTCGCGATTCACACGCTTGCGGGTTACTCCCAGATCCAGGAAGACATCCACGAGTCGATCGGCGTCCTGGCTGTTAATGCCAATGAGCATATCCGCCAAATGCTCCTGATTGCTTTCATCTACGGCGCCGACCATTCCGAAATCGATCAGCCCGATTAGTCCCTCCCGCTCGATGAAGAAATTTCCCGGATGTGGATCGGCATGAAAGAAGCCGTCTTCGCAAACCATCTTGAGCACGACATTCGTGGCGTACTGAGCGAGGGCGGGACGGTTGATGCCCTGCTCATCGAGCCCGGCCAGATCATTGATCTTGATTCCGCGGATGCGCTCTAAAGTGAGCACGCGCGAGGTGGTAGTGTCCCAGAACACGCGTGGAATATGGATCGCCGGATCGCTCGCGAAATTCGCGGCAAAACGCTCGGCGTTGTGGCCTTCGCGGATGTAGTCGAGTTCGGCTCGCAGCGTTTGCGAAAATTCTTCTACCAATCCAATCAGGTCATAGCGATCAGCGAACTCCCAGCGGCGACTCGCGGCGGCGGCAAGCTCTTTGAGGATCTCCAAATCCTCATTGACCTGCGCCACTACACCTGGTCGCCGAATCTTGACTACTACTTCGGTTCCATCCGCTAAGTTTGCGGCATGTGCCTGTCCGATCGAGGCCGCCGCAAGTGGCTCTTGATCGAAATAAGCAAACACACTTTCAATCGGTTGGCCCAGCTCAGCGACGAGAGCATCGCGCACCGCTTCGAATGGCACTGGTGGTGCTGAGTCCTGCAATTTGGCAAGTTCGGCGAGATAGTCGGGCGGTAAGAGGTCAGCACGAGTCGAGAGTATCTGGCCCAACTTGATGAACGTAGTGCCCATCTCCTCGAGCGCCATGCGCAGGTGTTCTGGTCGCGTAAGCGAGCCTTGCTGGTGAGGGTGGCCCAACAACGTATCGACTGGTGCAAACCTGGCAAGACCGAGAGTGTCCACGATATAGTCCCACCCGTGTCGAACCAGGACTCCGGAAATTTGCCGCGAGCGGTCGAGATGTAATTCCTTCCGCCAATTGATGATGTTCATGCTGCGTATCCGAGCGGCGCTTTTTTGGACGCCTAAACCTCTCAAAACTATTTTTACAAACCGACGAAGTTGCGGTCCTTCTCTCGTCAGGCAGTTAATACACTGATCGTGCTACTGCATTGCTCGTGCCAGATCTGTAATGGGCTTTTTGCTTGGCTTCTTCGGATTAGTGAGCAACATTACTGAGTCAGTCTCGCGAGGCTGAGGAGTCTTCCCCATCTGGCCTGGCTTATGCTTCTGGCGAAGCGTGAGCCAGAACCAGGATGAAGGAAGCCACTGCCGCCAGTGTCGAGCCTTATGCGGACTTAAGAGTCTTGAGCGCAGCCCGGAGCAGAAGGCGTCAGGAGCGATAGAGACCGATGACCCTTGACTATCTTCAAAGGCTCGACGCCGCGGTCGCAATTCTCATCAGTCAGGAGAGTTACGCGAACACAATCGAAGCAATGAAAGTGAAACTCGCTCATTGTGCGGAAGCCTTTGTCTGGTCGGTCATCGATCTGAAGACTTTCCCTTGCGATTTGCCTGACAAGATCAAGTCGGCCTGGATTTTTGTTTTGAAACGGGACGTGTCATCCGGTTGTCACTACCATCCAAACAGCATCCAGCACATGGTGATGATCGAAGGACAGGGGCAATCGCGAGTTGGAGAATCGCAGAAGAGAATGGTTCGATTTGGCTCACCAGGAGTCAGCCTAAACGACCAATGGTACGTCATCGGCGAGAGTGTGCCGCATGAGTTCCTTCCGGAAGACAGCGATATGGTCGTCGTTTCGTTTCACACTTGCGCGGCCACTGAGCTGGAAGAGATTGCCTGCGGAACCGGTGAAAGAAGACTCTACGAACGAGAAAGTGATTAACTCACAACTGTTTTTTTCGAGGCCGTCTTGAATTTCCGACGTCCGCTCTGAGATCCCCTTCGCCACCAGACTTGGCGGGACGCAGAGGTTCCTGATACCAGCGTTCTCCTGATCTGTACTCGGTGCGGCCCAGCATATCCAGAGAGCGCCTAGGCTGGATGTGAGCGCTCGCGGCAATAATTGAATTTATGAGCGCCAGG
>JBGQJU010000037.1:0-48350 GCA_041499185.1 Pyrinomonadaceae bacterium | reverse complement strand
TCTTCATGCCTTCCTCCTTCAAGAGAAAGGCTCCGATGATCAACCAACTTCGCGCCAGCCCTTATTCATTACTTGTTTTCAAAGAACTGTAAACGATGTCATGGCACTTCTCGGTGTAAACGATGTCGTGGCACTTATCAATTACTACCCAGTAAAAGGCCCTGGATTTAAGCGGATGATGACGGTTGATTAATTGGCAACGAGCCGCTGGCTTTCTGCCAGTCAACTTCCCACAATACCACCGGCTGCTCGCGATTCTTCACCATAATCGGTTCACGCGGCAACAACCTGTAGCGCCCGCGCGCCGCCTTTGAAGCGGCATCGCTGATCAAGATCTGGCCACCCTTGGCATTCGACTCAAGCCGCGAAGCCGTGTTCACCGCGTCACCGATCGCCGTGTATTCGGACCGTCGCTCAGATCCGATATAACCGACGATCACCTCGCCGGTGTGCAACCCGATGCCGACGCCAATTTCCGGAAAGCCTTCTGCTTTCAACTCCTGATTGATGCCGATGATTCCGCGCTGCATCGCGACCGCGGCATTGAGCGCGTTGTTAGCATCCTGTGGTGTCGTTGTCGGCGCGCCGAACAAAGCCATCAGCCCATCGCCAAGATATTTATCGAGCGTCCCGCCGTGCGCAAAAATGATGTCCGTCATCGCGGAGAAATATCTATTGAGAAGCTGAACGATCTTTTCCGGCGCCGAGTGCTCGGAGATTCGTGTAAAGCCGCGAATATCGGCGAACAGGATCGTGATGGTTTGATTGATGCCGCCCAGCTTGAACGAGTCGGGGTGCTCGAGCATCTGCTTCACAACATACTCGGGCAGAAACCGGCTGTAGTTCGCGCGCGCCACTTCTTCGCGGGCCAGCCGTTCGTGTGCGCGCGCGTTTTCCACGGCGATCGCGGTTTGGGCGGCCACCGCGCTGATCAGTTCCAGGTCGTCGGGTTTGAAGGCTGAAAACGGATCGAGACGGTCCGCGTACAGCGCGCCGTGCACCCGCGTCTCGGCCAACAGCGGCGCGCAGATGGTGGAACGAACTCCCTGCGAAACGATCGAATCCACTCCCGCAAACTGCGCGTCCGCGGCAGCGTCCTGCGAGAGCAGTGCTACTCGCTCTTTCATCACCTTTAGCGTGATGGTGCGTCCGATGGTTAGTTTGCGCGCATGCGCCTCCAGCTTCTCGTCGCGCGCCCGCGTCGCAATCGGAGTTAATTTTATGTCTTCGGGGTTTTCAGAGTTTGTCGCCTCCGCTAAAAGCGCAACGACGCGATCGGCGGGCGTCGAGCGAAAAATAATGTCCGTTGCTTTGGCAAAGATCGCGTCGAGATCAAAGCAGGAGCCGAGCGTCTTGCTCATCTCGTAAAGGGCCGACAATATATTCGCCTTTCGTTGGAGCGAGTCGAGTACCTTGTCGCGCGCCGGACCCGCCTCGGTCTTGCCGAGCGTCGTCATCACGTCTTTGGCCGAGATGCGCAGTTGCGTGTGGCCCAGTGGTCTATCGTCGTAGCGAACGTCGGTGGCGCGTTCCTCCGCTGCTTGCTCGAAACGCAGCGTGCTGGCGCCGATTGTAACGCGGTCGCCGCTTTTCAGTTGGTGTTCGAGTTGCGCCTCGCCATTGACGAATACTTTGTTCGCGCTGCGGCGTAGCTGGCCGTTGATTATCGCGCCATCGATCACCTCGAACGAACCGTCGTCTCCCTGCCTGATGTGCGCGTGATAGCGCGAGGCGCGCGGATCGTCCAGGACTACAAGGTTGTCAGGAGCGCGGCCGATGGTGCAGATGCCCTGAGGTATCAGCGCATACTGCCACTGTCTTCCGCTCGCATCGGTGATCTTAAGAAGTGCCATAAGGAATAGAACGGGAACCTGGACTGCATTCGAGCGTTTCAGCTTGAGAATGCGCCATTGAAAAACGTCAGGAATCTGATTCTACAAACATCTCGCGTTCGATCCTAGCAGTACGGGAGTTAAGCTGACAACTAAGCCTGTCGTGAGTATTTGATCGGAGGCGTCTTAAATCGGCAGTTCTGGGCAGGCCAACTTGTTATTCGGCAAGACAACGAACGATCATTTCGGTGTGATTGGGGCACTTCGCAGGCGGAAAAAGAGAGTACTCCGATCGCGCCGGCATTTGTTTTTTCCAGGCGGCGGATCCGCACGGTTCAAGCGGCAGACAGACGTGCACTCTGACGCAAAGCCCGTGTTGGGCGCCTCCGAAGGCATAAGGAGTTCATTGGTATCGGGAGAGGAACTAGAGCGTCGCTTTGAGCCCGCGACCGGAGCCGACGGTACAGGCGTTGGAGCGCATTGCGGACCTCATTCTCGACATCGCGTTAGCCGCTGCTGAGCGGAATCTGCAGACGGCGTTACTTGCCGGCGTGCGCGAGCGCCTCGTCGATGGCCGCTTTGAACGCCGCGTACGGTCGTGCGCCGCTCAGCGCGCTCAGCACTTTCACGGTGCCATCTTTCTCATTCAGCACGCCGATGAAGAACGACGGTGTGCCGTTGACGCCGGCCGCCAGCCCATCCGCCATGTCCTTCCGCACATTCGCCGTTTGGCGGCCGCTCTTCCGGCACTGCTCGAAGGCCGCCCCGTCAAGCTTGAGCGCGCTGGCTTGCGCACCGAGTTGCGCTGCGCCTAGAGCGCTCTGGTTGGCGAACAGCCAATCGTGCATCTCCCAGTACTTGCCCTGCTCACCAGCGCAGCGTGCCGCTTCGGCCGCGTTGAACGCATTCGGATGGAGTTCCTCGAGAGGAAAGTCGCGAAAGACGTATTTTACCTTTCCTGTTGCGATGTACTCGGCGTCGAGCTGGGGCCATGTCTGACTGACGTACCGGCCGCAGAATGGGCACTGGTAGTCAGAGAACTCGACGATCGTGAGCACTGCGGTCTGACTGCCCCTGGTCGGGGCGCCGGCGACACTCACCGCCGTGGGCATCGGTCGCTGCGGCGGGCCTTGTGCCCGACCGCGCAGCAGTTGCAGCACCTCCGCGAGTTGCTTCTGGGTCGCGGCCTGTGCTTCCTTGAGCGCCTCGATCTCCTTCCGCAGCCGCTTAAGCTCCCGCGCGCTCTGCGCATTCGTGCTGGCCGGTAAAGCCAGCATCAGCGTTAACATCGCCAGTCCGATGATCTTCTTCATAGGGGTAATCTACAGGTTCGCGTGCGAACGCGTTGAGCTTCGCCTGTGTAACGAGCAGCAAAAAGGGTCGCGCGCCACATCGCTTGCGCGGTGGCTGAGCTATCGCCGCTTCGACTCGCTAGCACGAGTTGGCGAGGAGGAGGCCGGCAGTATCGACTGATTCAGCATGCACATGTCGGCACTCCCCAACTGACTGGATCCCTGCGGCGGAGTAACGCAGCGCTTGGTGCATATGGCGTCTGAGTCGCAGGTGTAGATGTTACAGTTGGGGTCAGGGGGATCCGGGTAGCAAGTCTCGCCCGCCGCGAGCTGCGGGAAGAAGCATCTGCCCGTGTCAGAAACGCAATTTCCAGCGCCATCACACGGCGAAGGTGGCACGTCGCACGCACTCACGGCGCATCCAGACTTCGCGTCGCAACGGTCGTAGACGCAGAGATCACCACCACCAGGCCCCAGCACGCAATCGCCGTGGTTGGCGACATGCGCGGCAACCGCAGAAGGAGCAACGCTAATCGTTCGGTACCTCCCCTGTCCGTCACGGTGGCAGACGTCAACTTTGGCCTGTTGTGCTGCGGTCACCGAGGCGCAGGCACAGAGTACGATCAACACGAATAATGTACGACGCATATCTCACCTCCTGAGTGTCTCTGATCCGCGAAGGACCATCGTTTCTTTGGCGGCAGTCACGGGCTGCAAGTTTGACCACTAAGTTGGGCATCCTATATCACGGCCTCTGCTGCTTAGTCAACAGCGGGGTTCAGGTTCAGTTATCAATTTGACCCGGAGGCGTCTTAATCGACTCTCTGCTAAGCCAACTTGCTTACCTGGCAAGACAACGAACGCGTATTTCGGTATGATTGCGGCGCCTCGCAGGCGGAAAGGACAAAGCTTATGAAGTACCTCCCTCGCTGCGTAGTCACGCTGGCGCTCGTCGTCGGTTACTTCGGCTTTTGCTCAGTCGCACACGCGCAAACAAAACCGGCAAAGAAGAGTCCTGCTGGAACGATCTCAGGCAAAGTGACCATCAAGGGCAAGGTTGCGCCCGGAATTGTTGTGGGCCTGCGCGTAAGCCAGCCTGCGACGCCGTTCGAGCCTTCATTGAGGGCGACGACCGATCAGGAGGGACGCTATCGCCTCACCGATGTCCCGGCCGGGACTTATCAGATTACGCCTGTTGCTCCAGCGTTTGTCGTCTCAAATAACTCGAGAAGTCAGACTGTCGTAATCCTGGAAGGCGAAAACGTCGAAGGGATCGATTTTGCGCTCGTGCGTGGCGGAGTGATTACTGGAAAGGTAACTAACGCTGAAGGCCGGCCCGTTATCGAGGAACGGGTCAACTTGTTTTTGGCAAATCCGCCATCTAACCCGCGAGATCCTGTCCCTCAACTCTATTCTGTCTCGAGTGCTCAGACGGATGATCGCGGCATCTATCGCATGTTTGGTCTGACTGCGGGTCGCTATAAGGTGGCCTCTGGAAACAATGAGAATGGCGTCTTCGATGCGAGCGGGAGACGGCCTGCATACAAGCAAACCTTTCATCCCGATGTCACTGACCCAGCGCAAGCAACCGTCGTCGAAGTAACTGAAGGAAGCGAGGCGGCAAAGATCGACATCACGCTCGGTAATGCGACGCAGACTTTCGCAGCCAGCGGACACGTTATGGATGGTGAGAATGGCCAGCCAGTTGTGGGTCTTAGATTTGGTCTGCAGTTGATCGTAGACCAACAGCACCGCGATTACGTAAGCGCCAACATAGTCTCCAACAGCCTCGGCGAATTCACAGCCGAAAATCTGCCGCCCGGCAAGTACGGGATATTCGTCCAGCCGCAGCAGGACAGCGATGTGCGTTCTGAGTCTGTTACTTTCGACATTCTCGATCAAGACGTGAACGGGCTGGTCGTTAAGACTGCGAAAGGAAGCGCGAGCCTGTCCGGAAGTGTCGTGATCGAGAATACAGACGATAAGACTGTTCTGGCTGTGCTTACGCAGCTTCGTGTTCAAGGATACGTCCAGAGCCAGGGTGGGAGCCCGAGCATGGGGCACACCTCTTCGATCAATTTTGATGGGAGTTTCTTCCTGAATGGCTTGGAGTCCGGGCTAGCGCATCTCTCGCTGGGAGCCCAGGATCGCAACTTGCTCAAGGGCTTTGCAGTCTCGCGCATTGAACGAGACGGCATCGTTCAGCCGCGGGGCATAGAGATCAAGACAGGCGATCAGATCACTGGTGTGCGTATGGTCGTTAATTACGGAAGCGCGACCGTCCACGGGATCATCAACGTGGCGAATGGTGAGTTACCCGCAGGCGCCCGCTTCTTTGTTCAAGTGACCAAAGCGGGAGAGAGGTCATCGAATATTCGACCGCCGCAGGTCGACTCGCGCGGTCATTTTATTATGGAGGGATTCCCGGGTGGTGCTTATGACTTTACCGTAACAGTAGTCGGCATGGCGCCGGGGCGCACACCGCGGCCGACGGCAAAGCAGCAAGTAAACATAATTGACGGCGTCGTGAACGAGGTCACGATCACTCTCGACCTTAGTCAGAAACCCGGGTCTCCGGCTCCGTAGAAAAGCGTCGGCCTCTTTAACGCTTAAGGCAATGATTCCAAATCAACCTTCAAGAATCGCGCTGGGTGTGGCCTTTACTATCCTGGCGATCACGTTTTGCTCAGCGACCCAGGCCCAGCAGTCTTCCCCGCCGGATGAGAAACCGGAAGAGATCAAGACTGGCACGATCAGCGGCACGGTGGTCAACGATAACGGTCAGCCGATTGCCAACGTATCCGTGTACATTCGCGCGGCGAATTCGACCGGGCAAGGCCGCACTACGTCCACGAATAACGAAGGAAATTTTCAGGTGAATGGTTTGGATCGGGCGGCCTATACAATTTCCGCCTATGTTCCGGCTTACGTCACCGCACCGCGCGACACTGACAATACACAGCCCGTCTATTACCGTGTGGGCGACGCCGTGAAACTCGATTTGATCAAGGGCGGTGTGCTCACGGGCACCGTAACTTCGGCTTCAGGTGAGCCCGTCGTTGCCGTTCGCGTGCGTGCTTATCGGATTCGTGATGCAAATGGGCAGCCGCCAAAGAATGGCGCACCGCAAACCGCAGAACGAAGCACCGATGACCGCGGTATCTTCAGACTTTACGGACTCAACCCCGGAACTTATATCGTCTCGGCGGGAGGACTAGGCAACACTTACAGTGGGGTGAGTGCATACGGTTTTGACGTGCCAACCTATGCCCCGTCTGCAACGCGCGATACAGCAGTGGAGTTCAACGTGCGCGCGGGTGAAGAGACTACCAATGTCGACATTAAGTATCGCGGTGAACCAGGACGAGTGGTTAGCGGCATCGCAACGGGACCAACTCCGCCCCTGCCCAGCGGTACGTATCCGGGTTTCAACATCACTCTTACGCCGGTCTCGGAGGGAGTTCCCCTTTGGAGCACTTACTCGCCCCAACCTCCGGGAAGTCGCGGCTTCGCCTTCTATGGCGTGGCCGACGGCGAATACGATCTGATGGCCCAATCCACCGTTGGTCTCGGTGAATTCGCAATTTCAGAACCTCGTCGCATTACAGTCAAAGGCGCGGACCTTACGGGCCTCGAGTTGATTACCAAACCGCTCGGCTCGATTAGCGGACGCGTGGCGCTCCAGAACTCAAAAGACCCGGCATGCAAAGGCAAGCGCCGTCCTCTGTTCGCCGAGACTCTCGTTACGGCTCAGCGCAACGAAAAGGATAGGTCCAAAGATCAGGCCCAATCATTGCGCTTCACCGCAACGCAAACCGCGCCGGACAAAGACGGGGCCTTCGCGCTGCGCAACCTCACGGCGGGTCAATACGATTTCAGCCCGCGATTCTTTGCGAAGTATTGGTATCTGCAATCAGTCGCTTTGCCGGCGCCCGCAGCCCAGTCAGTCGCTGGGAGACCCGCGTCAGCGAGTCGTACCCTGGACGCTGCGCGAAATCGCGTGACGCTCAAATCGGGTCAACGAGTTTCCGGTTTGACGATTACGCTTGCCGAAGGCGCGGCGTCACTGCGCGGCAACATCAAGCTTGCGGAAGGTGAGCGTCTTTCCCCGAAGCTCTATCTGCACCTGGTTCCGGCTGAGAAAGAGAAAGCGGACGACGTGCTGCGCTTCTTTGCCACGACCGTTAATGACGATGGCACTTTCGTGCTTGGTAATCTGCCGCCGGGTCGTTATTTTGCCCTCACTCGCGCCGCCCCGGATAACGAATCACAATGGGCCTCAAAGCTGCGCCTGCCCGAGGAAGCTGATACTCGCGCGAAACTTCGTCGCGAAGCCGAGGCCGCGAAAACCGAAATTGAATTCAAGCCCTGCCAGAACCTAACGGATTATCAGTTACCACTGAAGCCGCCGTTACCCGGGGCAGTAGCCCGACCGTAAGGGAGGGCTCGTGGTTTTCCGAGAAATTGGCGCGGTTACAACTGTTCGCGAGATCACCACAAGCGCGTTATCCCGTAAGTATCAAGGGCAGCGTCAATGCTCACGACGGGCATCTTCTCGACAATGGCTTGAGCTATGAGCAACCGGTCAAAGGGATCGCGATGATGAAAAGGCAATGTGGCAACGATGGCGGCGTGCGCTACTTCGATATTTAGCAAGTCGATCCCATTGAGGCTGAGTTGTTGCGGGATCAAAACGTCGAATGGCGAAGAGAAGCTGAGCTTGCCGATGCTCAATTTGATTGCCATCTCCCACAGGCTGGCAACGCTAAGGAATCGCTCGTTCGCTGCATCTTCGATTAGCGCCCGCGCTGCGTCGCTTAGATTCGAACTGCCTATGATAAACCAGAGGAAAGCGTGAGTATCAAGGAGGAGCTTCATTCCGTATAATCGTCAAAATCCTCCAAAGGTTCGTCGAAGTCATCTGCCATAACAATCAATCCTTTGGCGTTGCCAAACTGTGGTTGAGCCTTTGTCTGAGAGACGGGCACAATTTTGGCGACCGGCTGGTCATCTTTCGTAATGACTATCTCTTCGCCGCTTACCGCAGCGTCCACGAGATCAGGTAAGTTTGTTCTTGCCTCTTCAATATTCACCTGCTGCATTGTGCTTCACCTCTACCCAAGACGATAACACATCTACCGTCCCTGTTGTTAAAGTCTGCGGGGGCTCGCATCGGAGCAGAAGTGGACAATTTCCCAGGAATGCGTGGCGATTCCAGTGTTAGCTGAAATATCTTTCCATGTAATCATAAACACCGATGATTAGGGGAACAAGAAAGCAAATACAGACCACCCCAGCCATTGCGGTTATCAGGACGACAGATTTTCGTGTTAGCGGATCTCCGGTGTGATATTCCCAGACTAGTACATAGATAGCGGCCGTTTGGATCGTGAAGATCAGCAAACGTAAAACCCACCGGGGAACTAGCCACTCAGCCTTTTGTGTTTTATTAGGCTCTTGCTTTCGCTCGTTGGCTACCCTGCTTGGAGCAGCATGCATGCTTAGCCATTGGAGCATTATCTGAATCGAAGAAAAAGCGGATGCGATAAGAATCGCTGCAATCGCTATCCACTCGCTCTTGTTCATATCAGTCTTCCACCCTGGTGATCACCGCATAAATTTGCGGCGGATGGCGAGCGCGAGCAAAGCGGCCTGAACGGGCCCAAGAATCGTTTCGAGAAGGATAACGGTCTGGGCCGCAGTTGTCGCTGGTCGTGGTTCAGGTTTTTGCAGCGTCATCACGCCCATGCTGTACGTCAACGCGCGACTGAATCTCAACGGCGCTCCTACGTCATCTCGCTTCGCGCTTGCCACATCACTCTCGCTCGCCAGCTTTGGCTCCAATCGGGCGAAACCAACGTGATTGTAGAGCGACGCAGATAGGAACCATATCCCCAATAGCACTAAGAATGCCTGTGACACCCGTTCGCTGTATCCACTCGCCAGCCAGTACCACCAACTCAGTCTCCAGAACCCAAGGCCGCGCCACCGTTCTCGCCGACGAACGTCCATGGCCATATAGCGAAACCTCGATGCTTCCTCGTACCGGTGGTTTTCTTCGGCATTAACTGCCAAGTGCCGGCAGGCTATAGCCAGTAGACGGTGGGGCGATGAGACGCTGTTGTTTTCCAGGCTTCTAATCTCTTCATCGATGCTTCGCCGGTCCCACTCCACGTTTGTGAAGTCAAACTTGCGCGCGTCTACGTTCACGAACCAATAAGGGCGGAGGCTGATTGTGTGGAATGAAACATGATCTGGTCTTTCGATTCTGGCGAACTGTAAATCCAACGACGAGGTATCGGTAAAGACAGGCGAGTTTTCAACGCCCGCAAATCTAACGTCATTCGCAAAAATCACCGAGTGGAAATGAGCCTTTGCGGTGAAAGTGACCACGCTAAAGTCCACCGTTGCGCTGAAGGTCGCAAAGCTGAAATAAACGTGCGCGCCAAAAGTGACGTGGCGGAAGCGCGTCAGCGCGCTGAACGTAGCAGAGCTGAAGTTCACGTGCGCCTTGAAAGTGGCAGACCTGAAATTCGTTATTCCATTGAACGTGGCAGAGCTGAAGTTCGCCTGCGCCTTGAAAGTGGCAGACCTGAAATCCGTCATCCCATTGAAGGTCGCAGAGCTGAAGAACGACGACGCGCTGAACGTAGCATTGCTGAAGGACGCCATGGCGCTGAAGGTGGCTGAGTTGAAGTCCGCCACGGCGCTGAAGGTGGCTGAGTTGAAGTCCGCCTCGCCGCTAAAGTGAAAGTTGGACAACGATAATTCATCAGGGAACCATACACCGCAAAAACAGAAATCTTTCTTGTGAAGCTTCCTCTGAAGAGCCACTTTGAAATCCCCGCTCTTTTCCTTGCTCGGAAAATGAAGCACACAGTACCGCTTGCCTTCATCGTCTTTATAGAAAGGCTCTCCCGCGCAGGCGGAACGCATCCAGGCTTCGCAGTCGCAGACAAAAGCGGATTCGGGTTCGGATGTGGGTGAGTCAGACATAGACACGCTCCATATTTTCGACGGCGAAAGAAGACGATGTGCGGACGACGGTATTGTCGCTTCTTCGGATAGCAGCGACAAGCGCCGGAGGCGTGGAAGAAGATAGGCAGGGGCAAGTGCGAAGCGCGCCGCCCCTGGAATTGGTCCAATTAAATTATGCGCGCGCTGAAAGTGCGCGAAGAGACTCTCCGCGCCCTTTCAGGGCGCGTGGACTTGAATGACCGATTTCCAGGCGCTGCGCGGCCTGCCGGCTCGCTTGCACCTGGCTACCTTCTTCCGCGCTTCCAGCGCACGTATGCGGCGAGACCTCACTTTACAGAATCGATCCACCGCGTCGCCGAGCGTCCTTGAACAAGGCTTTTGAAGCGTTGTCTTATGAATTTGTTTTCACTGTGGCAGATCGTCAATTTGCAAGCCAATCGGATCTGCGCCCGCTCCTTTTATCGCGTCAATAGCGCTGACGACATCGCCGTACCTGATTGAACGAGGGGCTTTCACAAAGACCGTTTTCTCGATGCGCTGGCTTTCCGGCAGATCGCTGCGCGTCTCCATGCTCGGCTTATAGGCATGCTCTTCATAGCGCCGCGTGAACACCCGATTAAGACATTGGACCAAATGGTCTGGCTCGTTGACCGAACCATACTCCGGGACCAAACCATAGCAGGGCTCCCACTTGTCGGGTCTGTCCCGGTTGTTGATCTTGAGCTTCAAGTCGCCGGAAATCGCCACCACCAGCGTCAGCGGATTGGGTTTCAAATTCCTGATGTCCTCTTCCTCGAAAGGTATGGGGATTTCCATCAAGAATCGTTCTGGAGGATAAGGTAATCTGGACTCATCGTTCCTCGTCAGTTTCCTGCCGGCGATTAGTCCTATCTTTCTAACTTTCTGCCGCCGGATAATTAGAATGACGTCTACCACGGCACCGTAATCAACGCCGACTCCGCCGGCGATGTAGACGATCTTGCCTGGTTCGGCTTGTTGTTTTAGCAAATCACTGATTTTTGAACCGAGGCGCTCTTTCGGAATACGCTCGCTCCCAACATAAATCCGATCGTCGCTGGGGATCGAGATGACCACAGCAGATTCTTTTAGCAACGCCCGGTCGTTTTCGGCATTGTTTAGGTTAAGCGGTAAGACAACCGCAACGTCTTGAGGCAAACTTTTGGTCGGTGCAGTTTGCGTCTTTGTGGTTGCGAGTCGGCTCATGCGCTGGGTGCTGGTTGAGCGCGCGTTGATTAAAACCACGAGGAGTGCTGAGGCTACTAATGCGGCCTGGCCAATTCTCATCATGACAATGCTCCTTTTGAGTGGGAAGGACGAATGAGCTTCTATCATATCGCGGACACTGAGGCAACGATTGCCCAGAAGGATTCGCGACGTGTAGCGCCGGAGGCGCGGAAGAAGGTAGCCAGGGGCAAGTGCGAAGCGCGCCGCCCCTGGAATCGGTCCAATTAAACTATGCGGGCACTGAAAGTGCGCGAAGAGACTCACCATGAGAATCGCGCGACGCGAGTTTGTTTTTGGCTTTCGTTTGGCTTTCCCGGAGGGACGAGATATTTAATTTATGGAAACGCGCCAGCCAATAGAAATCCTGAGCCCATTTATGGGCGAGGGAGGGCAACTTTTTCGCTCCGCCGAGCTTTAGGATCATTTGGGTTGGCTCGTTGCTATGAACATTTCGCCGCTACGCGGCTGGGACACTGCCTTAGCTGAAGTTCTCCGCGCCCTTCTCAGGGCGTAGACTTGAATAACTGATTTACAGGCGCTGCGCGGCCTGCCGGCTCGCTTGCACCTGGCTACCTTCTTCCGCGCCTTCGCGCACGTACGCGGCGGCAACTTAGAAGTTGAAAGTTTCCTCTTCGGCCACGAGAAGTATCGGGGCACCTCCGGTCGAGATGGCCACGGCATGGGCCAACGTCTCCTGACCTCCCGCCGAGGCGGCACAGGTCTGCAGCGCTTCCATTGAGGGGAAATAGATCTCTGCTATCCGGTGAAACGGTGGCGTCCCCTGTGGAGAGGCCAGAACCTTGGTTGCTACGAACCGGGTCTTGCCGGCCAACTTCTCGACTGCCATGGGGACGTGCTCGTTGCGATAGGCTTTTTCAAAAGCTTCGATATCTGTTGGACGAGGGTAGATCACGACGAGTTTTACTTCAGCCATATCTTTCTCTCCTGCGGTTGGGTGTGGAAATCGTTAGGAAGAATGAACGGCAAGTATTGATTTTGCAAACCCAGCTCAGGGATCAGCGATGCCGACCCGCTATTGAGCTTGCCAGTCTGCTCGATCTATTCCATAGATCAAAACTTCATAATCGAACACGTGCGTCTGACCTTCGAGCTTTTCCCCGAGTCGCTCGGCCACTTTGATCGACGCCTTGTTATCGGGCTGGATGAGACTGATGACGTGGTCGCGGTCCATCTCTTCAAACGCATACTTGAGCGCGCGCCGCGCGCCTTCGGTCGCATAACCTTTGCCCCAAAACTCGCGTCCGAGAGTCCAGCCCAGCTCAAAGCCCGGCCACCCTGCCGGATTTAGAAAGCCGATGCGCCCCGCGAAACTGCCGCTCGACTTTTCTTCGACGGCCCAGTGCCCGTGGCCGTCATCGCTGAGACGCGGAGTACGCAGAGGTGGCGCAGAGGATCGTCAAATTAGGACACAGCTCACCAGTTTGCCGGCGCCGAATTCGCATGACCTAAGATTGCAGAATCAACGCAAAAACATTGACTTGTCGCTTCGTTTGTCATAGAAGCAGACTGCTCTTACATTTCGTTTTGCGAGTTGAACCATGAAACAGATTCCGATCCTTCTGCTGCTCGGCCTGGCGTTGTCGCTTTGCAATCTGACGAGCAAGTTAAAGAACGCGGGAAACTCTAACTCTAGCGGCGGCTCGGGCCCGTCGTCTTCAAGTGACATCACCGCGGAGAAAGCACAGCCAACCGCGGCGGAGACAGCAGCGCTGGCCGGCGGCGAGGAGATCAAGTGGAGTAAGCAAGGCATGTCCTGGACCATGCCACCTAAATGGACGAAGGTCACCGATGACCGCAACAGTTTCGCATTGCGTTCACCAGGAAGCTGGGACGCGGCCAACCTGATCGTCAGTATCTCGGCAATGGCGGATGACTTTCCGGTGGATGTGAGCATAAAAGCGTACTATGACGGCGCCAAAACGCGCATGAAGAACGGCGAGCTGGACCAATTGCGTTGGCTGGAGATTGACGGCGTCAAAGGCATTCAGTTTCGCGAGTCGACCCCAGATCAGCCGGACGGCATACGGCGTATGCAATGGATCGCTTATCGAACCTACGCGGGCCAGGTGCAGCAGGTAAACATTATTCTGTCCACGGACGGCAAAGACTTCGCACGCCACCAAGATACGATGAACGGCGTTCTGTATTCGACGAAGCTGGACCACTGACGAAGGCCAAGAGCAAGGCGCAAAGCGCAAAGAGCAAAGGGCAAAGAGCAAAGAGCTGATCTGTTTATCTTGCCCTTGGCTCCTTGCCCTTTGCCCTTAGCGCTTTAGTCCTTCCTGATGTAATTCCGATGTACCCACGCGTCCTTCTGTGCGCGGTCGCGAGTCTCAAAGAAAACGTTCTTGTCTGACTCGCGCGTCACCAGCTTGATGCGCGCGGTCACTTCTTTCTCCGAGGCGTTTCCTTTTTCAGATTCGGAAAGAAACGTCCGCACGTTCTCTTCAGTTACCGGCTCAAACTTCTGACCTGCACGCAGCTCGGCAATCGCTTCGATCGCGCTCGCCTTCAACAGCTTGGGCCACAGTTTCCTGAACAGCGCACTCGAAGCGTAGACGTCCGCACTGTTCAGCTTTCCGTTGATCGCAAAGACATAGCCGATCGCGTCGTTTTTACCGTCGACGATGCGCGACAGCGGGTTTGTGTAGCTCTCAGCGCTCTGCTGAACTTTTCGGTTTTCGACTGCAAGCTGCAGACTCGAGTCGGACACGGTAGAGTTGACCCGCTCGCCGACATTCGCGCTCAGCTTGTCCTGCGTCGCCGTCACGTTCCTCCAAACTTCGCCTTGAGAATTTGAGACCTTGGCGGCGAGTTTGATCTCTTTGGCGGACGCAACATCCGCGGCGCTGGTAAAGACCGCGGCTTGCTCGGTCCCGCGCCCGCTCCAGCGACCTGATTCAACACAGAAAGCCGCAATCGGAATCCGTCCGGATTTCGGTGGCACGATCAGATCGACCGCCATCATGCGATCCTGTTGGCCGCCTTTGACGATGTCGCCTGACTGGACGTAAACGTCTTCGCTGGACCGGTTTTCAATGGCCAGCTCGTTTACATCCCTCGTCTCATAGACGACGACTTTTTTCTGAGCGAGGGCCTCCTGCAACGGAAGGAAGTTCTTACCAGTGACCCGGTCGACGCCGTGAATCAGAAAGATTGTGAGGTTGTCGTGCGTGTAGGGACCCGAAACACGATAGTCTGCGGCTTGCATCTCTGCTCCCTTTCCTGAAGCGTCCTGAGCGTTGCTGAGCATTCCCATGCCGATGCCCAGGGAAAGCAGCACCACGCCGATTGTCAATACGAACGATTGTGTCTTCATTGACCTGACTCCTTTTGGCGGCCAAAAGCCGAAGCACGGCTCTCAGCCTGCTGGATAGACCAAGCTGTTGCTGTCGGAAACCAGTCAGCACAGCCTGAAGCAAATTTGAAAAGTTTTCCGGAGGAGACGGCGCGGAATCTTTGCCGGTAGAACGATGACGGGGAGTCTTCTTGCACTTTGAGGAGACAATGAACCAGATCGTTGCCAGCCACAGATCATCTGCTGATCAATGTGCCGCTGGGCCAATCCGATTTTCCCGATCGCGTGGCCGCACGAACATCATTGACTTGGGCGAAGATGCCCTTTATAAGGTACCTGTTTGCTTACTCCGCAACTCGATGAACTGATCTCTTAGTATCAAAAGATCTCTTCCGTCGAACAATCGGGATTGAATTACATATTAGGACCACGGCAGCAGCTTACGTCTGTTATACGTTTGGGTTTCATGCGGGTCGTTGCTTTCCGCGGGTATCCGTGTAAGTTGTCAGCCGTTTGCTTGCACGAAAGAAAAGTTGACCTCAATCCCAAGAGGAGGAAAAAGAGATGAGCCAGAAAGCGAGTCAGAAGGCAAATAAGGCCCGGAATGCGGCGAAAAAGCGGAGTGTCGTGCATCCGCACGTGTTTCGCTACCACGGACCTCGGCTGCGCGGAATCGATTTCCATCCCGGCTCAACTAGTTTCGAAGGACGCTTCGGGCGCATGTTCCGAACGCTGCCGCCCGCAGAGTTCGATGAAGATGATCTGAAGAAGCTTGCCAGGAAAATGGTCGCCAAGCGCGAGAGGAAGCCGACGCCGGAGACTAAAGTGGACGACGAAGAGAACCAGGGCATCAGTGCCGGATACACTTACCTCGGGCAGTTTATCGATCACGACCTCACTTTTGATCCCGCCAGCAGTCTGCAAAAAGAGAACGACCCGGACGCGCTGGTCGACTTCAGAACTCCCCGCTTCGATCTTGATTGCATTTATGGTCGTGGCCCGGACGATCAACCATATCTCTACCAGGATGATGGCGTGCATCTGCTCCTGGGTCGGCGGCTGACGGGAAACCCTCACGACCCGCGCACGCGTGATGTGCCGCGAAACACGCCGCGGCGAGGAGGGCGGGCCCGGGCCCTGATCGGCGATCCGCGTAATGATGAGAACGTGATTGTCTCGCAGCTTCAATCAACCATGCTGCGCTTTCACAACTGGGTGGTGGATTTCCTTCCCACCCAACGTGGCAGCAGACATTTGTTGAGAGACCCGGGAAAACTGTTTGCCGAGGCGCAAAGGCAGGTGCGCTGGCATTATCAGTGGATCGTGTCAAATGACTTCCTCCCCACGATTGTCGGACCGGAAGTCGTCAATCGCCTCCTCCCCCATCTGGAAAAAGGGACAAACATCTTTGAAGACGAACCTCAACTCAAATTCTTTCGCCCTAAGGTAGAACCCTTCATGCCCATCGAGTTTTCGGCCGCGGCCTATCGCTTCGGCCATTCAATGGTGCGGCCAATCTATCGTGTGAATACGACGCGCCGGGATCGGATCGAGATTTTCTCAACCAATGAAAACAACAGCCTGACCGGATTCCGCGCGTTGCCCGACAACCTGGCAGTTGACTGGAGTCTCTTTTTCGATCTCAGAGCAGACGCGCCACCCAGCGGTCCCGAACGCGTGCAGAAGTCGTACAAGATTGACACGTCGCTGGTGAATCCGCTGGGAAGACTTCCCAAGGTCATCGGTCACGACGTGCCGTCACTTGCAGAACGCAATCTGATTCGGGGCTTGAGAATGGGACTTCCTTCGGGCCAGAGTGTCGCTCGATACATGCATCTCCCTGTGATTCCGAACGAAAAGCTACAAGTTGGCAAAGCAACCGAGGATGATAATGCTGAGAATCCACGTCTCACGCGCATCTCGCCGCGGTTCAGGGACAACGCGCCGCTTTGGTACTACATTCTGGCCGAAGCGCAGCAGGCTTTTGACGGCAACAACGAGACGACGATCAGGCTTGGGCCCGTCGGCGGCCGCATCGTCGCCGAAGTCTTCATCGGGCTCTTAGTAGGAGACAAACATTCCTTTCTCCATCACCCCGATTGGCAACCCATCGAGGACTTCAAGAGCGGCGGGAAATTCGGAATTGCCGATCTGATCAAACAGGCGATGTTGGCTAAATGAGCTTCAAGCGGCACGAATCGGGAGGCGAAGAGTCACAGCACGCTGCCGTCTGAGCGACGTGATGACTGGGGTCAATTGAAAGCTCTCCGAGGCAGAAGGTGCGAAATCTTTGGGTGCGTAACGATGATGTGGAGTTTTGTTGCCCTCAGATGGGCGTTGCCTTCACGAAGGTTGCCGGCGTTCTATTGCCAGTCATGTAAAGACGGCCTTCGCCGGGCCAGCCGAAATGTTTTGTTCTGCCGAGTCACATATCTTGAGAGTTAAGTTAAACGAAAAGGCGCTTGCGACAAGTCGACTTAAGGACGCAGACTAAGCAGGTGTCCGTGACAATGGGGACGCGGAAGCAACAATTCCTTGGACTTTTGAGAAGTATGTAATAGAGTTCGCTTTACTTATCCTTGCGTGCTTATGCGGAGCTAAGTCACCGCAGTCCCAAAAGCAGGCCTTTGTAAGAATGGAGGATCCAATCATGGCCACCCCCAACCTGGAATGGACCGTAATGATCTACTTTGCTGCCCCTGATCAGGCTCTGACTGATGTTGCTTTCGGGCATCTTGATAATTTGCAGAAACTTGGTTCGTCGGATCGGGTACACGTTGTCGGCCAACTCGACACATTCACCACCCCCACGGCCAGCCGCTTCTTCGTGAAGGTTGGCGGGGGACTGGATCAGATTGACCTCCCAGTCAACCCAAATACCGGCGCTGTTGATGACCTTGTCGACTTCGTAAAATGGGTTAAGGACAGCGGACATGAAGCCAAGCGTTACTTACTCGTTTTGAATGGACACGGGAATGGTGCAGAGGATTTCCCGGGCGACGAGAGTAGTCCATTCGAAGCAGTTTTGCCTCAAGCTATTGCCTTGCCAGATTTCGCTGAGAAACCCGGCGTTACTTTAGAGTTGGGAAATGCGCCTGAAGCTTTGGCTGTCGCTTCAGAGTCAACCGGCTTGTCAGCCGAATTCGTTAACACCGCTGCGATAAGCGCTTCGGCAACCAAAATGGCGTTAGCGATTATTCCTGACAATAGTCCGCCGGATGCCCTGACCAGCCGTGAGCTGAAGGAGGCTCTGGATCAGTCGAAGGACGTATTGGGCGTGGAGAAGATTCACATTGTTGGGATGGACGCATGCTTGATGAGCATGGTCGAAATAGCTCGGCAGATAAGCGATGCCAGCGCGCTAATGGTAGCCTCTGAACAGACCATTCCGACCAAGAGCTGGCCTTACAGAGAAATCATTGAGAAGCTTGAAAAGAATCCAACTTTCGAGCCGCCAGAGCTGGCCAACCTTATCGTTGGCGAATATGTTGCCTTTTACGAAGCTTCGCCCGACAAAGAGCAAGTGGCGCTGTCGGTTTGTGATCTCGGCAAAACCGGTGAGCTGACTAAGGCCATGGGCGACCTGGTCAAAGTTCTGCAACCGTGTCTCTCAATTAAGGAACTGCGGCTGGCTCTCGTGAAGGCGCGGTTTAGCGCCTTGTCATTCTTCATCAGCGACTTCATCGATCTCTTCGATTTCTGTAGCGAGTTGATAGGTACGCTTGAACAGGAGCCTTTCAAAGCGAGTTGCTCGGAAATCGCGGCACTTTGTGAAGAGGTCAGGAAAGCTTGCAAAGCCGTAATGCAGAAGATTCGTCCGGATGTCGGGACGGGGTTCGTGGCAAAGTCCGCAATCACATTTCCAGCGAAGAGCCTCATCGCGAAAGCCAGCGGGATCTCAATTTACTTTCCGTTGATCCTGCCGATTTACGGTGAACTCATCTTTAGCAACGAAACACAGTGGGACGAGTTTTTGAAGGACTATATGAACACCTTTTTCTTGCATGGCTGTCAAGCCGGTTCGGCTAAAAGTGTCACGAGTCTTTTAAACCTGCCGTTGGGGGGCAACGGATCAAATTCTAAAGGAGGAATAGAAGTGATGAAGAGCAATGCGGCGAGCGCGCCAGCAAGGACACCGTGCCTGGTGCTCCTGAAAGGTACGTCAATTAATGACAAAGCGAATGGCATCACCAGGAAATTAAGTGGGCTGTCGTTTTTGGACATGACGCCAAACCCAAAAGTGAATGTAAAGGACGGAACCAAACTCGACATACCCGGCGAGGGCATAAAGGCGAGCAGCGGGACCCCACTGAAAGCCACTCCGGGCACGCAAATCGGTGTACAAGCGCCTCTTCTGGAAATGGTAGTGCCGGCCTGTACTTTGAGAGAAGTGACGACTGGCAACCCACCGACAGAACTGAGCGACGGCACGTCGATCGTAGCCAAGAGCAAGGATTCGCCAATCATTGCGCTGGCGGAAATGAGCGTCGTTTCGCCGCCGGCTTAGCCTTGAATGTAACTTCATTCATAAGGGCTATCTGCGCGAGCCTTGGCTTTCTCAAAAGGAAGATGTGTCGGCCCCCGATTCATGGATCTAGCTGTTTGATCGACGTTGACGGAGAAAGACTTTGCGGCCCTCTGAGCCGGGATGAGGATCATGCAACGGTCGGTAGTTAGTATTCCGAAGGTGACCACCGGCGCAAAGCCGCTTTTGTCTTCGCAAATAGATCGTGAAGGTGGACGGCTCTCGAGATGTGTTTTAAGAATCGACTGCCTGGAACTCGCTTTTTCGTCGCCGGCTCCTGGCTTAGATCTCTTTTCGTTCTTCCGATGAGCGCGTGCCTTTTGCTGTCGGTTTTTGCCAACGGCACCTACCAGTCTGCAATCCAATCACAGCATAAATTCCAATGGACAGAGTCTCTTGAAGATTGTCCCAGCTGTTTTGTTGCCGTAGCCGCGCCTGGTTCTGCATCGCGGCCGGGGCCAAATACCCCGGTGCTTTCAACCAACCGCCGCGGAGGCACGTTCATGACCAAAGGCAAGAAGCGCATCGGAGGTGCGAGTCTGCCTGAGCAGGTGCGAGATCGAAGTGAGGCCGGCAGAAAGGCAATAGAGGAGGCTGACCAACTTCGACTCGATAGGAAAGAAGATTCGTTGCGTCGGGCCCTCGAAAAGTACGAACTGGCAAGTCGCACATTTGAGCTGATTGGCAAGAAGGACAGTGAGTTCACCGCACTAATCAAGGCTGGAGAAATATTGGATTCAATGGGCGAGCATCAAGAGGCACTCCATCATTACACGAAAGCCCTGAAACTCATTCGCGGAACGACCGATTATCGACGAGAGTGCCAGGTGCTAAACAAGATCGGCATCGCCTACTCCCGGGTGGGAAATATCCAGAGCGCGTTGAGTCATTACCGTCAAGCCCTGGAGCTGAGCCGGAAAATCGACGATCAATATGAGGAGTCGCGCGCACTGAATAACCTTGGTGAAGCCTACTACGATCTCAGCGATATGAAGGTCGCGCTCGATTATCTGAACCAGTCACTGCGGGTGTGGCGAACGCTGGGAGATCTGCCGGGTCAAGCGGAAGTCCTGAAATATCTAGGTTACGTCCACACGGACTTAAGTGAACTCTCCGAAGCGCTGAATTACTATCAGCAGGCATTGCACTTGTATCAAACGACTCATAACGCGCAGGGGGAAGCAGAAACCACCAACGCGATTGGCCTGGTCTACGCTTTACTTGGAGAACGAGAAAAAGCGATTGAGCTTTACTCTGAGGCCGAGAAAAATTTCCGCGCTTCCGGCGATCGCCACGGACTGATCACCGCTCTCAACGGCAGAGGCGCGATCTATACCGCAATCGGTTTTGAGCGGGCTTTGGAGTGCCATAATGAGGCGTTGCGACTCAGCACTGAGACTGGCGATCTGCAAGGACAAATCGTCGCTCTCCGCTATCTGGGTACTGTCTATCGTTCTTTAGGGAGCGTCCGGGAATTGCTGGCCGGGGATCAGTCTGCGCGCCAGTATTACACGCAAGCAGTCGAGCGTCATAAGCAAGCGCTCGCGCTGAGCCGTCTCCTGAAAGATCGACGCATAGAAGCCTACATTCTTCAGGACCTCGGGAGTCTAAGCGATTCGCTGGGAGAAAAGGCGGAAGCCCTGAATCTCTTCAAACAAGCGCTGCTCTTGAGCAAAAGGACTGAGGACCGAAGAGGTCAGGCCGCCAGTCTCAATAGTCTGGGCAGTATCTGTGACGATTTGGGTCAAAAGCAGCGGGCGTTTGCCTACTTCAACGAGGCATTACCTCTTACTCGCGCGGCGGAGGATCCGGGCCGAGAATCCTTGACTCTCTTTCATCTGGCCGGCATCGAGCGCTATTGGAATAATCTTCCAGAAGCCCGGCGAAATATCGAGGCGGCGATCCGGATTACTGAAAGTCTTCGCACTAAAGTCGCCAGTCAGGATTATCGCGCGGCTTATCTCGCTTCGACACGGCCTTACTACGAAACTTACATCGACATTCTCATGCGTCTCCACGAAGAAAGTCCGAACGGTGGGTTTGCTGCCACGGCATTTCAGGTAAGCGAACAGGCACGGGCTCGCTCACTGCTGGAACTAGTGAAAGAAGCAGACTTCGATGTTCGAGAAGGCGTCGATATCAATCTGTTGGCTCAGGAACGGAGTTTGGAACGGGCGCTCAATGGCAAAGCTGAGCGTCATGCGCGGTTGATGGCCGCCAGGAGTAATGATGAGGCCGCGGCCGTGGCTGCGGAGATTAATCACCTCACCACGGAGTACGATGAAGTCAAGGCTCAGATCAAAACAAAGAGTCCGCGCTACGCCGCGTTGACGCAGCCACAACCTCTTACTCTGGCTGAGATTCAACGGCAGGTACTAGACGATAACTCACTATTGTTGGAGTATATTTTAGCCGACGAGCGAAGTTACTTGTGGGCCGTGAGCCGCACGGAAGTTTCGAGCTTTGAGTTGCCGGGGCGCGCGCAGATAGAGAATGCGGCACGCCACTTCTACAAATTGTTGACTGCAAACCAACCGGTGCCAGGCGAAACATTCGAGCAGCGGCACGCACGCGTGGCTGAGGCCAACGCGCATATTTCGGAAGAAGCGGCATCGCTCAGCAAACTTGTGCTGGGGCCGGTAATGACTAAGCTCGGCAACAAACGCTTATTGATCGTCCCCGACGGAGGTTTGCAGTACATTCCTTTTCAGGCTTTGGTGGTTCCGGGAAAGGCAAACGTTGACGATGCTTCAGCACAATCGCAAACTGGCGGAAGCGACGAGCAAATTCCTCTGATCGTCGATCACGAGATCGTAAACGAGCCATCAGCTTCAGCGTTGGCATTAGTAATCAGTGAAACAGCCCAGCGTAAACCAGCTCCAAAATCGATTGCGGTGCTCGCCAATCCAGTCTTTGAAGCAGACGATCCACGCGTTAAGTCCAAAGCCTCGGCGGAAACACAGGTAGCAAAACTCTCTCAGGAGACAGAAGTGAAAGAGGCTTTCAGAGATGCCGGTTTTGGCGAGGGCCTCCGAATCCCGCCGCTGCCCGCGTCCCGAGAGGAAGCGAACGCGATCATGGCAATGGCTCCGTGGGGCACCGGATTCAAAGCTGAGGGCTTTGAGGCCAGCCGCGCAACAATCACCCGACCCGAGTTGGGCCAGTACCGCATCGTGCATTTCGCTACGCACGGATTTGTCGATTACGAGCATCCGGAGCTGTCCGGCCTGGTGCTCTCACTCGTTGACGAAAAAGGTAACCCGCAGGATGGCTTCTTGCGGATGCACGACATCTATAACCTGAAGCTCCCTGCTGACCTTGTGGTTCTGAGTGCCTGCAACACTGCACTCGGGAAAGAGGTGAAGGGCGAAGGGTTGATCGGGCTGACGCGTGGTTTCATGTACGCGGGGGCGGCTGGGGTAGCGGCTTCGTTGTGGAAAGTAGATGACGAGGCGACCGCGGAATTGATGAAGCGCTTTTATGAAGGCATGTTCCAGAAAGGTCTCACACCCGCGGCGGCGTTGAGAGAGGCACAGCTCGGCATGTGGCGGCAGAAGCGTTGGCACGCGCCGTACTACTGGGCCGCGTTCGTCATACAAGGACAATACAACCAGAAGGAAAACCTGGGCCTTGGATCGACGCCGACGGTTAAGTGGGTGGCGGCCTTGGGAAGTCTGGCGGCTGCGGCGGGATTAGGCGTGTTTCTTCTGTTGAAGCGAAGACGAAGAACGATTCTTTAGGTACAATACTGCCGACGCGAAAGCCGCGCGTGCCTTCGCGCAAGAATCGCACTTCTTCAAGCTCCATGAACAAAGAATGGATCTTAACGCAGGAATCATTCGATGCCCTGCTTACCTGGCTCGATCCGAACCGCGAACAGGCTGGGCAAAAGTATGAAGAGATCCGCACGCGCCTGATAAAGATCTTCGCTTGTCGCGGTTGCTACGAGCCTGAAGATCTGGCCGACGAGACAATCAATCGAGTCACCAATAAACTAAAAGAGATCGAAGACTCGTTCACCGGCGAGCGCGCACGTTACTTCTACGGCGTAGCAAACAAGGTGCACCTGGAGTATCTGAGAAGAAAGCCGGCTCCGTCGCTTCCGCCTCCCACTCACGACACGGACGAGATAGAACAGGAATACGATTGCCTGGAGCAGTGCATGCAACGGCTGACCACCAACAACCGTCAGCTCGTGTTGCAGTATTATCAACAGGAAAAACAGGCGAAGATAGAACACCGCAAGCGTCTGGCCGAGCAATTGGGAATTGCGCTTAATGCCTTGAGAATACGCGCCCACCGTATCCGAGCTTCTCTGCAGGAATGTGTCCAGAATTGTGTCCACGAGGCGACAGCATGAAATAGGCTGCGCTAAACTGACATTCAAGTTAGAGGCGTCTTGGGGGGCAGCGGCAACATTGAAATCGCACGCCGAAGAACAAGAAACAATTAGACAATATCTTCTCGGGCTATTGCCGCCGGAGGAGTTGCCGCAGGTTGAAGAACGCCTGCTGACCGACAGCGCCTTCTACGAAGAGTTGCTGATCGTTGAGGACGAGCTTATTGATGAGTACTTCGCCGGCGACCTCTCTCAGTCCGAGCGAGAGGGCTTTGAAACGCACTTTATGTTGGCACCCGAGCGTCAAGGAAAGGCGCGTTTCGCTCGGACTTTGAAGAAATATGTGAGCGTCGCTGGAGCCGCAATGCCCCACAAAGATATTACTGCCGAAGAATCCTCCGAAGACGTGAGCGAGGTTGCTGCGCCTCCGCCTAAGAAAACCTTCTTCTCCTTTTTGCCTTTTCGAAACCCGATCGTCTCTTACTCACTTGCGGCCGCAATACTGCTGGTCGTTGGTGGCGTTTCCTGGGTCGTCTTCAGGAACTGGGGAAATCCAGCGCCGCGTGAGCCCGGCAAAGTCCTCGCTGTCACGCTGACGCCTGGACTCACCCGCGATGGCGGCGAAATCAAAAAGATCTCTGTCCCTCCGGGTACAGATACCGTGCAACTGCAACTCGCGCTTCCTTCGCACGAATACCAATCCTATGAAGCCGTCCTCCAGGATGCCGAGGGTCGCACTTTGATGACGAAGAAGAATGTCAAAGCGCAATCCGCGAACGGCCGGTCTGCTGTGTTTGTGGACGTAACGCGGAGCCTGATCCCTCCGGGCGACTATCGGGTTAAGCTCAGTGGAGTGCCCACGGATGGCGAAGCTGAGACTGTGGGTAGCTATTCCTTCAGAGTCCTCAACAAGTGATCCCGTTAATCGTTACCCCAATCTGCCGAAAAATTCGCTCCGCTCGCTCACTGTAGCCATCCCAGCTTCCGGCTTTCTAACAAGCACCCGCAATCCAAGATCTGCCCTCCACTAATTCGGCATGAAATGTTTCGCCAGCCACGATCATTAAAAGCAGGAGATTCAATGAAGTGCCGGAGCTGTTTTTCAGCCGAGTTCTAATCATTCTAACTACCGTCGCACAATTGGAGACTATTTCGTGAGCATTAATTCCTTAACCGATAGCGAACTCGGAGGCAGCGAAGACACTCGCGGGGAGGCGATGGGTCTCCGCGATCAGGTTGTTCGGGAATGCATCGCAACTGCGACTGGCGGTCAGTCCAAAACCTTTCGCGGCCGGCCAACTCGAATCGACCTCGTGAGCAACTCGCGAGTGCGCATGAGCCTGGCGGCGAGCTTGATACCTCTTTTTGTTTGTACCTTTCTGACGGTTGCCGCGCCGGCTCAGTCAGAGCAAGAGAAGCTGACGAAATTGGCGCCGGAGCCGGTGAGTGTTCACGTCGAGAATGGTAGTGGCTCGCTCAATCTGGTTTTCGTTCTCAAGGCTGGAAGCCGCGTACCCGCATTCAAAGTGACCTCGGCGGTAGGAGGTGCAACCGCGATTCCGGAAACCGATATAGCCCTCGCGTGGTCTACAACTCCCACTCCGGATCAATCTGCGAAGAGAACTCTGCTCGTTGCCAATCTCAACGTGAACACCCGTGTTTTCGTGGAGCCGAACGTTGAATACAAAGGGCGGATCATTTTTCTCTGGCCAAACTCTGAGCAGGGGATAGATTTCACTGTCATCGATAAAAGTTCACTGGGCTTTGACCTCTCGGAGTCGAAGTTGGATCTGGTCTTGGGACCGAATCAACCGTCCACCGTCTCACTTCGCGTCAAGAATACGGGCAAAGCTGAGATTCAGAGACTGACTATCTCAAGTTCGCCGTTGGTTGACAGCGAGACTCAGCATCGCACCGCACTGCCAACTACAGTTAAGGAGTTTCATTCTGCGCCTATTCGGCCGGCGCAAGAATCGGAAGTCTCGATTGCCCTGTCCTCTCCTGAACTGGCCGGCTCCTACACGGGAACGCTCGAAGTCGTTGCCAACGGGAGCCTCAGGAAATCCATTCCAATTGTCCTGCGCACGCGCGGACCAGTCACGGCCCGAGGAATTTCTTTCCTGCCGTTCTTACTTTTCGTCGCCACTTTAACTTTGGGTTTCTGGCTCTCCACCAAGATCGACGATTGGTTCAATCTTGGCGGCCTTCAACGGACACAGACTCTCCTTTCACTACAGCAGTCGGAGAGAGGGTTGGCTCGACTGCTCGATCAGACAGGGCATTGGGAAACAGACCTTGCAGCAAAAATCTTCGCGCAGACGAAGATCCGACTTGAGCAGAGCCTGGAAGAACTCAGAGGGCTGCTCGGCACCTTCTCAGAGATTCCCCAGGAGCAGTTGGTAACGGAAGCACTGCGATACACCGCCACATTGTGCCAGGGCAATCTTTGGAGAGGGTTCGTCGAAGTCGCATTGAAGCAGTGGGCCGGCGATACTCAAAAGGAAAAGCTCAAGCAGGTGCTAACGGCGCTTGATGCGGCTTCTCCTACTGCAGACCTAACCGCGTACCGTGAAAGCCTGAGGAAAATTCTATCCGAGTCAGCGGGCGAAAGCGGTGCGAGCGTAGACGTCATTAATGAAGCGCTTCCGGCTGTTCCGCCTCCTGCAGATCTGAAAGCCAGGATCAGGTTTATGGCCGGCCTACAGCGGACAGTTGTATTGTTTGTCGTCTTCATCTCGGCCTACCAGATTTTTTACGCGCACCATTTCAGCTTCGGGACGTTGCTCGACTACCTAGGAGTCTTTCTTTGGACTCTGGGTCTAACCCAGACCGGCTCGCAGATTTTGGCACGTGCCCGCTCAACCTATAACCCCTCGCACTAGACGTGTGAGACACGTGAAGGAGAAAGAAATCATGAGAAAAAGAGCAAGATTGCTGTTCCTTCTGATTTGCAGTTGCCTTCTTATCGTTTCAACGGTGAACGGGCAGAAGCACGAAGTAGAGAGAGTCAATGCCGCCACAGCATCCGAGGGCGACAAAATTAGAGGGCCGCGGAGCATCAAGCCTGAGTACGTAAACAGGATCAGGTACAGAGTGGCCGTCAAAACCAAGACAGCCTTCAGCGCCGGCCCGAGCCTCGCGCTCCCGTTCATCCCGCAAATCCCGCAGGCTGCTGCTAAAGAGTCGGGCCAAAACGTACTAGATATTCGAACCACGGAACTAGCCATTGATACAGCGCGCAAAGCTAAGGACCCGGAGATGGAGTTTGCGGCGATTCGTGCGGGAGTGACAGCCCTGATCAATCGCAAAGTCGATATACAGAATGAGGTTTCAGACGTCCTCGCCAACACGAAGAAGGCGGCTGATGGCACCAAGGACTTCGTGCGCGAGACCGACGCGCTACTGGCGGGCCAGGGCGGCCCCGACACTGTACTCCGCCGTCTACCGGACCTGCTTCAGCTCATCAAAGGTGCGCAGCGGAATTGGCCGGATGCACAGATCAACCAGTTCCTGGGCGATGTTGACATCATTGAGGGCGAGTTGGGCCGGATTTCTGACCTGAAGTGGCTAGCCGACAACAAACCCCGCGTCGATGCGGCCAAGGATCGCCTCAAGGAGCTGCACGACAGCGTGACCGCCCTGAGTCATGATGATAAGCCGGCGAGCCCGGCCACCCGATTCGACGAAGCCCAAAGAGTCCTGCAACAGTGGAATGAAATTTTCAAGGACGCTGAAAAGCAGGGGAAAGGATTCTTCGAATTACCTTATGTCGATGTGGGTTGCGGGTTCTCCTTCGATCAAAACAAGGAAACCAGCGTCACTCTGGTCAAGCAAGACCGCTTAGCGAGCGACACCACCACGACGGAACAGGAGTTAGTGACGGTGGTCTGCTCTTCACCCTTCTCGATCAGCGGTGGCTTCGGCTTCAGCACAGTCAATGAGCGCGAGTTCGTTTTCGTACCCTCGACCAAGACCGTTACGGAGAACGGCCAGCCGGTGCAGAAGGTCATCAACCGCTTCGGCTTTAAGAACAACTCGTCGTTCCGTCCAATTCCGTTGCTGTTGCTCAACACGCGGGTCTATGAGTGGAATGACGACATCGCTCTTCACCTCAGTGCTGGCGCCGGAGTGGACATCAAGACAGGCCAAGCAGGAACCGACATCGAGTATGTCGTCGGGCCTAGCATTTCGTTCAAGAGAAGCATGTTTATTACGGCCGGCGTGCACATCGCGCGAGTTCCCAAACTAGCTGGCGGCTTCAAGCTTGATGAGGAGGTCCCCACCGGAATAAGTGAGCCTCCAGTGGAGAAAGCCTGGAAGACCGGATTCATTTTTGCCTTTACTTACAAACTCAAGTGATTGGGCGAGGAGGGGAGGGTTTTGGCCCTACCCTCCTTGCCAGCGTTGGCGGCGTTCATCACCAGCAACCTGTTCGCCGACCCAACAGATCTCTCGTGGACTGAAAGAAGTACTGTGGAACGCTGGGAAAAATCAGGAGAATTAACTAGGAATCGAGGTTAACCATGCCAGCCCAAACCGAACTATTGCAGCAGCAATCGAGGACGTTTCAAGGCCGATCCGTTGTCACCGTGGAATGGCAGGGAGAGCAAGTCGAGGCTGTGGAGGGAATGGTGGCCTACAGAAAAACTTCGCCAACACCGGTCGAACCCATGGAAGCCGAGCACGGGCTAATGGTCAACGTACTGGGAACCAGTTATCCAGACCCTCTGGGAATCGGGGTCATCATGACGGATGCCGGCCTCGAGGTTGAACATGCAGCCTCCGCGGCAGAAAAAATGAGCCCAGATGTGCTCTGGACCGAGCCCGTCCTGCTCGATCACGGCACTCTGATTCCGAATGATACCTACTTCGCGCAGCAATGGAATCTTGCGGATATTGGAGCCGCGCGCGCGTGGGACATTTGGAACGGCGATCCTCGCAAAGTTGTGGTCGCTGTGCTCGATTCCGGCATCTCCATCGAGAACGGTAGCCTCTCTCATCAGGACCTAAACGACACCAACCGTTTCTTCCTCGGTCGCGATTTGGTTAATAACGACGACGATCCATCCGACGACCACGGTCACGGAACTCATGTGGCGGGCATCGCTGCTGCGATCACTAATAACGGAACCGGTGTCGCCGGGCTATGGCCTGGTCTCGTACTA
Organism: Pyrinomonadaceae bacterium; assembly: GCA_041499185.1. Classification (GTDB taxonomy): domain Bacteria; phylum Acidobacteriota; class Blastocatellia; order Pyrinomonadales; family Pyrinomonadaceae; genus JAOAPY01. The sequence continues at coordinate 19,655 of JBGQJU010000037.1, read as the reverse complement.
GTGTTGAAGGTCTTTAACTCATCCAACGATGGGAGCAGCGTAACTTTTAAGGACGGTGTTCTAGCCGCGGTTAGCTTCGCAAGCGATCACCACGCACACCTGATCATTAATTACAGCGGTGGCGGCCCCGATAGCCAGACGAAGAAAACCGCTGTCGAATACGCTAGGGACAACGGCGGATTAATTGTCGCTGCGGCCGGAAACGAGTCTGGCGGCAAAATCATTTTTCCTGCGGCATATTCAACTCAATACCCAAATGTAATTGCCGTCGGCGCCGTAGATCGCCAACACAAGCGTCCCTCGTTCGCCAGCCGTGGTCCCGAAATGACCGTGGTCGCTCCAGGTGTAGACATTCTCTCCTCTCTGCCAAACTACTTCGTAACACTCAATAGTGAAGGCAAGCAGACGAAGTATGGTCGTTTGGATGGGACTTCGCAGGCTACTCCGCTGGCCACGGCGCTAGCGGCGTTGGTCTGGTCAAAATGGCCTGACTTGTCGGCAAGTCAAGTGCGCGAAAAGATCACGCAATCGGCAGATTCAATCGTTGGCTCAGACGAGGACTACGGCCATGGTATGATTAATGCCGAGGCAGCATTGTCATGACCCGCGAAGGGACTTCCGGAAGAATAGAAAGCAACCTGAAAGAGCAGGATCAGAGCATCGCCAGGCACGTCGAAAATCAATTGATTGTAAAACTGAAGAGGGAGTTCGCTGTCAATCAAGTGGCCCGTCAGCAAGTCATCGAGTCCCTCCCTGAGAAGAGCACGGTTGGTCGGGGTTTTGATGATCAGGGCTTCGCCATAATCAACTTGCCGGAAGGAGCAGATCCTTCTGCAGTCGCGCAGGAGATTGGAAATCATCAAGCCATAGAATATGCCGAGCCCAACTTCATAGATTCAGGGGCGGTGGAATAACCAAAAGCTGAGAAGCCGCCGTGTTTATATCAAACGTTCGTTGATAGATCGTTGCATTTTCTCCCGCAAAAAGTTTGTAAGAACTCCTTCCAGTCAGATATAGGTGTCCCAGGTTTCCTTTCATTACCGGTTTGCAATGATGTTGGCCATGTAGCAAATGGCGAGTAGCTTCAACATCCCTTTCTAGTTCTCGATAGAGTAACGCCCCCGATCGAAAAGCTTGGAAGCTTTTACGGCCGGAGTTATTTTCGGATCGCCGCACCTTATCTTGGTTTCGCACTAGGCTTGCGGTGTAGGCCATATCTGATCGCGTTCCAACTATGACGGAACAATCGTTGGCGCATCCGCGTGGGGGACGAAGCAGCGGCGGCAGCGGGCTTCGTACATGCCGGCGGCGCCCACGGCGACGCGTTCTTCGGATTCAAAGGTGCGTTGGGAATAGTTGGCGGGCTGGCCACACTTCATGCAGATGGCGTGGGTCTTGGTGATGTATTCGGCGATGGCGAGCAGTTGCGGCATCGGTTCCCATGGCTGGCCGGTGTAGTCCTGATCCAAACCAGCGACGATGACGCGCAAGCCGCGGAGCGCCAGCTCATTCACCACTGCCACGAGTTCGTTATCGAAGAATTGTCCTTCGTCGATGCCGACAACTTCCGTGTCTTGCTCAACCAGCGCCATGAGTTCGGCGGCGCCGCGCACAACGGCCGACTCGTGGCGCATCTCGGAATGCGAGACGATGTGGTTTTCTGAAAAGCGCGAGTCGATGTCAGGTTTGAAAACCTGCACCTTCTGGCGAGCGATCCTTGCGCGCCGCAGACGGCGAATCAACTCTTCAGACTTGCCGGAGAACATCGAACCCGCGATCACTTCAATCCAGCCGCTACTGGGGCGCAGATGCGGAGTCGGTTCGTGATCGGCTTGTGCGAAACGTTCTTCCATTCTGATCCTTCAATGATGTCCGACAAACTTTAAGTTTGTCGCCTGCGGCGAGGCAGAAGCCCGACCGTTAGGGAGGGCTCATCAGTTGGTTTAGGAGCCCTTGCTTACGCGCGGGCTTCTGCCCCGCAATCAGCGACAAACTGAAGTTTGTCGGACATTTTCGCGATTAATTATACAACTCGGCATTATAAAACGGAGCAAAGGCGGCGATCAGCGCCAGCTCGAAGCTCAGCGAGCGCGTGATCAGATCGCGCGAAAGAATGCCCCAGGCTCCCTGGCGACTGCGCACGTCGCGCGCTCCCGCCACTTCGTCAATCACCAAACCAAGTTCGCGCTTGCCTTCGATCACATTTTTCCTGATTGCCTCAGGCACGCTGATCGAAGGTGTCGCACCAAAGCAACCTCGCTCTCCATCAGTAACGAAAGCCCAGCCGCGCAGAAACGTGTGCCACTCTCCGTCAAGCGAGATTGAATGGAAGCCGCCCTCGAGTCCAACGTAGAGATCGGTCTCCAGTTTTTGCCCAACTAAAATCTCGAGCACTGCCAAGGCTCGTTCGCGCGCGCCTTGCATCAGTTCCCAATCGGTCAAGGGCATCGCGGGCGCACTGGTCGTCACCGAGCGCGCCACAACTTTGGCGTTGGCCCAAGCCGCATCGATCTCGGCGACGCGCGCAATGCTGGCGCGCACCGCCATGATCTTGGCTGCGCGATCAGAGCCTAACGCAATCGTTCTGACTGGTGGCGATTGTTTCAAAGCAAATCGAACTTCACAGACGCTAACGCTCATTACAAAAACCGTCAGAGGCTATAACAGACCGTTGTTGCGCGTCAAAGTAGCCGCGTAATCTGCGCCTTCGTGGCTATCTTGACTTTCAATGCTTCCGTTGCTGTAATCAAAACTCTTCTGCTCAATGCTCTTGCCGGAACGCGGAGGTGTCGCAGTGCCTGACGAAGAACTCGTTTACGATTGGAACACGGTCGAGCCCTCTTTGCAGACTCCAAACCGGCACATCGGTTTCGATGACGAAACGCTGCGTGACGGTCTGCAGTCTCCTTCGGTGTGCGAGCCTCCGGTCGAAAAGAAAATCGAGTTACTTCATTTGATGGACGCCCTTGGCATCGACACCGCAAACATCGGCTTGCCCGGCGCAGGCGGCACGCACGCAGCCGGAGTCGAGCGCATGGCGCGCGAGATTGCCGAGAAGAAATTGAGGATTCGGCCCAACTGCGCCGCGCGCACTCTTCGGAACGACATCATTCCCATCGTCGAGATCTCGCGGCGCGCCGGCATTCCGATCGAAGCATGCACGTTCATTGGCTCGTCTTCTGTTCGCTTCTTTGCCGAAGACTGGACCCTCGACCAGCTGCTGAAAATGACCGAGGATGCGGTGACGTTTGCGGTGAGCGAAGGCGTGCCGGTGATGTACGTCACCGAAGATACAACGCGAGCGAAACCGGAAACCATCCGCGCGCTTTATACGACCGCGATTCGCTGCGGCGCGCGCGCGGTTTGCGTGTGCGATACGGTGGGACACTCCACGCCAGATGGAGCGCGAGCGGTTGTAAGTTTTGTTAAGGGCATCATTGAAGAGCAGGGCGAGAAGGTGCGGCTTGATTGGCACGGTCATCAGGATCGCGGTCTCGGTGTGATCAACTCGATCGCCGCAATCCAGGGCGGCGCCGATCAGGTGCACGGCTCGGCGCTTGGAATCGGCGAGCGCGTCGGCAACACGCCGATGGATCAGTTGCTCGTCAATCTAAAATTGATGGGCTGGATCGAGAACGATTTGTCGCGGCTGAAAGAGTACTGCGATGTGGCGGCCGACGCTTGCGGCTGGACCATTCCGCTCAATTATCCCGTGTTTGGCCGCGACGCGTTCCGCACAGCCACGGGCGTGCACGCCGCGGCGGTGATCAAGAGTTACAAGAAAGGCGATCGACACCTCGCGGACCTTGTTTACTCCGGCGTTCCTGCTGGCTTGTTTGGTTTAGAGCAGGTGATCGAGATTGGCCCGATGAGTGGGAAGTCGAACGTGATCTACTGGCTCGAGAAACGCGGCATCGAACCCAGCGAAGAGCGCGTCAACCGCGTCTACGAGCACGCCAAACAGGCGTCCGCCGTGCTCGAAGAGAAAGAGATAATGCAGTTGGTCTGATTGGAAGGTTGACATGACGAAGCGAAGACTTTTCTGCGCCGGACTCTTGTTGGTGACGTTGCTCGCAAGCGCGGCGATCGGACAGCGAGGTGGCGGCAAAGCAGAGCCTTTGCGGATCGAGTTCAAGCGAGGCGCAGCGAGCGCCACTCTCAATGACACTATTCGCGGCACTGAAGAGGCGGAGTATGTTTTTGCCGCGCGTCAGGGCCAGCGAGTTATCCTGTCACTGACTGCGACACCCGCTAAGTCGGCGCGTTTTGAGTTGAAGAGCGCGGATGGCGTTGATTACAAGTTTGGATACGACGGAATGAAGTGGTCGGGCGTCGCGCCCGTCACCGGCGATTACTTTCTGAATGTCACGCGCGTCAGCCAAAAGCCGGGACGCACAAACTATTCGCTCAAGCTGGCGATCAAATAGCGGGCTGCCACACTGAACATGTTCCCGGTTGCAACTCAAACGACTACGCCGACTGTGCGAGCGCTGCTCGACGACGAATTGGTACGACGCGCCCTTTGCTTTTTTGAAGAGCAAGCGGATGAGATTACGAAAGAACACATCCGCATCTGTTCGATTCCCGCGCCGCCGTTTGGCGAGGTGGAACGCGCCCTGCACTTGTGCGAGAAGTTTCGTGAAGCTGGTTTGACCGATGTGAAACTCGACGAAGAAGGCAACTGCCTGGCGCTGCGCAAAGGCCATTCTTTGAATCCATTGCTCGTTGTTAGTGCTCATCTCGACACGGTGTTTCCAGCGGCAACGGATTTTACCGTCCAACACGCTGGGCAACGCTTGCTCGCGCCGGGGATTTCTGATGACGGCGCAGGCTTGGCGGCGCTGATGGCGCTGGTTCGAGCACTCGGCGCGGGCGGCTTAGAGACCGAAGGGTCGCTGCTCTTTGTCGGTACGGTCGGTGAAGAGGGCGAAGGTAACCTGCGCGGTGTCCGTCATCTATTCACAAGAGGTGGGTGGGCCATTCGCACCGATGCTTTTATTAGTCTCGATGGACCGGGCATCGATCGGATCACAAATGGGGCGCTCGGTTCGCGCCGTTATCGTGTTCGCCTGGTCGGAAAGGGTGGGCATTCGTGGGGCGATTTTGGTATTGCCAATCCGGTGCACGCGCTGGGGCGCGCGATTTCGCGGCTCGCTTCTTACCCGGCGCCGCAGGACCCGCGCACGACGTTCAACGTAGGCAGGATCGAGGGCGGCGCGAGCATCAATGTTATTCCGCACGAGGCAACGATGGACGTAGATCTGCGCTCGGCGTGCGGAGATGAGCTGTTGCGGTTGGACGCTTTCTTCCGTCGCGTAGTGCGCGAAGCTACCGAAGATGAGAATGCCAATCGTCGCAAAGGTGATCCGCCACTCGAATTGGACTTACAGCTCATCGGTGATCGCCCCGGTGGTGAAACTCGGCCCGACTCTCTGATCGTGGAGATTGCCGTCGAAGCAACGCGCGCGCTTGGACACGTGGCTCGATTGGACCAGGCATCGACAGATTCAAATATTCCAATCTCGATGGGCATTCCGGCAATCACGCTGGGCGCGGGTGGAACGTCCGGCAACTCACACACCCTCGATGAGTGGTATGATCCGCACAATCGCGATCTTGGCCTGAAGCGGGCGCTGCTGGTAATGCTGGGAATGGTGGGGCTCAAGAAGTAAAGCGCAAAGGGCAAAGAGCAAAGCGCGAAGAGGAAAGAGAGAAGAGCAAACAGTTCCCTTTGCGCTTAGCCCTTTGCTCTTTGCCTTTTTACTTAGTTAATCGGAATTGTGATCGTCGCGGTGCCCGCTTTGCCCGGCGGAAAGCGCTTCTGGCGCGCAATACGGAGCGCGGTCGGGTCTGCGCCTGACGCCTGCACCACTCGACCAGATTCGTCGTAAGTAACTTGCACGGTCGCTTTCTTCGGCCCTGGTTTGCTTGCGACGTCGCTGCTGGCACTCTGCGCCGCTGGCGACAAGGCTGGCTTTGGCGATGCATTTCCGGCTGCGGCGTTTGCTTTTTCTTCGCGCGCCTTTGCTGCCTTCTCTTTTTCTCGCTGCCGTCTTGCAGCAAGCGCCGCTGCATCTGTCGCGCGCGCCTCAGCAGAATTAGATTTTGCCGTTGCGGAATCATTAGCTGCTGCGGGCTGCGGTTGCGGAGCCGAACTATTCGGTTGGTTTGAAGCCACGGGCTTGTTTCGGCCGTACCAACCCGCGGGCACTCCGATCGCCGCCACGCTGAGAATCACTGCGACCGCGACCACGCTGGCGATGAGTGGCTTCCGCTGGCTCATCGACTCTCGGCTCATCATCGAAAGAAAAGCGGGAACGTGCCAAGCGTGCGCAGTCGAACCAGCGTCCGCCGCAACATTCTCCGAATCCACGTCAACACTGTCATCAACAAAGCCTGCGGGATATGCCTCGGGTGGGACCATACCTTCATCAAGACGACGAAGACCCTCCAACACTACCTGGGTCCAGGGTTGATTAATCGTGCGTTCAGTCGGTTCGGTCGCAGCGCTAAATTCAAATTCAGCATTGGGCAGCGTTAACGCGTAATAGACCGCATCGATACCGCGCAGCACGCCAATCTTCGCGTCGACAACCGAGCCAGTTTGCAGGTTGAAGTAGCCCGCCCCTTTCGGGTAGAGCACCTTGAGACGGCCAGTCTTGCGCTGGTTGCAAAAGAATTCGATCAATTCCGAGAGCGAAAGGTCGCTGAGGTGTCCGGTCAATGCCATGGTCTTGGGCTCCTTTGGAAGGAACAAGTATCTCCGTCGGGGAAGGTTGGTGACGACGCGCCGAGTCTTCTGCTGGCGCGTCGCCGCTTGGAAGTGCTACTGAGAGAGCGCGAATTTGTAGTTGATTACGCCCGTAACTTTCACAGGCTGGCCTGAAAGCTTGGTCGGAGAGAATCGCGCTTTCCGTGCCGCCTGCACGGCAGCGTCACGCAAGGCTGGTGGGCCATCGGTCGCCTGCGCCGAAATGACCTTTCCGGTTTCATCAAGCACTACCTGGACGATGACCAATCCGGAAATTCGCATTCGCTTTGCATTTTCGGGATAGGCCGGAGAAGGCAAACTAACTGCGGTTCCGTTGAGCACACCGCCAGAGACGGGCTTTAGCAACGGCTTCGGAGCAGGAGGAGCCTCGGAATCTAACACGACGAGTGGTGCCTTGCTGACACTAGCGCCCCCGCTCTTAACTTCAACGGAATTGGCGGCGATCGATCGGTCGCCTGCAGGCACGGGCAGCGACGGCGCCGGTCTATGGTTAATGACGATCTGCTGGTTCTCCACCGGCTTGTTGACAGCGTCGCTGGCCGCCGGTTGCGGTTTTGTCTCGACAGGGGCAGTCCTATTAGTAGTCGGCGCCAAGCTGGCTACAGTGGTGGAAGACGGCGAAGTGGGCTGGGCCATCTTCAGCATGTTCTCATCGAGGTAGTACATGATCGAGCGGTACGTGACTTCGGTGGGTTCGAAGGTCACTTTGCCTCCCTCAACGACGGCCACCGATGTCGTCATCCTGGTCCAGTTGCCCACAGAGTCGTAGTCGTATTTGTAGACCTCTCTGCTGAGTAGCGAGCCATCACCATTGAGCAGCGTCATCTCGCTGATGTTTCCCTTCTCGTCATACTTGTAGACCTCTTTGCCGGTGAGCGTGGATCCGGCAACGGGAAAATACTGGTTCTCAGTCTTGCTGCCCTTGATGTCGTACGCGGCAACCTCGAGTAGCACACGCTTATCTTCAACGAGCGTGCCACTGGCATTTGAAAGCTTCGCGACTTCCGTGCGCACGCGACGCACAGGGCCCGCCAACCCGTCTCTGACTCGATCACTTTCCGCGATCGTGCTGACCGGTTGTGGCTGAATGCTGTTTGCCTTCGCCGTGAGATTGTTCTGCGCAGAGCCGCTCGAATTGATAGCCAGAACAATGCCGACGGCCAGAATGAAATTAACAAACTGTTTCGACTTGGACATAGCTGATGCTCCTGACTCGAAGTTCCTGGGACTGGGCTTCAAAAGCTTGCTCGTGAGGCAGCTCGTTTAGCTCACTCGATTGGAAAGTGAACGATCCGGTTGCCGCAAGACGCGGCAGCACAATGGTATCGCGTTAAAATAAGTTTGTCCAGAGAAAACGGTGCGCTTCAGTGCCAAATTTGCTGGGTTTTCTAAGGATTTCCGGCTTTGGCGCTCGGATAATTAGCCAAGATCGCGACGATCTCGTCGATCAGCCGCGTACCGCTGGCTCGGCCGGTCTGGTCGTTGCACATGATGGAGAAGACCAGGGCTTCGCCATCGGCGGCGGTCAAAAAGCCGGAAAGTGAGTTGTCGTAGGTGAGCGACCCGGTCTTCGCCGAGACGCGATCCTTGAAAGTGCGAAGGCGGCCTTTGAGTGTTCCGTCGCGGCCAGCGATGGGCAGCGATTCTTGAAAGATGGAAGCCGAGGCAGTTTTTGAGATTGCCACCAGCAGGTGCGCTGTAGCTTCGGGGGTGACCAAATCGAGACGCGAAAGTCCGGAGCCGTCGTGCAAGGCAAGCGTGTTCGTTGGTATGCCGGCCCGGTTTAGCCATAGTTTGATCACCGCAAGGCCCGCTTCATCGTCACCGCGTTCGTGAGTCTTATGTGAATCGGTGTCAGGCGCTATCTCGCCGCGTTCCCTTCCGAGCGTGCGCAGTATCAGCTCGGCATTAAGGTTGATACTCTCCTTGTTTGTCGCCTTGACAATCTCGCCGAGCGGCTTGCTCGACACATAAGCGAGTTCGACAGCGCGCGAGGGATCGAATCGCTCACTAGCTGGAACGCGAAAGTCGCGTGTGTGTGCCGCACCCCCCACTGTGATCCCGCGCGCTCTAAGAGCATCCATGAATAGCCTGGCAGCCCGCAGCGCCGGATCGTGAATTGAGAGCCGGGCGCCAAACGGTCTGCTGCCTAGTGGACACTCGCCCCAGACGCGCACTTCGTTGTCGGAAACCCCACGATGGATGCCGACAGTCATCTGCTCGCCGCGTTTCACCGTAGCCATGTTGTTGGCGAGATGGACATAGTCTTGCGCGTTGCTAAATTTCACAACTGGAGGATCGTTCGGATTATTAGACGGCTCGATCTGAAGGTCCACTTCGTTGTCATCGATTGACAGCGCGCTCGGTTCGGCGCCGAAGTACCATTGAACGTCGTTCCACTGCCAACCGTCGCCCAGCGGATCGGCGCGGAAATAACTCTCGTCCCCGATCACGTTGCCGTTAATGTGACGCACGCCGCGCTGGTAAAGATCGTCGGCCAGTTTCTCCAGCGAGGCTGTTTCATCTTTCTTAGGTCGAGATAACAGATCGGGCGCACCGCGACCGTAGAGTATGAGGTCGCCATTGAGAGCGCTGTTCCCGTCTGGCTGAGAAGCGGAGTAAACGGAAGTTCGCCATTGGTAGTTCGCGCCAAGCAAATCCAGGGCGACTGCTGTTGTGTAGATTTTCATGTTCGACGCCGGCGTGAACAGTCTGTCGGCGTTGCGCGCGTAGAGCGTGCGACCGTCGCTTCGTGAGATGACGATTAGACCCCAGCGTGCCGAACTGAATTCGCTTTGGTCGATTGCCTGATCAATGAGGCGCGCGAGTTCGCCGTCGGCCGGAGAGTTTGCGGCAGCGGTTACCGGTTTTGATTCGGCTACCGGCGCGGCCGCGGCTGGTTTTTCTTCCGTGCGGGTTGTCTCGTGTTTGCGAATGGCGCGTGTACTCGCGGCTAGCGCAAGAATCAGGAAGAAGAAGACCAGCAGAGTTACTGGCGAACGGTTGAATAGTCTTGGCTTCATTCTCAACTCGCAAAGAGTGTCGCCGTACGTCCCGCAGCCAGCAGCGCGCGCGTCTCGGCGTAAACTTCGTCGGTGCTGATCTCCGGGATCGTGCTGCTGTAGATGATGCGGTGATGCTCGCCCAGCGGTAGATAGCTTTCAGGGGCGCGGCGATCGAGCAACAGCACCACGGGCGTCCCGACCGACGCTGCGATATGCATGGGCCCAGTGTCGTTGGCCACAAAGACCGCCAGGCGCGCCTGCGCCGCTGCAACCTGTGCAATCGTGAGCCGGTCAAAGACGATCGCCGATGGCGGAAACAGCCTTCGCATTTGCGGCACAAGCGCGCGCTCCTCAGGTCCGGCAAAAATAATCACGCGCACACCATCGTTTCGCGTCAGATAGTCGGCGAGTTCGGCAAACCTTTCAAGCGGCCAGCGGCGGCTCGAGTGGCCGGCGCCGGGAAAGAGCCCGATCAAAGGCGCACCGGTTTCCGCCTTCTCTTTCTTAAGCAGCTTATCGATTGCTGCATCATCTTCGGCGCGCGTTCGCAGACGCGGCAGGCGATCCGCATCCTTGATTCCCAGGGGAAGCAACACGTCAAGGTAACGATCAATTAGATGCCTTTTCTTGTGGTCTTCTTCGACCGGTGGTCTTGGATCAAAGTTGGCGAGATAGTCTAACGAACGTCCCGGTCGTCGTGAATAAAGCCGCCTGGGCGCGCCGGAAAGAAAGCCGAGCAGGTTCGTTTCGGAAAGACTGTGCAGATCGATTACGAAATCAAACTTCGCGCGCCTGACTTCTTTGACGAATTTCGCAATGCGAATAATCGAGACAAGCTTTGGTCCATCGCGCAGCGCCACACGGTCCACCACCAGCGTCGCGTGCGCATGGCCAGAAAGATTGACAACCTCCGCCCCTGGCTTGCCGACGGCCACCGTGATGCGCGCATGGGGAAACCTTTCGCGGATCGCCCGCAGCGCAGGCAGACTGAGCACTACATCGCCGAGTTGGCCGAAATCAATGACCAAGATGTTACGCGGATCGAAAGTCACTTCAGATGCTTATCAAAGAACTCCGCGCCGGCGTGATACGCGCGCAGCCAGTCCTGATGCCGCAGAAAATCGTGAATCTCGTCAGGAAAGATCAGTTGCTCGAATTCCACGTTGTTAGCGCGCAGACGGCGCACGAGATTCACTGTTTGCGAAAACTCGACGTTGCGATCGTCGTCACCGTGAATCAGCAAGACGGGCGACTTCCACTTGTCGACGGACGAGATAGGCGATGATTCGCGCGCCACTCGGTTGCGATCAGCCGTGTCGGCGGGCACCGGCGGGCCAGTTGTTCTGGCGCTCCAGTCGTGCACGCCGTGGAAATCCACGCCCGCCGCGAAGATGTCGGAGTTACGCGCGAGGCCCAACGCCGTCAGATAACCGCCGTACGATCCACCCCATAGTCCAACACGCTTCTTGTCCACGTCGTCGCGATCACGCAAGTATTTTGCGCCGGCGACGATGTCCTGATATTCCGAAGCGCCGCGCGCGCCTCTATGCTGCGCCAGCCGAAACGCGCGGCCATAGCCGATCCCGCTGCGATAATTCACCGACAGCACCATGTAACCACGGCTAGTGAGATACTGATTCATCGCGTAAGAGTTGTGGTAGTAATAAAGGTAATGCCAGCCGAGCAGCATTTGGCGCATCGGCCCGCCATGCATAAAAACCAGCGCCGGCAATTTACCCGAAGCATTCGCCGGCTTGAACAACTGCCCGTGAATCTCAGTGCCGTCAGCAGCTTTGAAGATCACCTGCTCGGGCACAACCAGCCCCGCGGAAGGAAAATCTTTCGGTAAAGCCTGCGGCGCCAGCGGCTTCATGTTTGAGCCATCGATCGAAGCGATGAAGGGCAGAAAAGGATCGCGCGCCGTTGAGTGAAAGAAGGCAATCTGCCGCCCATTGTTGAAGAGCGCTGGATACATTTCGATTCCGTCGCCCTTGGTGATTTGCTCGGGCGCGCCGCCCGCGACGCTGATGCGCCACAGGTGCCGACGATCTATATCGCCGTTGTTTGTAGAGAAGACGACGAAAGATTTGTCCGGCGAAAACGCAATGTTTTCCACTTCGTAATTTCCCGGAGTCAACGCTGTCAGCGCGCCACCTTGCGCTGAGATCGAATAGAGATGAGCCCAGCCATCTTTTTCCGACGAGAACAGCAGCCTGTCTCCGGCTACCCACTGCCAGAAAGTGTTGCCCTGACCACCGGAATATGAATCATTGTCGGTGTTGCCCGAACGCCAGATCTCTTTGCCGTTGCCACTTTGCGCGTCGACGACCCAGATGGCCCATGGTTGCAAGCGTTCGCGGTCGGTTGCGAATGAATCAGTAATATTGAATAGGCGAATGAAGGCGATGCGTTTCCCGTCAGGCGACCAGCGCGGCGCGACGTCGCGATCGATGCTGGGAGATAGAAACCGGAAGCGGTTCGTTCTCGGATCGTAAACGGAAATGAAACTGTGATCGCCACGCGTCGAAGCGAACACGAGTTGCGAGCCATCCGGTGACCACTGTGGCGCGCTCACGTTACCGCGGATTTCAAACATCTTGCGCTCTTTCCCGCCGATAACCGGCACGGTCCACAAATGGCCCTCGCGAAGATAAGCCACGTTGTCGCCGGCGGGCGAAAAGACTGGTCCGATGCCTTCGCCAATGCGCGCCGTGCGTCCGGTGCGCACGTCTACGACCCAAACTTCTTGCTTCGCGCCGGTTGGGTCGCTCGCTGGATTCGGAACTTCGCCGGCCTGATTCTTATTTCCTCCGCGCACGAACGCAATCGCGTTCCCGTTCGGCGAGAAAATAAGATCCGTCAACTCCTGCCCCTCGTCACTGTCGTAACGCGTCAACTGCCGCGCGGCAAACGCGGGCGCTTCCGCGATCCAAATGTTTCGCTTGCCTTCGGCGTCAAAAGCCCAAGCGACCTTGTCGCCGCGTTTGGAGGCGGTAAGCTCCGAAGGAAATGGCGAACTCATGACTTGTTCGAGAGTGAACGTCTGCGCCGTTGTGCGTTGTGAGGAAAACAAGGTCAGCAGCAGCACGGCAAGAAGTGTGACGACGAATGAATTGCGATGACGAATCATAGGCTCCTCCTGAAGTTGTTCGTAATTTCAGAATACCTCCGAATAAGAGCAGGCAATTGACGACCGCCATACAGACTTCGATCTATCGGCATGGACTGACAACCGTGTGCGATGCAGCAACTGATTATACGCCTTCCCGTAAATCGCGCCCCGTCATCTCTGCTGGTTGTTCGACTCCCAGCAGTCCCAGCATAGTCGGCGCCACGTCTTCGAGCGCGCCGCCTGCCCGGAGTTTCAAGCCACGCGAGGTCTCGTCAATCAAGTGAAATGGCACCGGGTTGGTTGTATGCGCAGTGTGTGGCTGGCCCGTTTTCGGATCGATCATCTGTTCCGCGTTGCCGTGGTCGGCCGTGATGATTGTGATCCCGCGCGCGCGGGCGATGCTTTTCGTGATCCAGCCTAGACAAGTATCGACGTACTGGCAGGCCGCGATCGTCTGGTCGAGCTTGCCGGTGTGGCCAACCATGTCAGGGCTGGCAAAGTTAATAACGAAAACGTCCGTCTCGCCTGCTTCAATTCCGCGCAAAACCTCGTCAGTAACTTTGAAGGCCGACATCTGGGGCTGCAGATCATAGGTAGCGATCTTGGGTGAGGGGATCAGTAACCGGCGCTCACACGGATATTCTTTTTCGACGCCGCCGTTGAAGAAGTAGGTGACGTGAGCGTACTTCTCTGTTTCCGCGAGTCGATAATTGCGCACGCAGGCGCCGCCCCAGACCTCCGCGAGAACGTTTTCGTGCCGGCGCGGCGGAAACGCGACAGCCAGCGGAAATGTGTTGTCGTACATCGTGAAGCAGACGAAGTCAATCTTCGGCCGATCGGAAACAGGAAACTCCTTGAAGTCGGGAACGGCCAGCGCTCTGGTGATCTGCCGCGCGCGATCGGGACGAAAGTTAAAGAAGATCACGGCAGCGCTGTCCTGGATCGTCGCCACCGGCTGGTCGCTCTCGCCAATGATCGCGATCGGCTCAACAAATTCGTCGGTCACACCCTGCTCGTATGATTTCTTGATTGCTTCCACCGGATCTTTCGCCTGTTCGCCTTTCGCATGAATGAGCAGATCATACGCACGCTTGGTCCGCTCCCAGCGCTTGTCGCGGTCCATTGCATAGTAACGCCCAACCACGGAAGCGACTTGGCCGCAGCCGATCTCTTCGATCTTCGTTTGCAACGCAGCGACATAGTCGGCGGCAGACGATGGCGGCGTGTCGCGCCCATCAAGAAAGCAATGGACGAAAACGCGCTGCCGCCCGTGCTGCTTCGCCATTCGCAAGAGCGCATAAAGATGTTCTTGCGAAGAATGAACCTGACCGTCGGATATTAGGCCCATCAGATGAAGCGACTTCGCGGCATCCATCGCGGCGATGAGCACTTGGTTCTTGAAGAACTCTCCGGTGGCAATCTCGTGGTCCACTAGTGAAACGTCCATGCGAATCACACGGCCAGATCCGATGTTTAAGTGTCCAACTTCGGAATTGCCCATCACTCCGGCCGGCAGACCCACGCGCGCGCCGTGTGCTTCGAGCAACGTGTGGGGATAGTTCTCTGTCAGTTCGTCGTAGTAGGGCGTTGCAGCTAGCGCAATGGCATTTCCTTCGCGCACCGGCGAATAGCCCCAGCCGTCAATAATGATCAGCGCGAGCGGGCCATGTTTGTTATCCAAACTATTACCTCTGAAGTTTCCGCCTCCAATCAAGGGTTGGCCTGATATTTCGTGCCGCAAGTCGGGCACTGCAACAGATTCTTTATGCCGCTAATCGGCAGCACCGGGATGATAAAGAAGAGCGTGATGAATTGCATTCCTTGCTTGCGGATGAAATTGCCAACCGTGCCGCACTTGCCGCAGCGCATCTGCTCAGGCGCGAGTTGCGAGCCCCACGAGAAGAAATGCGTGCCGATGATGAAGAAACAAAAAAGCATTTCGGACTCCCTTTTTGTCAGCATCCGAACCTGAGAAAACTGCTACAAATTAGGGATCGAGTCGCTCCATCCAGCGCTCCGGCTCCTTCAGCCCCGCAAAACCGAACCGGCGATACAGCTCATGCGCGTCTCTGGTGGCCAGCACCCAGCGCCGAAATCCCTGCAACTGCTGATGCGAGACGATCACTTCGATCAGCCACTTACTAAGACCTCGTCCTCGGTATTCATCGAGAATAAACACATCGGCGAGCCACGCAAAGGTTGCGTAGTCGGTAACGACGCGCGCAAATCCGATCTGTTCCTCATCCTTGTAAACGCCGAAGTTCAGCGAGTGTTCGATCGCTCGCTTCACAACCTCCAGACTCCGGCCCCTGGCCCAATATGCACTGTTAGAAAGAAAGTCGTGAATCAATGGCACGTTCAGGCGCTCTCTATCGGTGCTGATTGTGTATTCATCTCGGCGCCACTCGCTGGTCATGGATTGCCTAGCTTACTTTGAACTAGTCCGTAACCGCAAAAAGAAAGTTTACGCAGCGGCGCTAGTGTCCTGTCTCTGAAGTTCGCTAACAAGATCGGCGCATGCCAACGGGGCGCTAGCCCGACCGTAAGGGAGGGCTCATGTGTTAGCGACGTGTAAAGACTGAGCCCTCCCTTACGGTCGGGCTAGTTCCCCGGTGATTGATCAATTAAGCGAATTTCTGAGACACCACACTAGAGACGAACCTCAACTCCAGCGAATCACCGGGGAGCACAGCAGCCCAGCGCGCGCGCAGTTCTCGCGCGACTTTGCGGATCTGGTCCAACTCTTCCTGCGTCAGCGTGGGCGGGTTTGCGAACCCCTGACTCGAATAGTAAAGCGTGATCTTTTCATTGAACTCCGCGGCCGAGCACCGTTCGCCAGTCGCGCGCTCGCCGTCGAGGAGCCCCGCGATAAGCTCCGCGGGTTCAGCATCAGCCGGAAGCGGTCCGCGCGGCCAGGGCGTGCCAAAATCCGACAGATCCCACCCTTCAGCCACCAGCCCGTAAAACCCGCGCCGGTACCCGAGCGTCGTTTCGAGCGCATAATGGGTTAGGTCGTGCGCCGTGAAGAAGCTCGCCTGCGGCCCATCCTTTCGCTGCCACGTCGCCGTGCCGTCAGCACGCTCGAAGCGCGATATTACGGAACCGTCTCGGCGCTTCGTGAATTTGATCGTCAACATGCGTCTTAACTCTTTCGCGACGGATTTGCGGTAAGGAAGGAGTTCAGCCGTTAGCCCCCGTGAATCACCCTCTCGGACCAGGCAAATGTCCCATCAAGACCGAGGAACTTTGACATCGGGAGGGTCGAGCGGAGCCCGGTGCTCAATGGGTCCGTGCTCGACCAAGCCCTCTAGTAGGAGCTCGGCCTGTCTGCATTCAATAGTTTGCTTAAGTTTGCTTTTCTAATTCCGCCGCCGTCATCTCTCGACCCCGCCTTTAGGAGGCAACGAGCAGCAGCGCCTTTGCTGCTTCAGGTGGCACGTCTACAAAAACGAAGTATTCCGCGGGATAGAGGTAATCTTCGCCAGTTTCGTCGATGACTCTGATATAGTTGCTTCTCGCCGCCGAATCATCAGGCAAGACTTGATAAACGGTTCTGACCTTCAAATCGTCTGGATAGGTAGAATTGTTTATGCAGACTGCAAATCGTGGTTGTGTACTCTCCGCTTCCATGACACTTTAATCCAAGTATCGTTTGATCTTCATTCTCGCCTTACCTATGCCGTGCGCCTCATACCAGTGAACCTCAGCAAGCCGTATCGTACCACCGGGCAGGCGTACATTGGCAACTCCTTTTCGCTTCCGCCAACGACCGCGACCAAAGCGCGCTCGCAATTCAGGCAGCTCACGAATTGAGCGGCCAATGGCAACTGTCTCTCTGTCGGTAATCTCACCAACTATCTCGAAATCTACTTCCATATCTCGCGGCGAATCGGCGACAAGGCTAGCCTAACTCGCGGCTGCCGCCTTCAGCACTGGGATTCGACTTTGTTTCGGGCTTTACCGATGGCGGCGGCTTCGGAAGAACGGAATTGTAGATCGCATTGAAGATGAATTTGTATGTGCCGTGAGATTGGCCGCGCCACTGCGGGCGGAAGCCAAACAAATAGACTCGACCATCGCCGTAGTGAACTTCGAGGGCCGCGGCCTTTCCCTGAATGCGCTCGGGATGCAGGAGGTAGCCGCTCGCGAGCGGATTTCGTTCCTTTGGATAGCTCGCCAGGATGTTTCCGCGAAAGCCGTCTTTCGTTTCGAAGGCAGGGCCGAGTTCAAACATCACGATCGGATCGCGCGGCAAGCCCCAAACAGCCGGGTGATTCACGTCGTTCAACTCGACTTGCAAGAGTGAGCCGGAGCAGTAGAACTGATCTTCCTTGAGACCGGCCAGGACGTTGGTCACAGGCAAACCAAACTGAGCGATAGCAAAAAGCGAAGCGTTGTTGAAAGCGACGAGCGTGCCTCCCGCTTGTACAAACTCGCGCAAGGCGGCGGCGCCTGAGTTTCCCAAACCGCCGACATATTCCCCGGAGATCGTTCCCGGCGCGAAACCGTTCATAATTTCATCGTTGCCGCTGTCCGGAAGAATGATGACATCGAATCGATCGCGCAACTGGCCGGCCTGAATGTCGCCATTGCGCAGCGTCTGTGGAGCGAAGTCAAAATTCTCCAGAATCCAACGCGTCCAGCCTTCGTCGATGACCGGCACCCAGGCACGATACAAACCCACGCGCGGTTTCTTCGCTGGAAGAAGATCGGGCGGAGCGCTGCTCAGCGATTTTATTGTTAATGAATTTTCGCGCGCGATTTTGGCGAGGCGATCACGGTCGATGCCGGAGATGATCATCGCGCCCCGCTCTTTTCCCTCAGCCGTTTCGGACTCAGCCGCCGCAAATCCGACGCGGCCACCACTGTCGAGGACTTCATTGATTGCCTTGAAGCTCGCGTTTGCTTTGTGAGTCAAGGAATAGACCGGGCCGGATCCGGAAACACTTCCCGACGGCCAGGTGAATTGCTCCAGCTTGCGCAAGTGGGCGCGCTGGGTTTGATTGACCGGTTCAGTAACGGCATCCACATGCACATCCATCTGCATTGGCAAGGTCCAGCCGGCGACGTCATAAGGCCGGATTGGCGCTCCATTGGGCGACTCGCGTAGTTCCGGATACTGCTGCGCTTCAAACAGTTCCTTCACCAAAGGAGAGAACGGCTGATCCATCAGGATGACCCAGGAGTCGCGTGTGTAATCACGTCCGTTAGCATGAAAAGGTTGCTGCGCCTCGTGCACCTCGATGCCGTTGAGCATTAGTTTCTGGACCAGCGTAGCCGCCGTTGGCAGATCGCGCTGCTCGCGTGGGATCACGTAAGCGAACGGCGGATCTTTGCGGAATCGTTCCACGTTGTCGCGCGCTGCTTGATAACGATTGTAAAGCAAAACTTCGCGATACCGCGCTGCGGTATCAAGCACAGCCATCGAAGCGCCCTGCATGTAGTCAACTGCGTCCTTGAGTCGCCACCAGCCACCTTTCCACGGACTGCTGTAGAAGATCTGGGACCGCAGCGATTGATATTCTTTGGGAAACTCGTTGACGGTGTAGAAGCGTGGCGTCGCGTAACGGTAAAGCCCCGTCTCGGTGAAAAAGGAAATGCTGTTGCGAAAGATGTGCGTGTAATCCAGGAACCCGGGATACCAGTTGTCAAAACCGACGCGATGAACAGCGCCCGGCATCTGGTGCGCATCGAGATAGGCGGCGATGTCGACGCCAATCACATTGAGCCAGCGCAGCATCAACGGATGAATGTTCGAAGAGATGGGCTCAGTGAAAGGTGGAATGAAAATACGAGCCGGAAACGGAGCGGTCTGATGATGACAATAAAAAATCACCGGCCCCCACTCAAGCTCAGTACGCGTCACATCCTGCGACTCGAGCATGTTATTCATGTAGCCGTCGCGATTATTGTCGTGGCCCACGTACTCCTGATAAAGGTCCGGGAGCGGACTTACTTCGTAGGGCGTGCCAAGGTTCTTGCGGTACCACGCAGAGACTTCGTTCTGGCCATCCGGATTCAATGTGGGCCAGAGCATCAGGACGACGTTGTCGAGAATTGCATCTACTTCCGGATCGCCCTGTGAAGAAACCAGTTTGTAAGCAAGATTGATCGACTGCTGCGCGCCCGCGACTTCAGTTGAGTGCAGTCCGCCATCGATATGCACGATCGTCTTTCCTTCGCGAGCAAGCGTCCGAGCTTCCTGGTCGCTCAAGCCGCGCCCGTCCGCCAACCGGCGCGAGATCTCCTTGTATCGATCGAGTTTGGCGAGATTCTGCGGCGAGGAAATCAGCGCGATCTCCCAGTCGAGCCCGCGTGTAGTCTTGCCGACCGTGATCAATTTGATTCGGTTAGAGCTGGCGGCAAGTTTGCGAAAGTACTCGCGCGACTCGTCGTAACTGGCGAGATAGAAATCGTCACCGGGTTTGTGACCGAGGACGGACTCCGGCGTTGGCACGGTCTGCGCCCTCGTAGGATAAACGCAGCAAAAAAACAGCAGGCTGAGAAGTATCGAAGCTCGTTTCATAATGTCGCGGATGATAACTGGGGTGTGCGAGAATGTAAACGGTGCGAGAAAACTTGGGTAGCGTCCTGATTTAGTTTTTCTCCGCGTGATCTCGGCGCCCTCGGCGTCTTGTATGTTAAGCGTGTCCATTATTGAATGTGTTGGTGCATGTCGGCATCTTAATGCTGAGCAGACCGTTTTTGGCAAGGGGTGCAACAGACCGATAGCGTCTTGGTTGCTGAGAGCCCGTCGCAGAGCTTG